>JBEBOQ010000110.1:0-17965 GCA_040396375.1 Achromobacter xylosoxidans
AGCTCAGGCCTTAGGGGCTTAGCTTCCGACCATCCAACTTCTGGGGGTCAGTTCAGCGAAGGGCGCACGTTTTTGCCTGGCCCGGGCGCATGCGGCGCCCTGCCCCATCAGGTCTTGAGGCGGTAGCCGGTCTTGAAGATCCAGCGCACCGCGATCATGCACGCCACCAAGAACACCAGCGTCATGCCGACGCTGACGCTGGCGCTGACGTCGGACACGCCATAGAACGCCCAGCGAAAACCGCTGACCAGGTAGACCACCGGGTTGAACAAGGTGGCGGTCTGCCAGAACGGCGGCAGCATCTTGATGGAATAGAAGGTGCCGCCCAGGAAGGTCAGCGGCGTGATGATCATCAGGGGGATGATCTGCAGCTTCTCGAAGCCGTCGGCCCAGATGCCGATGATGAAACCGAACAGGCTGAAGGTGACGGCGGTGAGCACCAGGAAACCCAGCATCCAGAACGGATGCACGATCTCGAACGAGACAAACAGGCGGGCCGTGGCCAGCATGATCAAGCCCAGGATGATGGACTTGCTGGCCGCCGCGCCCACGTAGCCGGCAACGATTTCCATATAGGAGATCGGCGCGGAGTGGATCTCGTAGATGGTGCCGGAGAAGCGCGGCATGTAGATGCCGAACGAGGCGTTGGCGATACTTTGCGTCAACAGCGACAGCATGATCATGCCGGGCACGATGTAGGCGCCGTAGCTGACCCCGTCGATGTCGACCATGTGCGAGCCGATGGCCGAGCCGAACACCACGAAGTACAGCGACGTGGAGATGACCGGCGACAGCACGCTTTGCATCAGCGTGCGCCAGGCGCGGGCCATTTCAAACAGGTAGATGGCGCGGATTGCGTAGAAATTCATGATTGGGCGGTCACCAGGCTGACGAAGATTTCCTCGAGCGAGCTTTCAGAAGAATTGAGGTCGGTGAATTCGATGTGCAGTTCGCTCAGGTGGCGCAGCAGGGCCGAGATTTCGCCGCCGCCGTGGTTGTCGTAGGTGTAGACCAGCTTGTGGCCGTTGTCGGACAGGTCCAGTTGGAAGGCGTCCAGCGCGGTGGGGATGCCCGGCAGCGGCGCCTTCAGCGTCAGCGTCAAGCGGCGCTTGCCCAGCTTGGCCATGAGCTCGTTCTTTTCTTCGACCAGGATGATCTCGCCCTTGCGGATCACGCCGATGCGGTCGGCCATTTCCTGGGCTTCCTCGATGTAGTGCGTGGTCAGGATGATGGTGACGCCGCTTTCGCGCAGGCGCCGCACCATTTCCCACATGCCGCGCCGCAATTCGACGTCGACGCCGGCGGTGGGTTCGTCCAGGAACAGGATCTTGGGTTCGTGCGACAGCGCCTTGGCGATCATGACACGGCGCTTCATGCCGCCGGACAGCGCCATGATGCGGCTGTCCTTCTTGTCCCACAGCGACAGGTCGCGCAGCACCTTTTCGATATAGGCGGGGTTGGCCGGCTTGCCGAACAGGCCGCGGCTGAAGGTGACCGTGTTCCAGACGCTTTCGAAGGCGTCGGTAGAAATTTCCTGGGGCACCAGCCCGATGGCGGCGCGGGCCGCACGAAACTGCGACACGATGTCGTGGCCGTCGGCCAGCACCCGGCCGCCGGTGGGGTTGACGATGCCGCAGATGATGCTGATCAGGGTGGTTTTGCCCGCGCCGTTGGGCCCGAGCAGCGCGAAGATCTCGCCGCGCTGGATTTCCAGGTCGACGCTTTTAAGCGCCTGAAACCCTGAGGCGTACCGTTTGGATAGCCCTTGAACTGAAATGACCGGCTGCACTCTGGCTCCCAGCATGGTGAACAACCTGGGATTTTACCCGTCCGGTCCGGCGGGCTTGTTCGGCCTGACGGAACGGTGTGTTTGATAAGCGGCATAAACGGGCCTGCCTGCCTTACACTGCACTGCACAACAAAAAGGGCCGAAAACGCCCGGAACAGGGGAATCGGGCCACGCAGGCCCGTCGAAAGGCTGAATATGTTCGCGGATCTGAAACATCTGTCCCACCACGCGGCATGGCGGCGCCAGCTGGAAATGCTGCTGGAATCCGCCGGGGAAGGCATTTACGGCATCGACCTGCGCGGCCGCTGTATTTTCATCAACGGCGCGGGCGCCGAGATGCTGGGCTACACCCCGGACGAGGTCGTGGGCCGCAACATGCACTACCTGATCCACCATTCCCACGCCAGCCGCGAGCTGATGCCGGTGCACGATTGCCGCATCTTCAAGGCGTTTCGCGACGGCCGGGGCGAACGCGTGGACGACGAGGTGCTGTGGCGCCGGGACGGCTCGTGCTTTGATGCCCAGTACGCCTCGTACCCCATCCGTAACGAACAGGAAGTGGTGGGCGCGGTGGTCACGTTTTCGGACATCACCGCGCGCAAGCGCATCGAACGCGAATTGCACGGCACCCAGGCGCTGCTGGAAGCGCGGGTGGACGAACGCACGGCCGAACTCAGCGCCGCGCATGAATCGCTGCGCAGCCTGTCAAGCCACCTGAGCACCCTGCGCGAGCAGGAACGCGCCCACATCGCCCGCAACATCCACGACGACCTGGGCGCGTCGTTCACGGCGCTGCAACTGGACCTGAACTGGCTGCGCCGCCAACTGGCCGCGCAACCCGCGCTGCAAAACCACCTGGACCGCATGCTGGACGTGACGCAGACGGCCATGGACGCCACCCGCCGCATCCTGAACGACCTGCGCCCCGTGGTGCTGGACCACCTGGGCCTGTGGGCCGCGCTGGAGACCCTGCTGCAAGACCTGCAAACGCGCACCGGCCTGCAATGCCGCTACCTGTGCCCGCCCGACACCGAAAGCCGGCGCCTGGACCCGCATGCCGAAATCGCCGTCTACCGCATCGTGCAAGAGCTTCTGACCAATGTGCAGCGCCACGCGCGGGCGCGCAGCGTCAGCGTCAGCGCCGTCTGGGGCGACGGCGGCCTGTTGCTGGCCGTCGAAGACGACGGGGTGGGCATGCAGTTGCCCGAAACGCGGCAGACGTTTGGCATCCTGGGCATGCGCGAGCGCGCCCGCGCCATCGGCGGCGACCTGGTGCTGGACAGCGCGCCCGGCGCCGGCATGCGCGCCCGCCTGCGCCTGAACCCGCCGGCCGCTTGAGGAGCCCCCGCCATGGCCCTGAACCTGCTGATTGTCGACGACCACCTCATCATCCGCCGCGGCCTGGCCCGCATCCTGCAGGAGGACCCGCGGGTGGGCCAGGTGCAAGAGGCGGCCGACGCCCCCACCGCCCTGCGCGCGCTGCGGCAAGCCCCCTTCGACGCCATGGTGCTGGACGTGGCGCTGGGCGAACGCGACGGCCTGGATGTGCTCAAGACCGTGCGCGCCGACTACCCGGGGCTGGGCGTGGTGATGCTGTCGGTGTATCCCGAATCCCAATTCGCCGTGCGGGCATTGCGGGCCGGCGCCCATGCCTACCTGAACAAAGGCTGCGACCCCGACGAACTGCTGGCCGCGCTGGTCAACGCCGCCGCTGGCAAGATGTACGTCACCCCCACCGTGGCCGAACTGCTGGCGCATACCGTGCGCCAGGACAGCACCCGGCCGCCGCACGAACTGTTATCCAACCGCGAATTCCAGGTGTTGCAGCTGCTGGTGGCTGGCAGGTCGGTGTCGGCCATCGGCGAGCAATTGGCGCTGTCGGTGAACACCATTTCCACCTACCGCGCCCGCATCTTCGAAAAGCTGGGAGTGCGCACGCTGGTCGAGCTGGTGGCCTACGCCAACACGCACCAGCTGGGTGCCTTGTAGGCGGCCGCGCACCGCCTTGGCGCAGGCTGCGCACCGTGTAGTGGACGCACTACACGCATATGGTTGAACCGGCGATACCGGCCCCTTGCGGCCGGCCCCAAGATGGGGGCATTCCAAACCCTGGAGGCTCCCATGTCCCTGTTCAGCAACCCGTTCGATCCCGGCAGCCGCCTGGCCTGCGGCTGCGGCCGCCATGCGTCGCAAGCCGAGCACGACCGCGCCGCGGGCCCTGGCCACCTGACGCTGGATAGCGCGGCGGACAGCGCAGTGGACAACGCGGTGATGCGCGCCCTGTTCCCGCAGGACGCGCTGCGCCGGCGCTTTCTGCGGGCAGTAGGCAGCGGCACGGCCATGGCGGCCATCGCGTCCCTGTTCCCGCTGGCGGCCGCCAAAGAGGCCTTTGCGCAATCGGCCGGCCCGCTGGAAAAGCAGAAGCTGAAGGTGGGCTTCATCCCCATCACCTGCGCCACGCCCATCATCATGGCGCATCCCATGGGCTTTTACGGCAAGCAGGGGCTGGACGTGGAAGTGGTGAAAACGGCCGGCTGGGCGCTGATCCGCGACAAGGCCATATCCGGTGAATACGACGCTGCCCACATGCTGTCGCCGATGCCGCTGGCCATCTCGCTGGGGGTGGGCGCCAGCCGCGCCGTGCCGTGGACGATGCCCGCCGTGGAGAACATCAACGGCCAGGCCATCACGCTGTCCATGAAGCACAAGGACCGGCGCGACCCGAAGGACTGGAAGGGCTTCAAGTTCGCCGTGCCCTTCGACTATTCCATGCACAACTACCTGTTGCGCTACTACCTGGCCGAACACGGGCTGGACCCCGATACCGACGTGCAGATCCGTTCGGTGCCGCCGCCCGAAATGGTGGCCAACCTGCGCGCCGACAACATCGACGGCTTCCTGGCGCCGGACCCGGTCAATCAGCGCGCGGTCTATGACGGCGTGGGCTTCATCCACACCCTGTCCAAGGCCATCTGGGACGGCCATCCGTGCTGCGCGTTCTCGGCCAGCCGCGAATTCGTGACCGCCCAGCCCAATACCTACCAGGCCCTGCTCAAGGCCATCATCGAGGCCACCGCCTACGCCCGCGACCCGGCCCACCGCAAGGAGATCGCCAGCGCCATCGCCGCGCCCAACTACCTGAACCAGCCGGTCACGGTGGTGGAACAGGTGCTGACCGGCACCTACGCCGACGGCCTGGGCAACGTGCTCAAGGACCCGCAGCGCATCGACTTCGACCCGATGCCGTGGGGCTCGTTCGCGGTGTGGATCCTGACGCAGATGAAGCGTTGGGGCCAGATAAAAGGCGATGTCGACTATCAGAAAGTCGCCAACGAGGTGTTCCTGGCGACCGACGCGCTGCGCCTGATGCGCGAGGCCGGCCTGACCCCGCCCGCCGACGCCGCCAAGACCTTCAGCGTGATGGGCAAGCCCTTCGATCCGGCCCAGCCCGAGGCCTACCTGGCCGGCTTCAAGATCCGGAGGAGCTGATGCGGGCCGTGCAACCCTGGCGGGCGACCTTCCTGTCCGTCATCCTGTTTCTGCTGTTCCTGCTGTTGTGGCACGTCGCCACCCGCCCCGCCGCCGGCGCGGCGACCGTCGATCCGGCCTATGCGGCGCTGGTTGGCAACGCCGCCGCCAGCGGTTCGCAGACGCCCTTCCCCGGCCCGGCCGAGGTCGGCGCCCGATTGTGGCAGCACCTGCGCGATCCGTTCTACGACCGCGGCCCCAACGACAAGGGCATCGGCATCCAGCTGGCGTATTCGGTGGCGCGGGTGCTGACCGGCTTCCTGCTGGCGGCGCTGGTGGCGATTCCGCTGGGATTCCTGATCGGCATGTCCAGGACCGTCTACCGCGCCTTCGACCCGTTCATCCAGGTGCTCAAGCCGATCTCGCCGCTGGCCTGGATGCCGTTGGCGCTGTACACCATCAAGGACGCCGACACCTCCGCCATCTTCGTGATCTTCATCTGCTCGCTCTGGCCGATGCTGGTGAACACGGCGTTCGGCGTGGGCGCCGTGCGGCAAGACTGGCTGAACGTGGCGCGCACGCTGGAAGTGTCGCGGCTGCGCACCGCCCTGCTGGTGATCCTGCCGGCGGCCGCGCCCACCATCATGACCGGCATGCGCATCTCGGTCGGCATCGCCTGGCTGGTGATCGTGGCGGCCGAAATGCTGATCGGCGGCACCGGCATCGGCTACTTCGTCTGGAACGAATGGAACAACCTGTCCATCGCCAACATCATCTGCGCCATCCTCTTCATCGGGTTGATCGGCATGCTGCTGGACACCGTGCTGGCGCGCGCCGCGCGGCTGGTCAGCTACCGGGAGTGAACGCCATGAGCCAACCCTTTCTGCAAGTGCAGGCGCTGGCCAAGCGCTACCCGGGCCGCGACGGCCGGCCGGCGGCGCCGGTATTCGAGAACATCGACTTCGGCATCGAACAGGGCCAGTTCGTCTGCGTGATCGGCCATTCGGGCTGCGGCAAGACCACCATCCTGAACATCCTGGCCGGCATCGACGAGGCCAGCGAAGGCGTCGTCATCATGGACGGCCGCGAGATCGCCGGCCCGTCGCTGGCGCGCGGCGTGGTGTTCCAGGCGCACGCCCTGCTGCCCTGGCTGAGCGCGCTGCAGAACGTCGAATTCGGCGTGCGTTCGCGCTGGCCGGCCTATTCCCGCGCCCAGGTGCGCGAGCACAGCCTGCGCTACCTGGACATGGTCGGCCTGGCCCGCGCCGCCGACAAGAAGCCGTGCGAGCTGTCGGGCGGCATGAAGCAGCGCGTGGGCATCGCCCGCGCCTTCGCCATCCAGCCGCGCATGCTGCTGCTGGACGAACCCTTCGGCGCGCTCGACGCGCTGACGCGCGGCACCATCCAGGACGAACTGCGCGCCATCGTGCAGGAAACCCGCCAGACCGTCTTCATGATCACGCACGACGTGGACGAGGCCATCCTGCTGTCGGACCGCATCCTGCTGATGAGCGCGGGCCCCCATGCCCGCATCGCCGAGTCGGTCGAGGTGGACCTGCCGCGCGGCCGCACCCGCGCCAGCCTGCACCACGAGCCGCGCTACTACGAAATCCGCAACCATCTCGTCGACTTCCTGGTCGACAAGGCTTCCCACAAGGAGTGAACCCCCATGATGTCCCGCGCCGAAGTCACCGAACTGATCGTCACCCGCCGCCTGGAAAAGAAGCTGTCCTGGGCCGCCATCGCCGAGGCCGTCGGCCAGAGCAAGGAATGGACCACGGCCGCCCTGCTGGGCCAGATGACATTGACCGAAACCCAGGCCCTGGCCGCTGCCCGCGTGCTGGACCTGCCCGCCGACGCCGTAGTGCAGTTGCAAGTGGTGCCCTACAAGGGCTCCCTGCCGACGTCGGTGCCGACCGATCCGCTGATCTACCGCTTCTACGAGCTGATCAGCGTCTACGGCACCACGTTCAAGGCGCTGATCAATGAAGAGTTCGGCGACGGCATCATGAGCGCCATCGACTTCAAGATGGACCTGACCCGCGAGGCCGATCCCAAGGGCGACCGGGTGCAGATCGTGATGAGCGGCAAGTTCCTGCCGTACAAGACCTATTGAGCAGGACCGGGCCGCATGGGGCGGCCCCGCGTCCAGACGGGCGGGTGGCTTTTTCCGCTGACGGCAAGGACGGGCTGCCTCTGCTGACGGCTAGGGCGTTGGGCGTCCCCGGGCAAGAATGCCTGGCGTCCACAGGCCGCAAAGACGGCGGGCGTCAGCCTTCGATCGCCAGTTCTTCCCAGCCTAGTTCGCGGGTGCGCGTCAGCGCGTCGGTCACCGCGTCCGTGGCTGCCCGCGCGGCGTCTGCCAGCGCATCGCCGGCCAGCAACCGGGCAGTGATGGCCGCCATGAACACGTCGCCGGTGCCATGCACCGACGGCGGGATGGCGATCTCGGGATGGGTCAGCACCGTGCACTCGGTCGCAGTCACCACGGCCAGTTGCAAGGCGCCGGGCGCGGCCGCCATGGGCGCGGCACTGGTCACGACTATCCATTGCGGCCCCTCGGCGATCAACTCGCGCGCGGCCGTCACCACCTCGTCAATGGACGACAGCGGCCGGCCCACCATCAGTTCCAGCTCGAAATGGTTGGGCGTCATGCCGTCGGCATGCGGCACCAACTTCTTGCGGTACTGCGCGACCAGTCCGGAATCCACGTATAGACCGTCATTGCGGTCGCCCATGACCGGGTCGATATGCACCCGCAGGTCCGGCCGGGCCCCTCGCAGCGCCGACAGCCACGCGGCCAGCAGGTCGGCCTGGCCGGGCTGGCCCAGGTAGCCGCAGACCACGGCGCGCGCCACCTGGGTCACACCGCGTTCGTCCAGCCCCTTGAGCAGGCCGTCAAACCAGTCCAGCGGCACCGCGCCGCCATGCAGGGTGGGATAGTGCGGCGTGTTGCTCAGGATGACCGTGGGCACCGCGATGGCCCGCAGGCCGGCCCGGCGGAACACCGGCGTGGCGGCGTTATTGCCAACGTAGCCATAGACGACCTGGGATTGAATGGAAATGACGTCCACCCGCGCAGTCACGGCGGGCAGCGCTGCGCCGGCGGTCGGGGCAGCGGGAATGGCGGTCATACGGCGGACTCCTGGCGGAAACGGAATCGTCAGCCGGCAAGGGCGCCGGGGGTGCGACGGGGTGGACGATATTCTAGGCCTGTCGGGGCCGGGTCATGAATTCAACGAGGAGAAAGACCGGCCGACCATCTCGTTGCTTACGCCAGGCGCCATGATCTATGCCGAGTGAGCTCTGGCCTTGACCGAAACGTCAATCCTTCGGCGTTTAAAACACAAAAATAAGATATCAGACTACGTTTTTCAAAGCGACCTCTTCAGGCCAAAAACGTAGTCTGACACCTTATTTTTATTATTTATCCAAATCACTCTTTCGCGCCATCGGTTATTCCCAATCTCACTCGCTGGAACATATCGATAATTTTCTTTTTTTTCTTTTCAGGCACAACCCGGTTGGCGCCGAGATAATATGCTGCGAAATATACCCCCTTCGGGCAAGACACCTCATGTTTTCTCAAAATTCCTATCATTCTAGAAATCCCCATCCTATGAACAAACAACCTATCGACATACTGATTAATTTCATTACTACGCCCCCTAACCAACACTTTTTCAAAAAGCTCGGATTGTTGATCGATTGAAATATTTATCCTAGCCGCAACAGACGCCGCCATACTGATATTTTTTTTGCCAATAACTCTATGATTGATTTCTTCTCATCATCTGACAATTTTCGAGCAATATGGCACAGCCTATTTTCTTCTTGACTATCTCTACGAACCAAGAGGCTAGACAATATCCTTTCAAGCTCATCCAACTCCTTGGCCGTACACATAGTCTGACACTTTATTTTCAACAATCTGTTCCCGGGTAACTCATGGCAATGGAATATCTGGCATTTCCATAATTGGATGGCGGAACAATGTCATATTGCTCGCGCCCTCGACAATACCTAATCCTATCGCCTTCTTTAATTCTTATTGCACCCAAATTTTCCAATAATTTTGAATTTTCCTCTTCCGTAATTTTATTCCAGCGCGAAGATGAAAATTCTAACAACACCAAAGCAGCCCCTGATTTAACCATCTTTATTTCAGACAGAATATTGCCGTTAATTTTTTCCATAGGAACAATCAAGCCGGTCATATTTGAATAAATTAGAGGCACGTCTTTTGGCGCCCGATAAATTATATAAATAATCAAAAAAACCAAAAAAAGAAAATAAAAAACAATTTTTTTATTTAATTTTATAATTTTAGTTTTCTTCATTTAAAAAAGAAGAGCAGTTCCCGCACTAAATCCATACCCCAATCCACCGCTAAAACCAGGCGTACCTAACCCCCACTCTATAGCCGTTAAGCCCCCAATAGCGTGATTAACACCCATGCAAATCCCGAAACAATAAGTCGCCTGCGCATTAGCCCCTATGAGATAGGTATTTATTATATTCGCACGCACACGGTTTGGAGTTCGATCCAATACCGAACCAAACACCAGACTAGCTCCGCCTGTGGAAGCAATTGGGACAGAGCTTGAACCGGAATAGAAAATGTGACCATCATACAAATTCACTGAAACCGCAGTGAATAAGGTGTCAGACTACGTTTTCAATGCAGCCCTCTCAGGCCGAAAACGTAGTCTGACACCTTATATGCGTGGAGAAATCTCAGAGTCTGACGCCTTATTTCATTTAAGTAGGGCGTCGTCACCAAGATCCGCCATGTTGTGCCGCCGCGCGCTCTTTTTTGCGTTTGAGGGTCAAGACGGTATCCTATTTATTTAGTTTACGATTCACTACTTGCTCGAATTTCCTAAGCTCACTCCCCTCAACATCTCGATACTCGCTTTCCAAATCTGACCCCCACGCGAAGCCGACACTCTTACAAAAAGCTGCATATACCAGCCCACTCCGCTGATCTTCCATGAAAACCGCCAATGAAGGGCTGGACCATTCGCCACCACACCAAGATATCAGCGCACCATTCTCAATAAACCATCTCAATGAGGCTTCAATGCTCTCTCTCCATCGATTTTTACTTGGCCATGAATTAATTTTCATCTCAATAGAAAGATTACTCATGGCTTCACCACTCCATTCACGAAACCTTATATCCACACCACCCATCCAAATATTTTCAAAGGAATCGACATTACCCAAAACTTCCGAAGAATACCCATGAGACCAAAACCCATAAAATATCAAACCACTCACTTCGTCTTGATATATTTCATTGTTAACTTTATCGATACATGGCCAGTAAATTCCAAGGCTATCGCTAGTCTTCATAGTCCAAAATTCCTCATTTGCTGTGCAGACGGCTTAATTGCCGTCACAATATCGCCAATTCCGATTTTTCCAACGGCATCTTTTGCCACAAAGATAACCACATCTGCGCCGTTAAATTTTCCATAGAATCCCTTTACTGCCTGCCCTCCTTGAGCCATAACGTGATCAAAGGTCTTTTCAGGGTTAGTAAGAATAAACTGTCCGATTTCCTGAAATGCTTGCCTGGCAGCTTTTGATCCAGAATTTGCGGTAATTATCCCGGCATCAATCAGATGCCTAGCAGAATGATCGATGCGGCCAACATTGGAAAGTGCCGCCCTCGCCACATCCTCCGAAACGCCAATGCCGCCCTTTACCCCTGACGCGACCGTCCCTGCTCCAACCTTACCGACATCAATCGCCTTTTCAGCATCCGCAAACACGTGCAACGCCTGGCCGCCCTTTTTCAATATCCCACCAACAACGGGCACCAATCCTATCGCCGCAAAGTACTTGTTCGCCTCCTCTCCCGTCCCCGTCTTCCCCGTCACTAACTCGTACAACGCACTAGCATTGGACACCCCAGGAGCCAGATCCAACACAGCCTGCGCCAACGTATCCGCTTTCTCCTTCGTCAGACTGGGATAGTGGCGAAGCATGAGCGTCACGTCATACGCCGCAGCTATCCTGTCTGCCCGATCGAATCCGGCCTGATAGCACGGCGCATCGCTGCCGCACTCAGCTTCCAACTTGCCATACAACTCGGACTTCAATTTGGCGACTTTGTTTCGATACCTATAGGACGTGT
The DNA here is from genome assembly GCA_040396375.1 of Achromobacter xylosoxidans. GTDB lineage: Bacteria > Pseudomonadota > Gammaproteobacteria > Burkholderiales > Burkholderiaceae_B > Achromobacter > Achromobacter xylosoxidans_D. Next base: position 11,403 of record JBEBOQ010000110.1, read on the forward strand.
TGTTCTCTAATTCGATTACCGCTGCATTGACGACAGGCGCAGCCGCAGACGGATCGATGCCAGCGGCAATCCCGGCAACAATGCTCGCCAGCAGATTCACGCGCGCGTTGGCTTCATCCGGCGACAGGTCTTTCGTCTCGCGGCCGTCAACACTCTCCAAAAGCTTGCTCAGCACCACGCTGGAGAACGCGCCCGCAGCCCCCGCACCACAAGAGTTGGTTTGGGCCGCTGCACCAGCGCAACCCAGCAAGGCGTGCAACGCGGCGTGTCCGGCGGACCCTTCGCCGCCAAATTGAGCGCTCAGTTCCTTGATTTTTGTGGCGCCCAGGGCCTGCAGATAGTTGACCGCCGCGGCCTGGATGAACTGCCCCGCACCACCGACCACATTTCCACCAGCAGCCGCCAGGATTGCCGTGCTCCATTGCTGTAGCGTTCCTGTCTGTCCCCAGAGGCTCTCCATCGCCGCAAAGTCGCGTGCTGCCTGTATGCGTTCGGCATACGGCAATGACTTGTCCTCTGAGCGCGCCCTGAGCGCCTCAAGCTCTGCCTTTCGATTGGCCACATATTGGCCTACCTGCCTGGAGAGCTCGGCCGTCACCTCAAACCCCGCCCGGACCTCCTTCTCATCAAAGATCCGATCCAGTGCGTTCAACGTGTCCTTGGTATCCCGGTTCAACGCGGCAATCGCTTCCGCCGCGGTCTGGCCCGTCAGCGCCTTTTGGCCCGTCTCATCCCGAATGACGATGGTGCCGCCGCTGATAGCGCTTTTCGTGGTGGAGCTGGCTTCGCCGCTGGCGCCCAATGCGATCGGTGCGCTGGCGCTGACGCCGTTGAAACTGGGCAGCGTGGAACCCGGCGTGGCCTTGCTGCCGCCGGCGACGTTGCCCTGGTTGTCGGTGCCGATGGCGCTTTTGGTGCTGTCGCTACCACCGCCCTCGCCACCCTTGGCACCATCCTTGCCGCCGGCCCCACCCCCGCCGAAGTTAAAGCCGCCACCCAGCTGAACCGACTGCCCCTCGTAACGGGCCCGGTTCTCGATATCCTGGCTGGTCAACGTCCCGGTGATCAGCACGTTCTTGCCGTCCGCCACGGCCTTGTCGCTGCTGGCAATCACACCGCCAATCAAGCCCGTGTTCTTGCCCACGTTCAGCTGGAAGCCGCCGTCCCCCGCCCACATGCCGGTCTGTTCCGTGACGCTGGCGTACTGGCTGTTGATCTTGGTCTGGCCGTAGTTGCCGCTGACGCTGCTTGCGCCGTAGCAAATCGGTGGGATGCACAGGCTGACCTGTACGCCGCCGCTGCGGTCGCGCGCCGCATAGTGGCTGATGTCTTGCAGGCTCTCGATGACAAGGTTGCCGCCCACGGTGGCGACGATCTGGGCCGCGCTGGCCTGCGCGCCGCGCAGCACGGTGTCGCCACCCGAGTTGATCGTGAGCCGGTCGCCGGCCACCACATGGGTGTTGTTCCAGGTGCTGTCCTGGCCGTTGCTCTTGCTGGTGCTGCCGCCAGCCCCGACGTTGATGGCAAAGCCATTCTGGCTGCCGCCCACAGCAAAGCCGACACCGATGCTGGCGTTGCTGCTCTTGCCGTCGCTCTGTTGGCTGGACGTGTTTTGCAGGGCGGTGAGCAGGATGTCGCCCTCCGCGTTCAGCAGCACGTTGCGACCTGCAGTCAGGTTCGAGCCCGACACCGTAATGTTGGACTGGGCGCCGTTCCCCGTGGCGATAATGGCCAAGTCCCGGCCTGCCGAGACAGCCGAACCGCTGGCGGTGCTGCTCTGTCCGCTGCGGGTCTGGCTGGAGCTGCTGGCGCCCACGTCGACGTTGACGCTGATGCCTCCCATCTGCGCGGGATTCTTGGCCACGGCGTCGTAGAGGTTCTTGGCGGCCAAGCCTGCGGCCACCGCGGCGACCGCCTGGATTCTGCCGTTGTTGGAGTCTTGCGCCGCGTTACGCATGCGGTCGATGGTCTCCACCGCCTTGATGACCGGGCTGTTGACGCTGGTCGTGACCGCAATCTGGCTGCTCTTCTGGAAATCCCGGAAGGCCGACGTGTCGAAGCTGCCGTCGATGGTGACCGCCTGACCGCCCAACAGCACATCGCGGCCGGCACGGATGTCGCTGCCGCGAATCAGCAGGTCTTCCTTGGCGATGATGGACACGTCGCCCTGGCGGCTGACGATGGTGCTGCCTGCGCCGCTGGTCGTCTTGCTGTTCTCCGTCAAACCGCCGCTGGTCTTGCGTATGCCGACCGCGTCGCCGCCGACTTCGCCGCTCAAGTCACCGATGCTTTTGCTGCTGTGACTGCTGGTGTGATCGCGGGTAGCCGTGCCGGTGTCGATGGAAATCGATCCCTGGCTGGCGGACAGCCCCACGTTCTTGACAGCGTCGATGGCCGATCCCGTGATGCGGATATCGCCATCGCGGCTATTCATATAGACCGTGTTGCCGGTGATCAGCGATGCCGTCTGCCACGTGCCCGAGGCCCAGTCGCGCGAATTTGCGATCTGGCTGCCGTAGGGGAACGTCTTGACACCGCTCGCGTTCGGCCCGCCGTCGATCGCCCGGCCCATGTCGCCCAGGCTCATGCTGCCAAACGAGATACTGGTGGTCTTGCTGTCGTTCTTGCTGGATTGGCTGTATTGGTTTTGCGCACCGACAACGGCGATGTCGCGCTTGGCATCCAGCACCACGCCGCCCTGGGCGCGCAGGTTGGAGCCGACCAGGGCGATGTCGCCATCAATCGCGCGGCCGGAAGCATCCTTGGCGCCGCTGCCGGTGGCACGGATCAGGATGTCGCCTGCGGCGCTCAGGTCCGAGCCGCTGCTGACCTGGCTGTAGGTATCTTGCGAGCCGCTGCTCTTGCTGCTGCTGAAGTTAAGGGTTACGCCAGGCGTGGTGGCGCCGCTGTGGGCCAATTCCTGGACCTTGGCTTTTGCCGAACCGGCGTTGGACAGGTTCTTGAAGGTGTCCACCGGCGTACCTACGATCTTCACGCCAAAGCTGCTTTGCTTGTTGGCGTAGTCGCTGTGCGTCCTTTCGGTATCGCGCCCGGCCAGGATGGCGACGTTCTCGGCTTGAATGTCGATGTTGCCGGTTTTGCCGGTCACGTCGCCTGCCGCCTTGCCGGCGACGACGTCGCTGCCCACGATGCGGGCGTCGCGGCCTGCCGTCAGGATGACGTTGCCGCCGGTGGTGCCGAGCAGGCTGCGGGCATCGCTTTGCGTGGCGCCGGCCACGCTTTGGTTGGATTTGCTGTCGCTGCGCCCGTACGACACCCCCAGGCCGCTGGTTGAGAAGCCGCTCTTTTTCTCGCGGCGGTGGTGGTCTTCGGCGTAGGTGTTCAGGCCGGCTTGCACCGTCACGTCCCGCGCGGCGTCCAGCAAGATGTCGTGGGTGGCCAGGATCTGCGTGGCCGTCAGGGTGAGGTCGCGTCCGCTGCCCACGAAAACGCTGTCTGCCGACAACCGCGTGCCTTGCGCGGTGGTCGATGCGCTGCTGTCCTTCGTGTGGGTGGAACGGCTGGACAGGAAGCCTTTTTGCTTGACGTAGGTTTCGTTGTAGGTCGAGGCGGAGGCCTCGCCCGCCAGCAGGTTGACGTCGCGGCTGGCCAGGACGCTGAGCTTTTTGTCCGACGACAATTGTGCGGCGCGCGTGGACACGTCGCGGCCGGCTGCCAGCACCAGGTCGCCGTCCGCGTCGATCCGCGTGCCGGCCTCTTGCGAGACCCGCATTTCAGCGCGGTTCTTCTTGCCGTAGTGGTAAGACTCCGCGTAGCGCTCGTCTGCCGTCGTCAGGTTGATGTCGCGGCCAGCCTGCACTCGGGCATCGCCGGTGGCGTTGATGACGGCAGCTTGCGCGTTCAAGTCGCGGCCGGCCTGGGCGTTCAGGGTTCCCGCGTCGATGCGCGCCACGCCGTTGATGCGTGTGCTGCCCACCCCGCCACTGGCCTGGGATTGCGTGCTGGCAACCAGGTTGATGTCCCGCCCCGCCTTCAACGCGACCGACTCGCCCTTGAGCAATCCGGCCAGGTTGTCGATGTCTTGCCGGGCGTTCAGGTTGACCGTCTTGGCCTGGACAGAACCGACGGTGTTGCGCATGTTCTGCGCATTGGCGATCAGCGCGTTGCGTGCGCCGAGCGTGCCGCTGTTGTTGATATCGCCCGTGGTGTTGATCTGCGTTTCGCGGCCCGCGATCAAGGTGCCGTCGCCGCGCAGGTCGCCGGGCTTGACGGCCAGGTAGACCTGCGGGGTCAGCACCCGTTGCTGGGTACCATCGGGCAGCGTGATGGTCTGTTCGACCAGCCAGACGATGTCGCCGGTCAGGTGGCGTATCTGGTCCTCGGATAGCGCGGTGCCGATGGTCAGGCCGAATTTGCCGGCAAAGTCTGCCCCGGCCGTGAGCAGCGCCTTGTATTGGGTTTCGTTGTCGGTGTAGTCGCCCACAAAGCGCTGGCCGCTGGCCAGCATGACCTGCTCGGCCACCAGTTTTTGTTCGTAGAAGCCATCACCCAAGCGCTTGAGGAGGTAGCCGCTGTTCTGGTTGAGCTGGCGCAGCAGGAAATCGCTGGAGGTGACCGTGCGCGAGCCTAGGAATTGACTGTCGGTCGCGATCAGGTAAGGCGCATTGGGCGCCTGCATGACGCGGTACAACGCGTTGGTTGGAACGACAGGCGGCAGCGTCGGGACGCGAATCACGAACTTGCCGGGCGTACCGAATTCAATCAGCTGCGCGGGCTGCAAGGGGTTGACGATGCCGCTGGCGCCGGGTTTCTGGTTGCCGGTGGCGGGGGGTGCGGTGTTGCCGATGGCGCTGGCCACGGCCAGGTCGATGCGTTCGGGCGCGACGATGTCGCGGTAGTCGGTCCAGCTTTCCTTACGCCGGCCGCCCTTGGCGACGGTGCGCACTTCAGAGCCGACGCGTTCGATCTGGCGCAGGCCTTCGGCCCCTAGGTTGTTAACGGCCGGCCCGTTCACCGATAGCGTGGCGCCGGCGATGATGCGGCTTTTATCGTTGGTGACAGCCCCCGTGAAGCTGGCGTTACCGCCCGCGATGATCCTGGCCGGGTCCGTCGATACCGTACGACTTTCGGAGACGACCTCTTGAACCTTGTAGTAGAAGAAGTTCTTGACCAGCCGGCCATTGAAATCGGCATTGAAGGCGTAGATCTTGCCTTCCAGTTCCTTGTGGCGCGCCTGGTTGGTCGCCAAGGCCTGGTCGCGTTCGCGCGTGGAGACCAGGCAGGTCTGGTTGCCGTTGCACTTGACCTCGACCAGGGGCGGCACCGCTACAGGCTCTGCCACGCCGAACACGCGCCAGACACCGTCGCCCGCCTGATAGCGCGGGCCGCCCGGTTCATAGTTGCAGGCGTCCCCGCCCGGGCCGCATACGTAGGAGTCCGGCAGAAAGGCGGGCGGGATGGGTGCGTCCCGGCCCTCTTTGCCTCGCACGCCTCGCACATAGTCGAACGGCGGGCCGTAGCGAGATTCGGGATACTTGTCCGACGGCAACAGCAAGCGGCGCTCGGAATCGTCCTCCAGGAACGTGACCGGGTCTTTGCCGCAGGCGGTGGTGACGGCGTCGCACAGCCACAACTTGGCGCCGTCCATCAGTTCCGTGGAATTCTCCAGCCGGTAGTACAGCTTGGGGCCGCGGCTGGTTTCGACGACTTCGCTGGTGAAGTGGCTGTTCAGGTTCTGGATGCTGGCCGCTGCGACGTCCGCGTTGCGTTCGGCTTCGATGGTGGCCGATGCGTTGACGACTGACTGCGCCTGGCCCGTGGCCTTGCCGGACGCGTCCAGGCTGGCGCCTACCCGCAGGTCGGTACCGGCGTAGATCAGTGCATGTTCGCGGTTGGTCAGCGTACCCACGCCCAGGTCCAAGTCGCCGCGCGAGGCGATGACAGCGTTGGCGTCATTGGTCAGGACCGGCGTCTGCAGGCCGATGCGGTCGCCGTAGATGCGGCCGGTGTTGACGAGCGTGCCCGCACCGATGCGGACATAGCCCCCATCAATCAAGCCCGCGTTGGCAAGCATCGCGCCGATATTCAGTTCGGTATTGCGCCCCGCGACCAGTTCCCCGGTGACGCGGTTGGTCAGGTTGTTGGCCGTGATCTTCAGATCCTGGCCAGCGTGGATCTTGCCGTCGTTGTCCAGATTGCCGGTGACCAGTTCCAGCGAGCTGCCCGCCGTCAATGCGCCGCTGCTGTTGGCCAAGCTGCTGAAGGCGAGCTTGGCGTTGGCATCAGAAGAGACATTGCCGGCCGCGTTGTTCAGCGCGCCGGTGGTGACGCCCAGTTCCTGACCCGCCCCAATGCGCCCCGCCTGGTTGTCGACCGAACCGGCATTCAGCGTGACCTGCTGGCCCATCAGGCCCAAAACGCTGGCCTTGGCGCTCGCGGCACTCGCACTGGGCGGTGTGCCTGCTGCCGCGCCGGCCAAGCCGTTGGCGAGCGTCTCGCGGTTGCTCAGGCTACCAGCGGTCAACATCAACGCGTTGTTCGCCTGAATCAGGCCGGCGCTGTTGTCCAGCACGCCTTGCGTCTTGAGCGTCAGGCCGCTGGCG
>JBEBOQ010000111.1:0-17778 GCA_040396375.1 Achromobacter xylosoxidans
TGTTCCAGCCGTTGATCGGCGTGGCCAGGCGCGACACGCCGTCGGCGATGCGGCGACCGGCCAGCGGCTGGGCGTCGGCCAGGGCCTGCTGCACCGTGGGGCTCAGCCGGCCGTACGAGAACGGCTGGCGACCATCCAGGCCGATGCGGCGCATGCGGTCCAGGATGGGCGTGTCGTTGGCGTGCGGCGGGTTGTTGCGCAGCACGTCGAAGAACAGCGTGAAGAACGACGCGGCGTCCATGCTTGCCGCCTGCTCGGCCGGCGTGCCTTCGCCGACGGTCACGGGCATCGGCAGGGGCACATCGCTGCCGATGGGCGCAGTGCCGACGCCAGGGCCGGTTTGCGGATACGGCGTGGCGGAGCCACGCGCGCGGCCGGGCAGCGGCGCCACGGGCGCCACCAGCGGACTGGCAGACATGTTGGCCTGGATCTGGTTGACGGCCGCGTAGTCCTGCGGACCGCCGGCCTGGGTCCAACCGATCAGCCAACCGGCGGACGTCGGGCTGTGGATGACGTCGATGCCCGGCGGCAGCGCGCCCTGCCAATTGGGGCCGATGATGGCGAACGACTGCGCGCCAGGGCCATTGGTGCGCGTGCCGCGCGAGGCGAACACGTCGCTCCACATATCCAGCGCCGACAGCACGCTATAGCGATTGCCAGTATCAGGCAGGCGCACGATCAGCGGCGCGCGCGAGACATCGAACCACAGGCTGGAATACAGCGCGTCGGCGCTGGGCCACGGCGTGTCGGAGGCGCGCGGGTCGGGGAACGCGGCCTTGTGGCCGAACTGATTCACCGGCGCCTTGCCATCCAGCGGCGACTGCACCGCGGTGGCCTTGCGGCGCGCCAGTTCCATCAACACCATGGGATAGGCGTAGACGTAGGCGTCGATCGCCGTTTCGCGCAGTTCCTGCGCGCTCATTTGCGGCGCGGGCGCGGCGGCGGCCGGATAAGGCGTTTCGGACACCAGCCGCATCGACGGCTGCGGCGATTGGGCTTGCGTAGCGGTCACGAAGCAGACGCTCAAGGCGCCTGCGAGCGCGGCGGCGGACCACCGACGATTAAAAGGGGAAGTACGCATGCAAGGCTCCTTGTTGCTATTGTTTGCAGGCGAGCCGCCGCGCATAGGCTTACCAGTTCGGGCAAGCCTCTCTGGCGCGGCACCTCTTTGTGATGACGCCCGCTCAGGATAGGACCGATCACTGCAACAAGGTGCTGCCCAAAGGTTTCAAGGCGCAACGCGCGCCGGGCGCTTGCGCCGCACGCAAAAACGCGCCCTTACGGGGCGCGCGGGGCCTTTCAGGAGCCCGCCCGGCCGTTCGGCGCGGGCGTAACAAGGCTTAACGGTGTTTAAAGTCCGGTTTACGCTTTTCGGTGAACGCGGCCATGCCTTCCTTCTGGTCTTCGGTGGCGAAGAGCGAATGGAACACGCGGCGCTCGAACAGCAGGCCTTCGTTGAGGGAGCCTTCGAAGGCGCGATTGACGCACTCCTTGGCCATCATGACCGACGGCAGCGACATCGAGGCGATGACGGTAGCGGCGTCCATGGCCTCTTCCATCAGCTTGTCGGCGGCAACCACGCGCGACACCAGGCCTGCGCGTTCGGCCTCTTCAGCGCCCATCATGCGGGCGGTCAGGGCCAGGTCCATGGCTTTGGCCTTGCCCACCGCGCGCGGCAGGCGTTGCGTGCCGCCTGCGCCGGGGATGACGCCCAGCTTGATTTCGGGCTGGCCGAACTTGGCGGTGTCGGCGGCGATGATGATGTCGCACATCATGGCCAGTTCGCAGCCGCCGCCCAGGGCGTAGCCGGCCACGGCGGCGATCACGGGCTTCCTGATGCGCTTGAGCGTTTCCCAGTTGCGCGTGATGTATTCGCTGCCATACACATCCATGTAGGACCAGTCTTTCATGGCGCCGATGTCGGCGCCGGCGGCGAAGGCCTTTTCGCTGCCCGTGATGACCACGGCGCCGATACCGGCGTCCGCTTCGAAGGCCAGCAGCGCCGCCCCGAGTTCGTCCATCAGTTGATCGTTGAGCGCGTTGAGCGCCTTGGGGCGGTTCAGCGTCAGCAGACCGACGCGGCCGCGGGTTTCGACCAGCACAAACGACTCGCTCATTACCTGTCTCCAGAGGATGGGATGAAATAAGATATACGCATGGAAAAAACCGATGCTTTCCCCATACTTTACCGCCTCGCGCCCCACGACCCCGCGGGGCACCGCTACCGGATAACCCTAACCGTCCAGGCGCCCTCGCCGGATGGCCAGCGCCTGTCGCTGCCGGCCTGGATTCCGGGCAGCTACCTGATCCGCGATTTTTCGCGCCAGATCGAGTCGCTGACGGCCCATGCGGGCAGCCGCCGCGTGCCTGTCGACAAAATAGACAATCACACCTGGCAGGCCGCGCCTTGCGACGGTCCGTTGCGGGTGGAGTACACGGTGTATGCCTGGGACCTGTCGGTGCGCGGCGCGCACCTGGACGAAACGCACGGCTTCTTCAACGGCACCAGCGTGTTCCTGCGGGTGCATGGGCAGGACCACCTGCCCTGCCTGGTGGACCTGGCGCCGCCGCGCGGCATCGACGGCTGGAAGGTCTACACCAGCCTGCGCGAAGCCCGCGGCCAGAAGGGTGCGGCGCGGCGTCACGGCTTCGGGCGCTATCAGGCGCCCGATTACGATGCGTTGATCGACCACCCGGTTGAAATGGGTACGCCGCAAGTGGCAAGCTTCACGGCACACGGCGCGGAACATGAGCTGGTGTTCACGGGCGTGGCGCCCAACCTGGACCTGGCCCGCATCACGGACGATGTGCGCAAGATCTGCGAAACGCAGATCGCCTTCTTTGAACCGCGCACGAAGCGCGCGCCGTTCCTGGACTGCGCCGACCGCTATGTGTTCATGACGATGGTGACGGGCGACGGCTACGGCGGCCTGGAGCACCGTGCCAGCACGGCGCTGATGACGGCGCGCAAGGATCTGCCGGTGCTGGGCCAGCAAGGCCAGGGCGAAGGCTATCGCGGGTTCCTGGGGCTGGTCAGCCACGAGTATTTCCATACCTGGAACGTCAAGCGGATCAAGCCGCAGGCGTTCGTGCCCTACGACCTGTCGCAGCCCGACCTGACGCGGCTGCTATGGGTGTTCGAGGGCTTCACGTCCTATTACGACGATCTGCTGCTGCTGCGCTCGAACGCGATCACGCAGAATGATTATCTGCGGCTGCTGGCCAAGACGATCACGAGCGTGGCGCGCACGCCGGGGCGCGATAAGCAGTCGGTGGCGGAAAGCTCGTTCGATGCCTGGACGCGCTATTACAAGCAGGACGAGAATTCGCCGAATGCGCTGGTGAGCTACTACACGAAGGGTGCGTTGGTGGCGCTGGGGCTGGATCTTCTGATCCGCCAGGAGTCATCGGGCACGCGTTCGCTGGATGATGTGATGCGGCTGCTGTGGCAGCGGTATGGGCGGGACTTCTATCAGGGCAAGCCGCAGGGGTTGCCGGAAGATGGGCTGCCTGGGTTGATCAAGGAAGCAACCGGGGTGGATACGCGGCGGTTTATTGCTCGCCATGCATACGGGGTGGCGGATGTGCCGCTGGCGGAGTTGTTGGCGCCGCATGGGATCAAGGTGCAGTGGAAGGTTTCGGCCAATCTTCCTTCTTTGGATGTGCGCACGCGCAAGCAAGGAGAGTCGTTGGTGTTGGCTACCGTGCTGGAAGGCGGGGCGGGACACAAGGGGGGGTTGTCGGCGGGGGATTTGCTGGTGGCTATTGACGGGTTGAAGGTTGAGGGGGCTGCGGGGGTTGAGGTGTTGTTGGGGCAGTACCGGGCGGGGGATCGGGTCGATGTGCATGTTTTCAGGCGGGACGAGCTGAGGGTCTTCCAAGTTCGGTTGGCTGCGCCTGAGGCGTTGGATTGTGTGTTGTCTGTTGGGTGATTGGTTTCTGGGTGGTTTTTTCTTGGGGCTCTTCTTTGGAAGGGCCCTTTTGCTTTTGGGGGGTGTTGGTTCTTGAGCCGCGCGTGGCGGGGCAGGCGGGTGAGGGCGGGGCTACGATTGCGGTCCGGAGCCTTCGCTCCGGACTGCCCCTTCCTCATCCTCGTCACCGCCTTCGGCGGTTCCTTCGGATTCCGCCGGGCGCATCTACACGCCCCGCCCTCACCCGCCTGCCCCGCCACGCGCTGGTGATGAGGATTAGTCACGGGCGCTGGGGCGGGTGGTGTGCTTGGCGTGGTGGCCAACGTCAGCTTGGGAGCGGAGGGGTTTGCGGGGCCCGCCTCGTGCCGGCCGCGCGGGCGGCCTTACGAGGCCTACATGGTGTCTTGCGTCACGTGATGACGCTGCGTTCAGTTCAGCTTGGCGCCGGAGACTTCTACCGCGTTTTTCCAGGTGGCGAGTTCTTTGTCTATGTGGTCTGCGAAGGCCTGGGGGGTGGAGCCTACGGTTTCGTAGCCGTAGCTGTTCAGTTGGGCCTTGAGGTCCGGGGCCTGGATGGCGGTGGCGATCGCGGTGCTCAGGGTGTCCAGGATGTTGGGTGGCGTGTTGGCGGGGGCCAGGATGCCGTACCAGCCGTTGACGACGAAGCCGGGGACGGCTTCGGCGACGGTGGGGGTGTTGGGGAGCAAGGCAGAGCGGTGGTCGCCGGTGACGGCCAGGGCTTTGAGTTTGCCGGATTGGACTTGAGGGAGCGAGGTGGAGATGCTGTCGAACATCAGGGAGACTTCGCCGCCTAGCAGGGCGACGACGGCGGGGCCGCTGCCTTTGTAGGGGACGTGCAGCATGTCCGTGCCGGTCTGGGCCTTGAACATTTCGGCGGCCAGGTGGCTGGTGTTGCCGTTGCCGGCAGAGGCGAAGCTGAGTTTGCCGAGGTGGGTCTTGGCGTAGGCGATGAGGTCGGGGATGTTGTTCGCGGGGGTGGACAGCGGCGCGGAGACGAGCATGGGCAAGGTGGCGACCAGGGACACTGGCGCGAAGTCGCGGCGGGTGTCGTAGGGCAGCGACGGGTACAGGCTGGGGTTGATGGCGTGGGCGGCCAGGACCATGAGTAAGGTGTAGCCGTCAGGTTTGGCGCGGGCCAGTTGCGAGGAAGCGATGGCGCCGCCGGCGCCGGGTTTGTATTCCAGGACAACGGGCTGGCCCCACTTCTTTTGCAGGGCGGCGCCTAACGGGCGGGCGAGGATGTCGGCGCTGCCGCCCGGCGGGTACGGGATCAACAGCGTGATGGGCTTGTCGGGGTACGGGCCGGCGGCCTGGGCGGCGAAGGCGGCAAGCAGGGTTGCCGCGGCGGCGGCCAGGACGGCGAGAAAGGAACGGGTCATGTCGGGGCTCCTGGATTTGCGAACGCGAGGCGGGCAGGCTTGATCAAGAACTTCGAACGCGTCCACGCAGATGCGGCTCGTGTGCTCTGCTGGTGCGCCATTTGGCGCACCAGCACGTGAGATCAGGCGTAGCGCGGCGTGCCGGCGGTGTCGAGCTGGATGGTGCGTAGCGGCTCGGGAAATTGCAGCGGGGCTTCGGTGACGGACTGCAGGAAGTCGGGGCTGACGCCTTGCAGCACGGCGTGGACGCGCAGGCCGGCTGGGGTGACGTCGATGACGGCCAGGTCGGTGTAGATGCGTGTGACCACGCCGGCGCCGGTGAGGGGGTAGCGACATTGGCGCAGGATTTTGGGCGTGCCGTCACGGCCGCGGTGTTCCATGATGGCCAGGACTTGTTTGGCGCCGACGGCCAGGTCCATGGCGCCGCCGACGGCAGGGATGGCATCGGCGGCATCGGTCTTCCAATTGGCCAGGTCGCCGCGTTCCGACACCTGGAAGGCGCCGAGCACGGCGTAGTCCAGGTGGCCGCCGCGCATCATGGCGAAGGACACGGTGTGCTCGGTGATGGACGCGCCGTGCAGCAGAGTGATGGGCAGGCGGCTGGCGTTGATCAGGTCGGGGTCGATGGCGTCGCCAGCAGCGGCGGGGCCCATGCCCAGGATGCCGTTTTCGCTGTGCAGCAGGATGTCCTTGTCGGGCGGCAGGTAATCGCCCACCAGGGTCGGCATGCCGATGCCCAGGTTGACGATGGCGCCGTCGGGGATGTCGCTGGCCAAAAGTTGCGCGACCTGCTGGCGGGTAAGAGGAACAGTCTGCATGTCAGGCCTCCACCCGAACGACGGCTTTGACGAAGATGCCTTGCGTCATGACCTGCTCTGGCACGAAGGTGCCCAGCGGCACCACTTCATCGACCTGGGCGATGGCGTGGCCGGCGGCCATGCACATCACGGGATTGAAGTTGCGGGCCGCGTGGCGGTACATCAGGTTGCCCCACCGGTCGCCCAGGTGGGCGCGGACCAGGGCGTAGTCGGCGCGCAGCGGCTGTTCGAGCACGTAGCCCACGCCGTCGAATACTTCCTGGTGGCGGCCAGCGGCGAGTTCGGTGCCGTAGCCGGTGGGCGTGTAGAACGGGCCCAGGCCGGCGCCGGCCGCGCGCAGGCGTTCGGCCAGGGTGCCTTGGGGCACGCATTCCAATTCGACTTCACCGGCGCGAAACGCCCGTGCGAAGGCGTCGGAGTTGGGCGGCCGCGGATGCGAGCAGATGATCTTTCTGACCTGCTTGCGGTTGAGCAACGCGGCGATGCCACGGTCGAAGGTGCCGGCGTTGTTGGCGATCAGGGTCAGGTCGCGGCGGCCCAGTTCAACCAGGCAATGCAGCAGTTCATAAGGCACGCCGGCTTCGCCGAAACCGCCCACCAGCACGGACGCGCCGTCGGGAATGATGGCCACGGCCTGGGCCATGGACGCTTGTATCTTGTTGATCACCTATTGCTCCTGCACGATGCCCGCGGCGGCCACGATCTGTTGCCAGCGCGCGCGTTCCTGGTCGATGAAGGCGGCGAATTCGGCAGGCGTGTCGCCGCCGGCCTGTCCGCCCATGGCGCGGAACCGCTCGGTGATGTCCGGGCTGCGGACCACGTCGCGGGTGGCGGCATAGAGGGTGTCGATGATCGGGCCGGGCGTGCCGGCAGGCGCGACCAGGCCAAACCAGGCGGTGACCACCATGTCCTTGACGCCGGCCTCGGCCATGGTGGGCACGTCCGGCAGCTCGGCCAGGCGCCGGTCGCTGGTGACCGCCAATGCGCGCAGCTTGCCGGACTGGATGTACGGCATGGAGCTGGGCAGGTTGTCGATCATGAAGGTGAACTGCTGGCCCAGCAGCGCGGCCACCGCGGGGCCGGCGCCCTTATAGGGCACGTGGGTACCGGCTATGCCGGCGCGCTGCTTGAACAGTTCGGCGGACAGGTGGGGCGACTGGCCGGAACCCGAGCTGCCGAACGAAATCTTGCCAGGGTCCTGGCGCGCTTCGGTCAACAGGTCGGCTACGGTGCGCGCGGGCGAGGCCGCGTTCACCACCAGGACGTTGGGCACCGAGATCACGCGCGTGACGGGTGCGAAGTCGCCGGGCTGATAGGGCAGCGTCTTGTAGAGCGCGTAGTTGATGGCGTTGGGACCGATGTTGCCCATCAGCAGCGTGTACCCATCAGGCTTGGCGCGCGTCAGCGCCTGGGCGCCGATGATGCCGGCAGCACCCGCGCGGTTTTCCACGATGACCTGTTGGCCCAGCTTGGCGCCCAGCTTGTCCGCGATCAGGCGCGCGGCGATGTCGGTCGTGCCACCGGGCGAGGCGGGGATGATGAGAGTGATGGGTCGGTCGGGCCAGGCCGCGTGCGCCGGGCCCGCCAAGGCGAAGGCCAGCGCGCCAGCGGCCAGCCAGCGTTGCGGGTGCAGCATGCTTGTCTCCGTTCGTGATCATTGGGCTGATCAACTTGTGCGGGAGAGTGTGTGCGCGGCGGCCGGATATGCCTATTCCGGAATCTGGAGGAGCGGCTTCGCCTGCGCTGAAGAGCGCGCGGGCGACGCCAAGGCAGACGCGCGATGGACCCTGAACAACCCGGTGCCGTCAGCCGGCCGGGCGCGCCGTCATCTTCGCGGCGGTCTGCAGAAAGGCCTGCAACGCGCAGTTGCGGCCTTGGCGGCGGGTGACGGCGTAGACGGTACCGCGCGCCAGCTCGGCCGGCAGCGCGCATACCGCGATGCGATCGCCGAAATGGCCGCAGGCGGACTGCGGCACCAGCGCCACGCCCAGCCCGGCCGCCACCAGCGCCAATTGCGCCGGCACTTCAGCCACGCGCTGCGCCACCGCTTGCGGCATGCCGGCGCGGGCGCAGGCGTCGGCCAGGCCGCGGGCAAAGGCCGAGGTGTCGGTGCGCAGCATCACGAAAGCGTCCTCTGCCAGATCGGCCAACGCCAGGCGCTTTCTGCCGGCCAGCCGGTGGCTGGCCGGCAAGGCCGCCACCACGGGGTCGGGCCATAACGCCAGCGATTGCAGTTCATCGTCATCGACCGCCGTGCGCGAAATGCTGACGTCGATGCGCTGCCCGCGCAGCGCGTCCAACTGGGCGGCCGGGTTCATCTCGTTGAGCAGCACCGACACCTGGGGATGGGTGGCGGCGTGGCGCGCGATCAGCGCCGGCACCGGGCCCAGGAAGTGCGAGCCGGACAGGCCGATCTCGATGCGCCCCGCCCTGCCCTGGTCCACCGCGCGGGCCCGCACGGTCGCGTCCTTCAGACCCGCGAGTGTGGCGCGAACGTCGTTCAGGAAGGCCGCGCCCGCCTCGGTCAGCGCCACCCGGCGGTTATTGCGATCGAACAGTTTCACTTCAAGCTCGCGCTCCAGCTGCGCAATCTGCAGGCTGAGCGGGGGCTGTGAAATATGCAGCCGGACGGCGGCGCGGGTGAAGTTCAGCTCTTCGGCCAGCACGGCGAAATAGCGGAGTTGGCGGATTTCCATGGCGGCCAATTATTTGCGAAAAATATGAAACGAGACAAAAACTATATTGGAAACTATCGTTCGCGGCGAGCAGAATTGTTTGGCGCCGATCGGGCGCAGACAATCCCAACCCGGAGGCCCGCCATGACCACGCCGCCCCGCGCCCTGCGCATCGGCCAGATCGTCCCCAGTTCCAACACCACCATGGAGACGGAGATCCCGGCCATGCTGCGGCTGCGCGAGACCATCGCGCCCGAGCGCTTCACGTTCCATTCCAGCCGCATGCGCATGAAGCAGGTGACGGCGGCCGAGCTGGCCTCGATGGACCGCGAATCCGACCGCTGCGCGCAGGAACTCTCGGACGCCCGCGTCGACGTGCTGGGCTATGCCTGCCTGGTGGCCATCATGGCGCAGGGCCTGGGCTACCACCGCGCCTCGCAGGAACGGCTGCATCAGGCCACCGTGGACAACGGCGCGCCCGCGCCCATCGTTTCCAGCGCCGGCGCGCTGGTCGAAGGCCTGCATGCCATCGGCGCGCGCAAGGTCGCCATCCTGACCCCCTACATGAAGCCGCTGACCAAGCTGGTGGTGGACTACATCGAGCACGAAGGCATCGAAGTGCACGACAGCCTGTCGCTGGAGATTGCCGACAACCTGAAGGTGGGCGCGCAGGATCCGATGGCGCCCGCCAGCCATGTCGACCGCCTGGATACGCGCGGCGTGGATGCCGTGGTGTTGTCGGCCTGCGTGCAGATGCCGTCGCTGGCATCCATCCAGCCGGTGCAGGACCGCCTGGGCCTGCCGGTGGTGACGGCGGCCGCAGCCACCGTGTACCGGATGCTCAAGGTGTTGAACCTGGAAACTCACGTGCCCAATGCCGGCGCGCTGCTTACCGGCAAGTACTGATCGACGCCGCCGCGGTCAGGGCTGGCGCCGGATGACGCTGTTGGCGTACATCGGGCCCTGCACGTGGTGACCCGTCATGACGTTGGTCTGGTAACGCTGCACCACGCCATCCAGCGATTGCGGATCAAGCAGCGCGCGCATCGTGGCAAAGCCCGCCGAATCGACGCGTTCGGGTGCGCGGCCCTTGGGATAGAGGCGCCGCTTGCCCTCGTCCATCGGCGCCTGCAACACGCCGCCGCTGGCGGTCAGGTCCAGCACCAGCTTGCCGTCGCGTAAGCGCGCCGACCCATAGGCGCCCAGCTCGGCGTCGTCCAGCAGCAGGCTGCCCGTCAGCGCGTAGTCGCCTGAAGGCAGCGGCTGCACGTAGAGGCGCAGCGTATAGGGCGGCTCGCCGTTGCGGTCGTCCACCGTCCAGCGGTATTCGCCGGCGGCCCAGGCGGGCTGGGCGGCGGCAATGGCGGAGGCGGCCGGCGCCGGCGAGGAAGGCGCCGACGGCGTGGCGGCCTGCGCCGCTGCACCGGCGTAAAGCGCGGCGCCCAGAATCGCGGCGCGCAGCGAGCGCGTCAGGAATGCATGCATGGAGTGCTCCTTGTGGTGTGTTCGGATCGTTCGTTCATGGAATGCGGACAACGTCAGTACTTGACCCGCAGATTCAGCATGGCGCTGCGCGGCTCGCCATAGGCATTGCCCATGTCCGCGTTGCCCAGCCGTTGGTAATAGACCTTGTCGAACAGGTTGTTCACGTTCAGGCCCAGCGACACGTGATCACTGACGCGGTAGCCGACGCGGGCGTTCCAGATCGCATAGCCGGCTTGCGACACGCGCACCGAACTGCCGCTGACCGGGCCCTGCACGGCGCTCTCCGTATAGATGCCGCTCTTGATGTTGACGCCGCCGCCCACGCTCCAGCGGTTCCATTCCCCCGGCAATTGATACGTGGTCCACAGCTGGAAGATGTGCTTGGGCGTGAAGGTCCTGAACGCCCCGCCGCCATTGGTGTTGTCTTGCAGATAACGGGTGGTGTTGAAGGTGTAGCCGCCCGACACTTCCCAGCCCGGCGCGATGCGGCCCGAGACCTCCGCTTCCACGCCCTGGCTGCGCACCTGGCCGCTGGCCTCATAGCAGCAGTCGCCCACGTCCGGATAGGCGGGGTCGCGTTGCGCGCGGTTGCGCTCGGTGATGCGGAACAGCGCGAAGGACGTGTTCAACTTACCGTCCAGCCATTCGCTTTTCAGGCCAGCCTCGTAGTTGGACCCCACCACCGGCTGCAAGGAGCCGCCATCCGCCGTGCGCAGATCGCTCTGCACGCGGAAGATGTCGGCGTAGCTGGCGTAGGCGGTCCAGTGGCTGTCGATGTCGTAAACCAGGCCGGCATACGGCGTCATCCGGCCGTGCTCGCTGACCGCCGGATCGCTACGGCCGCTGATCAGGTTCTTGCTCTGCGTGCGCCACCAGCTCATGCGCGACCCCAGCACCAGCGTCAGGGGATCGGCCAGCTTCAGGCGCGCCATGGCATAGACGCCCGATTGCCGGGTCTTGACGTCGCTCTTGCTGCCCCACTGCGGGTCGGCGGGCTCGGGATAATCGTTGACGTCGTAATGGAACACGTCCACCGGCCGCGCCGGAAAGCCCGGCAGCGAATAGGCGTTGTAGGAGCGCGCGCTGCGGTCGTACCAGTTGCCGCCGAACACCAGCTCGTGGCGGCGGCCCAGCGCCTCGAACGCGCCGGTCACCATCAGGTCCACGCCCAGTTGCTCGTTGCGGTATTGGTTGCCGCCGCCGTACAGCCGCGGCCCCAAGCCGGTCTGCCGGTCCACCGCACCGCGCACGTAGGCGTACTTGAGCTTGCTGGTTTCCTCGGCCTGGTTGACGTTGAGCTTGACCGTCCAATCGGACGAGAACTGATGCGCCAGTTCGGCGAATACCTGCGTATTCTCGAAGTCCCAGCGGTTCCAGTCGGCGCCCAGGTAGCTGCCGCGCGTCAGGCCGAGATCGCCGCCGTCCTTGTAGCGCGGCAGCTGCATCATGTAGGGCAGCCAGTCGCGCTTCTGGTAGCTGCCGCCCAGGGTCAACAGCGTGCGCTCGCCCAGGTCGGCCTCGACGATGCCGTAGTAGGCCTGCTTTTGCGAGTTGGCCACGTCGTAGAAATACTTGCGGTCTTCCTGCGCCGTCGCGATCCGGCCACGCACCGAGCCGGACGCGTTCAACGGCGTGGACAGGTCGAGTTCGCCGCGATAGTTGTCCCACGACCCGGCGCTGGCCGATCCGGAAAACTGCAGTTCACGCGTGGGACGCTTGCGCACCAGGTTGATGACGCCCCCGGGCTGGCCCGCGCCGTTGAACAGACCGGCCGCGCCACGCAGCAGTTCAACGTGGTCGAACATGAACAGATCCGGCTGCGCCCATGAGGCCCCGCCCGTCTGCATCGGCACCCCGTCGTACTGGAAATACTCGATCTGGAAGCCGCGTGAATAGAACTGCGGAATGGCGGCGGTGGCGGCCAGGTCGATGGTGATGCCGGGCGTCTGGGCCATGGCGTCTTCCAGCGACGACAGGTTCTGGTCTTCGATGCGCTGGCGCGTAATCACCGATACCGACTGCGGAATCTCGCGCAGCGACAGCGGCAGCTTGCCGCCAATGGTGACGCTGGGCGCCGTGTACGACTGACTGCCTTCGGTGACGCCCACCTGCTCGCCCTGCACCGTGACCGGCGCCAGGGTGGCGGCGTCAGCCACCGCGGACTGGGCGCCGGCGCTACCCGCGCCCGCGGCCAGGCCGACCGCCACGGCCCCGCGCCGCAACCACCGTGCGGCGTGTGCCGCGCCTGCGTGGGATGAGTGTTTCCGCCGCGCGGACCTGTCCCGGCCCCCGCGCGCCCCACGTGTCTTGATACCCACAATTTCCTCCGCTTCCAACCCGTTTAATAAGATTGATAATCATCTTCAACGGGCTCTCGGCGGGCAATCGGAAAGGCTTTCGAATTCCGGATTAAGGCTTTCGCTTTTTCACCGGCGACACCGCCTGGCGGATGGCGGGTGCGTGCTGCTGCAAGGTCTGCCACAGGCGGGTCATGACCGGCCCTTGCGGCCGGTCGGCGCGCCGCGCCGCAACCAGGGTTTCGGTGCTGCCGGGCAGATTTCGGTTGGCCAGCGACAGCAGGCGGCCGTCGCGCAGTTCGTCCTCGATCAGAAAGCGCGGCATATGCCCCCAGCCCAGGCCCTGCAGCAGGATCTCTTTCTTCATCAACTGGTCCGCCACGGTGCACTGGCGCGCGCCTTCGACCATGAAGTAGTCCCGCCCCGGGGTGTGGCGGGCCGTGTCGCGCATGACGCACTGGGTGTAGTCGCGCAGGTATTCCGGGCGGACGGCGCGCGCCACGGGCGCGGCCAGATAGCCGGGCGCGGCCACCGGCACGAACGGCACGCTGCCCAGGTCCAGCCATTGCACACGCGCGTCGGCGGCGTCCACCCGATGCAGGATCAGGTCGGCGTCGCCGTCCATCAGGCGCTCCCAGGGGCCGGTCACCGCTTCGAAATGCAGATTCAACCGCGTGGCCGGCCACTGCGCGAAAAACTGGCCCAGCAAGCCCAGCAGCAAGGGCCGTGGGCAGAAGTCGCCGATCACCACGTTCAGCTCGCTTTCCTGGCCCATCGCCAACTGCTCGGCGTGGGCGCGCAGCCCGGCCAGTTCACGCAGCAGCGCCTGCGCGCGCAGGTGGAAAGACTGTCCGGCCGCCGTGGGCTTGACCCGATAGCCGGCGCGATCCAGCAAGGTCAGGTCCAATTGCCGCTCCAGCTTGGCCACGGCTGCAAACACCGCGGGATGCGAGCGGTGCAGCAGCGTGGCGGCGGCCTGGAAGCCGCCCGCGCGCACCACCGCGTCAAAGCACTGCAAGTCGTGCAGCGTGAATTCGCTCATGTCCGTTTTTCCGACAGTCTCTGTGCGATCTTTGTAATATCTTCCCAACCGGCCCGCAACTACGATTTGCCTCATCACGTTCTCCGCTCAAGAGGCCCTTCATGCAGACCGATCCCTTCATCACCACGGGCGATGGCGCCCGCATCGCCTACCGCTGGGATGGCGACGCCACGCTGCCCGTGCTGGCGCTATCGAACTCCATCGGCACCACGCTGCACATGTGGGACGACCTGGTGCCGGCGCTGGCCCGCCACTTCCGCGTGCTGCGGTTCGACACCCGCGGCCATGGCGGGTCCAGCGTGCCGGCGGGCCCGTATTCGCTGGACCGGCTGGGAGGCGACACGCTCGAATTATTCGACGCGCTGGGCGTGGATCGTGCGCACTTCCTGGGGCTGTCGCTGGGCGGCATGGTCGGGCAATGGCTGGGGGTGCATGCGCCCGAGCGCATCGACCGCCTGATCCTGGCCAACACCTCGGCCTATCTCGGGCCCACGCCGCAATGGGATGAGCGCATCAGCGACACGCTGCAGGCGCCCGACATGAAGGAGACGACCGAAACCTTTTTGGCGAACTGGTTCCCGGCCGCCATGCTGCAGGCCGGCGGCCCGGTCATCGACACCTTCCGCGCCGCGCTGCTGGCGACCGACAAACACGGCCTGGCGGGCAATTTCGCGGCGGTGCGGGACATGGACCTGCGCCGCACCATTGCCCTGATCCCGCGCCCCACACTGGTCATCGCCGGCCGCGACGACACGGTCACCGCCGCCAGCCACGGCGAGCAGATCGCCGCGACCGTGCCGGGCGCAACGCTACTGATGTTGGACGCCGTGCACTTGTCCAACATCGAACGCCCGGACGAGTTCCGCGAAGCGGTGCTGGGCTTCCTGCTGGCGCACTGACGCGGCGAGGGTGCCACCGCAGCGCAAGCAAAGTCGCGGCAGGCCGAGGCGCTGCCGATTTTTTCGCGGCTAGCGCAGCGCGCTGGGGCGCGCGCCGAAGCGACGGCGGAACGCCACCGAGAAATGCGCGGGCGCATAGCCCACGTGCCAGGCGGCCTCGGACACGCTCAAGCCGCCGTTCAGGATCAGTTCGCGGCCGTGCGTCAGGCGCGCCTCTTGCAGGTAACGCGCCATGCTGACGCCGAACGCACGCTTGAAGGCCTGGTCCAGCTTGCGGGTGTGCAGGCCGAGTTCGCGCGCCAGGGCCGACGACGATGGCGCGCCGCGCAGGTCGGCCGCCAGGCGGCGGCGCGCCTCGTGGGCCGCGTCCAACTCGCGGGCGGCGGTCGGCGGCGCAGTCGGCCGCTCGTCCGCCAGCGGCGCCTGCCCGGCCTGGGCCAGGGCAATCGCCGCCAATTCCAGCCCCTTGGCGGCCAGGTACAACCCGCGAGCCGGGCCTTCGTAGCGGCAGACGCGCACTTGGTCAGCGATGCGCCGCGCCTCGCGGCCTGCGGCGCCGTGCCAGATGACGGGACGACCGGCGCTGGCTGCGGGCTCCAGGCAACGCAGGTAGTCGGGCTCCACGCCCAATTCATTCCACAAGGATGTGCCCGGCAGCGTGACCAAGGTGTAGCGCTGATCCACGCCGGCCTCGAAGGCGTCGGCGCCCTGCGCCTGCCCGGGGTTCCAGGCCAGGCACAGCGTGGGCCCGCGCAACGCCAGCGGCGTGCGGTCTTCAACGCGGCTTTGCACCTGCCCGTCGAGCAGGATGACTTTCAGGCCGGAGTACAGGGACTCTTCGCGCCATTCGGTGGCGCCGCGGCGGAACACGCCGGCGCGCAGGGAGCAGCCATTGGCCAGGTCGAGCGCCGCATCGACGCGGTGGTGTTCGGCGGCGGGGGCCGTGGCGCGGGCGCGCATGAAAGGCATGGGATCGATCCGGACGAACCGGGCAACAGGCTTATTTGAGAATAATTATTATTACCTAAGTCCTGTGCAGGCTCAATCCGGGCGTCCCTACCCGCCCGACTTCCGGGCGCTATTCGCCCGCGCGTTCCCAACGACGCTGGATCGCCTTGGCCGCGACCACGCCGTCCGCCATCGACGTCACCACGCAGGGATGCATGCGGTGGGCCACTTCGCCGATGGCGTAGATATCCGGCACGCTGGTTTCGGCCGTGGCAAAGTCGGTGCGGATATAGCCGCGCTCATCGCGCGCCAGTTGCAGGCCGTCGGCGAACCCCGCCTGGGGCTCCCAGCCGTAGAACACCAGGATCAGGTCGTATTGCCGGCCGTCCACGCTGCGGGAGGCCGGGTCCACTTGGTAAGGACCAATACGCACGCCTTCCTTGCCGGCGCGCAGCACCCATTGCTGCTGGGCCCGCACGCTGCGGGCGTACAGATGCACGGTAGCCGCGCCGCGGTTGCGCACATAGACGTAATTTTCGAAGGCGTTGTCGCCCCCGCCCAGCACCGCCACCGACAGGCCGGAATAATCCTGCGCCACGATGGGCGAGCCGGGGCCGATCAACACCCCGGGCCAACGCGATCCGGGCGCATGCTCCGGAAAGCCCTTGGCGCGCACGCCCGAGGCGACCACCAGGGTGCGGCCACGCACCTGTGATGCGTCCCCGTTGGCATCGACCAAGGTGGCCTCGATACCGCCCTTGCAAGGCCGCACCGCCTTCACATGGGTGCTCAGCCGCAGCGGCACGCCGGCGGCGCGCACGCTGGTATCGATATTGGCCGCCACCTGCTGGCCGGTCACCCCGGGCAGCACGGCAATCCAGTCGTCCACGAACGGGTTGTCGCTGCTCAGGCCGCCCAGGCGGTCGCCGGCCTCGACCAGCAGCGGCGCCAGGCCCAACCTGGCCAGCCAAAGGGCGCAGGAGGCGCCGGCCGGGCCGCCCCCTACAATGACCGAATCGTGCATCTGTTGCATTTCACCCCTTAATTGCCGTCGCCGGTCCCTTGCGGGCGCCCGGACATGGCCGAATTGTAGCCAGCGCGCCGCCTCTGATCCGCCATCGCCTTACAATTCCGCCTATTCCACCCAGGTTTTCATCATGCCCACACGCCGCATCATCCTTTCCGGGCTCGCGCTCGACGCCCGCATCGGCATCCTCGAACACGAGCGCCGCGCCACCCAGCCCCTGCACGTCGACGCCGAATTCGACGTGGACATCCAGCGCTCGGTCGACGACCACGACATCCACAGCGTGCTGGACTACCGCCGCCTGCGCGAAGCCATCGTCGAAGAATGCACCCAGGCGCATGTGAACCTGATCGAAACCCTGTCCGAACAAGTCGCCGCACGCCTATTGGCCGACTTCCAGGAAATCCGCTCGCTGCGCCTGCGCATCAGCAAACCCATGGCCTTTTCCGACTGTGCGGCGGTAGGCGTGGAAATCCAGCTCTCGCGTTGACCATGAACGATATCGCTCCCCCCATCCGCTTTCGCACCGAAGCGGAAGAAGTTCAAGCCCCCACGCCGCGCGCGCAAGACGCGCTTGCTGCCCCCCAGGGGGGCGTTTTTCCCTTGGGACGGCCCGACGAGAAAAAAGCCCGCCACGAAGGCAACAAGCTGACCAAGCGCCTGGCCCGCGAAACCACGCGTGCGCTGTCCGACTACAACATGATCGAGGCGGGAGACCGCGTGATGGTGTGCCTGTCGGGCGGCAAGGATTCATACGCCATGCTGGACATCCTGCTCCAGCTGCAAAAGCGCGCGCCGTTCCGGTTTGAGCTGATCGCGGTCAACCTGGACCAGAAGCAGCCCGGCTTTCCCGCCGACATCCTGCCGCGCTACCTGACCGAACTGGGCGTGCCGTTTCACATCGAAACGCAGGACACCTATTCGATCGTCACGCGCGTGCTCGAAGAGGGCAAGACCATGTGCTCGCTCTGTTCGCGGCTGCGCCGGGGCATCCTGTACCGCGTGGCCTCCGAGCTGGGCGCCACCAAGATCGCACTGGGCCACCACCGCGACGACATCCTGGGCACGTTCTTCCTGAACCTGTTCTACGGCGGCAAGGCCAAGGGCATGCCGCCCAAGCTGGTGTCGGACGACGGCCGCCACACGGTGATCCGCCCGCTGGCCTACGTGGCAGAGACCGACCTGATCGCCTACGCGGAACTCAAGCAATTCCCGATCATCCCCTGCAACCTGTGCGGCTCCCAGGAAAACCTGAAGCGCAAGGAAGTCGGCCGCA
>JBEBOQ010000112.1:0-17627 GCA_040396375.1 Achromobacter xylosoxidans
ACTGTTTGAACTGCGAAGGAGCGAGACTATAGCACAAAATTTTGGCTTGTCACGCGCCGGAAGCAAAAACCTGCGTATCAGCCGCCTGGCTCGCGCGGAAGAAGCCGTGCCAAGACCTGGGCGCTATAGAGAGAAGGGGCTAAGGAGTGCGTTCCTATAGAGCGAGAGCTAGGGAACCGCGACATTGCCGGGATCCCCGCGCGGCGGGGCCCGACAAGGTCAGCGTTCTCTCTACTCTCTATATAGGGGGTGTTCCTCTATAAGGCATGCCCGTCCACGCGAAGGGGCTCTCTATAGGGAGGTGTCCTCTAGAGGCGATGCTCTCTATATAGGAAGCTGCTCTCTATCTACATAGGAAGCCCAGGAAGCCGCTCTATATAGAGAGGGCGTGCTCTATAGATGCTGCTCCCTCTATAGAGAGATGATCCCCGGGGGCAGAGGCTCTCCTATAGAGGAGAGCGCCCTCCTCTATATAGAGGAGCGTCCCGCAGCAGCCCCCTATAGCGACGACAGGACAAGCCGCGCCTTCCTACTCTATATAGAGGAACGCGATGCCTCCATCGTCCGTCACCCCTGATGGCAAGGTTTCACCAGCGCAGATTGTCGATACACGTGATCCGCTTCATTGATTGCTCGTGCGTGGCTTCGTTGACCAGCCACTCCGGGGCGCCGACGTCCTTGAGCATATGGGCGTCCATCTCGTCAGCCAGATTGCGCATGACCGCTTCGGTCCGACGCTGACGATAGGCGCGCCAAAGGCGCCCGATGATGCTCCCGCGCGATGAACTCTGCGCTTGGGCCGCCGCGGACTCGACCGCGGCAAGCGCGTGGGTCTCCGGCAAAACAGCAGTTTCAGGCTGAACGGCGGCGCCGGGCGATGGGGACGTACGGGCCGCCCCCGGTGCAGGGGCTGGGGCGCCGAAAGGCGAGGAAATAGGCAGGCAGGTTTGCGCGGACATGGGTGGGCTCCTTGATTCGATGCATTTTGGTAAGCGTAGTCGCCCAATACATCGCTGAAAATCGAATTGTTTTACCCATTACGGTCAGTTAATCTAACCAATCTGCGATTTCTATCACCCCCACCGACCCATTCGACCCATGCGTCTACCTCTGAACACCCTGCCCGCCTTCCGCGCGGTCGCCGAACTGCAGAATCTTCGCGCGGCCGCTGACCGGCTGCACCTGACGCATAGCGCGGTCAGCCAGCAGATCAAGGGATTGGAAGAACAATTGGGCTTTCCCCTGTTCGAACGCAGCGGCCGCGGCATTGTGCTGAACTCTGCCGGCGCAGCATTGCTTTGCAGCGTGCAAAGCGCCATGGCGCTGCTGGATGAGGGGCTGATGGCGGCGTCGGCGGCCGCCAGCGGCAGCGCCCAACTGATGCGCGTATCCGTACTGCCGTCGTTTGCACAGCGTTGGCTATTGCCCCGGATGGCGCGTTGGCACGCCCAGCATCCAGGGCTGTCGCTGGAAATCGAGACGTCGCAACAAGTGGTGGACCTGCTGCGCGACGGTTTCCACGCCGCGTTGCGATTTGGTCGTGGCCCCTGGCCGGGCGTCGAATCCGAACCGCTGTTCGATATGCCGCTGCCCCTGATTGCCCTGACTTCGCCCGAGACGGCGCGGGCCCTGCCCGACAACACGCCAGAAACGCTGGCGCGCCAACCGCTGCTGGGCGAGCGGGACATGTGGCAGCACTGGTTCGCCGCGGCGGGCCTGCGGGTGCCGGTCACCCCAGTGGCGACCTTCAACGACGCCGGCATGATGTTGCAGGCGGCAGAACAGGGGCTGGGCATTACGCTGGGGCGCGAATTGCTGGCGGCGGATGCGATCTGCGCGGGCCGGCTGGTGCAGGTATCGCCCATCAGCGTGCATTACGAACAGGCGCAAACCTATCACCTGGTTTATCGGCCGAGCCTGCGCGACTGGGAACCGCTGGTGGCCTTCAAGCAGTGGCTGCGCGATGAGCTGGAGCGGTCCAGCAAGACCCTGGTGACGCCGGCGCGCCACGATGCCGCCCTAGCTGCGCAAGAAAAAAAGGGGTAAAGCGGCCCGTTGCGGCTTTACCCCAAACTGCGGCGGCAGTTAAACCGCCAGACTCAGGCGACCTTGCGTTCGGCGGACGGGACAGCGCGCATGCTGTCCGTTTCGTTGAAGCGTTGGTACCAGGAGAATGCTTCTTCCAGCAGATGCGGCGTCTGACCGCCTCGCTGGCAAGCGCGATCGAAATAGTCTTGCAGGGCTTCGCGGTAAGACGGATGGACGCAGTGCTGGATGATGGCGCGGGCGCGTTCGCGCGGCGCCAGGCCGCGCAGGTCAGCCAAGCCGCATTCCGTGACCAGCACGTCGACGTCGTGCTCGGTATGGTCCACATGGGACACCATCGGCACCACACTCGAAATGTCGCCATTCTTGGCCATGGACTTCGACACAAAAATCGCCAGATGCGCGTTGCGGGCAAAGTCGCCCGAACCGCCGATGCCGTTCATCATGTGGGTGCCGCCGACATGGGTGGAATTGACGTTGCCGTACAGGTCGAATTCCAACGCGGTGTTGATGGCGATGATGCCCAGGCGGCGCACGATCTCCGGCGCGTTGCTGATCTCTTGCGGGCGCAGCACGATGCGGTCGCGATAGTGCTCGATGTTAGCCAGGATCTTTTCATACACGGGTTTGGAGACCGTGATGGAAGAGGCCGAGGCGAATGCCAGCTTGCCCTGGTCCAGCAGTTCGATGGCGCTGTCCTGCAGCACTTCGGAATACATCGTCAACGCGTCGAAGTCCGACGACTCAAACCCGTGCAGCACGGCATTGGCGATGGTGCCGATGCCGGCCTGCAGCGGCAGCAGCGAATTGGTCAGGCGCCCCGCATCGACTTCGCCCCGCAGGAACGTGTTGATGTGCGCCGCGATGGCGTTGGTCTCGGCGTCCGGCGGCAAGGCGTTGGACGGGCTGTCCGGCTCTTGCGTGATGACGATGGCGGCGATCCGGTCGGGGTCCACCTGGATGAACGGCTGGCCGATGCGCTGGTCCACCGACACCAGGCCGATAGGCTCGCGGCCAGGGCGATCGGCCGGGACGTAGACGTCGTGCAGGCCTTCGATGGCGGCGGGCACGCCCAGGTTCAGTTCAATGATGACGGTGCGCGCCTGCTGGGCGAACGAGGCCGAGTTGCCCACCGACATGGTCGGCACGATCGCGCCGGTTTCGGTGATGGCGGCGGCCTCGATGATGGCCACGTCGATCGGGCCGATATGGCCGGCGCGCAGTTGTTCCGCCGTTTCGGACAGATGCTGGTCGATAAAGGCGATCTCGCCCTGGTTGATCTTGCGACGCAGGGTGGTGTCGACCTGGAACGGCATGCGGCGCGCCAGCGCGTTGGCCTGCGCCAGCATTTTGTCGGTATCGTGGCCCAGCGAGGCACCGGTGATCAGCGTGATGGACAGCGGCTCGCGCTCGGCCCGGCTGGCCAGGGCCGCGGGCACGGACTTACAGTCTCCGGCGCGGGTAAAGCCGCTCATCCCGACGGTCATGCCGTCTTGTACCAGCAGGGCCGCCTGTTCAGCGGACGTGATCTTGGCGCGCAGCCCGGGATGGCGGATACGGTCGAAATGCATGGAGTCTCCAGATTTTTTTCGCAGTATAGGAAGGCCAAGCCGAATCTCGTAATGACTTAAAATCATTGAATCCAGTCGTTTTTTTCATTGATTGAATGTTCCGCGCGCAGCGCAAGGAGACAAGTCGTGGACGTGCGCGCCCTGCGGTACTTCGTGGAAACGGTCAGGCATGCCAGCTTCACGCAGGCGGCCAAGGCGCTGTTCGTGACGCAGTCCACGGTCAGCAAAATGATCCGCCAGCTCGAAGAGGAGGCCGGCACCGCGCTGCTGGTGCGCGACGGCCACACGGCGCGGCCCACGGACACGGGTCGCGTGATGTACCAGCGCGGATTGCAGGTGCTGGAAACCATGCGCCAGCTGACCGAGGAAATGCGCCAGACCGCCGATCTGCAGCGCGGCTCGCTCGAGGTCGGGATTCCGCCCATGATCAATCTGCTGTTCACGCCGGTGGTCAAGCGTTTCCGGGAGTTGCACCCCGGCATTCACCTGACCCTGCGCGAGGGCACCGGGCGCGCGGTCGAAGACCTGGTTGCCAGCGGCGAACTGGAAGTAGGCGCCACCATCTTGCCCGTCGCGCCCGACAGTGGCCTGGCCGCGCAGGCCTTTGGCAGCTACCCCATCTGGGTGATCGGACCCCCGGACGCCCCCTGGGCCGGCAAGACGTCGTTGCCGCTGAGCGCGTTGCGCGACACCCGACTGCTGATCCCCACGGACGACTTCGCCATGACGCGGCGGCTGCGGCAGGCGTTTGCCGATGCCGGATTGCAGCCCGGCATCGCCGCCCAGAGCGCGCATTGGGATTTCCTGGTGGCGATGGCGTCGGCCGGCCTGGGCGCCGCGCTGCTGCCAGAACCGCTGATGCAGCGCATGAAGACGCGCGGGCTGAGCACCGCAAAGCTGGCCAAATCCGGCTTGCAATGGGAAGTCGGGCATATCTGGCAGCAGTCCGGCTACTTGTCCTATGCCGCCCGCGCCTGGCTGGAAGTCTGCGACGCCGTGCTGGGCAAGCCCCGGCCGGCCACCACCCGCAAGCGCGTTTCCGGGCCCTGAAGCCAGGCCCGGCACATTACCCGGTAACCGGTTTTGCCTCCCACGGGCGGCCGGGCGGCGGACCGACGATGCGCCCCGCGGAATGTCCCCTATATCCGACCCTATTTTCACCTTGGCATCCGCTACCTGAAGCCGTGTTCAGGCCGCCCAAGCTAACAGGGACAAAGCTGAGTTTTTGTTGCAACGGCCCCGTCCATGGCTTGTTATGCTGCCGCCTCGACGCGATCGAATCGCCCCAAGAAAAATGACTCCAAATCTGCAACACCCGCTTTTGCGCGCTGCCCGGCCGCGCGCCCTCTCTTTTGCCGCGCTGATCGCCGCCCTGCTCCTGGCGTTCTGCATGGGACCCGCGTTCGCCGCCGCGCCCGCCGCCCCCGGGGACACCGAAGCCTCGTTGACCAACGCCCGCAAGCAGCTGGACGACATCCGCAAGCGCGTTCCCGACGAGACCGACGACGCCGATCTGCTCAAGCAACGTGGCGATGCCCTGGACATCCAATCCAAGGCTGACGCCGCCGCCGATGCCCTGGCCCCGCAA
This sequence comes from Achromobacter xylosoxidans, assembly GCA_040396375.1. Classification (GTDB taxonomy): domain Bacteria; phylum Pseudomonadota; class Gammaproteobacteria; order Burkholderiales; family Burkholderiaceae_B; genus Achromobacter; species Achromobacter xylosoxidans_D. The sequence goes on from JBEBOQ010000112.1 coordinate 5,206, forward strand.
CTGACCAGTGTCACCGCTCGCCTGAGCGAATTGGGCGCGCCGCCCGACGGCGTCAAGGAAGCCCCGGACGTTGCCGCGCAGCGCATGCAGTTGGAGAAAACCAGCCGCGCCCTGGACGCGCAGATCAAGCTGGCACGGCTGCTGTCCGTGGACGCCGCACAGACGGCCGAACAGATCTCGGGCTTGCGCCGCACACAGTTCCAGGCACGCCTGGGCGAACGGCGCGACTCATTCCTGTCCGGCCAGTTCTGGGCGGAGTTCCACGAGGAATTTCCCGGTGACCTGGAACGTCTGGTGGCGCTGCGCGACGACCTGATCACCGCGGTCGGCCAGACGCCAAAATGGGGCTGGCTGCTGCTGGCCACCGCCGCCGCCTTGGCGATCGCCCTGCGCATCTGGATCGGCCGCCTGCTACTGCGGATCACGGCGACACGGGTGCCGCCCGGCCGTTTGCGCCGCTCGTTCCTGGCGGTGGCGCTACTGGCGCTGGCCGTGGCCACGCCCGGCGTCATCGCCGTGCTGATCCACACCGGCCTGGACTGGAATTCGCAGTTGTCCGAAAGCACCGGCGCACTGCTGGCGAACCTGGTGGCCACGGTCTGCTTCGGCGGCTACGTGTCCGGCCTGGGCTATGCGCTGATGTCGACCAACCGGCCGTCCTGGCGCCTGCCTCCCATCACCGACGCGGTGGCGCAGCGCCTGCGCTGGCTGCCCGGCACGCTGGGCGTGCTGGTCGTGATGATCTGGCTGGCCGAGCGACTGCCCGTGTTGCTGAACGCCAGCCTGACCACAACGATCACGCTGACCGGCATCGTGGCGGTGTTCGTGATGGTGACCATGGCGGTGGCGTTGTCGATCGGCCGCCGACTGCGCCGCCAGGCGCAGCAGGAAGACGCCACGCCCACCCCCTTCTGGATCTCGCTGCTGCTGACCGCCATCGGCACGGTGCTGGCGCTCAGCCTGGCCAGCCTGCTGGCGGGCTATGTGGCCTTTGGCAGTTTCCTGACCAAGCAAGTGCTGTGGGTGGTGATCATCCTGGCGTCGGCGTACCTGCTGTCCACCCTGATCGAGGACGGTTTCAGCACCCTGCTCGGCACCTCGCACCGCGACGATAGCGAAGGCCCAAGCCTGCGCGACCAGGCGGCGGTGCTGCTGTCGGGCGTGGGTCGGGTGGCGGTGGGCTTGCTGGCCGTGACCCTGTTGCTGGCCCCCTTCGGCGAAGGGCCGATGGACCTGCTGCAGCGTTTCGATCAGCTGCGCAAGGGGCTGGCCATCGGCGAAGCGAACATCCGCCCAGGTGCGGTGCTGCAGGCGCTGATGGTGCTGGGGCTGTCGCTCTTGAGCGTGAAGATGCTCAAGCGCTGGCTGTCCAACCGCTATCTGCCGACCACCGAGCTGGATCCGGGCATGCAATTGTCGGCCGCAACGCTGTTCGGCTATGCCGGGTTTGTGCTGGCGGTGGCGCTGTCGCTGTCAGCCGCAGGCATCGGCCTGGAACGGGTGGCGTGGATTGCCAGCGCGCTGTCGGTGGGTATTGGTTTCGGCCTGCAAGCGGTGGTGCAGAACTTTGTCTCGGGCCTGATCCTGCTGGCTGAGCGGCCGGTCAAGGTGGGCGACTGGGTCTCGCTGGGCGGCGTGGAAGGCGACATCCTGCGCATCAACGTGCGGGCGACGGAAATCCAGATGGGCGACCGCTCCACGGTCATCGTGCCAAACTCGGAATTCGTGACCAAGACAGTGCGCAACGTGACGCGCTCGAACCCGCTGGGCCTGGTGCAGATCAAGCTGCCGCTGCCGCTGTCAACCGATGCGCAGCGCGTGCGCGAGCTGATCCTGCAAGCGTTCGCCGACCATGAAGACGTGCTGGACACGCCCGCGCCCAATGTGTTTTTGGACGGCATCGATGGCGGCAACCTGGTATTTAACGCCAAGGGTTATGTGTCGTCTCCCCGCTCGGCTTATGGCGTGCGCAGCGCCTTGCTGTTCACGCTGCTGCAGCGGCTGCATGAGGCTGGGCTGGAGGTATCGTCGCCGCCCACCATGCTGCTGGCGTCTGCTCCGCAAGCCGCCGCCTTGCAGCCGGGCGCGGCCCCCACTCCCGCGGCCGAAGGTCCGGGCGCCGCGGCTGCGCCTGCCGCCACGCCCTGAGCCTCTGGGATTGCGTTCGCCGGTCACGATGTCAACCCGGCGAATAGAAGTCCACCATCCCTTGCCGGTCCATCCGCGGATTGCGCAGCGGCGGTGAATTCAGCACGGCGTTCTGCACGGACAGCACCGGATAGGCTTGCGCCGCGGGCGCCGCAGCGGGCATGGGCGCCGGCGGCGTGTATTGCGCGCTTTGCATCGGCGGCTGGGCGGGCGCGTATTGGGCCTGCGGAGCCCCCATGGGCGCGGTCTGCGCGACGTTCGGGTTCTCGAACCGGTGGTCCGCCGTGGTCAATGACGGATTGGTGCACAAGCCCTGCGCGGTCAGCGCTGCCTTGGTCCGATCATCGGTCTGGCACAGGATGTCGACGGCGGCGGTTTCCAGCCTGCGCGAACGGTCCGGATCCTTGGTGGACGCGGCCGCCTGCATCGTCCGTTCGAAGTTGCGGCGCAGGCTGCATTTCGTGTCTTCGACCGGAAACGCGACGTTCATGCCGAACCCGACGACCGAACCGCCCCCGCCGGCCGACACCATGCAGCTGTCTGACGAGAACGAGCCGTAGAAACTCTGCGAGCCGATCGGCGGGGCGGTACGCAGCGTGCTCGATCCGCTGTTGTTGGAATTGAGCGTAATACCCTGGTTGTTGCCTGCGTTGGTCGAGCCTGACGACGCCGACGTCTGCGAAGCGGAAGAACTGGTCTGCGCGCTGGCAGAGAACGCCACCAGCGACAGCGACAGGGATAAGGCAAGCGCAATGGTTTTCATGATGTCCTCCAGCCGGACGGCCGAAGCCGTCCGGATTGCCTACTGCTCAGTGACCGAACCCGCCCACACCGCCCACGGGACCGATGCCGTGGATCGACGCGGTGGCGCCGATCGCTCCCGCATTGAACGTACCGGTTGCCGTGGCGTTCGTGGTGGTACTGCCGAACGTGGCGCCGCCATTGGCGATGCTGTCGCCCACCATGATCGGCGCATTGCCGGACACGTGGCCGTAGGTTTCGCTGGTGGCGTATTGCCGGGTGCTGGTCACCGCATTGGTGGCGTCCTTATTGAAGGTCCCCCCGGCGCTGGCGACGCCCCCCGTTTCGCCGAACGACGTCTGGCTCGACGAGCCGTAGCCGTTGATCTGCGTCGAGACCACGGAAGTGCCCGTGGAGACCGACGAGACGCTGCCGGTGATGGTGCCGACATGGCCCGATGCAGAAATGCTGGGACTCGGCCCGGCCGCATAAGCGGAGCACGCGACGAGGGACAAAGTTGCGACTGCTGCGAGCTTTTTCATTTGAGCTCCTCCTGATCCGTTTCATGCGGATGAACAGGTGCCGGTGGCCGACCGACGCGGACCTTTACCACCCCGACGCAGTACGCCCATACGGCAACGTGGTGCTTGGGACTTTCGTATTGGTACGGAATGATTGCGCCGCACTAAGGATGTCGATATCGGTTAAACGGGCGACCGGTCCCAAGAGTGTGAGGAGGAAGACGTAAAAGATCGGGCAGAATCTGTGAGCATCGTCGCGCACGCCATGCGTAAGGATGACGAGCGAATCGCGGCGCGCGCGATTGCTGCAGCGCATCTCAGCTCTTAGGATGGGGCGATGCGTGGCGCTCTCGCGCAATTACCCTAGCGCGCACGGCGGCGGGCCGCGCGGTCATAGCCGTTAGGCTGACTGTCAGGATAGGAGGTGGGCGGCTGTATCGCGAACGCGCCGCGGCGTCAGCGATGGGAAGTGGCGGCGATGCGGCCGGCCAGGCAAGCCGACTCTCGGCGCACCAGCGCAAGGTCGACCGCAATGAGCAGCAGCAGCATGCCGCATTCGGCCAATTCCAGCCGGGCCGACAGATGGTAGCCGGCCAATAGCGCCAGGCCGGCCACACCGGCCAGCCAGCACGGCCACGCAGGCGCCGTATCCTTGGGCGCCGCGCCGTTGGCGCGGCAGACGCCCAACCAGGCGATCAGCGGCAAGCCGAGCATGGACAGCGGAATATAGATGGCGATGGCGGACAACACCGCCGCCACGCTGAATTGGGTTTGCGAAGCCAGCGCCATGACAGCGAGCGCGCCAACACCCGCGTACCACAACAAGCGGACGACAATCAGGCGCGGCAAAGTGACAGCGTGTTGGTTCATCGGAATGGCGGGAGGCCGGCAGGCGGGACCTGCTGCCCGCCCGGCGACGCGAGGGGAATTTTCAGCCATACTACTCCGCCCGGCCGGGCGCCGCCCGGTCCCTTTCATCCGGAGACACCATCATGATCCAGGAGATCGCCAGCATTCACGTCCGCGAAGGCCAGGAAGCGCTGTTCGAGGCTGGCGTGGCGCAGGCCAAGCCGCTTTTTGTGCGGGCTCGGGGCTGCCATGGCATGGAGCTGTACCGCAGCATCGAACAGCCGCAGCGCTACACGCTGGTCGTAGACTGGGAAACCGTCGAAAACCATATGGTGGACTTCCGGGAATCGTCCGATTTTCAAGAATGGCGCAAACTCGTGGCGGGCTTTTTTGTTGAACCGCCCCAAGTACATCACGAACAAAAAGTGATCTGATCAGGCCGGGTCAGGCGGATCGTCGTACTTGCGCGCGCTGCCGCGAAAACGATCCGCGGGATACTTCCGGGCGTTCTTGGCCATCTTGGCCTCTACCGCCGCCGCGATGTCCACGCCCAACTGATCCGCCAGCGCCACCAGGTACATTTGCACGTCGGCGATCTCGTCGGCCGCGTCCGCCAGCACGGCGGCGGGTGGCTGACGAGATTCCTGCTCGGTCAGCCACTGGAACAGCGCCAGCAGCTCGCCGGCTTCGCCCGACAATGCCATCGCCAGGTTCTTGGGCGAATGAAAGCGTTGCCAGTCGCGTTCGGCCGTAAAGGCGCGCAGCGCCTGCCTGATGTGTTCCAGATCTGACATGCTTGGCTCCGCTTCGCGGCGTCAGGCCACGGCCAGGCGCGAGCTGGCCGCCAAGGCGACAGCGATCGTGGTGCGTACGTCGGCCAGCGCCCGGTGGGTGGGTTCGGATGCGCCGACATGCCGCGCCAGCACGTCCAGCTTGTGCGACGGCAGTTCCGGCCAGGCGCGCCGGGCCAGCGCCAGCGTGCAATGAACGGCATTGGCGAACGGCAGGCCGGTCTGCTCGGCGGCTGCGCCCAGGAACCGGCGGTCGAACGACGCGTTATGGAAAAACACCGGCAGGTCTTCGACAAACGCCAGGAACGACGCGAAGGCCTGCTCCACCGGCACGCCCTGGCGGTCGACCTCGCCCTGCGTGATGCCGGTAAGCCGCGTGATGAAGGGCGGCACGGCACCGCGCGTGCGTACCACCTGCGCGTATTCGCGTTCGGCTACGCCGCCCGGAATGACCCGCACAGCAGCGAATTCCAGGATTTCGCAGGTTGACGTCGATAGACCCGTGGTTTCCAAGTCGGCCACGACAAACGGGCCGCGCAAGGCGTCCAGCGCAGCTGACAACGCGGCGGAGGGCTGGCGCGCGGCGGTGGTCGGCCGCGCTGCGGCGCCGACCTGGCGCGTCCTGCGGTAGTAAAAGGCCACGGCCTACTCCGCCGCCGGCTGCAGCGACGCGAAACGCGGCGAACCGTCGGCCAGTTGGCCAAAGAACAGGTCGGCCGGCCGCACCCACAGACCACGCGCATGCGGCCAGAGATGCTCGTAGACCACCATGGACTCTTCCGTCTCGGAATGGCGGGCGGTGTCCACATAGCGGTACAAGCCGCCCTTGTAGTGGCGGTGGGTGGCAAGAGCCAGGGCTTCGGATTCGGTCATGGAGGATTGCCGCAAAAAGCACGGCCCGGGCGGGAAGGTTCCTGCCTGGGCCGACGGGTTCAAACAAGACCGTATTTATAGCGCATTGGGGCGGCAGGCGCGCCGCCCCGGCGTTCAGTAGCGCACGTATTCCAGCACCGGCTTGGGCGGCAGCGGGGTATTGGCAGCGGGACGGGCGCGCAATGACGGGGCCACCGGCTTGACCGCCTGCCTCAAGCCCGTGCGGCCGCCATGCAGTTCGTGGGCGGACTGCAGGGCGGACGCGGCCTCGGCAGTCATCTGGGTGATGTCTTCGGTCACTTCGCCCAGTTTGCCTGATTGGGCCAGCGACACCTCGACGACCTCGCCCATGATCTCGGTGACCCGGCGCGACGAGGCCACGATGTCTTCCATGGTGGCGCCGGCGGACTGGACCTGGCTGGCGCCGCTTTCGATCTGCTCGACCGAGGTCGTGATCAAGCCTTTGATTTCCTTGGCCGCGGCGGCGCTGTTCTGCGCCAGGCTGCGCACTTCCGCCGCCACCACCGCGAAGCCCTTGCCGTGCGCGCCGGCGCGCGCGGCCTCGACCGCGGCGTTCAGCGCCAGGATATTGGTCTGGAACGCGATGCCGTCCATCACGCCGATAATCTCGGAAATGCGTTTGGAGCTGCTGGTAATGGCGCTCATGGTGCGGACCACGCCCTGCACGGTCTTGCCACCGTCTTCGGCGATTTTGCAGGCGTCCTGCGCCAGGGTATTGGCCTGGCTGGCGCGCTCGGCGTTTTCGGTCAACCCTTGCACGGCGACGCGCAGGGTCTGTGCGGCCGTAAACCGCTTGGTGATGTCGGTGGCGAATTTCACCACTTTGAACGGCCGGCCTTCGGCATCGAAAATCGGGTTGTAGCTGGCCTCTATCCATACCTGACGGCCGTTTTTGCCGATGCGCAGGTATTGGCCGGTATCGTGCTGACCGCTGCGCAGTTTGCGCCAGAAGTCCTGGTAGGCCGTACTGCGTGCCTCTTCGGGCAACACAAACATGCTGTGATGACGGCCCTGGACTTCGTCTTCGCGGTAACCCACCGCATTCAGAAACAGATCATTGGCGCGGATGATGGTGCCGTCCAGTTCGAATTCAATAATGGCCTGGACTTTTGAAATCGCTTCAAGCTGGCCTTCGGTATCGGCCTGGCGCTGTTGCTGCGCGGTAATGTCGGTGGCGTACTTGACCACCTTGAAGGGACGGTTGCGCTTATCGAAAATCGGGTTGTAGCTGGCCTGCAGCCACACGTCGACGCCGTCCTTGCGCATCCGGCGGTAGCGCCCGGCGTCATGGTTGCCCTGCCCCAATCTTTGCCAGAAATCCAGATATTCGGCGGACTCACGCTCGTGCGGATCGACAAACATGCGGTGATGCTGCCCCAACACCTCGTCCAGCTCGTAGCCCATGGTGTCCAGGAAATTCTGATTGGCCATCAACACATGGCCCTGGAGATCGAATTCGATAACCGCTTGCGCTTTATGGATGGCCTCGATCTGACCATATAGATCCGCTTTCTGCATGCCGCGCTCGCCGCGGAGCAAGCGGTTTAGGGTAAGCCATTGCATGTTGACGTCTCCTGCCTAGGGTTGGGACGATTTTGATGCACACGCTTGCCTGCAACTCCGTCACCACCGCAGCGACGGCAGGTCAGTGAACACAGAAAAACGGAAGAATGTATCCAGTCGAAATTATTTAATCCTAAAAATCAGGCGTTCTCAATGTTTTCAGTACGCAATTACTGAAAAAAGTTTCACTGCATTTCTTTATTACGCAAGCCTTCAGGATTAATTCAACTACGGTATGAAGCACGGCACATGACGAGGATCAGGGTTAATACGAATCTGGCTCGTATTTTCCGAACGCATGGCGGAAATAATGACAAGGCCGCCATGACGGCGGCCCCATTTATTTAACGCGAGAATAAAAATCGCCCCGGATCGGTCACCCTGGCAAACGGCCAAACCGTCCGCGCAAGCGTTTATTCCGCATCCAGCTCCCGGTAATGACGGAATATGCCTTCACCGAACGGCAGGCGCCTGCCGCTGGCGAAATACGGTTGCAGGGCCGGCAACTCCGCGATGCGCTGGTGCAACGCCATGACGTGGGGGAATTTGGCGGCCTGGGTGCCCATGCGCTTGGGAAATGCAAACAGCAGGCCGTCGACCAGATGGAACAATGACAAATCGACATAGGTCCAGCGCTTGCCACCCGCCAGCCAGGCGTCCGGTCCGGCCAGCGCGCGTTCGAAATATCCCAGGAACTTCGGAATGCGCTCTTCGCGGAAATTGCGGGCGCGGCGTGCGGCCTCTTCTTTCTGGTCTTCGTAATAATCGCTGGCGGAAATGGGGTGATGGGTGTCGTGCGCTTCAGCCACCATATCGGCGATGGTCAGCTGCAACTGGTTCACCCACAGGCGGCCTTCCACCGTATCCGGCGCCAGGCCGTGCTTTTCACCCAGGAACAATAGAATGTTCGCGGTCTGTGCCAGGGTCATTTTCCCGGCCACCAGATAAGGCGGCGCGAAGGGCGGGTGCTTGCGGTCGGACAGCATGTCTTTCAACAAGGCGTTTTCGCCGCCCGGTTCCCGGGCGCGCTCGCGGTACGGGATGCCGCCCGCCTCCAGCGCCAGGCGCACGAATTCACCACGTCCGGGAATGCCGTCCCAATACCAAAGGTCATAGGTCATGCAGGTCTCCTTCCCGGCGGAAAGCCAGAACCTGTCCATACTAAAAGCAGCGGCTGGCTGTGTCGAACCGACCCGCTATGCGGGGAAGACGCTGATTTCGCCGTCAAGCTCGGCCGTCTGTCGGCCATGGGCCTGTTGATACTGGCGCGGCGATTGACCGAAATGCGCGCGAAAATCGCGTGAAAAATGCGCACCGTCGGCAAAGCCGCAATCCAGCGCGATTTGCGTGATGCTGCAGGCATTATTCAGCAACAGCCAACTGCCATATTCCAGACGCAGTTGCCGTTGAAACGCCATGGGCGACATGCCCGTGGCCAGGCGAAAAGCCCTTTCCAACTGGCGCCGACCCACGCCGACATAACGCGCAATGGCGTCCAGCGGCGGCGGATTGTCGATGCGCTGTTCGATGAAATGCGCGGCCTGGCGCACGCGCAGATCCTGGATGCCCGACAGATCGGTGCGGAAATGCGCCTGCGGTACCCGGCCCGGCCGCACCCCCTGAAGCATCATGTGGCGCATGGCCTGCTGCGCCTTGTCGCGGCCGCAATGGCGCGCCACCAGATACAGCCCCAGGTCGATCGCGGCCGTGGACCCGGCGCAGGAGATCAGGTCGCCTTCGTCCACGAACAACCTGTCGACCACCGCGCGGGTCTGGGGGAAGCGCTCGCGGAAAGCCTCGAGCACATTCCAGTGCACGCAGACGGTGCGCGGCCCGATCACATCAGCCTGGGCCAACGCGAAAGTGCCGGTGCAGATGCCCAGCAGGCGCACGCGCTGGGCCGCCGCCAGTCGCAGCCAATCGCGCAGCGGTTCGGGCATGCGGCCGCCGAAATAATCGTTGCCGCCGCAGACCGCGACGTAGTCGAACTGCGTCGGGTCATCCGGCAAGCCCGCGGCGACGTCGATGGTCAGGCCAGCGCTGGAGCAGCGCGGCTTGCCGTCCCAACTCATCACCCGCCAGGCGGTATGAATCTGCCGGCTGCGTCCGCCGTGGTCGCCGGCCAGCCGCAACACATCCACGAAACCGGCGAACGCGGCGAGCGTGAATTGGTCGAGCAGCACCAGGCCGACGGTCAGTGCGGGTTTCCCCTGGGGTGGGGGTTCCTCGCCGTCTTCATAGGAGAGCGGCGGGGACGAAGGCGGCGCGGGGGCATTCATGACGCAATTATTCAAGTTTATGTCCCGCGCCTTCAAGCTCGTTTTCCCGAGCATCGCCCAAGATGTGCCTGTGGTACTTGAGTCAATGCGTCACGGATCGACAAATCTACAAGGGGAATCCGACATGGCAACACACAACCGCAGCGCGCTGGGCGCCGTTGCGCTGAGCGCGGGGCTGATCCTGGCTTCGCAGGCAGCGCTGGCACAGCAGCAAAGAATTACCGTCGCCTGGTACGGCGGCAACTGGGGCGACGCGTTCCGCGCCTGCGTGGCCGATCCCTACACCAAGGCGACCGGCGTGACGGTGGTGCCGGAAGTCGGCACGTCCACCACCACCCTGGCCAAGCTGCAACAGCAGAAGGCAGCCCCCACCATCGACGTGGCCTGGATGGACGGCGGTATCAGCGAGCTGGCGCAGCAGGCCGGCGTGCTGGATGCGCTGGACCCCGCCGCCGTGCCCAACCTGAAGAATGTAATCGAGCAAGGCGTGTACCGGGACGGCGCCTCGGTCTTCGCGGTCAGCACGGGCTATTACTCGCTGGGCATCACCTACAACACCAAGGAAGTGACGCAGCCGCCGACCAGCTGGAAAGACCTGTGGAAACCCGAGTACGCAGGCGCGGTGGCCGTGCCCTCGCCGGCCAACTCGTCCGGCGTGCCGTTCATTTTCTTCCTGGCGCGCGTCTGGGCCATCGACCCGTCGAACCTGGGGCCGCTCTACACCAAGCTGGCCTCGCTGGACACCGCGCTGTTCTTTGACAGCTCGGGCGCGGCCACCAACGCCTACCAGAGCGGCGAAGCCGTGATCGGCGCACACTTCAACGTGGGCGCCTGGGACCTGATCGACAAAGGCCTGCCCATCGGCTTCACGGTGCCCAAGGAAGGCGCCTGGGCCACCGACGCCCGCCTGCACCTGGTCAAGGGCGCACCCAACAAGGCCGCCGCGCAGAAGTTCATCGACACCGCGCTGACGCCGGATGCGGCCGCGTGCCTGGCCACCCGCCTGTACCTGGGTCCGGCGGTCAAGGACGTGCAGGTGTCCAAGGACGTCGCCCGCAAGCTGCCGTGGGGCGCGGACGGTTCGGTCAAGAACCTGAGCCTGTTCGACTGGAACATCATCAACACCCGCCGCGCCGAGATCACCGATGCGTGGAACCGGCAGGTTGCCCGCAAGCGCTAAGCAAGGTCCTGTTCTCATGTCCGCTTTGCTCACTATCGAAGGCGTGTCGATGCGCTTCGGCGCCTACCAGGCGCTGGACCATATCGACCTGGCGATCCAGCAGGGAGAGTTCGTGGCGCTGCTGGGCCCCAGCGGCTGCGGCAAGACCACGCTGCTCAAGTCGATCGCCGGTTTCCTGCAGCCGGAATCGGGCCGCATCCTGATCGACGGCCAGGACGTCAGCCGGCTGCCGGCGCACAAGCGCCCGCTCAATACCGTGTTCCAGAACTACGCGCTGTTTCCGCACATGACGGTGCTGGAGAACGTCGCCTACGGTCCGCGGCGCCAGGGCGCGTCGAAATCGGAAGCGGCCGAGCGCGCCCGGGATGCGCTGGACATGGTCGGCCTGGCCGACTTCGGCCCGCGCTATCCCCGCGAAATGTCCGGCGGCCAGCAGCAGCGCGTGGCGCTGGCGCGCGCCATCGTCAACCAGCCCAAGCTGCTGTTGCTGGACGAGCCGCTGTCGGCGCTGGACCTGAAGCTGCGCAAGCGCATGCAGCTCGAACTCAAGCATCTGCAGGCCCGCCTCGGCATCGCCTTCATCTTCGTCACCCACGACCAGGAAGAAGCGATGACCATGGCGGACCGCGTCGTGGTCATGCACGCCGGCCGCATCGAGCAGGTCGGCGCCGGCACCGACATCTACCGCCAGCCGGCCACGCGTTTCGTCGCCGAGTTCATCGGCGACGCCAATTTCATCGCCTATACCGTGGCCGATGACGGCGCCCTGATGCTGGATGCCCAGGGCCTGCGCGTGCCGCTCGCCCAACGCCCGGCGGCGGGTCGCGGCCTGGCCGTGCTGCGGCCCGAAGACCTGAAGCTGTGCCAACGCGCGGACGCCATGCTGACCGGCACCGTGAGCGACGTGATCAACGTGGGCAGCCACAGCATGATCCACGTCGACATCGGCGGCCAGACGCTGGTGGCGCGCCACGGCGGCCTCGCGCCCGGCGGCCTGCATGCCGGCGGCGAGGTGACGCTGGCGTTCGCGCCCGAGCACCTGCACCTGATCGGCGGCCAGCCATGACGCGGCGCGCCTGGCTCTCTCCCGGCCTGCTGCTGGCGGCCCCGGTGCTGTTCTTCGCGGCCTTCTTCCTGGCGCCGCTGGCGGTGGTGGCGCTGGCCAGCGCCACCGGCGGACCCGACGGACTGACGCCGACCGCCGCGCAATACATGAAGGTGCTGGCCGACCAATACCACTGGGACGTGATCCTGGTGACGTTCCGGCTGGCCCTGTTCACCACCGTCGCCTGCCTGCTGCTGGGCTATCCGCTGGCCTGGTACCTGGTGCGCGTGGTGCGCTGGCAGGCCTGGCGCCGCGCCTGCGTGATCCTGCTGGTGGTGCCGCTGTTCACCAGCAACATCGTGCGCGCCTTCGGCTGGATGGTGCTGCTGGGCCGCAACGGCCTGGTCAACC
>JBEBOQ010000113.1:0-17547 GCA_040396375.1 Achromobacter xylosoxidans
AGGCCAGTTTCGCCGACGACCTGCTGGAACAGCTGAACCAGATCATCGTGCGCCAACAGCAGCAGATCGAGCGGCTGCAACGCGAGGTGGCCGACCTGCGCCAGCAGGCGCCCGAAGGCGCGGCCCCGTTCCGCAGCCTGCGCGACGAACTGCCCCCGCATTACTGATCGCGGCGGCAACGCCCCAGCGCCTAGTAACGGTACCGCAGCAGCCGCCCCACGCGGCGCAGCGGCGCGATCCTGCGCATCATCCAGATCGCCGCCCGCGAGGCCAACGTATACCGCGCCAATTGCGCCGGGCTACGGCCTTCCTGCACCAGCAGCTCGCTACGCAGCTTCAAACCCGGCACCTGCGCTTCCAGGTCCTGCGAATGGTTCAGGCTCCATTGCGTGACCGCGCCGGTCGCGCGGATCATGCGGTTGCGCGCCACCAACGCCAAACCCAGGTCGCTATAGGCATCAAAGATCACTTCGCCCGCCGGAAACTGCGTCGTCACCGTACGCAGTAGCGGCAGCAGCGCGGCCTCGGGCAAATACAGGAACAAGCCTTCGGCCACCACCAGCGTCGGCCGATCGGCGGGCACCTGTGCCAGCCAGGCCAGGTCAGTCACGGACGAACCGATCAGGCGGCAACCCTGCCGCTCGGGGTAAAGCTTGCGCCGCAGCGCGATCACCTCGGGATAATCCACCTCGAACCAAGCCACCTCCGCTGGGGGATCCACCCGGAACACCCGCGTATCCAGTCCGCACCCCAGATGCAGCACGGTGGCTTCGCGGTGCGCGTCGATGAATTCGCGGGTCCAGCCATCCAGCGCATGGGCCCGCATGGCCAGGCCGATCATTTCGTCGTGCCGTAGCCCCAAGGCGGAAAAGTCGTAGTCGATGCGCGCCACGGCGTCGGCGGCGTAGCGATCCCGCAACAGCGAATCCGGCAGGCGACTTTCCTGGGCCTTGGCGTACAGGGTGATCAGCAGCGTCGCCTTCGCACCTGTGAGATCCAGCTTTTCCATGCACCACCCGTCTGAAATAGGGGGCTATCGCCGCCATTAATGGAGACTAATAGCCATAAAATTCTATATTTTCCCACTGATGGAAAAATCTTTTACGAATATCAGGGTTTATCCGTAGTTCGATTCGGCGCACCATTCAGTCATCGGGAAACAACAACGAAGCACGACGGATAGGCCGCCTGATTCGCTCCCCGGCTCTAGAAATCGGAGATTCACCATGAAAAAGACCCTCGCTACCGCCCTATTGATGTCCTTGGCCGCCCTGAGCGCCGGCGCCTACGCATCGCAGAACATCGAACCCAACGACGTGCCGTTCCAAGGTGTGTACGGCGCCCCCGACCATGGCCCGACCCGCGCCCAGGTGCAAGCCGAACTGGCTGCCGCCAAGGCTGCCGGCCTGGTCTCGAACGTTGAACCCAACGACACGCCCTTCCAAGGCGTGTATGGCGCCCCCCAGTCTGGCCTGAGCCACGAGCAAGTGCAAGCCGAACTGAGCACCGCCCGCGCCGCTGGCCTGGTCTCGAACGTCGAGCCCGACGACCTGCCGTTCTCGGGTGCTTATCACCGCAGCAATTAAGCGCTCAACCCCGCCGCATCAATCCGGCGGCTGGCTTCAGGCAAGTGTCCAGGTGCCGCCGCCGTTGAACGCGCGTTGATCGATTTACCCCTCCCCTTGTTGTACCTTGGCCGCCTCCTCAGGCGGCTCTTTTTTTGGGCTCAGCTCGCGGCGCGCGGCACCGGCGCAGATCAAGACAAGAGCCTGCGGCTTCGCGTACCATCGGAGCTGATCGGCTGCCCGCGCAGCCCCCATCTATAACAACGAGGGAGTCCGCTTTGAAAACCACCCAACTCATCGCCATCGCGCTGCTTGCCTGCGGCACGTCCGGCGCGGCCGTGGCGGCGCCCGCCGTCATGCTGAACCACGCCCTGATCACCGAAATTCCCAAGGCCGACCTGCCCGCCTTTCACAAGGCGGCGGCCGACGCGCTGAACAACGCGGCGGACGGCCAAAGCACCCAGTGGTCCAGCACGCCCAAGGGCAAGGCCCCGCCCATCACCGCCAAGATCACGCCGCTGCAGACCAGCACGCTGTCCGGTGACCGCACCTGCCGCCTGCTGGAAGGCGATTTGGCGCGCGCCAAGACCTCCGAGACTTGGAAGTTCTGGTTCTGCAAGCAGCCCGACGGTACCTGGAAGGCCAGCTCCAACTGATCCGCGCGGCAGGCCTGCCTCCCGGTATCGGCCGCCCCAAACACAACGCCCGCTTCATCCTGGGATGAAGCGGGCGTTGTCATTGATGCGGCAATAAGCCCCGCATCGGATCAGCCGGCGCGTTGCCCCGCTGGGGCAATGCGCAAGGGGGATCAGCCTTCGATGCGGTTGGCGTCCAACACCGTCATCGCGGTCATGTTGATGATGCGGCGCACGGTCGAGCTGGAGGTCAGGATGTGCACCGGCGCATTGGCGCCCAGCAGGATCGGGCCTACCGCCACGTTACCGCCGGCCGCCGTCTTGAGCAGGTTGTAGGCGATGTTGCCCGCGTCCACGTTCGGGCACACCAGCAGGTTGGCTTCGCCCTTGAGCGTGGACGACGGCAGGATGCGCGTGCGCAGCGCTTCGTCCAGCGCGCAATCACCGTGCATTTCGCCGTCGATTTCCAGTTCCGGCGCGGCTTCGCGCACCAGTTCCAGCGCGCGGCGCATCTTGGCGCCCGATGCCGAGCTGCCCGAACCAAAGTTCGAACGCGACAGCAACGCCACCTTGGGCGCCAGGAACATGCGGCTCATCTCGTTGGCCGCGGCGATGGTGAACTCGGCGATCTGCTCGGCCGTCGGTTCATCGTTCACATGCGTGTCCACCAGCACCACCGTGCGCTCGTTGAGCAGCAGGATGTTCATGGCGGCGTAGACGTTGGCGCCCGGACGGCGGCCGATCACCTCGTCGACGAAGCGCAGGTGATCGTGATAGGCGCCGACCGTGCCGCAGACCATGCCGTCGGCATCGCCCAGGTGCACCATCATCGCGCCGATCAGCGTCAGGCGGCGGCGCATTTCCACGCGCGCCATTTCCTTGGTGATGCCGCGGCGGCACATCAGTTCCCAGTACGTCGTCCAGTACTGGTGGAAGCGCTCGTCGTATTCGGGGTTGGTGACTTCGACGTCTTCGCCCAGGCGCAGACGCAGGCCGAATTTCTCGATACGCGACAGCAGCACGGCGGGGCGGCCCACCAGGATCGGACGGGCCAGGCCTTCGTCGACGATGACCTGCACCGCGCGCAGCACGCGTTCGTCTTCGCCTTCGGTAAAGACGATGCGCGATTTACCACCGCCGCGCACGATGCGTTTGGCCGCCGAGAACAGCGGCTTCATGAACGCGCCCGAGTGGTACACGAACTGCTGCAGCTGCTCTTCGTAGGCTTCCAGGTCGGCCAAGGGGCGCGTGGCCACACCGCCGTCCATGGCGGCCTTGGCCACCGCCGGCGCGATACGCACGATCAGGCGCGGATCGAACGGCTTGGGAATCAGGTATTCGGGACCGAACGAGATGTCATAGGTGCCGTAGGCGGCGGCCACGACTTCGTTCTGTTCTTCTTCGGCGAGCTGGGCAATGGCGTAAACGGCCGCCATTTCCATTTCGCGCGTGATGGTGGTGGCGCCCACGTCCAATGCGCCACGGAAGATGTACGGGAAGCACAAGACGTTGTTGACCTGGTTCGGGTAGTCCGAACGGCCCGTTGCCATCACCACGTCGTCGCGCACGCCGTGCGCCACTTCCGGCAGGATTTCCGGGGTGGGGTTGGCCAGCGCCAGGATCAGCGGGCGCGGACCCATGGCCGCGACCATTTCCGGCTTGAGCACGCCACCGGCGGACAGGCCCAGGAACACGTCGGCATCGTGGATCACTTCGGCCAGCTTGCGTGCGTCGGTTTTTTGCGCAAAGCGCGCCTTGTCCGGGTCCATCAGCGTGGTGCGGCCTTCATAGACCACGCCCTCGATGTCGGTCACCCAGATGTTTTCCAGCGGCAGGCCCAGGTCCACCATCAGGTCCAGGCAGGCCAGTGCAGCGGCGCCAGCGCCCGAGGTCACGACCTTGACCTTGTCGATTTGCTTGCCCACGACCTTCAGGCCGTTGATGAAGGCTGCGCAAACGGTAATGGCGGTGCCGTGCTGGTCGTCATGGAAAACCGGGATCTTCATGCGTTCACGCAGCTTGCGCTCGACCGTGAAGCATTCCGGCGCCTTGATGTCTTCAAGGTTGATGCCACCGAAGGTGGCTTCCAGGCCGGCAATGATCTCGACCAGCTTGTCCGGATCGGTTTCGTTGATTTCGATGTCGAACACGTCCAGGCCGGCGAACTTCTTGAACAGCACCGCCTTGCCTTCCATGACCGGCTTGGAGGCCAGCGCACCGATATTGCCCAGGCCCAGCACCGCGGTGCCGTTGGTGATCACGCCCACCAGGTTGCCGCGCGCGGTGTAGCGGAACACATTGGCCGGGTCCGCCACGATTTCTTCGCAGGCCGCCGCCACCCCGGGCGAGTACGCCAGGGCCAGGTCGCGCTGGTTGGTCAGCGGCTTGGACGCCACGACGGAGATCTTTCCCGGGGTGGGAAACTCGTGATAGTCCAGAGCGGCCTGGCGGTCGGATTGCGAATTCATGGGGCGGCGCCTCCTAGTCTTGAATAAGGAAAATTCTAGGGCCGAAGACATAAGGTGATCATTCAGATTTAATATTGTCACATCACCTTTTAATTATGGCTTGTCTATGACGCCGTTTTCCCCGGACGAGGTTATCCGGAAATTGACCTCGCGGCTGAAGATGCGCCACCTGATGCTGCTGCTGCAGATCGAGCAGCATGGGTCCCTGACCCGGGTGGCCGAGCACATGGCGACCAGCCAGCCGGCCGTGACCAACGCGCTGGCCGAACTGGAAAGCATGTTCGATGTGCCGCTGTTCGAGCGCTCGGTGCGTGGCATGACGCCCACGCCGCTGGGCGCGGTGGTGCTGGCCCGGGCCCGCGCCCTGGTCCACGACCTGGGCCACCTGGTGCAGGAAATGGAAGCCGTGGCCGCCGGCCACGCCGCCCACCTGCATATCGGCGTGATTCCGTTCGTGTCGGGGCAGATGCTGTCGGCCGCCATCGCCCGCACCGTGCCGCAGGGGCGCGGCATCACCGCGACCATCCACGAAGGCCAGGGGCCGGCGCTGCTGCGCCAGCTGCGCGACCACACGCTGGACGTGGTGGTGGGCTGGGCCACGCCGTCGGTGGACCTGCGCCAGATCGATTTCGAGGTGCTGTATCACCAGCCGCCGCGCCTGATCGCCAGCCGCCGCCTGGCCGCCCGGCTGGGCCGCACCCGGCTGGAATGGAACATGCTGGCCGATCTGGACTGGATCCTGGGCACCCCCGACAGCCCGATCCGCGAACAGGTGGCCGACATTTTCCTGCGCGCCGGGCTGGCGCCCCCGACCCCGTCGGTACAAAGCGATTCGTCCAAGCTGATCGGCGAGATGATCGTGGCCAGCGACCGCGCCGTGTCCATCCTGCCGGCCGACATCGCCGACGAACTGGTACGCATTGCCGGCGCGGCCATCGTGCCCTACTCGTTCGACTGGACCCTGCCGCCGATTTCGCTGTTCACCCGCGCCGACGGGCTGCGCCGCAATGTCGACGCGCTGTTCGCGGCGGCGCTGCGCGAGGTGTTCAGCCGTGGCGGGCGGGCCTGATACGTGACCCACGATGCCGCCATGGCAAGGACGCCCCCCTTGATCCGTCAAAGAATGTAAAGCCGCTCCACGGCCGCCAACGACACTTCTATACTTCCCGCGGACAACACGTTTGGGAAGGTTCACCGTTTTGTTTATTCGTTTGCATCTCTTGCGCCATGCCGCGCTTTCCTTGGTGTGCGCCAGCGTGCTGTCCGGCTGCAACTCACTGCTCTCCGAAGGCACCGGTGCGGGCGCCGGCATTGCGGGCACGGCCATCGCCAACAAACTCACCGATAACGCCACCGTCGCCACCGGCATCGGCCTGGGCGTGCAGGCGGGCGCCAAAGCCGCCCTGGCCTATGCACAGCGCAAGACCCGCGGCGAAGAGCAAGACGCCATCGCGCGGGCCGCGGGGCCCCTGGCGGTGGGCGACGTGGCGGACTGGCGCGTCAAGCACCAACTGCCGATCGAAAGCGACGCCCGGGGCCAAGTCACCATCAGCCGGCTGATCGGCAGCGCCGACCTGCAATGCAAAGAGGTGGTCTTCTCGATCGACACGCCCGCCGAGAAACCGCAGACAGAACCGCAGCGCGAGTTCTACATCACCACCGTCTGCCGCGACGGCGAACATTGGCGCTGGGCCAGCGCCGAGCCAGCCACGGCGCGCTGGGGATCATTGCAGTGAGGTCACCCGCGCTCGGAGTGCTGGCGCTGGCCGCCGCACTGGGCCTGGCGGGCTGCCAGAGCTCGTCCATCGGCAGCGCCACCGGCGCCGTGGTCGGCACCGCCAGCGGGGCGGTCACGGCCAATCCCGTCGCAGGGTATGCCATTGGCGTCACCGTGCAGGCGGCGGTGGACGCCAGCGTCAAGTACGTGCTGCGCGACTGGAAGAACGACCAGCAGAACGTGATGGCCAACGCCGCCGGCCAATTGGCGCCGGGCCAGGTGCGCCAATGGCAGATCCGCCACTGGCTGCCGGTTGGCAATGAGCAAGGCGGCATCCAGGTGCTGCGCGAGATCGACACGCCGCTGGCGCGCTGCCGCGAGGTGCTGTTCACCATCACCGCCGACAAAGCACCGACCGAGGCCTATATCAGCCAGATCTGCCTGCAGCAGAGCGGGCAATGGAAGTGGGCGGCGGCCGAGCCGGCCGTGACCCGGTGGAACGGCTTGCAGTAAGAACCTGCCCGGCTTGATCCGCGCCGCCCGCTGCGGCGATACTGGTGGCTCGCTCGCGCCTTCCGGACACCTCTCATGGCCCCCGCCCAATTCGTCATGCACCGCAGTGCCCTGGCCGGCGTGCAGGCCGTGGCCGCACGCAGCGGGCGCACCTTCGCGCGGCACACGCACGACCAGTTCGGCATCGGCGTCATACGCCAGGGCGCGCAGGTTTCGCACAGCGGCCGCGGGCAGGTCGAAGCGGGGCCGGGCCAGATCATCACCGTCAACCCCGGCGAAGTGCACGACGGCGCACCGATAGGCGGCGAACGCGCTTGGCAGATGCTGTACCTGGACCCCGCCGTGGTGGCCGGCGCAGCAGACGGCCTGCCGGCAGGCGGCGTCTTTGAATTCGAACATCCCGTGATGGACGCGCCCATGCTGGCGACGGACGTCCTGGCGCTATATGCGCTGACCACCGGACCCGCCGAACCGCTGGCCTGCGACGTGCTGTTGCTGCGCGTGCTGGCGCAGGCCGGAGGCCGCAATGCCCTGGCGCCCGACCGCGGCGTGCCGGCCGCCATCCGACATGCCCGCGACCTGATCGACGACGCGCCTGCCGCCGCGCTGTCGCTGGCCGACCTGGCCGGCGCCTGCGGCCTGAGTCGGTTCCAGGTGCTGCGCGCCTTCAGCCGCGCCACCGGCATGACGCCGCATGCGTACCAATTGCAGCGCCGCCTGCTGCTGGCGCGTGGCCTGCTGCGCCAAGGTGCGGCGCTGGCCGACGCCGCCGCCGCCGCGGGCTTTGCGGATCAGAGCCATATGACGCGGGTGTTCTCACGAGCCTATGGCATATCGCCGGGGCGCTACGCGCACGCCGTGGCCAGTTGAACAAGTGCCGCATCGCGCGGCCTGCATGCATCGCCGCGGCATGGCTATCGTGCCCCAAGATTCGCGCCTGCGCGCTGCAATTTCGTTCAAGACTCGGTCCGGCGTAACGCCCTACGCTGCGGCTTTCCTCCAAGTCTTGACACTTTCCATGAACCGAACCCAGCAAGGCTATGCCTGCCTGGCCGCCGCGATGGCGCTGGTGGGCAGCACGGTGGTCGCCAGCAAGGTCATCGCCGCCGGCCTGCCGCCGTTTACCGCGACGGCGTTGCGCTTCGCCCTGGCGTTGCCCTGCTTCGCGCTGCTGTGGCGCCTGACGGGCACGCGCCTGCCACGCCTGGGCCGCGGCGACTGGCTGCTGCTGTCGGCGCAGGCCATCGCCGGCAGCGTCGGCTACACCACACTGCTGATCGCCGGCCTGCAGCGCACGTCCGCCGTGGACGCGGGAGTCATCCTGGGCACCCTGCCGCTGGTGTCGGCCGGCATCGCCATCGCCGTGCTGGGCGAACGGCCCAGCCGGGCCACGCTCATGGCCATCGGCGCCGCTGCGGCCGGCGTCTGGCTGATGACGCGCGGCGGCGCCGCGGACGGCGCCTCGTTGGCCGGCAACGCGCTGGTGCTGGGCGCGGTGCTGTGCGAGGGCCTGTTCATCCTGCTGCATAAACGACTGCGCACGCCGGTGCCGCCGCTGGCGCTGTCGGCCATCATGTCCGCCATCGGGCTGGCGGTCTGCGCGCTGGCCAGCTTGGTCGAAGCGCCCTGGACGCTCGTGGTTTCCGCAGACGCGCTGATCGCGGTAGCCTATTACGCGCTGGTGCCGACGGTGGGCGGCTTCCTGCTTTGGTATGCAGGCGCCGCGCGTGTCGCCGGGTCGGACGCCGCGTTATTCACGGCTGTCGCGCCGGTATCTGCCGTGCTGCTCGCGGCGGCGCTGCTGGGCGAAACCCTGTCCGCCGGCCAGCTCTCGGGCATGGCCTGCGTGCTGGGCGCAGTCTTCATCCTGGGCTGGGCGCGCAGGCCCGCCGCTGTCACGAGGTAAGCCATGCTGTTCCGTCATGCAAGCGCCCTCTGGCGCGATTACCCGCAACTGTCCGCCGGCGTGCTGCATTTGCGCGGCGTCCATGCGCAAGCCTTTGCCGCCCCCCATGTCGAGGCATTCATCGGGCGCGCCCGCGCCCGCCTGGCGCAAGCCAGTGAATCGGACCTGCCCGAAATCCAGGCCTGGCGGCGTGCCTTTGCCAGCATGGGCGTCAAGCCCACGCAATACCGCTGCGCCTCGGAAGCGCTGCTGCGCCGCCTGCGCAAGGACGGCGCGCCGCCGCCGCTGCATCCCCTGATCGACCTGTGCAATGCGGTCTCGATGGCCTACGCCATCCCCATCGCGGTACTGGATGCCCGGCGGCTGGGATCGGCGCTGGAGGTGCGCCATGCCGACGGCACCGAGACCTACCTCACGTTCAGCGGCGAGACCGAGCATCCCGAGCCCGGCGAAATCACCTATGCCGACCCCGAAGGACGCGCCCATGCGCGGCGCTGGACCAACCGGCAGAGCGGGCTGTCCGCGGTACGCGATGACACGCGGGAAGTGCTGATCGTGGCCGAGGCGCTACATCCGGGCGCGGCCGATGACCTCGCACGTCTCGTCGACGAATTGCGCGGGGTGCTTGCCAACGTCTGGCAGGCGCCGCTGCGGCATGCGCTGCTGACCGCGCACGCGCCGGAATTCGAAGTGGATCGGGAGCAGGCTTGCGACGTGCGGACGAACGCCTCCACCTGAGTGCCGCGTCAGACCAGGTCCGCGCCCTTGCGGCGCGTGAACTGGGCCAATGACCGCAGCGCCAGTGCATGCATGGCGGCGACCGACGGCAACAGGGTTTCTTCCTTGCGGGTCAGCACGCCGACAATGCGCTCGACCGTCGGCTCGCTCAGCGGCACGAACGCCAGTCCGCTGCTGGTGGCCGGCCGCGCCAGCACCGGCAGCACCGTCACGCCCAGACCGCTGACCACGCTGGCCAGCAACGACGCGCGGTTCGACACCACCATGGCCGGGTCGTCGATACCGGGGCCCAGTTGCCTGTTCTTGAGCGTGTCGAAGGTGGCATTGCCGATCAAGCGTTCAGACGCCAGCGCCGACCACGGCACCGGCTCGCGCCGCCGCGCCAGCGGATGCCCCTTGCGGCAGACCAGTCCAAACGCATCGCGCGCCACGGGGGTGAACGCCACCTCGGCCGTGCGCGGCACCTGCCCGGCCACGCCGACCTGTACCTCGCCGTTCAGGACCAACCGGTGCACATCTTGCGAGGACTCGTCCACGGCCCGGATGCGGATATCAGGGTGGTCGCGCGCATAGCGCTCGAGCAGGCGCGGTAGCCACTCGTCCGCCAGCGACGGCATGACGGCAAGCGACACCGGGCCGGTGTTGCCCATGCCCAACTGCCGCGCCGCATCCAGCACGCGGTCATGGGTGGCCAGCAATTCGCGCAGCAACGGCGCCACGGCCAAACCCAATGGCGTGAGCTGCGCCCGCTTGCCCGCTTCGAATAGCGGCGCGCCCAGTTGCTGCTCCAGGTCCTGCATGGCCGCCGACACCGCCGCTTGCGAACGGTGCGTGCCTTCGGCGGCCAGCCGGAAACTGCCATGGTCGGCGGCCAACAGAAACTGGCGCAGGTGCTGGATTTTCAGGGGCGGGATCATGGGGGTGAGATGCAATGAATTCAGGTTTTCCGAAATTAACTTACGTTAATTTGGATTGTCAAAAAACATCACTGGCTTGAACAATGGCGCATCGTTATCCCTTACGCATTGGAGCAATGGAATGGCTTTGCAAGTTCGAAAGATCGTCAGTTATGTCGAGAAGACCTGCATCGAAGGCGGCAAGGCAGCCGAACGCCCGCTGATCATGATCGTGGCCGCCGCCGTGATCCGCAATCCTTGGGCGGGCCTGCCCTTCCAGGAAGACCTGCGCCCGCAAATCCTTGAAAACGCGCCGCCGCTGGGCGAACTGCTGGTGCAGGAAATCCTGCGCCAGGCGGGTTCGGCCGACCAGATCGAGGCCTATGGCAAGGCCGCCGTGGTGGGCACGGCCGGAGAAGTCGAGCACGCCTCGGCGCTGATCCACACGCTGCGCTTTGGCAACGCCTACCGCAACGCCGTGGGCGGCACCAGCTACCTGAGCTTCACCAACACGCGCGGCGGCCCGGGCTGCGTAATTTCGGTGCCATTGATGCACAAGCAGGATGAGGGCCTGCGTTCGCACTACCTGACCGTGCAGACCAACATCAGCGATGCGCCCGCGCCGGACGAAATCGTCATCGCCCTGGGCGCCGCTACGTCGGGCAGGCCCCACCACCGCATCGGCAACCGCTATTCCGATTTGCAGGAATTGGCGCAGGCGTCGCAAGCCCAATGAGCGCGCAACGCCGCCGTTCCGGCCGTGGCGCGCCGCTGGTGCTGCTGCACGGGGTCGGGTTGGACCACACGCTCTGGGATGACCTGGTGCCGCTGCTGGAGACCGAATTCGACGTGCTGCGCTACGACCTGCTGGGCCATGGCGCCGCCCCCGGCATTGCCGGCGCGGCGGACATCCAGGCATTCATCGCCCAGCTGGACGCCGAACTGGACCTGGCGGGATGGCCCAGCGCCTGCGTGCTGGGCTATTCCATGGGCGGCCTGATCGCGGGCGCCTATGCCGCCGCGCGGCCGCACCGCGTCACGCGGCTGGTGTTGCTGAGCACGGTATTCCAGCGCACGCCGGACGAGGTCCAGGCCGTGATGGCGCGCCTGGCCGCCGCCGGCACGCAGGATGGGCAGACCGCCGCTTCGGTGTCGCTGCAACGCTGGTTCACGCCGGCCTACCAGGCGGCGCGGCCGGACCGGGTCGCGGCTATCGGCCAGCGCCTTGTCCACAACGACCGCGCCAATTTCCTGGCGGCGTATCGCTTGTTCGCCCAGGGTGACCAGATTCTGACGCGGGCGGCGCCGGACATCAGCTGCCCTGCGCTGGTGATGACCGGGGAGCAGGACGTCGGGTCCACCCCGCGCATGACGCGCAGCCTGGCGCGCGCACTGCCCGATGCCTGCGCCCGGGTGGTCGATGGCCAACGGCATATGCTTGCGGTGGAAGCCCCTGCCGTCGTCGCCGCGGCCCTGCGCGCCTTTTTACTGCCAAAAAACGCTGAATCGCCCACCTGACAGAGGCGATCGGCTCTACCCGGACTCGGGTTGAGATGGAGACAAACTCATGCATCGCAGAACCGTTCTGAAGCACCTGGCCCTTGGCGCGGCGGCGTCCTGCAGCCTGTCGCTGAACCGCTACGCCATCGCTCGGGACGCGCCCTTGCGCGTCATCGTGCCGTTTCCGCCTGGTGGCGGCACCGACGTGCTGGGTCGGGTCATCGCCGCAACGCTGGAAGGCGCGCTGAACCGCGCCGTCGTGGTGGAAAACAAACCAGGCGCCAGCGGCATGCTGGGCGCCGACTACACCGCCAATGGCGCAAAAGACGGCAGCGTGTTGCTGTTCGCGGGATTGGTGCCTTCGGTGCGCTACTACACGCGCCCGCCTGAAGAGGTGCTCAAGCAGCTGGCGCCCGTCTGCCCGATTGCACGCTCGCCTTACATGGTGGCGGTCAACAGCGACCTGCCGGCCAGAACCTTGGCGGACCTGGTGGCCCAAGCCCGCCGCGAACCCAAGAGCTTGACCTTCGGGTCGCCCGGCAACGCCACGCCGCAACACTTGGCGACCGAACTTTTGCAAGCGGCCTGCGGCATCGATATGCTGCACGTCCCTTATCGCGGCACGGGTCCCATGATGACCGACCTGCTGGGCGGCCAGATCCAGATGGTGGTGGCCACCGTGGCTGCCGTCGAGCCCTATTTGAAAAGCGGTCGGCTGCGCGTGTTGGCGGTCACCAGCCCGGAGCGTCTGGCGAAATATCCGGATATTCCCACCGTCGCGGAAAGCGGCTATGCCGGCTTCGACGCGCAGATCCAGTTCGGCACGTATTGCGCGGCCGGCACACCGGAAGCGATGATTGCCGCGCTGAACCAGGGCATCAATACCGCGCTGCGGACCGACGCGGTACACGCCAAGCTGGCCGAGCAAGGCTTCCAGCCGACGGGCGGTACGCCAGCGCAACTGCAACAGGCCCTGTTGACGGAGATCCGCAACGTGGCCGCGCTGGTGCAGGCGGGCAAGGTGAAGGTGGAACTGTAGCGTTCAGCCGCGGCTGAACGCCAACGCGAATTCGTCAGAGAAGATATCGGCCAAGGAATGCCGCAACGCGGCCGCGCGTTCGGCGCCGTAGGCCGCTTCAAAGCGCTGCTGCGCGTCTTTCCACAGGCGCTTGGACTCGGCCAGCTTGGCGCGGCCGGCGTCCGTCAGGCCCACGCGGCGGCTGCGGCCGTCGCGCTCGTCGCGCGCCATGCTGACATAGCCGTCACGCTCCAACGGCTTGAGGTTGTGCGCCAGCGCCGAGCGGTCCAGCACCATGGCGCGCGCCAGGTCAGTCATGGACGGCGTGCCAGCGCGCGCGATATGCACCAGGATCGAATGCTGCGAGACCTTCAGGCCGCAGGGAGCCAGCACGGTGTCGTACAACTGCGAGACACGACGAGTGGCCTTGCGCAGGGCCGCGCCATTGCAGATCAGCGGGTCCTGGGGGATGGAGGAAACGGTGGAATCGGCGTCAGACATGGTGGGTTCGGACGGCTGAGTGAACGGGAAGGACGGCGCGGCGGCGTCGGCTTGGGGCGACCAAGCTCACTACGCTACTGCCACGTCGGATTGGAGTCTAGCCCATTCTTGACAGATATTGGCATATGCACGTAAATTTTCCAGACACGCCTTCGAACTTTCCCCTTACGGTCGTCCGTCCCCATGTCCGCCACCCCTGCAGCGCCTCCCCCCCGCCCCGCCAATGCGCGCCTGCAGGCGATGCTGCATGCGCCGATCGCTCCCACGCTCGCCCGGCTGGCCTGGCCCAACATCCTGATGATGTTGGCGCAATCGGCCACCGGGCTGATCGAAACCTGGTTCCTGGCGCGGCTGGGCACGCCGGTGCTGGCGGGCGTAGCCCTGGTGGTGCCCGTATTGATGCTGATGCAGAACATGTCGCAAGGCGCGATGGGCGGCGGCATCTCGGCCGCGGTGGCGCGCACGCTGGGCGCGGGCAGGCAACAAGAAGCCGACCAACTGGTGCTGCACGCGGTGGTGCTGAACGCCGCGCTGGGCGTGGTGTTCTGCGTGCTGCTGCTGGCGTTCGGTCCGCAGCTATATCGCGCGCTCGGGGCCGAGGGCGCGGCGCTGGATGCGGCGTTGGCCTATTCCAACGTGATCTTCGGCGGCATTGTGCTGATGTGGCTCATGAACGCCTTTGCCAGCGTCATCCGCGGCACCGGCAACATGTTGGTGCCGGGTGCGGTGATTTGCGGCGGCGCGCTGCTGCTGGTGCCGCTGTCACCGTGCTTGATCTTCGGCTGGGGCCCGTTCCCCGCGTTGGGCGTGGCGGGCGGCGGCTGGGCGCTGGTCACCTACTACGCGGTCGGCACGCTGCTGCTGGGCGGCTACTGCCTGAGCGGCCGCAATGCCGCGCGCCTGACCCGCAGCCGCCTGCACCTGAACCTGATGCGCAGCATCCTCAGCGTCGGCGCGCTGGCCACGCTCAACCCGCTGCTGACCAATGGGCTGGTGGCGCTGACGGCAGCCTTGGTGGGCGCCTACGCAGGCACGGCGGCGGTGGCCGGCTATGGCATTGCGGTGCGGCTGGAATACCTGATGATCCCGTTGGCCTTCGGCCTGGGCGCGCCAATGGTCGCGATGGTGGGGTCCAACATCGGCGCCGGCCAGCCAGAACGCGCGTTGCGCATCGCGCTGACGGGCGGCGCGATGGCCTTCGTGCTGGCCGAGATCATCGGCCTGGCGGCAGCGTTTTTTCCCGAAGCCTGGCTGCGGCTGTTCGGCGCCCAGGACCACATGCTGGAAGCCGGCGCCGCCTACCTGCGCATCGTGGGTCCGCTGTATGGCTTCTTTGCGCTGGGCTTTTCCATGTACTTCGCCTCGCAGGGCGCGGGGCGCCTGAAATGGCCCCTGTGGGCAGGCTTTCTGCGCCTGTTGATCGGCGCGGGCCTGGGCGGCGCGGCGCTGCATTTCACCGGATCGCTGACCGTGTTCTTCGCAATCGCGGCAGGGGCGATGTGCGTGTATGGGTTGATCATCCTGGTCGCGGTGGCGTCGGGTTCCTGGTTCGAACCCGGGCACCTGCGCAAACCGGGGCTGGCGACGCGCTAGGGTCTGGACGCCCGATCCGTCCCCGCCCCACCGGCAGGCGTTGGGCGATGCGCGCTACGCCTTGGGCGCATCACGCAACGCGTACGCCACCAACTGCTGGGCGTACGCCGGCAGCACGCCGCGCACGCACAGCACCAGATCGCGCACAGCCCAGTCGTCCACCAACGCCACACGCCGCACGCCAGCCGTGCGGCCGTAACGCACCGCCGCCACCCGGGGCATGATCGCGATACCCACGCCCTGGCCCACCATCCGGCAGACCGCGTCGAAGCTGCGTAACCGCACGCGATACGCCAGCATCTTGCCGCTGCGGCGGGCGTGATGCGCGATGTGTTCCTGCAGCGCGCTGCCCGGCACCAGGCCGACGAATTCCTCGTCCGCCACCTCGGCCAACGTGATCGTGTCACGCCCCGCCAGCGGATGGTCGGCAGGCACTACCAACGCCAGCGGATCATGCCGAAAGCGCAGCACCTGCAGGCCGTGCAGGTCGGTGGAATCGGCCAGCACGCCGATGTCGCACGTGCCGGCGCGCAGGGCATCCGCGATCTCAAAGCTCGTGCGCTCTTCCAGGTCGACCGACACGCGCGGATGGTCTTTCAGGAAATCGCCCAGCACCTGCGGCAGGTATTCGCTAAGCGCCGTGGTGTTGCACAGCACCCGCACATGGCCCTTGAGCCCTTGCCCGTAGTGGTCCAGTTCGCCGCGCATGCGATCCATCTGCGCCAGCACCAGACGCGCGTGGTGCACCAGCGTGTGACCGGCGGGCGTGGCCTGCACGCCGCGGTGCTCGCGCAGCAGTAGCGGCACCCCCAGCGTGTCTTCCATGCCGCGGATGCGTTCGCTGGCCGACGCCAAGGTCATGTGCGAGCGCGCGGCGCCCGCCGTGATGGAGCCGGTTTCCTGCACGTTCAAGAAAAGGCGTAGGTCGGTCAGGTCGAAGCGCATGGAAACAGCGTAGCACGGCAGGCTCAGGCTGTTCCATAGGCCCGCTACGCAAGATCCCGATGCGGATTTGCACCCGGGCAGGCGCAGAATTTCTCCATTCATCACCGATGACGGGGAATTTCCATGACAAATTCGATCCTGCGGCACAGGCTGGCGCTCTGGCCCATGGCGCTGGTGGCAACCTTGGCCCTGCATTCCTCAGGCCGCGCCGAAGGCCCCGCCGGCCTATCCCCCTACACGACCCCGGTGCAGAAATACGCCCTGGCCCTGGAAGCCCAGACCCAGCGCGACTATCCGGCCATGCTGACCTGGCTGCGCGCCGCGGCACGCGATGGCCATGCGCCCGCCCAACGCATGCTGGGCATCGCGTTGCTCGGTGGCCCGGCGCTGTACGGCACGACGCAGCCGGGCGACCTGTGCGAGGGACGTCAGTGGTTGCTGCGTGCCGCCAGGCAGGACCCAGATAACGGCGGCGATGTCGCTTATGCGTTGTTCGGCCGTCCGCGCGACGCCCTGACCGCGCATTGCGAGGCCGCATGAGCCCCACCGACTGGCTGGCCGGCGGCACGCCGGCGCTGCTGGCCGCGACCGTGGCCGTGTTTGTCCTGGCGGGCGTAGTCAAAGGCGTGGTGGGGCTGGGCCTGCCCACCATATCCATGGCCCTGCTGGCGCTGGTAATGGCCCCGGCGCAGGCCGCGGCGCTGTTGATCGTGCCGTCCCTGATCACCAACCTGTGGCAAGCCCGCCCGTGGCCGACCTTGATGCGGGTGCTGCGCCGCATCGCCGGCATGCAGGTTGGCGTGTGCGTCGGCACGATCGGCGGCGCGCTGTGGCTGGGCGCGCCGTCGGGCCATTGGGCCAGCGTCTGCCTGGGATTCGCACTGGTGGCCTATGCGGCCTGGGGCCTGTTCGGCACGCCGCCCGCGGTGCCGGTGCATCGTGAAGGCGCTCTGGGTGCGGCGGTGGGTGTGGTCACCGGCGTCATCACGGCGGCCACCGGCGTGTTCGTAATTCCCGCCGTGCCCTACCTGCAGGCGCTGAACCTGGGCAAGGATGGCTTGATCCAGGCAATGGGCATTTCATTCACGGTGTCCACCGTGGCACTGGCGGTGGCGCTGTGGCTGACCGGCAGCTACACGCCGGGCGCGGCCGGCGCATCGGTGCTGATGCTGCTGCCCGCGCTGGCCGGCATGGCCCTGGGCCAATGGCTGCGCGACCGGCTATCGGCGCGCACCTTCAAGCTGTGCTTCATGGTCAGCCTGGCGCTGCTGGGCGCCTACCAGGCAGCGCAAGGCCTGGCCGGGTAGGCGCCCCCGGGCGCCGCGTCAGGCGGCCAGGCGCCGTTCGTCGGCAAGCCGCCTGTCATCGACCAGACGCCGTTCATCGACAACGCCGATGGACACCGACATCTCGCGCCAGCGCGCCAGTTCCTGCTGCACCGACTGGATCTTGCCACGCGCCTGGTCGAAAGCGTCACGGCCCAGAAACAGGTGCAAAGGCGCGTATTGCGCGTCCGCCGCCTGGATCAGCGCGCGCGCCGCCTTGGCCGGGT
>JBEBOQ010000114.1:0-17537 GCA_040396375.1 Achromobacter xylosoxidans
TGCGGATCAAGGCGGCAAGCGTCATGTTGACCAACCCCACGCCAAGCAGCACGATAATGAAAACCACCGCGTATGAGACGCCCATGCGCAGCAGCGTTGTTTCTATGTAGGGCTCCAGCCAGGTATAGACCGTGGGCCCCCACCATATCGCGGCCACGAAGGCCAGCAGATAGGCAACCAGCGACAGCACCTCTTTGAGCAAGCCGCGCACCAGACCCAGCACACCCGACACCGCCAGGATGGCCAGCACGACGAAGTCGAAGCCGGTCACTACTGGGCGGCGGCAATGAAACCGTTGTCGTAGCCCAAGGTGCGCAACCGCGCCTGGGCCGCCTGCGCCGCCTCGCGCGAGGGGAACGGCCCCACCCGCAGACGGTACTGCTGCTTGCCTCCGATGGAAGCCTGCTCGACGAATGCGTTGGTCACGCCGGCCTGATGCAGCTTGTCGCGCCGCGACTGGGCGTCTTCGGACGTGGTGTAGGCGGCGATCTGCAGCACGAAATTGCCCTTGGCGGCAGCCGGCTTGGGCGTGGGCGCAGCGGCGGCGGGCGCCGAGCGCCCTTCCAGCAGCGCCAGCGCGCGGGCGCCGTCGTCGGAGCGGGACTCGGGCTTGGGCGTGGCGGGCTTGGGCGCAGGCTCAGGCTTGGTTTCCGGCTTGGGCGGCGTGGTCTGGGCCGTACGCGGCGGCGTGGCGACCGGCGGGGTGGCCGTGGGCGGCGTCGTGGCGGGCGGTGTGGATGCCTGCGGCGTAGCGGTCGCAGGCGTGCCCGACGTTACCGGCGGCGGCGTGGGAATGTTGGGCGCCTCGTTGGGCGCGCCACCTTGTGCCGGCGTGGCGGGCGTACCCGCCTGGGGCTCGCTGACTTGCGGCTGGAACGGCGTGTTGCGTTCCGGCACCTTGATGGGGATGTTGTCGGCAACGGGCACTGGTTGCGAATCCAGCACCATGGGAAGAATGATGACGGCCGCCAGTACTAGCGCGATGGCGCCGGCCAACCTGCGCCGCGCGCGCCCGCGCAACTCCGCCGCCTGGACCTCGCTAGGCACCGCCGCCCGTTTGGAGGGCTGCGCCTGGTCGGCAGGATCTTTGCGATTGAAAAAACCCATGGGAGAGAATTCCTTGCGGCGCCGCGCGTTTGCCTACGCCTTGCGGCCCAGAGACTGCAAAACCGAGGCCACGGTGAGAAACGATCCGAACACCACGATTCTATCATTCTCGCCCGCCCGCTCGCGCGCCGCGGCAAAGGCCTGGGCGGGATCGGCACAGGCGGAGACGCCCGGCGCCTGCCCCCCTGCGGGCGCGGCAGGCAAGGCCGCGGACACCTGGTCGGCCAGGGCCTGGCCGGTGGTGCCGCGCGGGCCCGGCAGCGCGGCGCAATACCAGTGGTCGATGCGGCTGCCCAGCTTGGCGACAACGCCAGCCAGGTCCTTGTCGTTGAGCATGCCGAACACCGCGTAGGTGTACGGGTGGAAACCCATGTTGTCCAGGTTTTGGGCCAGCACGGCGGCGGCGTGCGGGTTATGCGCCACGTCGAGAATGACCGTGGGCTGGCCCGGCAGGATCTGGAAGCGACCCGGCAGCGACGCCTGCAGCAGGCCCAGGCGCACGGCCTGCGCCGGCACCGGCAGGCGGTCGCGCACGGATTCCAGCGCGGCCAGCGCCGCCGAGGCGTTCAGCAGCTGATTGGCGCCGCGCAGCGCCGGGTACGCCAATGCACTGCGGCGCTGTTCGCGCCCGCCGTAGGCCCACTGCTGGCGGTCGCCGGAATAGTTGTAGTCACGGCCGAACAGCCAAAGGTCGGCGCCGATTTTCTCGACGTAGTCCAGAAGCGACTGCGGCGGGACGGGGTCGCTGCAGATGGCGGGCCGGCCCGGGCGGTAGATATGGGCCTTTTCGAAGCCGATCTTTTCGCGGGTGTCGCCCAGCCAGTCGGTGTGATCCAGGTCGACGCTGGTGACGACGGAACAGTCGGCGTCGATGATGTTGACGGCATCCAGGCGCCCGCCCAGGCCGACTTCCAGCACCACGGCATCAAGCCGCGACAGCGAGAACAGGCGCAGGATGGCCAGCGTGGTGAATTCGAAATACGTCAGCGAGGTATCGCCGCGGGCGGCCTCGACAGCGATGAACTGCTCGATCAGGGCCTCGTCCGAGGCGATCTGGCCGTTGACGCGGGCGCGCTCGTTGAAGTCGATAAGGTGGGGCGACGTGTACAGCCCGACCTTGTAGCCCGCCGCCAGCAGGATGGCTTCGAGCATGGCACAGGTGGAGCCCTTGCCGTTGGTGCCGCCCACCACGAACTTCACGCCGGACAGTTCCAGATCCATGCGCGCGGCCACTTCGCGCACGCGGTCCAGGCCCATGTCGATTGCGGTGGCGTGGATGGATTCCAGGTACTGCAGCCAATCGGACAAGGTGGCGGAAGCGGCGGGCGTGCGGGCAGAAGGCATGTCGGGGTCGCAAAGGAAGTCAGCACGCGATTTTAGCAGTGCGCGCCCGGTGTTTTCCCTAATCCCCTAGGGAGCGCCGCGGTATCCCCCTGGAAAAACCGCTTGCCGATGTTTTTTTCATACGTGAAAATAAATTCACATATGAAAACTCATAAGGAAGAGACATGGCGCAGCAGAAGACCCCGGCCTGGTTGGTGCGGGAAGCGGATGTTCCCGGCTACCACCCGGCCAACCACACCGGCACCCTGAACCGGCGCCTGATCGGCCCGGACACGGTGGGCGCACGCGGTGTGGAAGTGCTGCTGGGCGTGATCGACAAAGGCAAGGGCGCGCTGCCGCACGCCCACCCCGGCATCGAACAGGTCTGTTACCTGCTGTCGGGCACCGCCCGGGCACAAGTGCAGGACGAATGGGCCGACATGGGCCCGGGGGATTGCTGCTATTTCCCGCCGGACATCCCGCACGTGTTCACCGTGACCAGCGACGAGCCCGCCCGCCTGCTGGTGATCTATACGCCCCCGTACGAAGAATCCCCCGACCGAGTGATCCGGAATTTCCCGGCACCGGCGACCGGCGCCTGACGCGCCACGGATACCGGCCCCCAAACGGGCAGCGGCCGCAGAGCCGCGCCCACTTTCCCCATCAGGAGACAAATCGATGCAAGCTCTACGACTCTTGGGCGCGCTGCTCGCCGGCGGCGCAGCCCTGCTGGCCCTGCCCGCGGCCCACGCCGCCACGGACTACCCGAACAAACCCATCACCCTGATCGTGCCCTTCCCGGCCGGCTCGGGCACCGACGCCGTCGGCCGGATCTTCGGCGTTGAACTGTCGGCCATCCTGGGGCAACAGGTCGTGGTGGAAAACAAGCCCGGCGCCAACGCCACCATCGCCGCCAGCTATGTCGCGCGGGCGCGGCCGGACGGCTATACGCTATTCGTCACCACCAACACGTCGCATTCGGCCGCCCCCTGGCTGATGAAGAACGTGCCCTACGACCCGGTCAAGGACTTCACGCCCATCGCCCGCGGCGGCAACCTGCCGTTCATTCTGGTGGCCAACCCCAAGCGGCCGTGGAAAACGGTGGCTGACCTGGTGGCGGACGCGCGCCAGCATCCGGGCCGCATCACCTACGCCAGCGGCAACAGCACCGGCATCGTGGCCGGCGCGACGCTGGCCAACCGCGCCAAGATCGATATCCTGCACGTGCCCTACAAAGGCACGCCGCAAGGCCTGACCGACGTGGTGGGCGGCCAGGTCGATTTCATGTTCACCGACCTGGCGTCCGGCCTGCCGTTCGTGCAGTCGGGCCAGTTGCGGGC
Source organism: Achromobacter xylosoxidans (assembly GCA_040396375.1). Lineage (GTDB taxonomy): Bacteria > Pseudomonadota > Gammaproteobacteria > Burkholderiales > Burkholderiaceae_B > Achromobacter > Achromobacter xylosoxidans_D. The sequence continues at coordinate 3,771 of JBEBOQ010000114.1, forward strand.
ACTGGCGGTGTCCACCGCGCAGCGCAGCGCGATCGTGCCGGACCTGCCGTCCATGGCCGAATCGGGCGTGCCGGATTTCGACCTGAATTCCTGGAACGGCTACTTCGGCCCGGCGGGCATGCCGCCAGAGGTGGTGGCCAAGCTGAACGACGCCATCAAGCAGGTGGTGGCCAAGCCGGAAGTGCGCAAGCGCCTGGCCGGGCTGGGTTTTGACGCCTTTTCCAGCTCGCCCGAAGCCTTTGCCCAGTTCGTTTCCGAGCAGCGCGACCTGTGGGGCAAGCTGATCCGCGACGCGGGGATCGAGCAGCAATGACGATGCCCCACGCAGCCCCCCCGCAGGCCGCCGGCCCCCTCGCCGGCGTGCGCATCCTGGACCTGAGCTCGGTCGTGATGGGTCCCTACGCCACCCAGGTGCTGGCCGACCTGGGCGCGGACGTCATCAAGGTGGAGTCGCCGGCGGGTGACAACATGCGCGCCGTCGGCCCCATGCGCAACCCGGGCATGGGGCACCTGTACCTGCACCTGAACCGCAACAAGCGGTCGGTGGTGCTGGACCTGAAGACGCCCGAAGGCCGCGAGGCCTGCCTGCGCCTGGCCGAAAGCTGCGATGCCTTGCTCTACAACATCCGCCCCCAGGCGATGGCGCGCCTGGGCTTGTCGTATGAAGCGGTGGCGGCGCGCAACCCGCGCATCGTCTACCTGGGCGCCTACGGTTTTGGCGAAGCCGGCCCCTACGCGGGACGCCCGGCGTACGACGACCTGATCCAGGGCCAGACCGGCATCGCCGCGCTGTCGGCGCAGCAAAGCGGCGACGTGCCACGCTACGCGCCGTTGACGCTGGCCGACCGCGCGGTGGGGCTGCACGTGGGCATCGCGCTGGTATCGGCGGTGCTGCACGCGCGCGCCACCGGGCGCGGCCAGCAGGTGGAGATCCCCATGTTCGAGGGCATGGCCCACCTGGTGCTGGGCGACCACCTGGGCGGGGCGACGTTCGAACCGCCGCTGGGCCCCACCGGCTACGCCCGCCTGCTGGCTCCGCACCGCCGCCCCTACGCCACCGCCGACGGCTATCTGTGCCTGTTGATCTACAACGACAAGCACTGGCGCAATTTCTTCGACCTGATCGGCCGGCCCGAACTGGGCGACGACCCGCGCTTTTGCACCCACGGCGCGCGGGCCGCGCATATCAGCGAGGTCTACGCCTTTGTCGCCGACGTGATCCGCACCCGTCCCACCGCGGACTGGCTGGCGGACCTGGCGCGCGCCGACATCCCGGCCTCGCAGCTTTATACGGTCGACGACCTGGTGCAGGACGAGCACCTGGCCGCCACCGGCTTCGTGCAAGACGTGAACCACCCAACCGAAGGCCGCTTGCGCACCCCTGCCCCCCTGGGCCGTTATGAAGGCACCCCGACGTCTATCCGCCGCCCGGCGCCGACGTTGGGCCAGCACAGCCGCGAGGTGTTGGCCGAAGCCGGCTACGACGCGACCGACATCGACGCGCTGTTCGCCAACCGCATTACCCGAGACGGAACCGACTGATGGACTTTGAATTCACCCCCGACCAATTGGCCCTGCGCGCCGCCGTGTCCCGTATCTGCGACCGCTACCCCGACGAATACTGGCTGGAACGCGACCGCGTCGGCGGCTTTCCGGAACCGCTGCATGCGGACCTGGCCCGTGACGGCTGGCTGGGCATCGCCATGCCGCAGGAGTACGGCGGCGCCGGCCTGGGCATGACCGAGGCGGCCCTGATGATGCAGACCATCGCCGCATCGGGCGCCGGCTTCACCGGCGCATCCGCCGTGCATATGAATATCTTCGGGCTGAACCCGGTGGTGGTGTTCGGCAGCGACGAGCAGCGCGCGCGCTGGCTGGAGCCGCTGATCGCCGGTCGCGAAAAGGCCTGCTTTGCCGTGACGGAGCCGGACGCCGGCTTGGACACCACCAAGCTCAGCACCCGCGCGGTGCGCGAGGGCGATGAATACGTGGTGCATGGCCGCAAGATCTGGATCTCGACCGCCCAGGTCGCCAACAAGATGCTGCTGCTGGCCCGCACCACCCCGCTGGCCGAGGTCAGCAAGCCGACCCAGGGCCTGTCGCTGTTCTATACCGACCTGGACCGCGAAAAGATCGAGGTGCGCGAGATCGAGAAAATGGGTCGCAAGGCGGTGGATTCAAACATGCTGTTCATCGACGGCCTGCGCATCCCCGTGGCCGACCGCATCGGCGAAGAGGGCCGCGGCTTCGAATACATCCTGCACGGGCTGAATCCGGAACGCATCCTGATCGCCGCCGAGGCGGTGGGCATTGGCCGCGCCGCGCTGGACCGAGCCGTGAAGTACGCCGGCGAACGGACGGTGTTCGGCCGGCCCATCGGCCAGAACCAAGGCATCCAGCACCCCTTGGCGCAGGCCTGGATGCAGCTGGAGGCCGCTGACTTGATGGTGTTCAAGGCCGCCAGCCTGTACGACGCGGGCAAGCCCTGCGGGCCGGCCGCCAATTCGGCCAAGTACCTGGCGGCCGAAGCCGGCTACAACGCCTGCCAGACGGCGGTGATGACACTGGGCGGCATGGGCTACGCCAAGGAATACCACGTGGAACGGCTGCTGCGCGAAAGCTTCATTCCGCGCATCGCGCCGGTCAGCCCGCAGCTGATCATGTGCTTCATCGCGGAAAAAGTGCTGGGGCTGCCGAAGTCCTATTGAACCCGCGCCCGTCCGCGCCGGCCGGCCACGGCCGGGCTCAGGATTGCTGTTCCAGCCCGGTGCAGGCCGAACGCAAAATGCGGGCGTATTCCTCCTGGCACGGCTCGATGCGGTAGATCGGGCCGCCCACCGAGATGGCGTAGTGCTCGCCCGACAGCGTCACCGGCCAGGCGATGGCGCCGACGTCGGGAATCGACTCGCCGCTGTTCATGAACCAGCCGCGCTGGCGCGACCGGTCGATGTCCTGCAATACCGCGTCGCGGGTGACCAGCGTGCGCTCGTTGTAGCGCGTCAGCGGCGTGGCCGCCAGGAGCGCGTCGCGGGCCGGCTCGTCCATCAGCGACATGAGCGCTTTTCCCAGCGAATTGGCGTGTACGTCCTTGAACTCGCCGGCAACCGGCGCGTATCGGATCGTATGGGGCGAGTCCAGCACATCCAGGTAGACCACCCGGCCGTCCTGCGCCAGCTTGGCGAACACGACGGTTTCGCGGGTCGCATCGCGCAGCTCGACCAGGCTGGGGTAGACCCGGTCCAGCACCGGATCGGCGCGGGCGATGCGCTGCGCCATCGCCAGCAGGCGGCCGGTCGGGTAGTACCCCTGGCGGCGGCCGGTTTCATAGAGATAGCCCAGCCCGGTCAGGGTGCGGATCAGCGCCAGGCAGCTGGATACCGGCACGTCCAGCAGCCGGGCCAGTTCCGACAGGGGCAATGCGCGCTTCTCCCGGGCGTAGGTTTCGATGATTTCTATGACTCGCAACGCCGTCTTGACACTCATTGCCCGATCCCAACTTGTTAGCACATGAAACATCCGTCCGCGCCCCGGCCTAAAGTTCCCTGCGGGACTGCCGTAATCGTAGCTGAGAATTCCCTGAAAACAGCGCGTTCCTCCGAGACGCCCACATCGCCGTTGGAGTGATCATGGCCGTAACCCCCTTAGCCCCCGCTACGTTCGCGCCGACGCCGGTCGCGCCCGTGCCGGTCGCCGTCGATCCGTCGGTCACCGTCGCGCCGCCGGTCGCCAGCAGCCAGAGCGGCGGCGCCGACACCGCCACGTCGGAGCAGTCGACTTCCCAGAAGCTGCCCCTGGAAAAGGCGCTCGATGAAATCAACGAGCAAATGAAGGCCTGGTCCACCCAGCTGCAGTTCGAGGTCGACCCCGACGTGCACCAGGTGGTGGTGTCCGTGGTTGACGCCGAATCAGGGGACGTCATACGCACCATCCCGAGTGAAGCCGTACTGAAGATCGCCAAAATGATCGTCAACATGCAAGGAAACGGCATCAAAACCACGGCTTGATATGGCACCCGATATTTTCTGCTGTGCCCGTTTTGGCGCCAATCGATGATGGAAGCATCGAATTAGGCCCGCCTTATGCCCTTACCCGGCCAATCGCCGGCACCCTATTTTTGACAGAATCGCATCGCTAGGAAGGAATTTCACATGGCCTCTATCACTAACCTCGGTTCGGTTTCCGGTCTGCCCCTGGAAAAGATCCTGTCCGACCTGCAGACCGCCGAGGATAAGAAGCTCTCGATCTACACCACCCGCGCCGAAAGCTACAAGACCCGCATCGACGCCTACGCGCAGTTGCAAAGCGCGCTGGAAGCCCTGCAGAAGTCGGCCGGCGTGCTGGGCAAGACCGAGACGATGGCTGCCATCAAGGGCAGCGTGACCGGCGGTAACGCCTTGACGGCCACCGTGGCCGCCGAGGGCGCCGTCGCGGGCCAGTACACCATCACCGTGAACAACCTGGCCCGTGCCCAGAGCCTGCAATCGGGCGCCGTGGCCGACCGCACCGCCAAGCACGGCGACACCGGCTCGTTCGAGATCGAACTGGCCGACGGCACCAAGCGCACCATCGACCTGAAGGGCGACACCTCGCTCAACGGCATCGTCAAGGCCATCAACGCCGACGACAAGTCCGGCCTGCGCGCCACCGTCATCAACGACGGCAACGGCAACAACTACCTGATGCTGACGGCCAAGGACACCGGCGTCCAGGCCTCGGTCAAGAACATCACCGTCACCGGCGACCAGTCGCTCAAGGACATCCTGTCCTTCAGCACCGCCGCCGACGGCACCACTACCGGCATGGCCAACACCAAGGCCGAAGACGCCGAAGTGGTCATCAACGGCATCACGGTCAAGAGCGGTTCGAACAACGTGTCCAAGGCCATCGACGGCGTCACGCTGAACCTGACCGAGAAAACCGAGGCCGGCAAGCCGATCACGCTCAAGCTCGAATCCGACACGTCGGTCGCCAACAAGGCCATCCAGGACTTCGTCAAGACCTACAACGCGCTGCAGACGACCATCAAGAACCTGACGGCCTTCGACGCCAAGGCCGCCACCAACCAGCCGCTGACCGGCGACGGCACCACGCGCTCGATCCAGTCGTCCGTGACCAACGCGCTGCAGGCCGTGCTGGGCGAAGGCACCGTCCGCTCGCTGGCCGACCTGGGCATCACCACCGACCCGCAGACGCGCCAGCTCAAGCTTGACCAGACCAAGCTGGACAAGGCGCTGACCGGCAACCCCGCCGACGTCACCAAGCTGCTGACCGGCGAACACGGCCTGGCCAAGAACTTCGAAGCCGCCTTCAAGGACGTGCTGGGCAGCACCGGTTCGCTGAAGACGCGCACCGACGGCCTGGCCAAGACGATGAGCGACCTGGACGCCCAGCAAAAGCGCGCCAAGGCCGCCAGCGACGCGGAAATCGACCAGATGCGCACGCGTTTCGTGGCGCTGGACAAGTTCTACATGCAGATGCAGACCACCGCCAACTACCTGACCCAACAATTTGCGGCGATGAACAAATCGAGCAAATAACCTGTAAAAGATGCATTAATGACTTACGCCGCCCGCCGTCCCTCAGGGTCCAACTCTGTCCGCTCCTACGCCGATATCGGCCTGGAAACCCAGGTACTGGGCGCGACCCCAGAGCGGTTGATCACCCTGCTGTATCTGGGGGCTCGGGCGGCTATCGGGCAAGCACGCATCCACATGCAGGAAGGCCGAATCGCCGATCGCGGCGCGGCCATCTCGAAAGCGATCAAGATCGTCGATGAAGGTTTGAAGACCGGGCTGAACATGGAGGCTGGTGGCGACATCGCCATCAACCTCGCCCGGCTCTACGATTACATCGTCCGCACCCTGCTGACGGCGAATCTGAAAGCGGATGCCGAGCAACTCGACATCGCCGACCGCCTGCTGGCGGACCTGGCCGAGGCTTGGCAGACTTCCATCGACCGACCGGCTGGCGTTACGCAGCCCTGATGGCCCACTCCACGATTTCAGCCAGCCATCGAACGCCCGAGATTTCCATGACGTCCCTTACCCAGTACTCTTCTCCCATCCTGGAAAACTACCAGGAGATCGCTCTCATCACGGGCGAAATGCTGACAGCCGCCCAGGCTGGCGACTGGGATACGGCGATGGTCCATGGACAGCAATATTGCGAGCTGGTCGAACGCCTGCGCGTCGCCGAGCCCAAGACGCCGCTGGACGAAGCCGGCCGCGCCATGAAGTACGACCTGCTCGTTCGCATCCTGGAAAACGATGCGCTCACGCGCGACCTGGCGCTGCCGCAACTGGCCCGGCTGGGCGAACTGCTCGGCCGCATGAAGCGCCAGCAGACTCTGCTTTCGGCCTACGGCTACCAGGCGTCTGAAGAATGAGCGTAGGTCCCGCAGCACTCGGCAACGTCCTGGTGCAGCGGTTGGACGCCGTGCTCGGCACGACGATGTCCGCCGCCAATGCCAACCAGGTGTCCGGCGCGCGTCCGGACGCGGTCAGCCAACCCGCGGGGCTGGACAAGCCGGGTTCGGCTGACGGCTCCAACCGCGATCCGCGGCAAGGCGTACAGGCCGGCGGCGCCCGTGGCGGCCAGGCTGCCATTGTCGACGCCAAGACTGCCGCCGCCCTGGCGTTGGCCGCGCGCGGCCTGGTCACCAGCAGCGACACCACGGCCTCGGCCCCGACCACGCTGGGCACCACGGCCCGCACCATTCTGGCCTTGCTGGCCCAATTTCCTGAAGCCGCGCCCGCCGTGCTGGGCCGCGCCCCGCTGTGGACGGCGGACGCCCCCTCGCAACCCGCCGGCGCACCCGCGCAGCAAGCTGCCGGCCAGCCCGCCGCGCAACCGGCGCAACCCGGCCAACCGCCGGCTGCGCCGGGCAATGCGCCCGCGACCGCCCTGCCCGCCAGCACCGCCGCGGCCCTCGCCGCAGCTGCGGCGGCCGCCGGCGATCCCGCCACCGATACGCAATCCGCCAAACCCGGCCGTCCGGCTGGCTTGGGCGACGCCCCGGGCGGAGCCAAAGGCGCCGACGCCACCGCGCACGCGGCCCTGGCCGCGGCCGGTCCGTCGGCCCGCGCCCTGGGCCAGGCCCTGCGCACGGCGTTGCAGACCAGTGGCCTGTTCTACGAATCGCACCTGACCGACATGGTCTTCGGCCGCAGCAATCCGGCCCAGCTCCAGCAGGAACCGCAGGCCAAACTCACCAAAGCCGGCGTCCCGACGGACGCCGAAGCTGCACGGCCGCGAGCCGACGCGCCGGCTACCAGCCGTGCCAGCGCCGATGCGCCGGCCACGCCCGGCTCGTCCAGCGCACCCGCTCCCGGCACGCCGATCAGCGGCATCCACCAGGACCTGACCGTGCTGGTGCGCCAGCAACTGGACGTACTGGCCAACCAGGCCCTGACCTGGCAAGGCGAAGCCTGGCCCGGCACACCCATGGAATGGGAAGTCGAGCGCGAACCCTACGGCGGCGATCCGGATTCCGCAGTGCCCACCTGGGCTACCCGCCTGAAACTGGACCTGCCGCGCCTGGGCCTGGTGGATGCGCGCTTGAACCTGGCCGGCGACCAGATCGTGCTGCAACTGGTCGCCCCGCACAGCGCCACCGAAATCAACGAATCGTCGGACCAGTTGCGCGCGCGCCTCTTGGCTTCCGGCCTGACGCTCAGCCATCTGGTGGTGAACGTGGTGGATCCGCGTCCCGTCATGCCGACGGATTTCTGATGAGCCTCGCCCCGCCTTCCGACAACAGCCCCAACGCCAACCGCAACGCGGCGGTCGCCATTTCGTATGACGAGAAAGACGGCGCGCCTCGGGTCGTGGCCAAGGGCTACGGCCAACTGGCGGACACGATTGTGCGCGCCGCCGAAGAGAACGGGCTGTATGTGCATGAATCCCGCGAATTGGTCGGCCTGCTGATGCAGGTGGACCTGGATTCCCATATTCCTCCCCAACTCTACGTAGCGGTGGCAGAATTGCTGGCCTGGCTGTATCGCCTGGAATCGCGCGAACTGCCCGACGCCGCGCCGCCGCCCGCCTGACCCTCATTCTCTAAGGACTACCACCGTGTTGGATGCCAGCGATCCGGAATTCCTGCTTACCCGGCCGGAAGACATGCGCGCCGCGCTTTTTGAACTGACGCACCCGGACAGCCACATCCTGGTGCGCGACGCCGCGGACCGCGAGATGGCGGTGCTGGTGTTGGGCGCCGACAAGCAGACCCGCCAATTCTTCTGGCGGCCGCGCGACTACGCCGGCGCCGACTTCGAACAGTCGGACAGCATGGGCTTGCTCAGCGGCACCACTTTCCACTTCCACGCCACGGCCTACGGCGGCGTGCAGATTCGTTTCCGCGTGCAGCGCCCCGAAGTGATCCATTTCGACGACGGCAGCGCCGCGTTGATGTCGCCCTTTCCCGACCGCCTGGCCCGCATCCAGCGCCGCAAGATGTTCCGCGCGTCGCTGGCCGCCAGTGTCGGCCGCTGCCAGGCCAGCTGGCGCCCCACGCCCACGGAAAAGCCCATCAGCTTTTCGGTGCGCGATATCTCGGTGGATGGCGTAGGCCTGCGGGTGGGCATGGCGGTGCAGGCCCTGCCCGAGCGCGGCACGGTGCTGGAAGATGTGCAACTGGATTTTGGTGATCTGGGCCAGCTCAGCGCGCGCCTGCAAGTGCGCAACGTGTATCCGATCTCGGGCCAGCCCATGACCCAGGCGACCAGCCCGGACGAACCGGCGCCGACCCACGTGTCCCTGACTGGCGAACCGCCCATGAGCCACCTCGGCGCGGTCTTTCTGGACCTGAATGCCCGCCAGGAAAACTGGCTGCAACAGGTAGTCTGGCGCCTGGAAAAAACGGGTAGATAGGCAAGCAACGCGCGCAATGCGCGAAGCGCACATTCCACGCCAGAATGGCCGCCCGGCCGCCGGGCTGCCCCAAGGGGGCAGCTAGCCGGCGCAGCGGGCGCGGCGTGGGGACAAACTCACACGGCCATCGACGAAATTTCTTTGTAGGCCGAGACGAGCTTGTTCCGGACCTGGACCGCGGTCTGGAAGCCGATGCTGGCCTTTTGCAGGTCGATCATCACATCATTGAGCGACACGTCGGGCGCGCCCAATTCGAAGGCCTTGGCCTGGGCCGAGGCGGCGTTCTGGGCGCCGGTGACACGGCGGATGGAGCGTTGCAGTTCGGCGGCAAAGCCATCGGGCTGGGCGACGGCCTCGCCTGCGGCCAGATTGCCGGTTTCCGCCTTGCTGACGACCGCGCGCATCTGCTGGAGCATGCTTTCGATGCCGGACAAGCCTGATACAGCCATTACGTTATTCCTTGCTGGTGGGACTACGCCAAAGATGGAAAGAGCGTAACCCCGGCGGCCCCGCGCCATAGCCGATAAAAACCGCCAAAACACCCGATATTTCCGCGAATGCGCAGCGGCGCCCGCCGCCGGGCGCACCCTTGCCCGGAGCCGGGTTTCACCATGTTTCGGACATAGGGGATAAGTAACGCCAAAAAACCGCTGTTTTCGACGATTGGGTTTACTAACGCAGCAGCAATAATCCAGGCTCTCCCCAGACCAGAAGCACGTTGCATGTGTAATCTGCCCTACCCGAACATGAAGTCATTTTCCCTGCTCCGCGAAGCCAGCGGGAGCCGCCAATGAATCAGCAGGCTACCCTGAGCGCGTCGCTTCTGGCGAAGTTTCCCGTGTTGGAAAAGATACGCGCCCTGCCCAAGCCGGTGCTGCTTGGCGCGGCCGCCGCGCTGGTCGCGCTGATCGTCGCCGTGGCGATGTGGAGCAGCGAGCCCAAGTACAAGGTGCTGTTCTCGAACCTGGACGACCGCGACGGCGGCGCCATCGTGACGGCCCTGGGCACCATGAACGTGCCCTACAAGTACAACGACACCGGCACCGCCCTGCTGGTGCCGGCCGACCGCGTCTACGACGCCCGCCTGCAGCTGGCCTCGCAAGGCCTGCCGCGCGGCGGCTCGGTCGGCTTCGAACTGATGGACAACGCCCGTTTCGGCGCCAGCCAGTTCGCCGAGCAGATCAACTACCAGCGCGGCCTGGAAGGCGAGCTGGCGCGCTCGATCGAATCCATGCACACCGTGCAGCACGCCCGCGTGCACCTGGCCATGCCGCGCCAGTCGCTGTTCGTGCGCGAACGCCAGCCGCCGACCGCCTCGGTGCTGCTGAATGTCTACCCGGGTCGCAGCATGAGCGACGCCCAGGTGTCCGCCATTTCCTGGCTGGTCGCCTCCAGCGTGCCTGAGCTGACCGCCGAAAACGTCTCGATCGTCGACCAGAACGGCCGCCTGCTGTCGTCCCCGCTGGGCGAAGGCCGCGGCATGGACGCCGACCAGACCCGCATGGTCCGCGAGACCGAGCAGCGCACGGTCGAACGCATCCTGACCATCCTGAATCCGCTGGTCGGCCCGGGCAACGTGCATGCCCAGGCCAGCGCCGAAATGGACTTCGCGCGCCGCGAGGAAACCTCCGAGGTCTACCGTCCCAACCAGGAGCCCGGCCAGTCCGCCGTTCGCAGCCAGCAAACCAGCGACTCGACCCAGCGCGGCATCAACCCCGCCCAGGGCGTGCCCGGCGCCTTGTCGAACCAGCCCCCGGGCAACGCCCAGGCGCCCATCGCCAACCCGCCGCAGGCTCAGCCGCCCCGTCCCGGCCAGCCGCAGCAACCCAATGCCCAACAGCAGCAGCAACAACAACAGCAACAGACCGGCACGCAGGCCGCCGGCGGCAGCCTGAATGAACGCCGCGACGCGACCACCAACTACGAAGTGGATCGCACGATCAGCCACATCAAGCAGCCCGTCGGCAACCTGAAGCGCCTGTCGGTCGCCGTGGTGGTGAACTACATCCGTGACAAGGACGGCGAGCCCCAGGCCCTGCCGCCCGAAGAACTGAACAAGCTCACCAATCTGGTGCGCGAAGCAATGGGTTATTCCGAAAGCCGCGGCGATTCGCTGAACCTGGTCAATAGCCAGTTCAACGACGGCCCGCCGGCCGTGCCGATGTGGCGCGATCCGGAAATGATCTCGCTGTTCAAGACCATCCTGGCCTGGCTGGTGGGTGGCGTGCTGGCCCTGTGGCTGTACCGCAAGGTCCGCCGCTCGGTGGGCGACTACCTGTACCCGCCGGTCGATCCCGAAGTGGCCGAGGCCGAGCGCATCGAAGCCCAGCGCGAGGCCCAGGACCTGGCCCGCGCCAAGGAAACCGACCGTTACCAGGACAACCTGGAACGCGCCCGCACGATGGCGAACAAGGATCCGCGCGCCGTCGCGATGGTCCTGCGCACCTGGATGACCAAAGATGAAAAATGATTCCAAGCCCATGGACGGCATGACGCGCAGCGCCGTCCTGATGATGTCGCTGGGTGAAGACGCCGCGGCCGAGGTCTTCAAGTACCTCACCGCCCGCGAAGTCCAGCAGGTCGGCGCCGCCATGGCCAGCCTCAAGCAGGTCACCCGCAACGACGTGGCCGTGGTGCTGGAGGAATTCCGCCAGGAAGCCGACCAGTTCATGGCCGTCACGCTGGGTTCGGACGACTACATCCGCACCGTGCTGACCAAGGCCCTGGGCAGCGATCGCGCCGCCGGCCTGATCGAGGACATCCTGGAAGCCGGCGAAGGCGGCAGCGGCATCGACGCCCTGAACTGGCTCGATCCGCATACCGTGGCCGAGCTGATCGGCGACGAACACCCGCAGATCATCGCCACCATCCTGGTGCACCTGGAACGCGACCGCGCCGCCGGCGTGCTGGCGCTGCTGACCGACCGCCTGCGCAACGACGTCATGCTGCGCATCGCCACCTTCGGCGGCGTGCAGCCCGCGGCCCTGTCGGAACTGACCGAAGTGCTCAATTCCGTGCTGGCCGGCCAGGGCGCCAAGCGCAGCAAGATGGGCGGCGTGCGCACCGCGGCCGAGATTCTCAACATGATGAATTCGGCCGAAGAGGAAACCGTGGTCGCCAGCCTGCGCGAACGCGACAACGACCTGGCGCAGAAGATCATCGACGAGATGTTCGTGTTCGACAACCTGCTCGACGTCGAAGACCGCGCGATCCAGCTCATCCTCAAGGAAATCGACAACGACACGCTCATGGTCGCGCTCAAGGGCGCCCAGGAAGAGCTGCGCGCCAAGTTCCTGCGCAACATGTCCAGCCGCGCCGCCGAAATGCTGCGCGAGGACCTGGAAGCGCAAGGCCCGATCCGCATGTCGAAGGTCGAGACCGAGCAGAAGAAGATCCTGCAGATCGCCCGCCGCCTGGCCGAGAGCGGCCAGATCGTCCTGGGCAATTCCGGAGACGACGCGTATGTCTGAAGCGGATACCGGCCAGTCGACGCTCATCTCGCGCAGCGCCGCCTGGCGGCGCTGGCAGATGCTGTCGTTCGACGAGCCGCCGCCCGCCGAAGCCGAACCCGAGCCGGAACCCGATCCAGGCCCCGACCCGGAAGTGGTGATGGCCCAACTGCGCGCCCAGGCAATTGCCGAAGGCCGGCAGGAAGGCTTCGCGCAAGGTCACGCCGCCGGCCAGGAAGCCGGCCACGCAGAAGGCCACGAAGCGGGCTTGGCGGCCGGGCGCGAAGCCGGCTACGCCGAAGGCCTGGCCCAGGCCCGCGAGCAAGGCGCCCTGGAAGCCCAGCAGTTGCATGCGCTGGTCCAGGCCTGCGCCACCTCGATCGGATCGCTGGAAGAAAAGATGGGCCAGAGCCTGTTGACGCTGGCCCTGGACATCGCCCAGCAGGTCGTGCGCACGACCCTGGCCGAACAGCCCGACACCGTGGCCAGCGCCGTGCGCGAAGTGCTGCACATCAACCCCACCGCTGGCGGCCAGATGCGCCTGTGGGCCAATCCGGCGGACATCGAACTGATCCGCCTGCACCTGGCCGACGAGCTTAAAGAAGGCCACTGGCGCGTCCTGGCCGACGAATCCATCGCCCGCGGCGGTTGCCGCGCCGAGACGCCGTTCGGCGATATCGACGCCACACTGCAGACCCGCTGGCGCCGCGTGGCGGCCTCGCTGGGTCGCAACGTCAACTGGGAGGAGCCCGCGTGAGCGGCAACCAGGCCCCCGCGCAGCCCGGCCAACCGGCCGTGCCCGTGATCGACCGCTGGCAGACCCAGCTGCAGATCGGCTCGATCCGCGCCGCCTCGACCGACCCCTGGCTGGTCAGCGGCAAGATCACGCGCGCCACCGGCCTGGTGCTGCACGCCACCGGCCTGCGCCTGCCCGTGGGCGCCGCCGCCCGCATCGAAATCGCGCGCGGCCATGACCATTGGGCCGACGCCGAAGTCGTCGGCTTTGACGGCCACACCCTGTACCTGATGCCGCAGGCGGACATTTCCGGCCTGCCACCCGGCGCCCGCGTGGTGCCCGGCGAACCGCCGGTGCAACGTCAGATTCCCCTGCCGCGCAAAGCCGAACTGAACGGCAACGCCAAACCTCAATTGGGTCGCCACCTGCCGGTGGGCAATGCTCTGCTGGGCCGCGTGCTGGACGGCGCCGGCCGGCCGCTGGACAGCCTGGGCCCGTTGACCGGCGCCGAGCTGGCGCCCCTGTCCGCCCAACCGATCAACCCGTTGTCGCGCGCCCCGATCGACACGGTGCTGGACACCGGCGTACGCGCCATCAACGGCCTCTTGACGGTCGGCCGCGGCCAGCGCATGGGCCTGTTCGCCGGCTCCGGCGTGGGCAAGAGCGTGCTGCTGGGCATGATGGCCCGCTACACCAAGGCCGACGTCATCG
>JBEBOQ010000115.1:0-17450 GCA_040396375.1 Achromobacter xylosoxidans
CCGCGTACGCGCTGATCTCGTACCAGACGGCCTGGCTCAAGGCCTACCATCCGACGGAGTTCCTGGCCGCCACCATGTCGTCCGATATGGACGACACGGACAAGGTCCAGATCTTCTGCCGCGACGCCCAGGACAATGGCGTCGAAGTCTTGCCGCCCGATGTCAACTTCTCGGGTTACCGCTTCGAGCCGGTGGCCGACAAATACACCGAAAAGGGCAAGCCGCCGCGCACCATGCGCTACGGCCTGGGCGCCGTGAAGGGCACGGGCCAGGGCGCCGTCGAAGACATCCTGCGCGCGCGCAAGGAAGGCGGCCCGTTCCTGAACCTGTTCGACTTCTGCCGCCGCGTCGGCAAGCAGGCGGTCAACCGCCGCACCATCGAAGCCCTGATCAAGGCGGGCGCGTTCGACACCATCGAACCCAACCGCGCCGCCATGCTGGCGTCGGTGCCCACCGCCATGGAAGCGGCCGAGCAGGCCGCGCGCAGCGCCAACCAGTCCTCGCTGTTCGGCGACGACAGCAGCGACGTGGTGGCCGGCGAACTGGCCAAGGTCGCGCCGTGGGACCTGCACAAGAAGCTGACCGAGGAAAAATCGGCGCTGGGCTACTACTACAGCGGCCACCTGTTCGACGCCTGGCGCGACGAAGTGCGCCAGATCGTGCCGATGCAGCTGGCGCGGGTCGAGCCGCAGCGCGACCTGCAATGGATGTGCGGGGTGCTGGCCAGCGTGCGCGTCATGATGACCCGGCGCGGCAAGATGGTCTTCGCGGTGCTGGACGACGGCACCGCCCAGGTCGAAATCTCGGTCTTCAACGAGCTCTACGAAAAGCACCGCAACCGCCTGCGCGAGGACCAACTCGTCATCGTCCAGGGCAAGGTCAGCAACGACGACTACTCGGGCGGCATGCGCATCGTCGCCGAGCAGCTCTACGACCTGCAGCTGGCGCGCGAGGCGCGCGCCAAGTCGCTGCGCGTCAAGCTCAACGGCGGCGCCGACGCCGCGCGCCTGCGCCAGATGCTCAACCCGTTCCGCGCCGAGCCCGAGAACGGCATCCCCGGCGTGCCGGTGGACATCGTCTACACCAAGAACAATTTCCTGTGCACGGTGCGGCTGGGCGAGGAATGGCGGGTCCGCATGGCCGATACCCTGCTCGAAAACCTGAATGCCTGGACCAAGCCCAACGGCGTGGAGGTCACCTACTGATGCGTATCGTCCATTCGGAAGCCGCCACCAGTTTCGGTGGCCAGGAAGGCCGGATCTTCAAGGAAATGAACGCCATGCGCGCGCGTGGCCATCACCTCGAAGCCATCTGTCAGCCCACCGCCCTGCTGGCCGAGCGCCTGTCGGATGCCGGGTTCACGGTGCACACGCTGGAAATGGACGGTCCCGTCAATTACGTCAAGGGCGTCATCGCCATCCGCCGCATCCTGCGCGAAGGGCGTTTCGACGTGCTCAATACCCACAGCCGGCGCGATACGGTGATCGCCGCGGCGGCCGGCCGGCTGGCGGGCACGCCGCTGATCGTCCGCACCCGCCACTTGTCCAACAAGGTCGGTTCGCTGTGGTCATACACGCGCCTGCCGCACCGCGTCACCACCGTCAGCGACCACGTGCGCGAGCACCTGATCGAACGCGGCGTGCCGGCCGACCACGTCGCCACGGTCTATTCGCCCATCGTGTTGCCGCCGCCGGTCGAGCATTCCACGCTGCGCGAGGAACTCGGCCTGGCGGCCGATGACGTGGTGGTCGGCTGTGTGGCCGTGATGCGCGCCACCAAGGGCCACAAGGACCTGATCGACGCCATCGCGCCGCTGATGGCCGCCCGTCCCAAGCTGCACCTGGTATTCGTGGGCGGGGGATCGCCGGTGTTCGAGCAGACCCAGGCCTACGTGGCCGAACGCGGCCTGGCCGATCGCATCCACCTGATGGGCACCCGCCGCGACGTGCCCAATCTGCTGGCCGGCTGCGACCTGTTCGCGCTGGCGACCCAGCAAGAGGCCTCCGGCACCGTCTACGTCGAAGCCCAGGCCAGCGGCCTGCCGGTCATCGGCACCGACGTCGGTGGCGTCTCCGAAATGTTCCGCAACGGCGAAACCGGTTTCCTGGTGCCGCCCAAAGACCCCGCCGCGCTGACCGCCGCGCTGGAAAAACTGATCGACGACCCGGTGCTGCGTCAGCGCATGGGCGAGGCTGGCCGCAAGATGGTCTGGGAAGAGGGCGTGTTCTCGCCCGCCCGCCTGGCCGAAACCACCGAAGCCGTCTACACCCGCTGGCTGGCGGAGCGGCGCGGATGAACGCGCCCAACGTCCCGGTGCTGATGTACCACCACGTCACGCCGGCCGGCGGCATGATCAACGCCTTGCCCGATGTGTTCGAGGCGCAGATCTCGCGCCTGGCCCGGGCTGGCTACCAGTCGCTTTCCACCGACCAGTTCGCCGCCTATCTGGCCGGCGCGCCGGTGCCCGAACGCTCGGTACTCATCACCTTCGACGACGGCTACCTGAACAACTGGGTCCACGCACATCCGATCCTGGCGCGCCACGGCATGCGCGCCGTGCTGTTCACCATCACGGGCTGGATCGGCGATGGCCCGGTGCGTCCGCATGCGGGGCAAGGCCTGCCGCTGCCGGCCACGCCCGACCACGACGCGTGCAAGAAGCTGGTGGCCGAAGGCCGCAGCGACGACGTCATGCTGCGCTGGAGCGAAATCGAAGCCATGCAGGCGGCCGGCACCTTTGAATTTCATTCGCATACCCATACCCACACCCGCTGGGACAAGGTCTGCGGCGCCGACACCGACGCCAAGCGGGCGCACATCGCCCAGGAACTGGCCGACTCGCGCGACACGTTGACGCGCCGCCTGGGTCGGGTCAGCGACCACCTCTGCTGGCCCCAGGGTTATTTCGACGCCGATTACGTCGCGGCGGCCAGGCAGGCGGGTTTCCGCCACTTGTACACTACCGACCCTTTCGGCCAGAACACCCCCGCCGCGGACCCCGAGCACATCTACCGCTTCGCGGTGCGCAACCAGGGCGGCACCTGGCTGAACCGGCGCATCTGGCTGTCGCGCGATCCCTTCTGGGGGCCGCGCTATCACGCCTGGAAGGCCTGGAAAAAGCGTCTTAGGAATCGCGGATGAAGTTATCAGTCATTGTCATCACCAAGAACGAAGCGGCCAACATCGCCGACTGCCTGAAGTCCGTCGCCTTCGCCGACGAGTTCATCGTGGTGGACTCCGGCAGTACCGACGGCACGGTCGAATTGGCGCGGGCCCTGGGCGCGCGCGTTGAAGTGACGCCGGACTGGCCCGGCTTTGGCCCGCAGAAGAACCGCGCGCTTGACCTGGCCACCGGCGACTGGGTGCTGTCGATCGACGCCGATGAACGCGTCACGCCTGAACTGGCCCGCGAAATCCAGGACACTATCAACGCCCCGGCCGCCGATACCTACGAAATCGCGCGCCTGTCCAATTTCTGCGGCCGCGACATTCGCCACAGCGGCTGGTGGCCCGACTACGTGCTGCGCTTGTTCAAGCGTGGCACCGCGCGCTTCAACGAGGCGGCGGTGCACGAGCGGGTAGTGCCGGCCAGCGGCCAGCCGCTGCAGCTCAAGGGCTACTTCCAGCACTATCCCTACGACAACCTGGACGCGCTGATCACCAAGGTGAACCGCTACTCGTCCGACGCCGCCGCCATGATGTACGCCAAGGGCCGGCGCACGTCCGTCTTCGGTGCGCTGGGCCACAGCTTCTGGACCTTTGTCCGCATCTACCTGATCCGGCGTGGCTTCCTGGACGGCCGCCACGGCCTGGTGCTGGCCGTCACTGCGGCCGCGGGCAGCTTCTTCCGCTATTCAAAGCTGATGTTCCTGGCCGAGAAGAAGAAGTGAGGATTCTCTACACCAACTTCCACGCCAACAACGGCGGCGGCCACGTCACCTACATCATCAATCTGGCCCGCGCCCTGGCCGCGGATCACCAGATCACGGTTGCCGCGCCAGCCACCAGCCGCCTGTACCGCTATGCCAAGGGCATTCCTGGCGTGACAGTGGTGGACATGCGTTACACCACGCGTCCTTCGTCCTGGTTCGGCGACCGGGCCCGGCTGCGCCGCCTGATCAAGGACGGCCGCTTCGACATCATCCACGCCAACGGCTCGGCCGACCACAAGCAGGTCATGCTGGCCACGCTGGCCATGCCGCGCCGTCCACGCATCGTCTTCACCAAGCACAACGACCACCCCGTGGCCAGCTTCGGCCACAAGCTGCGCGTGGCGTTGGCCACCGACCACAGCATCGCCGTCAGCGACTACATCCATCGGCTGCTGGCGGACTCCCCCTACCAGCGGCGCCCGATCACCACGATCCGCCACGGCATCGACACCCAATTCTTCGCGCCGCCGCCCGCCGACAGCCTGGACAAGCTGCGCGACATCTTCTTCGGCCCCGATTGGCGCGGCAAGCTGCTGTTGGGCAGCGCCGGCGGCACTGATTACGACAAGGGCTGGCTCGACCTGGTGGCTGCCGTCGCGGCGCTGCCGCCCGGCGCCAAGGAACGCGTGCTGCTGCTGGTGGCAGGCGACCCGCCGTCGGAAGCCAAGCTGGCGCGCGTGCGCGAGCTGGGCATGATCGACCAGGTGCGCTTCCCCGGCCTGCTGGACGACGTGCGCGCGGCGCTGGCGTCCTGCCACGCGGGCTTCGTGCTGTCTTACCGCGAGGCGCTGTCGTTCGCCTGCCGCGAGATCATGGGCCTGGGCCTGCCTGCCCTGGTCACCAACGCGGGCGGCCTGCTCGAGAACGTCACCGACGGCGTCGACGGCTGGATCGTGCCGGTGCGCGACGTGGCCGCCATGACCGCGCGCCTGCAGGACATGCTGGACCACCCCGAGCAGGTCCGGGCCATGGGTGCCAACGCCCGCGAAACCAGCCTGCGCGACTTCAATCTGGCGCGTTTCGCCCAAGCAACAGTCGACGTCTACCAGCGTACGGTGGGCGGACACTAGGCGCTTATAATCCGCTCCTATGTCTATCCCCATTCTCATGTACCACCAGATCGGCGAGCCCAACCCCAAGGGCACGCCGTTTCGCGGCCTGACGGTGCACCCCGACGACTTCGCGCGCCAGATGCGCTGGATGCGTTTCCTGGGCTACCGCGGCCTGTCGATGCGTGACGTCATGCCCTACGTGCGCGGCGAACGCCGGGGCAAGGTGTTCGGCCTGACCTTCGACGACGGCTACCGCAACGTGGTCCAGAACGCCATGCCGGTGCTGGACAAGCTGGGATTCACCGCCACCAACTACCTGGTGGCCAACCAGTTCGACGGCGGCAACGTCTGGGACGCCAAGATCGGCATCCCGTTTTCGCCGCTCATGACGGTTGACGAAATGCGCCAATGGGCCGCGTCTGGCCACGAAGTCGGTTCGCACACGCTGGACCACGTCCACCTGCCCGAAATGACGCCCGACGAGGCGCGCCGCCAGATGGTCGAGTCCAAGGATGTGCTCGAACAAGCGCTGGGCGCACCCGTCACCGCCTTCTGCTATCCCTACGGCGACCACGGCCCCGAACACCTGGTCATGGCCCGCGAGGCCGGCTACGACAACGCCACGCTGACCAAGCGCGGCCTGGCCCGTGCCAGCGATGATCCCTTCGGCCTGCCGCGGGTGACGGTGTCGCGCTCGACCGGCATCTTCCGTTTCCTGCAGAAATGCCTGACCCGCTATGAAGACACCCGCGGGCGCGGCTGAGCGGCGGCTGCGCATCGCATTGCTGGTCGACCGCTTCGGCAACCGCTTCGGCGGCGCCGAGGCCTACGGTGTCGAACTCATGCGCGTGCTCGGCCAACGCCACGACGTCTCCATCGTCGCCCGCGACTTCGACAGCGACCTGCCGTTCCCCTTCCTGCCCGTGCGCTTTCCCGGCTGGCTGCCCAGCTGGATGCGGGTGCTGTACTTTGCCTGGAAGGCCGACCGCCTGACCCGCGGCCGCTACGACATCGTGCATTCGCACATGAACGGCTGGGCTGGTGAAATCCAGGTCATGCACGTCACTCCGGTGCGCTACAACCGCCTGACCCGCGTCAAGCCAGTCAAACGCGCACTCGCCTGGCTCAGCCCGCGCCTGGCAACCTATCTGCTGCTGGAAAAATTCCGCGTGCGTCCCGCGCCCGCCCGGCGGGTGGTGGCGGTGTCCGGGCTGATCATGGACCAGCTGCACCGCAGCTACGGCCCGCAATTGCCGGTGGACATCATCGCGCCCGGCGTCAAGCTGCCCGCGCCCGAAGCCGCCGACGCCCGCGACGCCACCCGTGCCCGGCTTGGCTGGGACGCCGGCACCATCGGCTGCTTGCTGGTCGCCCGCAATCCGCTGCGCAAGGGCCTGCCGGCGCTGCTCGACGCCTTGGCGCTGCTGCCCGCACCCTATCGCCTGCTGGTGGTGGGCGCCGACGACGCCACCCGCGAACGGGTGCGCGCGGCCGGCGCGGTCGCCCAGCGCGTCACCCTGATCGACCCCACGCCCGAAGTCGCCCAGTACTTCGCCGCAGCCGACATCTACGCCCATCCAACCCTGAACGACAGCTACGCCATGGCACCCCTGGAAGCCATGTCCCACGGCTTGCCGGTGGTGGTCAGTTCGCCCGCCTATTGCGGCTTCGCCCAATACCTGTCGGCAGGCAAGGACGCGCTCATCCTGCAAGACCCCCGCGACGGCGCCCAACTGGCGCAAGCCTTGCAGCGCCTGGGCGACGAACCCGAACTGCGCGCGGCCCTGTCCGAACGCGGCCTGGCCATCGCCCGCGACCAAAGCTGGGAAACCGTGGCGTCGCGCTACGAAGACCTGTATCGGGCGGTGTTGGACGAGCGCGGTTGATATGGCCGCCGGCGGTATGCGTCAGCGACGCGCCAAGAGGGAAAACAAAAAACGGGACCTCGCGGTCCCGTTTTCAATGTTGCGGCGCTGTCGCCCGTTCCAGCTCATCCAGCCAGCGGACCGCGTATTCCCGATCCGGCCCGCACATGTCGTGCTGGGCTTGCAGCCCGCCGCAGAAATCCGGCCGCGAGGGCTGGCCGAAAATCGCGCAGCGCATGTCCGGCAGCAGCTGGATACATGGCACGCCCGCCGGCTTGCCCAGAGGCATTCCCGGGATAGCGCTTGATATCGACGGCGCAATACAACAAGCCCCACACCCCGGCCGGCATTCCAGCGCCGAGCCCATGCTTAGACCCACCCGCGCAGCCAGTACACGAACAACCCGGCGTATTCCTTGATGATGGAACGGCTGGCATCGAACGTGCGCTGGTCGGGCAGCCACAGGTTCAGCGAGCTGTCGGCGGGCAGCACGATCTGGGGCGGCGCGGGCGCGGCGATGGCGGTCACGCCCTGCTTGGAGAACGCCGCCATGGCGCGCGGCATGTGCAGGGCCGAGGTCACCAGCAGTACCTTGCCGATCCCACGGGTCTTGAGCTGGTCTTCAGTCAGCGCCGCGTTCTCGTAAGTGGTGCGGCTGGAGTTTTCCAGGATCAGCGCCGATTCCGGCACGCCCTGTTGGCGGATGGCGTGGGCCATGCCGCGGGCTTCGCTGACGTCGCCTTCCAGGGCGCCGCCGGACAGCACCACCTTGGGCGCGCGGCCGGCCAGGTAGAGCTGCGCCGCGGTGTCGATCCGCACGACGGCAGTGTCCTTGTCGTAGGGCAGGAACCAGTTGGCGCGGCCATTGGCGGTGTTGCCACCCAGGACCACGATGGCGTCGGCCGAGGGCGATTCGGTGGGCGGCAAATGCGGATAGCGGCTTTCGAGTGCGCCGCCCAGCCACAGCGATGTGGCGGGCAGTGACCACGCCAAGGCCCACAGCAGGCCCGCGACGATCAGGGCGCCGCCGGTCTTGCGCAGCCGGAACAGGCCAAGCACCAAACCGATGACCACCAGGGTCACGCACAAGTTGAAGGGAATGATCAGATTCGCGAGATAGCTGGAAAAGGTCATGTCAAAACAATCCGTTTACTGCGTACCATCCAGCAGCAGATTGGCCTGCTGTTCTACTGCTTCGATGGACGGCCATGCCGTCTCCGACCCGACGCACACTGCCCGAGGCGACCACGGGCCCGTGCGGTCCGGGCGGGTGACGCCGAACAGCGTCAGTTCCCGGGCGGCCGCCGCCGCGGCGACGTGCGACACCCCGGAGTCGTTACATATCACCAGCGCCGCCCTGGCCGTCAAGGCAGCGAATGCGCCCAGCGACAGGGGAGGCAGCAACTGCGCCGTCGGCGCATTGCGCCGGGCTTCGTCGGTTTCCGCCGGAGGGGGGCACATTACCACGGTATGGCCCCGTGCCTGCAGCGCGCGGGTAAGTGTATCGAATCCTGGCCACACCTTGATCTTTCCCCGGTGCAGGCCGGTGGCGGTGGGGGCGATCAGCACGAAACGCTGGCCCGCCAGCCCGGCGGCTTCCAGCGCCAGCGAGGCGGTGCTTTCGTGGGCGGGCGTCAGGGGCAGGTCCAGCGTGGGGCCCGGCTCGGCGGGGCCGGCAGGCAGGCCCCAGCGGGTGAGGGCCTCGCGGGTCAGGTGATGCCAGGACTGCACCGCGTGCATCGCGGTCTGCGGCTTTGGCACCGGCCAGCGCAACAGGAAGCTGCGGCCATCGTCCCGGTAGCCCGCCGACGGCAGGCCGGCCAACCGAAACACCAAGGCGCTGGATAGCGAGTCAGGCAGCAGCAGTCCGCGGGCGCGGCGGCCTTCGGCCCCCAGGCTGCGGCGGTGGGCGCTGACTTGGGCTCGATCTGGCCCCACTTTTCCAAGCATGGGAATGAAATCCCGTTTCTCCACGCCGTCCAGCAGGTCGCGGGCCCAGGGGCGGGCGCAGATCACCAGGGGCAGGCCGGTGGCCTGCAGGGTGCGCAGGCTGGGCAGGCTCATGCAAACATCACCCACCCAGTTGGGCAGGCGGACGTAAAGGCAACTGATTTCGGACATGGACTGGCGCAGTGCGCATAAAGGGCTGAAGGAGGGAGGCCCGTCGCCGCGCCGCAGCGCGTAGCCGGTACAATCCCGGGCACAATTGTATTAAAGCGAGTGATTCCTTGAATTCTGCCGCACGCAACGCGCCCGCGGGCTCTCAGCCCGTCAGAGCTGAACTCTGGAGCCGCATCTACACCCGGGTGGGCTCCTACTGGAAGGGGCTGGTGCTGGCAACGCTGCTCATGGCCGGCGCCGCCGCCACGCAGCCCACGCTGGCCGTCATTATGAAGCCCTTGCTCGACGATGGCTTCGCAGGAACCAAACCCTATTATGTCTGGGCCCTGCCGCTGGCGGTGGTCGGACTGATCTTCGTGCGTGGCGTCTGCAACTTCTTCAGCGATTACTTGCTGGCGTGGGTCGCCAACAACGTGCTGCTGGGCATGCGGCGCGACATGTTCGAGCGCCTGCTGGGCCTGCCCGACGCCGACTTCAAGCGCGGCGACACCGGGCGCCTCTTGAACCGCTTCACCATCGACGCCGGCAACGTCACCGGTTACGCCACCGACGTCATTACGGTGCTGGTGCGCGAGACCCTCGTTGTCATCGCCCTGATCTGCGTCTTGCTATACATGTCGTGGGTGCTGACCCTGATCATCCTGATCATGCTGCCGGTCTCGGTGCTGATCGCCCGGGTCTTCATCAAGCGCCTGCGCCGCATCAACCGCGAAATGGTCAACATGAACGCCGAACTGACCCGCGTGGTCAGCGAAGGCATCGACGGCCAGCGCGTCATCAAGCTGTTCGACGGCTATGAAGTCGAGCGCGGCCGCTTCGATTTCGTCAGCACCCGCCTGCGCCGCTTCGCCATGCGCACCGCCACCGCCGATGCGGCCCTGACGCCCTTGACGCAGGTCTGCATCTCGATCTCGGTGGGCGCGGTTATCGCCGTGGCCCTCAGCCAGGCCAACAGCGGCGCGCTCACGGTCGGCAGCTTCGCGTCCTTCATGGCCGCGCTGGCCCAGATCTTCGATCCCATCAAACGCCTGACCAACCTGGCCGCCCGCATGCAAAAGATGCTGGTGTCCGCCGAAAGCGTGTTCACGCTCATCGACCAAGTGCCCGAAGGCGACGACGGCACCCGCGAATTGCCCGAGCCCGTGCGCGGCAAGGTCGAATTCCGCAACGTTACGCATCGCTTTTCCGACGCCGACCGCGACACCGTCAACGACGTGTCCTTCATCGTCGAACCCGGCCAGACCGTGGCCCTGGTGGGCCGCTCCGGCAGCGGCAAGACCACGCTGGTCAACATGCTGCCTCGCTTCGTGCTGGCCGACACCGGCGCCATCTTCGTGGACGACGTGCCCATCAACGACCTGAAGCTGCGCAGCCTGCGTTCGCATCTGTCGCTGGTCAGCCAGGATGTGGTGCTATTCGACGACACCATCGCCGCCAACGTCGGCTATGGGGCCTTGGGCCAGGCCAGCGAGCAGCAGGTGCGCGACGCCCTGGCCGCCGCCAACCTGCTCGAGTTCGTCGAAGGTCTGCCGCAAGGCATCAACACGCCCGTGGGCGAGAATGCCGCCCGCCTGTCCGGCGGCCAGCGTCAGCGTCTGGCGATTGCCCGCGCGCTGATCAAGAACGCACCCATCCTGATCCTGGACGAAGCCACCTCGGCGCTGGACAACGAATCCGAACGCCAGGTCCAGGCTTCGCTCGAACGCCTGATGAAGGGCCGCACCACGCTGGTCATCGCGCACCGCCTGTCCACCGTGCAAAACGCTGACCGCATCATCGTGCTGGACGCCGGCAAGATCGTCGAACAAGGCCCGCACTCCCAGCTGCTGGCCGCCAACGGCCTGTACGCGTCGCTCTACAAGATGCAGTTCCGCGAAGACTGACCCCGCGCGCGGCGCCGTGGCGCCGCGCCACCCAGGAGCCGCCCATGTCCCTGCCCGCCGAAGGCAACCAGCTCGTCAATGTCGTGGTCTTGCTGGGGGCGGCGGTGGTGGCCGTGCCCTTGTTCAAGCGTCTGGGGCTGGGTTCCGTCCTGGGCTACCTGGCCGCCGGCCTGGTGATTGGACCGTTCGGCATTGGTTGGTTCTCCGACCCCAAAGCCATCTTGCACGTCGCCGAACTCGGCGTGGTGATGTTCCTGTTCATCATCGGCCTGGAAATGCAGCCGTCGCGGCTGTGGAAATTGCGCGGCGAAATCTTCGGACTGGGCGTGGCCCAGGTGCTGGCGTGTGGCGGGCTGCTGACGGTGGTTGGCCTGGCCGCCGGCCTATCCGGCGCCGCGGCTTTCATGGCGGCGATGGGCTTCGTGCTGTCGTCCACCGCCATCGTCATGCAGATCCTGGCCGAACGCGACGAAACCGCCAGCGCGCAGGGCCAGCGCATCGTTTCCATCCTGCTGCTCGAAGACCTGGCCATCGTGCCCCTGTTGGCGTTAGTTGCGCTGCTGGCACCGCCCGGCGGCGCCGAACACGGCGATCCCTGGGTGCAATCGGCCATCGCCATCGGCTGCATCCTGGCGTTGCTGGCGGCGGGGCGCTGGTTGCTCAATCCGCTGTTCCGGCTGCTGGCCGCGGCGCACGCTCGCGAAGTCATGACGGCCGCTGCGTTGCTGGTCGTGTTGGGAGCGGCGCTGGTCATGGAACTGGGCGGCCTGTCCATGGCCATGGGCGCCTTCCTGGCCGGCGTGCTGCTGTCCGAATCCACCTTCCGCCATCAGCTTGAAGCCGAGGTCGAGCCCTTCCGCGGCATCCTGCTCGGCCTGTTCTTCCTGGGCGTGGGCATGTCCCTGGACCTGTCCGCCGTGATCCGTGAATGGCAACTGATCCTGGCGGGCGTAGTGGTCTTCATGGCGGTCAAGTCGGTGGGCGTTTATGTGGTCGCCCGGCTGCTGCGCGCCAGCCACGCCGAAGCCCTGACCCGCGCGGCCTTGTTGGCCCAGGGCGGTGAATTCGCTTTCGTGCTGTACGGCGCCGCCGCGGCCGCCGGCATTTTCGATGCCCACCTGGCGGCGGTGCTGATCGCCGTGGTCATCATTTCCATGGCGCTGACGCCGCTATGCGTGCTGGCCCTGCGCTGGGTGTTGCCCAAGCCCGTGCCATCGATGGTCGGCGTCGACGTCGCCCAGGACCTGGACGGGTGCGCGCTGATCGTCGGCTTCGGCCGCTTCGGCCAGATCGTGACCCAGGCCATGCTGGCGCGCGACATGAAGGTGTCGATCCTGGACACCGATACCGACGCCATCCGCGCCGCCGCCAAATGGGGCGTCAAGGTGTATTACGGGGACGGTACCCGTATCGACATGCTGCGCACGGCGGGTGCCGAAAACGCCAAGGCCATCCTGATCTGTATCGACAATCCGCAGTCTGTCAGTCACATGGTCAAGCTGATCAAGTCCGAATTTCCCTTGGTGCAAGTGGTGGTTCGCGCCTACGACCGGATCCACTCCCTGGCCCTGGCCAAGGAAGGGGTCGACTACCAGGTCCGCGAAACCTTCGAATCGGCGTTGGCCTTCGGCGAGGCCGCGCTACGCGTCATTGGCGTGCCGGCTGACGAGGCCGCCAGCGTAGTGGCAGACGTGCGCAAGCGCGATACCGATCGGTTTGAATTGGAAGTGGCGGGCGGGCTGTTCGCCGGGCGCTCGCTGCTATACGGCAACATGACGGGGCCGGCCGACGGCAGGAACGACCAACTCGACCGGGAAACGGCCGGTCAAACCGCCCGGGCCGAGCCTGGTGCGCCCACATAAACAGGCTGGAGCGCCATCAATTGGGTGTCCAAGTCGGGCATGACAGACTTATTACCGAGTCTTTGCATTACTTTACGCTTCATTTCACGCGCAAGCCCGATCCGCTGAGGTAGATTGGTCTCTAACGGCGCTTCGCTTCCGAAGCGCGTTTGCCAGGGGGCTGCCATGCTGCAATCGGATCGGAGTTCCACGACCCCGCAAGCTGTCGGGTTTGAGCTTGCACGGCGTCAAGCCACGACCCTGCAATGCGGGTTTTCTGCTGGCGCCATGCGCCAGCTGGTCATGTCGGCGGGCGGAGCGGGTCCGGCTTGGGCGATCGGCGCCCACCGCGAAACCGACAAGGCTCGGGGCGCCAAGGCCTTTCCCTTCCGGATCGCCGCCGCGGTGGCGTCCTGAAGGTCGGCCCGGGCATCGCTCGGGCCGGTCGCCACAAAATCAGGGTAAAAAAAGCGAGCCCTACAACTGGGCCATGGCCGCGCGGCTTTTCCCGGCCGATTTTGCCAGATACAGCGCCCGGTCGGCCGCATGCAGCACCGCGGCGGTATCCGCACCGTGGCGCGGAATCAGCGCAATACCGATGCTGCCACCGATATAAACCGGCATTTCCTGTTGCAGATCATAGGGTTGCCGGACGCTGTCGATGATGCGGTCTGAAAAGCGGCGGATGTCTTCGCCGCCATCCAGCTGCATCAGCAGCACGAATTCGTCGCCGCCGATGCGGCCAGCCTCGGCGCCGGGTGGCTTTAACGCCAAGAGGCGTTCGGAAACCTGCTTCAACAGCGCGTCACCAGTGCCATGGCCATAGGTGTCATTCACCGCCTTGAATCCATCCAGGTCCAGGTACAGCACGGCGAATTCGGCGGCGCCCTGACTGGCTCGCCCCACGGCCTGATCCAGTTCGCGGAGCAGGCCATAGCGGTTCAACAACCCGGTCAGTGAGTCTTGCCGCGCCTGCCGCTCGTTCTCGCGTTCGGCCAGCATCGTCGACACCAGCATGCCGTTCAGCCGGTACGACGCCATCGACATCGACGTCATATACAGCGGCACCTGCACCAGCACCAGCCAGAAGATGGGTTCCTGGGTGAACAGCGCGGCCAGGGCGCACGGGCCCACGCTCAATGCCACCATCGCCGCCGACAATCGTGGCGCGCCGAAATTGCGCACGCAGATCCCGCCCACCATCGATGCGGCTGACAGGCAGGCCAGTGTGGCCGCGATCCAGTCGCCGCTGATCAGGCTGATGAAGGTGCCGTAGCCTACGCTACTGGCCCAGAACAGCGCCAGCACCACATACAGGTCGGTCGGCGTCGGCCGTCCCGCCAGCGCCAGGCGGCGGGCCGACACCAACACCACGATGCGCGAGGTGCACACCAGCGCTTCCAGGCCCAGCCACAGTAAAAACAGAGGCTCGGGCCGGCGTATGGTGATCAGTGCCGCCACCAGAAGCGTATTGATGATGCCGCCAAAGAAGATCGGCAGTGAGCCGAACAGCCCGCCCACCAGTGCCACCCGGATATCGGGCGGCACATTGCGCCCGGGGTCCACCAGCCACTGGGTGAACCGTCGGTTGGGCAAGCTGTAAATCCTGTCCTGGGTCTTCATAGATTCATTCAATCGGAGCAGGGCGGGTCCGCTCGCGCGACCCGGTCGGACGGCGCCATCTTGCTGGGCAACAAGCGCTTGCGGCATTATGACCCTAAAAAACGACGGCACCCCCGCGATCGCGAAGGAGTGCCGCATGGACGTCCCCGGGTCACCGCAACCGCAGTCTGCACCCCCGGCGGGGCTCATCTGGAACCTGTCGATCTTCGGTCTGGCCAGGGATAGCGCCCAAAAAAAAGCCGCACAAGGCGGCTTTCGGCAGCGGGACGACGTCCTGCTGTTATTTGCCCATCATCACGGCTTGCAGGCGGGTTTGCGCCGCTTGCACCTTCTGCGCTTGGGCAGTCAGTTCCTGCAGCAGCTTGTTCAACTCGGCCTGCACGGTCGGGTCCTGCACGCGGGCCACGGGGCCAGACAGGTCGATCTGCGACTTGTGCGCATCCACGTAATCGGCGATCGCCAGGCTGCTGTCCAGCGTGCCGGTGATCTGCGGCAGCACTTCGCGGAAAGTATTGGCCGGCAACGTCACCGTCTTGTCGTAAGCCTTGTCATACACCGCCTTCAGATCGTCGGGCTGCTTGAGCTGGGCGCGCGCGGCGTCCGCCTTGGCCTGTTCCTTGGTCAACGCTTCGCCCATGTCTTTCAGACCACTCTGCACGGCCTTGATATCGTCGCGCCGGGTCACCACATCATTCAGCGAGCGCATCGCGCCCTTTTGCATCAGATTGCCCATGGGCTTCACGGAAGCATCCATGCCGGTGTTGAAGTCGGTAATCACGGCGTACTGCGACGCGTAGTCGCCGAACGACTTCTTCTCTTCATCCGTCAGCTTGGGTACGCGAACGCCGGGCTTGTCGACGATACGGGTTTGCAGGAACTGCATGAACGCGGCGCGCTGTTCGGGTTCTTTGCTGCCGCAGGCGGCCAGCACCAGCGGTAACGCCAGGGCCAGTGCGAGGAACGGGCGGAATAGGGATTTCATGGGTGATTCTCCGAAAGCAAAAGAAAGGGCGCGGTCCGCGCACGTCACGGTCGGCCCAGCCGGTGGCGAGAGTATCGGGTCGCCGCCCGCATCGCCACGGGATTCAAACTTCATTTCAATCGAAGTGTCGAGATACAAACTTCACACAGATTGACGTGAAAGTTTGCGTGGCAACTGCTATGGCGCAGGGCTTAAGCGGCAACAAGTCAGGCCGGGCCTACGCTTGTCGCACCTACACCTGCACCTGCACCTGCAGCGGCAGCGCCTAATCCGGCAGTGCCTAAGCCGGCCGCGCCTAAGCCGGCCGCGCCTAAGCCGGCCGCGCCCAAAAGAAAACCGCCCGAGGGCGGTTGTGGGGGAGGGGGGGCGCAGCGCCTCAAACCAAAATGATGTCGTACTTCTCTTGCGAATACGTGCTCTCGACTTCCAGCGATACCCGCTTGCCCACGAAGTCACCCAGCATCGCCAGGTGCTGGCTTTCTTCTTCCAGAAATAGGTCCACCACGTCCTGCGATGCCAGGATGCGGAATTCCTTCGGATTGAACTGGCGCGCCTCGCGCAAAATCTCGCGCAGGATCTCGTAGCAAACCGTGCGCGGGGTGCGCACATTGCCGCGCGACTCGCACATCGGGCACGGTTCGCACAGCTGGTGCGCCAGCGAATCGCGGGTGCGCTTGCGCGTCATCTCCACCAGGCCTAGCTGGGTAAAGCCGTTGACCGTCATGCGGGTGCGGTCGCGCGACAGCGCCTTCTTCAGTTCCGCCAGCACGGTTTCCCGGTGTTCCTGCTCTTCCATGTCAATGAAGTCCAGGATCACGATGCCGCCCAGGTTGCGCAGCCGTAGCTGGCGAGCAATCGCCTGGGCCGCTTCCAGGTTGGTCTTGAAGATGGTGTCGTCGAAATTGCGGCCGCCCACAAAGCCGCCGGTATTCACATCCACCGTCGTCAGCGCTTCGGTCTGGTCGATGATCAGGTAGCCGCCCGACTTCAGGTCCACCCGGCGCGAAAGCGCCCGGGCGATCTCCTCGTCCACATTGGCCGTGTCGAACAGGGGGCGCTCGCCGCTGTAGTGCTGGATGCGGTCCACCACCGAAGGCGTATAGACGCGGGCCCACTCCAGCATGGCCGCGGTCGTGGTGCGCGAATCCACCAGAATCGCCCCGGTCGACGGCCCGACCATGTCGCGCAGCACCCGCTGCGCCAGCGTCAGGTCCTGGTGCAGCAGCGCCGGCGCTGGTTGCGTCCGGGCGGAGGCCTGCACGCTGGCCCACAGCTTGCGCAGATACTCCAGGTCCGCGGTCAATTCGTCGTCATTCGCGCCTTCGGCCTGGGTGCGCACAATGAAGCCGCCTTTCTCTTCCGCCGGCATCAACGCCTGCAGCCGCTCGCGCAGCTGGATGCGTTCGGACTCGGAATCAATCTTCTGCGAAATGCCGATGTGCGGATCATGCGGCAGGTACACCAGCATGCGGCCGGCCATGCTGATCTGGGTCGACAGCCGGGCGCCCTTGGTGCCCAGCGGATCCTTGACCACCTGGACCATGATGGTCTGCCCTTCGAACAGCAGCTTCTCTATAGGAGTAGGGGTCAGCCCCTGACTGCGTTCCCCCCGGTTCTCGCGCAGATCAGCGATATGGATGAAGGCCGCACGTTCCAGGCCGATATCAATAAACGCACTCTGCATGCCCGGCAGCACCCGGACCACCCGTCCCAGATAGATATTGCCCACGTGCCCGCGCTGGATGCTGCGTTCCACGTGCAGCTCCTGCACCGACCCTTGCTCGACCAGCGCGACGCGGGTCTCGAAGGGCGTGATGTTGATCAGGATATCTTCGCTCAACGCGATGGTTGGGGGCATAGGGGCATCTTCTCCGGTGTAGTGAGCGGCACTTGGGCTGCGGCGCAAGGCGAATAGTAAACGTACCCATGGGCCAGGCAAGCCGCCGCTTCAGTCCTGGGTCGAAGTCCTGCCTATATCTATATAGAGAGACGCGCCCCACGGCAAGTGCGCCGGGGCAGGCAAGATCCGCCCCGTCAATCGATCAGCGCGAATTTCATCAAGCTTTTTGCGTCTGGCGTGTGACAGCCCAAAATTCTGTGCTATAGTCTCGCTCCTTCGCAGTTCAAACAGTTTTTTTGAGCCGCGAAGCC
>JBEBOQ010000116.1:0-17182 GCA_040396375.1 Achromobacter xylosoxidans
ATCCCTAGGAATTATCCACAGTATCTGTGGACAACCCTATGGAAAGGTCTGTAACCGCGCGAAAAAACCCTTACAGGGCAGGCACTTGCTTAAACCGGTCAAAAACCGGCCGGTCTGTGTCCCCGTTATAGGGCGTCCAACGCCACCGCGCAGGGTAGTTCCACCTTCAGCGTCAGCAGGCTGTCGGCCCGGGTGCGGCCCAGGTTGATCGCGGCAATGGGCATGCCATTGCGCGCCGCCGCCGTCACAAACCGGTAACCGGAATAGACCATCAGCGACGAACCTGCGACCAGCACCGCGTCGGCGGCCATGAGGCCGGCGTTGGCCCGGTCGACCCGGTCGCGCGGCACGGTTTCGCCGAAAAAGACCACGTCCGGTTTGACCACGCCGCCGCAACGCGGACAGGGCGGCACGCGGAACGAAGCGAAATCCACCCCTTCCAGGTCGGCGTCGCCGTCGGGTGCGTCGTCGGCTTCAAACGCGATCCAGTCCGGATTGCGTTCGTGCAGCATGTCTTGCCAAGACTGGCGGCCACCGCGCCAATCGCAGTTCATGCAACGCACTTCGTCCAGCCGGCCGTGCAGATCGACCACGTCGCGACTGCCGGCGGCTTCGTGCAGGCCGTCAACGTTCTGCGTGACCAGGATGGACACCAGGCCGCGATGCTGCAGCCGCGCCAGCGCCCGATGCGAGGCGTTTGGCTGCACCTGCCCGAAACGGCGCCAGCCCACCATGCTGCGGGCCCAGTAGCGGGCCCGCGCCAGGTCGTCGCCCATGAAGGTTTGCAGCGTCATGGGCGGCTTGCGCTTCCATTCGCCGTCGGTATCTCGGTAGTCGGGGATGCCGGAATCGGTGCTGACGCCCGCCCCTGTCAAGACGAACAGCCGCGGGTGGCGGTCGACAAAGCCGCGCAGCGCGGCCAGATCCGAAACTCGTGTGTCCATCCTGGCTCCCTATCGACCGCGACCAACGCGGGCGGCGTCAGCCGCCCAGGCCACAATCCGGCGTGTCGCTGACCAGGCTGGCCTGGGTGACGTTGCTGCCCGGCGCCACGCTGCGCGTGAGCCAGACGTTGCCGCCGATGGTCGAGCCTTTGCCGATGGTGACGCGCCCCAGAATGGTGGCGCCCGCGTAGATCACGACATCATCTTCGATCAGCGGATGGCGCGCCAGGCCTTTCTTGAGCTCGCCGTTTTCGCCCGGCGGGAAGCGCTTGGCGCCCAGCGTGACCATCTGGTAGAGCCGCACGCGGTCGCCGATGATGGCGGTTTCGCCGATCACCACGCCGGTGCCGTGGTCGATGAAGAAGCTGCGGCCGATGGTGGCGCCCGGGTGGATGTCGATGCCGGTGTCGGCGTGGGCGATCTCGGCCACGATGCGGGCCAGCATCGGCACGCCCAGGCGGTACAGCACGTTGGCCAGGCGGTGGTGGATCATGGCCGCCACGCCGGGATAGCACAGCAGCACTTCGTCAACGCTGTGCGCGGCCGGGTCGCCCTGGTAAGCGGCGGTCACGTCCAGGTCCAGCGCGGCGCGCACGCGCGGCAGCTCGGCGCCGAACTGGCGCACGATCTCGATGGCGCGTTGCTGCGTGTCGGCTTGCTGTGCCGGGTCGTGGCGCCCGACGTATTGCAGTTCCAGGCCGACCTGGTGCAACAGCGCATCGAGCGCCGCGCCGATGGTGTGGCCGACGTAGAAGTCTTCGACTTCCTCGCGCAGGTCTATGGGCCCCAGGCGCATCGGGAACAAGGCGCCACAGAGGTCCTTGATGATCTGGCGCAGGCTTTCCTGGGACGGGAATTCACGCAGGCCGGCGTCTTCGCGCAGGCGGCCGCGCGGACCGCGCCAGGCAACGCGCGCCTCGCGCAGGCCGGACACGATGCTGTCCAGGTTCCAGTGGGCGGGCGGAAGGTAGGCCGGGCCGCTCATAGGAACCGCCCCGCCAGGGTGTAAGCGCCGGCGGGCGAGCCGGCAGAGGAAGAAGAGTCGAACATGAGGGTGCCTCGCTGACGGTGCATCGCCCGATGGCGGCCGGGCCGCCCGGCGATGCTGCTTCGCAATATTTCCGTCAACTGTAACCGCTTGCGCCCGGTTCGCGGAACCTGTCCGATAGGGTGTTGGGGTTATGCCGCAGGCGGATCGGCCTCGTAGCCCTGCGGATTGCCCTGCTGCCAGCGCCAGCCGTCGGCGCACATGGCATCCACCCCGTGGCTGCTGCGCCAGCCCAGCAGGGCCGCCGCCAGGGCGGGATCGGCCCACATCCGCTCGATGTCGCCGGGGCGCCGGGGCCGCGTGCGCACGGGGATGCGGCACTGGTTGACCCGCTCAAACGCCCGCACCAGCTCCAGCACGCTGGTGCCCTGCCCGGTGCCCAGGTTGACCGCCACGAAACCCGGGTGGTCCGCCGCATAGGCCAGGGCCTGCACGTGGCCCTGCGCCAGGTCCATGACGTGCAGATAGTCGCGCACGCCAGTGCCGTCTTCGGTGGCGTAGTCGTCGCCGAACACGTTCAGGAACGGCTGGCGCCCCACCGCCACCTGGGTGATGAACGGGAACAGGTTGTTGGGCACGTCGCGCGGGCTCTCGCCGATCTGGCCGCTGGGATGCGCGCCGATCGGGTTGAAGTAACGCAGCGTCACCGCGCCGAAACCCGCTTCGGCTGCGCACAGGTCACGCAACATCTGCTCGACCATCAGCTTGCTGCGGCCATACGGATTGGCGGGCGCCAGCGGGTGCGCTTCGGTGAAAGGCAGTGACTGGGGTTCGCCGTAGACGGTCGCGGACGAGCTGAACACCAGCCGCGCCACGCCCGTCTCGCGCATGGCGCGCAACAGCGCCAGCGACCCCGCCACATTGTTGTCGTAGTACTTGAGCGGGTCGGCCACCGACTCACCGACCGCCTTGACGCCGGCCAGGTGCAACACCGCCTGCACCGGATCGCCGCGTTCGGCCGCCTGCGCCAGCACGGCCTGCACCACGCCGGGCTGGCGGATATCGCCTTCGATCAGCGGAATCGATACGCCGCACAGGCGCTCGACCCGCCGCACCGCTTCGGCGCTGCCGTTGCTGAAGTTATCCAGCACCAGCGGCCGCTGCCCCGCGGCCAGCATCGCCACCAGCGTGTGGGCGCCGATATAGCCCGCCCCGCCGGTGACCAGCACTCGCATATCCGCCATGCCCGTCTCCGTCAAAGGTGAGCCGCCACGCCGGGCACCCGTGCATGGCGCGGCAGCGGCGCTTGCGCGTGGCCGCGGTAGCGGTCGATCCAGTACGACGTGGACGCGTCGTGGCCCCAATCCACCACGCCCGCCGACACCGGCACCGCCAGCTCGCGCTCGATGCCGCTGGCCAGCCGCTTGCCCAGCTCCACGCCCCACTGATCGAACGGGTTGATGCCCCAGACCACGCTTTGCACGAACACCTTGTGCTCGTACAGCGCCAGCAACGCGCCCAGGCCGCGCGGGTCCAGTTGGCGCAGCACGATCAGCGTGGACGGCCTCCCGCCCGGATGCACCATGTGGCGGGCCAGGTGCTGCGCCTTGTCCGGGTCGTCGATATGGGCGAGGTCCAGCAGCGCCTGCTCCAGGTTCTTGCCGCGCAACAGCGCCTGGCGCTGCGCCAGGCAGTTGGCCAGCAGCATGCGATGGGCGTCGGGGCTGTCGGCATGCCCTTGCAGGCTGGCGATGAAGTCCACCGGCGCGCCTTCCTCGCTCTGGTGCAGCCACTGGAAGAAGGTGTGCTGGCCGTCGGTGCCCGGCATGCCCCAGATGATCGGCGCGGTGGGCACGTCGACCTCGGCGCCATCGCCGCCGACGCGCTTGCCCAGCGATTCCATTTCCAGCTGCTGCAGATAGGTCACCAGGTGCAGCAAGCGCGCGCTGTAGGCGGCGATGTTGAGCGAACCGTGGCCCAGCACGCTGCAATTGACCAGTCCGGCCAGCGCCAGCTGCACCGGCGCATTGGCCGCCAGGGGCGCCTGCTGGAAATGCTGGTCCATGGCTTCGGCGCCGGCGCGCATGCCGATCAGCACGTCGACCCCCACGGTCAGGGCGATCGACAGGCCCGCCACCGACCACACGGAATAGCGCCCGCCGACCCAATCGCACATGTGGAACACCTGGCTCGACGGCACGCCCAGGGCGCGCGCGGCCGGCACGTTGGCGGTGACCGCCGCCAGGTGCGTGGACGGGTCGGCCACCCCGCCCTGCTTGAGCCAGGCAATGGCGGCGCGGGCGTTGTGCAGCGTTTCGGCGGTGGTGAAGGACTTGGACGACACCACCACCAGGCAGCGGCGCGGGTCCAGCCCGGCCACCGCGTCATGGAAGGCGTGGCCGTCGATGTTGGAGACGAAACGGATCTGGCGCCGCTGCCCCGGGCCGCCGAAGGCCTGGATCGCCAGGCGCGGCCCCCAGTCGCTGCCGCCGATGCCCACGTGCAATACCGAGGAAAAATCGGCGGTCTGGTCGATGCGCCGCACGAAATCCGCCATGCGCGAGTACTCGCACACCGAATCCTGGTCCTGCCCGTCCGGCTGTTCGCGCGTGCGGCCGGCCCGCAGCGCGGTGTGCCAGGCCGGCTTGCCTTCGGTCCAGTTGACCGGCCCGCCGGCGAACAATGCCTGCCGCGCCGCGTCCAGTCCGCGGGCGCGCAGCAGGGCCGCGGCGGCCGTGTCCAGCGCGGCGGACTGCCGCTGCATGGTCAGGTCCACGCACAGGCCGGCCGCCTCGATCACCTTCAGCGCCGCCGCGTCGAGCGCGGCGCCGCGCGCCGCCTGCGCGAACGCCTGCCATTCGGGGCTGGCGGCCAGGCTGTCCACCTCGGTCCCGGCCCGGGCCTCTCTCGCAAAATTCGCCTTTCCCATCGCGTGATGCTCCTTAGAACGGTAAACGGATATGAGGCGCAATGCGTCGAAACGCGTTGCGAAAGTCCTCCTCTATTCGGGCCAGGGCGGCCACGGTGTCTCCTTCAAAACGCAGGACGACAGTCGGGGTGGTGTTGGACGGCCGCGCCAGGCCGAAGCCATCGGCATAGTCCACCCGCACGCCGTCCAGGTCGTTGACGGACAGCGCGCCGGGAAATTCCCCGTGTTCGCGCAGCGCGTCCACCAGCTCCACCTGTTCGCCTTCCACCGTATCCAGCTTCAGTTCCGGCGTAGCGCAAGACTGCGGCAGGCTCTCGAGCAGCGCCGACGGGTCCGGCGCCGCGGACAGAATCTCCAGCAGCCGGGCCGCGGCGTAGATGCCGTCGTCAAAACCGTACCAGCGCTCTTTGAAGAAAATGTGCCCGCTCATCTCGCCGGCCAGCAGCGCGCCGGTTTCGCGCATCTTGGCCTTGACCAGCGAATGCCCGGTCCGGCACATGGTGGCCTTGCCGCCGGCCTCCGTGATGGCGCGCGCCACGTGGCGGCTGCACTTGACGTCGTAGAGCACCTCGGCGCCCGGATTGCGCGCCAGCACATCACGCGCGAACAGGATCAGTTGCCGGTCCGGCCAGATGATCTGGCCGGATTTGCTGACCACGCCCAACCGGTCGCCGTCGCCGTCGAACGCCAGGCCGACCTCGCAGTCGGAATAACGCAGGCAATAGATCAGGTCCTGCAGGTTCTGCGGATCGGCGGGATCGGGATGGTGGCCAGGAAACGAGCCGTCCACCTCGCAGAACAGTTCGGTGACCTCGCAGCCCAACGCCCGGAACAGCGCCGGCGCCACCGCGCCAGCCACGCCGCTACCGCAGTCGATGGCGATTTTCATGGGGCGTGTCATGCGGATGTCGCCCAGCAGCCGGGCCGCGTAGCACGGCTGCAGCTGCATCTGCGTGCGCCCGCCGGCCACGCTGGCCGACGCGATGGGCAGGCGCATGGCGTCGCGCAGCGCGGTGATGCCGTCGCCATACAACGAAGCGCCGTCCAGCACGATCTTGAAGCCGTTGTGCGCCGGCGGGTTGTGGCTGCCGGTGATGGCGATTCCCGCCCCGGTATCCATCAGCCGCGCGGCGAAATACACCATCGGCGTGGTGGCCATGCCGATGTCGATGACGTGCATGCCGGCCGACCGCAGCCCGGCCTGCAGTGCGGCCGCCAGTTCCACGCTGCTCAAGCGGCCATCGCGGCCCACCACCATGGCGCGCGCGCCCAGCTCCAGTGCCTTGGCGCCGGTCGCCATGCCCAGGCTATGGGCGAAGCGCGCGTCAATCTCATCCGGCACCGTGCCGCGTATGTCGTAAGCCTTGAAGACCGCATCCAGGATCTGCGGGGTTTCCCAGCCAAAAGTTCCGTGCATGCCAGTTCTCCGCGGTGGTTACTTGGGGCCGTTCTGCTTGAAATCGCCGTAGTAGGCAGCCCGCGAGTAGCGGTATCCGCCGTATTTGGAGCGAAAGCCGAAGCGCTCGGGCATCAGCTTGAGCCCGTTGAACAGCACCCCATCCACCGGTGCGCCCGCCTGGATCAGGCGCTTGGCGGTTTCGCGGATCTCACCCACCGTATTCATGCCCGAACGCACCACCACCATGACCGCCGCCGCATGCGTGCCGACCACGGCCGCGTCAGGCGAAGACAGCACCGGCGCCGTGTCCAGGATGACCATGTCGTACTGGCTCGACAGCTCGCGCAGCGTCTGGCCGAATACCGGCGAAGCCAGCAATTCGGACGGATCGAAGGTGACCGCGCCCGTGGCGATGAAGTCCACCCCTTCGGACACGCTGTGCTTGCGCACACGTTCCAGCGGCACCGTGCCTGACAGCACTTCGAACAGGCCGTCTTCCTTGGGCACGCCGAAATAGCGGTTCAGTTGTCCCTTGCGGAAGTCGGCGTCGATCAGCAGCACGCGCTTGCCCACCCCGCCCTGAATGAAGGCAAAGTTGGCCGACAGGAACGACTTGCCCACGCCCGCCACCGGGCCGGTGAACATGACCATGTTGTTGGCCGACTGGCGCAGCGAGGCCTGCAACACGTTGCGGAACGACCGCAGGCTTTCGATGGGCGGCGCGTTGCCCTGGCTTTGCGCCAACAGCGCGGGCACCGTGGCGTTCTTACGCCGGCTGCGGCGCCACAGCTTGTCCTGCAGGTCGCTGTGCGGGATGGCGGCCAGCACCGGCAGGCCGGTGTAGCGCTCCACGTCGTCCGGTTCCGACAGGCCGCCGAACAGCGCGTTGCGCACGAACGCGCACAGCACGCCGAAGATCAGGCCGATGGCCGTGGCCACGCCGATGATGATGGCGGCCTTGGGGCGCACCGGCTTGTCCGGCTGCACCGCCGCATCGAGGATGCGCACGTTGCCGACCTTGCCCGCGCGGATCAGGCGCAGCTGCTGCGCGTTGTTGAGCAGCCCGGTGTACAGCTCGGTGTTGACGCGCACGTCGCGCACCAGCCGCACCACGTCCTGCTCCAGATCGGGCAATTGCTTGATGTTGTTGCCGATGCGGTTGACGTCGCCGGTCAGCGAGGCGATCTGCCGATCGATCGCGATGATGCTGGGATGGGTCGGCGCGAACCGCGTGATCATGTCCTGGCGCCGCGCGCGCAGCTCCATCACCTTGGTCTGGGCGTCGACCGACTGCGCCAGGATCAGCTTGGCCTCTTCGCTCAGGTCGATGGTGCCGCGCTTGTTGCGCAGCGAGTTGTACTTGGTCTCGGCAGCGTCCAATTCACGCTTGAGCTGCGGCAGTTGTTGGTCCAGGAACGCCAGCGACTTCTCGGCCTGCGCCGACTTGCGGTTCACGTTCTGCTGCACGTATTCCTGGCCGATCTGGTTCAGCACGGCGGTGGTCAGCGCGGGATCGTTGCCTTCCATCGTCACGCCGATCACGCCCGAGGTGCGGCCGCGCTCGAAGATGCCCAAACGCGACTGCACGTCCTCGATCGCCGCCAGGCGTGAGGTGCGCGAGACCGTGAATTCCGTGCCGGGCCGGCCGCTGAGCGCATCGATGTGCACGTCCAGCGCGCCCCCGCCCGGCAACATGAAGTGCTCGGGCTTGCCCACCGTGCCGTTGAACGTGGAGCCCGTGAGCTTGTCGTTCAGGGTGTAGGCGCCGTCGCCCAGGGTCGTAATGCGAAACGGCTTGCCCAGCCATTCGTTGGGCACGTCCAGCTGCGAAATCGAAATGGTCTCGCCGCCCCAGGCGTAGCCGCCACGCGGCAGGCTGGACGGATACGGCAGGCTTTCATGGCGCTGCGCCAGCCATTCGCCCACTACCGGGAAGTAGCGCGGCTTGGCGTGGATGTACAGCATGAACTTGTCGACGGCCGGGCCCACCACCATGCGTGAACGCAGCACTTCCATTTCGCCGGAGGTCTCGGCCTTGGTGTCGAACATGGCCGAGACGTCGCCCAATAGGCTACGGCTTTGGCCCTGCGGCATCTCCTCCTCCACCTGGACGATGATGTCGGCCTGGTAGACCGATGGGGTGACCATGACATAAGCGACTGCGCCCAACAGCGCAATCAACGTGATGGCGATGATCAGCCATCGGTTGGAGAAAATGGCATCCACGTGCGATGACAGGGGGGTTTCCTGCTGACGAGCCGGGACGGAGGGCTCGAACGATTCGATAGGCAACGACATGCAGCTCTCCAAGAATAGGCGTCGCCGCGGTCGCGACGCCCCCAAAGGCGTGGGCCGGAACCCGCGCGCGCCCAATGGCGCGGGGCGGGCCCCGGGTCAATTACTTGATTGAATTCACGGTCTGTACCGTTTGCGCGCTCGGGAACAGGTTGCTGATGAAGCGGTTCCACCGCACCAGCGCCGCCGTGTCCACGAAGACGACGTCCTTGGGTTGCAACTCGAACTTCTCCGCCACCGCGTATGCCTGCGGCGAAGCCGCGTTCAGATGGAACACCAGCGGCGTCGCCTGCTCGGTACTGCGCACCACAAACACCTGTGACGAGTCCGCGGTCAACTGGTTGGGGCCTCCCGCCTCGCCCAGCGCTTCGTTCAACGTCAGCCTTCCATCCCGCATCGTTATCGCGGCGGGCGTGGTCACTTCGCCCGTCACGAAAATCTTGCTTTCGTCGCGCGGCGTCACCCGGACGATGTCGCCCGACTTCAGCATCACCTGGTTCAGGTCCTGGCCACGCTCGATCAAGGCGGGCAGGTTGACGCGCGTCTTCCTGCCGTCGCGGATCACATAGACACTGCTGCGATCGCCGGTGGGCAGGATGCCGCCCGCGCGATTGATCGCTTCCAGCAGGGTCATGGGGATGTCGTTGATCGCGACGGTGCCCGGCGTTTTCACCTCGCCCTCGACGTAGACTCGCTTGCTGCGGTAACCCAGCACCCGCACCGTGATCTGCGGATCCTGGATGTACTTGCCTGAACTATTCACTATGAGATTGCGCGCCTGCAGTTCCGTCAACCCCGCCACTTTCAGCAATCCCGTATAGGGAAATTGGATGTATCCAGAGGATGAGACCGTATACCCCGGAATGCCCGAGGCGGTATCCCCGAAGGCTAGTTCGGTCACCCCGGTGCCGATGGCGTAGGTTTGCGTCGGAAGTACGAGTTCGGGGTGGTCCCAGACCACGATCGAAAGGATGTCCCCGGGGCCGATGCGATAGGGCTCGGTCTTGTCGACCAGGCGCGAAACGCCATCATTGTCCAGCAGCGCCTGGCGGGCGCGGTGATCGGCAAGCACCAGCGAAGGCGTGATTTCCTTGATCTCGGCCACGGAATTCGGATCCAGCGGATCGACGAGATGCTTGGAATTGAAGGTCATGCCGGGAGAAAGGGCGCAAGCGCCCAGCGAGGACACGAGCGCGATGGCAGCGATGGCTCGGCTCAACGTTCCGAAAAATGTCGTCATGGCGAATCCACTGTGAATGACTTCGTTGCTTGGAAAGGAGCCCGATGCGTAACGGGTTGCGACATTCCACTCTCTTTTCACGCCCCCGCACATTCGACGGATGCCCTAAGCCTTCTCCTACATCGTTTGGAGGTTTCGGGTGGCCCTCGCACTCAATAAGATTCCCACGGTAGCCACATGCTTTGCGGCAGTGCACCGTTTTTTCTTGCGGCCGCAGGGCGACTCCCTACCCGAAGGAGTTCGCGATGGACCCGTCTCATACGGACACGTCGGCAAGATTCAACCGCGCCAGCTATCTGTACCGCATGCTGGATGCCGCGATCGTCGTGATCTGCGGCCTGGCCGTCACCGAGTTCAAGTTCTCGGACGAGGTTGCGATCGATCCGCCGCAGATCCACCTGTTCCTGATCTATCTGTGCGGCCTGGGCGTCATCGCCTTGTTCCCCGCCTTCCGGCTGTACGTATCCTGGCGCGGCCGCATGCTGACCGACCTGGTGGTGCGCAGCCTGGCCGCCTGGGCCACGGTGTTCGCACTGGGCATCCTGATCAGTTTTCTCATGCATCAGAGCGCGGCGGTATCGCGCATGTGGGCGGCCACCTGGTTCGGTTGCGCGGCCCTGGCGCTGGCCGGCGTACGCCTGGCGGTCTACGCCGTGCTGGGTGCGGCGCGCGACCGCGGCTTGAACAGGAAGCGCGTGCTGCTGGTGGGCTTTGGCGCCCTGGGCCACGACCTGTGGCGCCGGGTGGAACGCTACCGCGAGGCCGGCTACGAGGTGGCGGGCATCTACGCCGAGCCCCACGAAAGCCTGCCGCCGCATGTGCGACGCCTGCATCAACTGGACGCGCTACATAGCTTTGTGCGCGAACACACGGTGCGCGAGGTCTGGATCGTGCTGCCGATGGAGGCGGGCCAGGAATTGCGCGAAGTGCTCTATCACCTGCGCAACGACCTGGTGGATATCCGCTGGATTCCCGATGTGATGTCCATCCAGCTGCTGGGCCACCGCATCGGCGAATTCCTGGGCTTGCCCGCGATCCAGCTCAACAGCCTGCCGGCCGCCGGCGTGCGTGGCCTGGCCAAGGAAGCGTTCGATCGCAGCTTCGCGCTGTGCGCGCTGGTCGGTTTGTCGCCACTGATGCTGGCGGTGGCCGCCATGGTCAAACTGACCTCGCGCGGCCCGGTGCTGTTCACCCAGCCCCGGCTGGGCGTGGACGGCAAGGTCTTCCATGTCTATAAGTTCCGCACCATGACCGTGCACCAGGAGCACGGCGTGGTCACCCAGGCCACGCGCAACGACAACCGCATCACGCGCATCGGCGGCTTCTTGCGGCGCACCAGCCTGGACGAGCTGCCGCAGTTCCTGAATGTGCTGCGCGGCGACATGTCGGTGGTGGGACCGCGCCCGCACGCGCTGGAGCACAACGAGCTCTACAAGGACCTGGTGCAGCGCTACATGATGCGCCACCGCGTCAAGCCCGGCATCACCGGCTGGGCCCAGGTCAATGGCCTGCGCGGGCAGACCGACACCCTGCGCAAGATGAGCGATCGCGTCGAGCATGACATCTACTACATCCAGCACTGGACGTTCCGGATGGACCTGATGATCATCGCCCGCACGGCGGTCTCCGGATGGACGGGCCGAAATGTCTACTGAACCTTTGGGCTGGCCCGCCTTGCCCGGCCACCGCGCGCCCCTCGCCCCCCGCCTGGCCATCCCCGCCCCGGGCCTGTTGGCCGAGGACGATTTCCGCCGGGCGGTGCAGATGTTGCCGCTGGTGTCCATCGACCTGCTGCTGCGCGACCCCGCAGGCCGCTACCTGACAGGGCTGCGCACCAACCCGCCCGCCCAAGGCGTGTGGTTCGTACCCGGTGGCCGCGTGCGCAAGGATGAAACGCTGTCCCAGGCGCTGCGCCGCCTGGCCCAGGAGGAACTGGGCCTGCCGGTACTGCCGCAGGCCTGGCGGCCGCGCGGCGTGTATGAGCATTTCTACAACACCAATTTCGCCGGCGAGGCCGGCCGCTCCACCCATTACATCGTCCTCGCCTATGAGGCCGAGCTGGCGCCGGACACGGCCAGCCTGCCGCTGGGCCAGCACCGACGCTACCGCTGGCAGTCCGCCGCGGCCATCGCCGCCGATCCCGGCGTGCACCCCTACACCCAGGCCTACTTCAAGGAGTCAGCGCCATGACCCAGCCCCAACCCCATCCCCCCTATCGGGCCGTGATTCTTTGTGGCGGCTCGGGTTCGCGCCTGTGGCCGTTGTCGCGCGAGCTGTTGCCCAAGCAGTTCATCCGTTTGACCGATGACCGCAGCCTGCTGCAGAACACCCTGCTGCGGCTGGACTCGGCCGGCGCCCAGGCCCGCCCGATGCTGGTCTGCAACGAGGCGCACCGTTACATCGCCGCCGAGCAGGCGCTGGAAATGGACATCCAGGACGTGGAGATCGTGCTGGAGCCCTTTGCCCGCAACACGGCCCCCGCCATTGCCGCGGCCACCCTGCGGGCAATGCGCGACGGCGAGGACCCGGTGATGCTGATCATGCCGTCGGACCACGTGCTGGAGGACGGCCCGGTGCTGGCGGCCGCCTTCGCAGAGGCCTACCAGGCAGCCCGCGAGGGCGCGCTGGTGACCTTCGGCATCACCCCCACCGCGCCGCTCAGCGGCTACGGTTACATCCAGGCCGCCGAACCCGGCGATCTGGCCCCCGCCCGCCGCGTGCGCCGTTTTGTGGAAAAGCCGTCGCCGGAAGTCGCCCAGCGCTTCATCGAGGACGGCGGCTACTTCTGGAACAGCGGCATGTTCGCCTTCCAGGCGTCGGTCTTCCTGGCCGAGATGGAGCGGCTTGCGCCCAAGATCCTGACCCAGGTGCGCGCGGCCGTCGCCGCCGGCCAAGGGGCCAGCGCCCTGTTCCAGCTGGACGCCGCGGCCTTCGAGGCCTGCCCCAGCGACTCGATGGACTACGCCATCATGGAACGCACCGATAGCGCCGTGGTCATCCCGCTGGCCGCCCCCTGGAGCGATGTCGGCGCCTGGGACGCGGTCTGGGGCATCGCCCAGAAGACGGCGGAAGGCAATTCGACCACCGGCGACGTGATGGTCGAGGATTCGCGCAACTGCCTCATCCATTCGACCAGTCGCCTGGTGGCATCCGTGGGGCTGGACGACATCGTGGTGATCGAAACCGCCGATGCGGTGCTGGTGGCCCACAAGACCCGCTCCCAGGACGTCAAGCGGCTGGTGGAGGTGTTCAAGACCCAGCACCGCTCCGAAATGAACCACCACCGCGAGGTGCAGCGCCCCTGGGGCTCGTACGACTCGGTCGGCCACGGCCCGCGCTACCAAGTCAAGCGCATCACGGTGAAACCCGGCGCGCGCCTGTCTTCGCAGATGCATCACCACCGGGCCGAGCACTGGGTGGTGGTGTCGGGCACGGCGCGCATCTACAACGGCGACAAGCAGTACCTCCTGACCGAAAACCAGTCGACCTACATCCCGCTGGGCGAGGTCCACAGCCTGGAGAACCCCGGCAAGATCCCGCTGGAGATCATCGAGGTGCAATCCGGCGCCTATCTGGGCGAGGACGACATCGTCCGCTTCCAGGACATGTACGGCCGTGTCTGAGCCCCGGCGCGCGGCCTCATCCTTCTGGCGGCCGGGCCTGGCGCGGATCTGCCTGCCGCTGGCGGCGCTGTTCTTCGCCACGCTGGTGACGGTGGGCAACCTGCCGGGCCTGGCCGCCGAGATGTCCGACGCCTTCGGCGACAAGCGCCTGCACCTGGCGGCCTACGCCTTCCTGACGGTGCTGGTCTACCTCTCGGTGCAGCGGCGGCCGGGCCTGACGGCGCTGCTGGCCGTATCCGCCCTGGGCGCGCTGGATGAAGGAATCCAGTCCTTTTTTGCC
Organism: Achromobacter xylosoxidans; assembly: GCA_040396375.1. Taxonomy (GTDB): domain Bacteria; phylum Pseudomonadota; class Gammaproteobacteria; order Burkholderiales; family Burkholderiaceae_B; genus Achromobacter; species Achromobacter xylosoxidans_D. The sequence continues at coordinate 13,699 of JBEBOQ010000116.1, forward strand.
TATCGACAGGCCGAACTCTTAGACCTTTTGGCCGATATCTCTGCGGCGGGTGCGACAGTAATCTCGTTGAACATCGGTTCCGCAGCCTTCGGCTCCTTTCGTGCAGTGACTAAGTCTTAAGGATAAAACCATGCCAAAACGGGCACTGATTACCGGCGTCACCGGCCAGGACGGCGCTTACCTGGCCGAGTTCCTGCTGGCCAAGGGCTATGAAGTCCACGGCATCAAGCGGCGCGCGTCGCTGTTCAACACCGCGCGCATCGACCACCTGTACCAGGATCCGCATGACCAGCCGCGCAACTTCGTGCTGCACCACGGCGACATGACGGACTCGTGCAGCCTCATCCGCATCGTGCAATCGGTCCAGCCCGACGAGATCTACAACCTGGCGGCGCAGAGCCACGTCGGGGTGTCGTTCGAAGAGCCGGAGTACACCGCCAACGCCGACGGCCTGGGCACCCTGCGCCTGCTGGAAGCCATCCGCATCCTCAAGCTGGAGGACAAGGCGCGCTTCTACCAGGCCTCGACCTCGGAGCTGTACGGCCTGGTGCAGGAAACCCCGCAGAAGGAAACCACGCCGTTCTATCCGCGCAGCCCCTACGCCGCCGCCAAGCTGTACGCCTACTGGATCAGCGTGAACTACCGCGAGGCCTACGGCATGTATGCCTGCAACGGCATCCTGTTCAACCACGAATCGCCCAAGCGCGGCGAAACCTTCGTGACCCGCAAGATCACCCGCGGCCTGGCGCGCATCGTGCTGGGGCTGCAGGAATGCCTGTACCTGGGCAACCTGTCGGCGCTGCGCGACTGGGGCCATGCGCGCGACTACGTCGAAATGCAGTGGCTGATGCTGCAACAGGACACGCCGGAGGACTACGTCATCGCCACCGGCATGCAATACAGCGTGCGTGAATTCATCAATACGGCGGCGCGCGAGCTGGGCATCCTGCTGGCGTGGGAGGGCGAAGGGCTGGAGGAAACCGCCACGGTGCTGTTCAGCCCGGTGCACGACATCAAGCCGGGCCAGGTCATCGTGCGGGTCGACCCGCGCTACTTCCGCCCCACCGAGGTCGAGACCCTGCTGGGCGATCCGACCAAGGCGCGCGAAAAGCTCGGCTGGTCGCCGCGCACCAGTTTCGCCCAGCTGGTCAAGGAAATGGTGGAAAGCGACCTGAAGGACGCCCGGCGCGATGCGCTGGTGGAACAGAACGGCTACGAAATCTACGCCTACAAGGAGTAGTCCGCCATGAGCAACCTGGACCAACGCGTGTTCGTGGCGGGCCATCGCGGCATGGTGGGCGCCGCCCTGGTGCGCGAGCTGCAGGAGCGCGGCTACCGCGACATCATCACGCGCAGCCACAGCGAACTGGACCTGGAAAACCAGAACCAGGTGCACCGCTTCTTCTCGACCACGCCGGTCGACGTGGTGTACCTGGCCGCCGCCAAGGTCGGCGGCATCCTGGCCAACCAGAACCATCCGGTGGATTTCCTGTACCGCAACCTGATGATCCAGTGCAACGTGATCCGCGCCGCCTACGCGGCCGGCGTGCGCAAGCTGCTGTTCCTGGGTTCGTCCTGCATCTATCCGCGCGAGGCGCCGCAGCCGATCCGCGAGGACGCGCTGCTGACCGGGCCGCTGGAAGCCACCAACGAGCCCTACGCCATCGCCAAGATCGCCGGATTGAAGCTGTGCGAAGCCTACCAGCGGCAATATGGCGCGCGCTTCATCTGCGCCATGCCGACCAATCTGTACGGGCCGCACGACAACTACGACCTGCACAGCAGCCATGTGCTGCCGGCCCTGATCCGCAAGTTCCATGAAGGCCGCGAGGCCGGCCAGGACAGCGTCACCCTGTGGGGCAGCGGCAAGCCGCTGCGCGAGTTCCTGTACGTGGACGACCTGGCGCGGGCCTGCGTGATGCTGATGGAAACGCCCGCCGCCGAGGGCATCTACAACATCGGCGCCGGCGAGGACCTGTCGATCGCCGAACTGGCCCGGGTCGTGGCGCAGGTAGTGGGCTACCAGGGCCGCGTGGACTACGACGCCAGCAAGCCCGACGGCACGCCGCGCAAGCTGATGGATTCGTCGCGGGTGCGCGCGCTGGGCTGGAAACCGGAGATATCGCTGACTCATGGCGTGACGCTGGCCTACGGCCACTTCCTGCGCGAGCAGGCGCGCCAACCCCTGCCCGTGGCCTGAGGCCACGCCTATCGAGAACAGGCATTCCGATGTACCGACTCATCAGGAAGCACGTCGCCGGCAATGCCTCGTTCTGGGGGCTGGTGGAATACGGCATCGGCCCGGTCGCGGCGCTGGTGGCGCTGCCGCTGCTGTTCCGCCAGTTGGGAACGGTGGGCTTCGGCCAGTATTCCATGATCATCGCCCTGGCCGGCTTCGGCAACGCCGCCAACCTGGGCGCCGCGGTCACCGCGACCAAGCTGGTGTCCGAGCGCACGCACGAGCCCGGCGGCGCCATGCGCGCCGCGGGCGTGGCGATGTCGCTGATCGGCTGCGCGCTGGGCGTGGTGACGCTGGCGGCCGTGGTGCTGTGGCTGGCGGTGGACCTGGGTTGGCCCGCCGCCACCTTTGGCGGGGTCGCCGTCACGCTGCTGGCCATGCCGGCGCTGGCGATCTACCTGACCCAGCAATACGACCAACTGATGTCCGGCTGCCTGAAGGGCCGCGAGGATTTTCAAGCCACCGCGCTATGCGAGGTCGTCAGCCGCAGCGGCACGATGGCGCTGGCCTGCGCCACGGCGTGGCTTACGGCTTCGCCTACCTGGACCGGGTTGGCCCAGGCCGTCGGCCTGCTGCTGGCCGGCTCCGTGAAGATGCGCGTATTCGCCCGACGCTACGGCCGCGTGCTGGTGCGTCCGGTGCGCGATCGCGGCGCCATGGCCGACGCCTTCAAGTTCTCACGCTGGTCATGGCTCAACAGCCTGAGCGCGCTGGCGTTCGGCTCGGTCGACCGCGTGCTGGTGGGCAGCCTGATGGGGCCGGCCGCGCTGGCGATCTATACGGTCGGGGTGCAGGTCGGCCAGATCATCCATACCGCGTCGGTCGCCATCTTCCAGAAGGCCATGCCCCGCGTGAGCCGCCTGTCGGTATCACCGCCGCATCCGGGCGCCGCCGAAGAAGAGATCCGCCGCATGATGCTGTGGAACCTGGTGCTGTCGGCCAGCGCCACGCTGGCGGTACTCGCGGTCAGCCGGCCGCTTCTGGACCTGCTGCTGGGCGACGCCGTGGCCCATGGCCATCTGGGCACCTTCCGCCTGCTGATCGTGGCATCCGGACTGCTGTCGCTGAATGCGGCGGCGCATTTTTCGCTGCTCGGGCTGGGCAATTCCCGGGCGGTGGCCATTCTCAATGGCCTGGGCGGCCTGGCCATGCTGTGCGTCATGGCTGCCCTGGTGCAGGCCGCCGGCGAGCACGCCGCGGCCTGGGGCCGCATGGCCTACGCGGCGATCACGCTGGCCGGCGTGG
>JBEBOQ010000117.1:0-16909 GCA_040396375.1 Achromobacter xylosoxidans
CGAGCGCGCCGCGCCGTTCCAGGGCGGCGAATTCGCCACCATCTACCTGTCGCCCAAGGACTACCACCGCGTCCACATGCCCGTGGCCGGCACGCTGCGCGAAATGGTCCATGTGCCGGGCCGGCTGTTCTCGGTGAATCCGCTGACCGCCCGCAACGTGCCGCGCCTGTTCGCGCGCAACGAACGCGTGGTCTGCATTTTCGATACCGAGCACGGACCCATGGCCGTGGTGCTGGTCGGTGCGATGATCGTCGCCTCGATCGAAACCGTCTGGGCCGGACTGGTCACGCCGTTCAAGCGCCGCGTCAAATCGGTGCGCTACGACGATGCCGCGCGCGCGCCCATTCACCTGGAGAAAGGCGCCGAGATGGGCCGCTTCAAGCTGGGTTCGACCGCTATCGTGCTGTTCGGGCCGGGCAAGGTGCGCTGGGCCGACACGCCGTCGGTGCGCGGCCCGGTGCGCATGGGCGAGCTGCTGGCGTTGCCGGCGCACGGCTAAGACCCGTCCTACATTGCACGCAAGGCGCCGCTGCTCTCGGGCAGGGCGCCTTTTTCCATGGGCCGGGTGGCAACGGCGTGCTGCCTCTTCCCGCGGGTCCTGCCCATGGACCATAGTGTTCTTGTTTCTTTATAGCGAACTAGATCGTACTAATATATTCGCTTTATGGCATAAAGCCACGTCGGTAGATTGTCGGGTTTTCAGCCGCTCGCCATGACCTCGACCACCCTGCCCGCCACGCCCGCCGCCACCGCGCCCGCCGCCCGTCTGTCCCGCGCCCTGGCGCGCATGCTGTCGCTGGACGACTTCGAGGCCACCGCCCGCCGGCGCCTGCCGCGCCCGATCTTCGGCTACGTGGCCGGCGCGGCCGAAGACAACCAATCCCTGCTGGCCAACCGCCAGGCCTTTGGCCGCTACGCCTTCCAGCCGCGTGTGCTGGTGGACGTGTCGAGCCGCAGCCAGCACACCGAACTGTTCGGGCGCCGCTACGAATCGCCGTTTGGCATCGCGCCCATGGGCATCAGCGCACTGTCCGCCTACCGCGGCGACATCGTGTTGGCGCGCGCCGCGCGCGAACAAGGCATTCCCGCCATTCTGAGCGGCACTGCGCTGATCCCGTTGGAAGACGTAATCCGCGAAGCGCCCGGCACCTGGTTCCAGGCCTATCTGCCCGGCGACCCCGCGCGCATCGACGCGCTGGTGGCCCGCGCCGCCCAAGCCGGCTACGAGACCCTGGTGCTGACGGTGGACATCCCCGTGTCCGCCAACCGCGAAAACAACGTGCGCACCGGCTTTTCCACCCCGCTCAAGCCCAGCCTGCGGCTGGCCTGGGACGGCCTGACGCATCCGCGCTGGCTGGCCGGCACGTTCCTGCGCACGCTGCTGGCGCATGGCATGCCGCACTTCGAGAATTCCTTCGCCACCCGCGGCGCGCCGATCGTGTCGGCCTCGGTGCTGCGCGACTTCAGCGCGCGTGATCACCTGAACTGGGAACACGTAGCGCGCATCCGGCGCCAGTGGGCGGGCACCCTGGTCATCAAGGGCATCCTGCATCCGGACGACGCGCGGCTGGCGCGCGAGCACGGCGCGGACGGCGTCATCGTATCGAACCACGGCGGCCGCCAACTGGACGGCGCCATCTCGCCGCTGCGCGCGCTGCCCGGCGTGGTAGCCGCGGCCGGCGCCATGCCGGTGATGATGGACAGCGGCGTGCGCCGCGGCGGCGATGTGCTCAAGGCGCTGGCGCTGGGCGCGCGCTTCGTGTTCGTGGGCCGCCCGTTCAACTACGCGGCGGCGGTCGGCGGCCAGGCCGGCGTGTCACATGCGATCGGCCTGCTGCGCGCCGAGGTCGACCGCAACATGGCCATGCTGGGCGTGAACCGCCTGGCCGAGTTGGGTCCGGACCTGCTGGCGCCGGCCTGAACGGCGCAGCGGCCCCCGGCGCGCAAGGCGTCACCCGCAACGCATAGAATGGCAGTTCCTCTGCTATCCGCGAGCCGGCTCCCTGGCCGGCCCGAGCCCGCCGCCCGTGTCCCTACGCCAATCCTCATTCTTCCTGCGCTTTCTGACCCTGGGCGCCCTCGCCCACGTGTATGTCGGCGCCCGTCTCATTCCCGACGCCGGTTTTGCCGGATCGGGCGCCGCCACCGCGATTCTGCTGCTGGTCCTGTCGTGCATCCTGATCCCGCTAGGCATGCTGGGCCGCTCGTCGGTCCACCCGCCCTGGGGCGACCGCATCGCCTGGATCGGGCTGATCGCGATGGGCTTGTTCTCGTCGCTGTTCGTGCTGACGGTGCTGCGCGACGTCCTGTTGCTGGTGACCTGGCTGATCGACCTGGCCAGCGGTATCGACGTGCCGTGGGCCGGACTGCGGCGCGTCAGCGCGCTGGCCGTAGCCGCGCTGGCGCTGGCGGCCACGCTGGTCGGCTTCTACAACGCCCGCCGGCGCGCCCAGGTGGTGACGGTGGACGTGCCCATCGCGGGCCTGCCGGCCGATCTGGACGGCTTCACCATCGTGCAGATCAGCGACATCCATGTCGGCCCCACCATCAAGAAGCGCTACGTGCAGGCGATTGTCGACGCGGTCAACGAACAGGCCGCCGACATGATCGCCATCACGGGCGACGTGGTGGACGGCAGCGTCGAACAGCTTGCGGCGCAGGCCAGCCCGCTGGCCCAGTTGCGCGCGCCGTTCGGCGTGTATCTGGTCACCGGCAACCATGAATATTATTCAGGCGCCGCGCCCTGGGTGACGGAATTCCGCCGCATGGGCCTGCGGGTGCTGATGAACGAGCACGTGGTGATCCACCCGGCCGGCCTGCCGGTGGTGGTGGCCGGCGTGACCGACTACAGCGCCGGCGCGTTCGACCCGCAGCAGCGCAGCAACCCCAAGGCAGCCTTGGCCGGCGCGCCCGCCGACGCGCTGCCCAAGATCCTGCTGGCGCACCAGCCGCGCAGCGCGGCCGCGGCCGAGCCGCTGGGCTATACCCTGCAGTTGTCCGGCCACACGCATGGCGGGCAGTTCTTTCCGTGGGGGTTCTTCGTGCGCTTCCAGCAGCCCTTCACGGCGGGCCTGCACCGGCTGGGCAAGCTGTGGGTCTACACCAGCCGCGGCACCGGCTACTGGGGCCCGCCCAAGCGGCTGGGCGCGCCGTCGGAAATCACGCGCCTGCGGTTGCGGCGCGCGCCCGCGCGCTAAGGCAAATTGGCCCGCCCAGGCGTTGCGGTGCGGACCATGAGCGCAGGGCTAGTCGGCGTCGTCCGGCAACGGCCCGCGTTCCAGGTAGCTGGTCAGCGCGATATCGCTGGTGGTGTTGGTGATGCCGTCGATTTGATGGATGCGCGCCAGGAGCGCCTCCAGCGCCTGGGTGTCGCGCACCCGTACCTTCAGCAGCATCGCGCTTTTGCCCGTGATGGTGTGGATCTCTTCCACCTCGGTCAATTCGGCCAGCCCCAGCACTTGCTGCGTGATGCTCCAGTTATTGGTGTCGACATGCACGAAGGCCAGCAGCGGGCGGCCAATGCGGGCGCCGTCCAGCTTGGCGGCGATGCCCTTGATCAGGCCGTCGCGCTTCAAGCGCTTGACCCGCTCGTGCACGGCGGGGGCCGACAAGTTCAGTTGCTTGCCCAGATCGGCATAGCTCGGCGAGGCGTCATCGGCCAGCAGTGTTAATAATTTTCGGTCGCGGTCGTCGAGATCGGGCATTGGAATCGGGTTCTGCCTAACGGCATTCGAACTTTGATGAGGTAAGGGAATATCGGTGTTAACCCTTATTTTATTCCAATAAAATTCCGCGGATGCAGAACCGTAGCACCCCCGGCCATCAAGCCCTCCCCGCCGCCATCCCCGCCCTGATGTTCGCCGTCAGCGTCGTCGGGTCCAATGGCCTGGCCCTGAGCCCGATTCTTTCAGACGTAGCCCGCTCGTTCGGCAGCACCCCGCTGACCGTCAGCACGGCCATTTCAGCCTATGGCGCGGCCACGGCGGCCAGCGCCTTCCTGCTGGCGGCGCGCATCGACCGCTGGGGCATCCGCCGCGCGCTGCTGGGTGCAATGGTGGCGCTGATCGCCGCGCTGCTGTTGTCGGCCTGCGCACCGCACTGGATCGTGCTGACGCTGGCCCAGGCGCTGGCCGGCGCCGCCGCCGGCGTGATCCTGCCTGCCGCTTACGGATCGGCATCGCTGGTCGCGGCGCCGGGGCAGGAAACCCGCGCGTTGGGCCGCGTGATCTCCGGCTGGTCGGTGTCGCTGGTAGCCGGCGTGCCGCTGTCGGCCCTGATCAGCGACGCGGTCGGCTGGCGCGCCACCTACGCCGTGCTTGCCCTGTGCGCCGCCGTGGCGTTGCTGGGCCTGCGCAAACTGCCGGAACGCCGCAGCGCCCATGCCGCACCGCTGCGCCTGTCGCGCCTGCTGGCGCCGCTGTCGTACCAGGACGTGCCGGTGCTGCTGTTGGGGTGCCTGGCGTTTTCGTCCGCGTTCTACGGCGTGTACGCCTTCCTGGCGGACCACGTGCGTACGCTGCTGGGGCTGTCGGCGGGCCAGGTGGGCTTTATCGCCTTCGCCTACGGCGCGGGCTTTTTGTTGGCGGGCCTGGCCGGCGCGCCGCTGATCGAGCGGCTGGGGCCGCGCCGCGCGCTGCCGCTGGCGCTGGCCGCGATCGCACTGGTGTACCTGGGCCTGTTGCCCGCCGCGCACGCGCTGGCGGCGGTGCTGGCCATCGCGGTGCTGTGGGGCGCGGCCTCGCAACTGAGCCTGAACCTGCTGGTGCTGCTGCTATCGCGCGCTCGCCCCGACGAACGCGGCGCCGTGCTGGGCCTGAACACCTGCACCACCTATCTGGGCGCCAGCGTCGGCACCGCCGTGGCCGGCACGCTATACACCCACGCGGGCTTTGACACCTTGGGCCTGGCCGCCGCCGGCGCCGTGGCGCTGGCCGCGCTGGGGCTGCATTGGCGTTTGAACGGCCGGCGCGCCGCGGCACGCCGGGCCACGGCCTGATCCAGGGCCTGCCAGCACTACAAGGAGCCTCGCGCAGGGCGTAGCCCTAGTCCGGCAGCACCACCGCGCAATCGCGTCCGGCCCGCTTGGCCCGATACAGCGCCTGGTCCGCGCGCCGCAGCACTTCGGACAGGCTGGCGTCGGTCTCCAGGAATCGCGTGATACCACCGCTGGCCGACAGCACCACCGCATGGCCGTCGATGCAGGCCGGATGCTGGCGCAAGCCAGCACGCAATCGCTCGCACACCGCCAGCGCCACGTCCGCATCCGCATCCGCCAACAGCACGACGAATTCCTCGCCCCCCAACCGGCCCACCGCGTCGCCTTCGCGCAGGCAGTTGCGCAACTGGTCGCAGAAGTGGCGCAGCGCGGCATCGCCACCCAGGTGGCCATAGCGGTCGTTGACCTGCTTGAAAAAGTCCAGGTCCAGCATCAACGCCGTATGGCGGGCGCCGCGTCTTGCCGCCACCAACAGCGTCTGCATGCGTTGCAGAATCTCGGCGCGGGTCCAGCAGCCGGTCAGGTCGTCCACCTTGGCCAGGCGCGCCAGGGCAGCTTCGTTGCGGCGATTCTCGGTCATGTCCATGCCGATATTGATCACACTGCCATCCGGCAGCCGCACGTTGGACCACAGCACCGACAGTCGCTCGCCGTCGCGCGCCAGCGGCTGCCATTCGCGGAACGATTGCTCGGGCGTGGGGCCCACGCTCTGCACCACCCGGGCGCGGATATCGGGATCGGGATAAAACAGCGCCAGCGGCTCCGGGTAGCCGTTGATTTCGTCGCGGGTCCAGCCGAAGCGGCGCACGCAGGCATCGTTCCACAAGACGCACTGGCCACGTTCGTCAAAGGCGTTGATCAGCACTGGCGCGTTCTGGAACAGGGCCTCGTAGCGGGCCACCACTTCACGCAAGCGCTGTAATTCGGCGTCATCGGCTTGGTCCGAATCCCGCAGGGGGGCCGAGGCATCCGGCCGGCCGCCATCGGCGCGCGGCTGCGGCGAAATCAAAGCGTCATTCGAAGAAACGAGTCGCATGGGTTCGCAGTCGGGGAAAGGCGGCGCGCACTGGCCGCGTTGGCGGCGCGCGTCGTCGTTGACGCACGGCGGCAAAGCGCGGCAAGTATACGGTCTGGCCCGCGCAGCGATTGGCAAGAATTGTCAATTCGCCGCGACCCGCCCCTGCGGCAACGCTACCAGGGAAACGCGATCAGGTCGCCGTACAGGCTGCGCAGCTTGGCCTTGACCTCGGCCGACTGCTGGTAGATAGCGATGAACTTCAACAGGCGCGGGTCCTGCGCATGGTCCGGGCGCGCCACCCAACGGATGGCGTAGCGGCGCACGTTGGTCGGGTCGGTATTGTCGAACGCCAAGCCATCTTTTTCGTCCAGGCCGGCCTGTTTGGCAAAGGTGGTGTACGTGACCGAGGCCGTGACGTCGTCGAACGTGCGGGCCGACTGCGAACCTTCGATCTGCACGAATTTCAGGCGCTTGGGATTATCGGTGACGTCCTGCAGCGTGGCCTGGTGCGCCACGCCAGGTTTGAGCTTGATCAGGCCGATGGACTCCAGCAGCAGCAAGGCGCGACCGGTGTTGACCGGGTCATTGGGCACGGCGATGGTGGCGCCGTCGGGCAGCGGTTCACCCTTTTTGAGCTTCTTGGAAAACAGGCCGATGGTGGTGGAATAGCCGTAGGCGATGGGCGTCAGGTCCGCGCCGCGGCGCGCGTTGAACAGCTGCAGAAAGGGTTCGTGCTGGAAGAAGTTGGCGTCCACCGAACCGTCGGCCACCGCAATATTCGGCAGCACCCAGTCGCTGAATTCCACCAACTGCACCTCCAGGCCCTGCTTGCGCGCCTCGGCGATGGCCAGTTCGGTGGCAGCGTTGGCCACGCTGGGGATCACGCCGATGCGCAGCGGCTTGTCGGCGGCCTGCGCGGGCGCGATGGCGGCCAGGCCCACCACGCCAAACACGGCAAGCGCGGCGGCGCGGCGCGCCAGGGTCAGGAACAGGGATTGCTGGAACATGGAGTCGTCCGGAAAAAAGATCGGGCATCAACCCGGGTATCGGCGCTATTGTGCAGCAGGCCCGCCGCGCCACGGTGAAAAGCCTTGGGCCCGCCAGGGCAATCGCACCGTCCGGCAGCGCTACACTCGACGGCACACCGCCTTCGCCGGGCGCCCCTCGCCGGGCGCCCCTAGCCGGGCGCCCCTGACCCCAGCTTCACGGAGCCAGACCTTGCAAAACACCCCCACCCTGCCCACCCAAGTCACCCTGATCGGCGCGCCCACGGATATCGGCGCGGGCGCACGCGGTGCCTCGATGGGTCCCGAAGCCCTGCGCGTGGCCGGCATCGGGCCGGTCATCGAGGCCCAGGGCTTTACGGTCACCGACCGCGGCAATCTGTACGGCCCCGCGAATCCCTGGCAGCCACCGGTGGACGGCTACCGCCACCTGCCGGAAGTGACCGCCTGGAACCAGGCCGTGCACGACGCCGTGTACGACGCGCTGGCCCAGGGCAACCTGCCTATCCTGTTGGGCGGCGACCACTGCCTGGGCATCGGTTCGATCAGCGCGGTAGCGCGCCATTGCCGCGCTGCGGGCAAGAAGCTGCGGATACTGTGGCTGGACGCCCACACCGACTTCAACACCAACACCCTCACCCCCACCGGCAACATCCACGGCATGCCCGTGGCCTGCCTGTGCGGCCACGGGCCGGCCGAGATCGTCGGCATGTCCGGCCAGACGCCCGACATCGATCCGTCCTGGGTGCGTCAGATCGGCATCCGCAGCGTGGACGATGGCGAAAAGCGCCTGGTGCACCAGGCCGGCCTGGAAGTGTTCGACATGCGCTACCTGGACGAAATGGGCATGCGCGCCACCATGCAGGCCGCGCTGGCCGGGCTGGACGAGGACACCCACCTGCACGTCAGCTTTGACGTCGATTTCCTGGACCCGGAAATCGCGCCCGGCGTGGGCACCACCGTCATGGGCGGCCCGACCTACCGCGAAGCCCAGCTGTGCATGGAAATGATCGCGGACACCGGCCTGATGCGCTCGCTGGACGTGGTGGAGCTGAACCCCGCGTTCGACGTGCGCAACAAGACGGCGGACCTGGCCGTGGACCTGATCGAAAGCCTGTTCGGCAAATCGACGCTGGTGCGGCGCGGGAGCTGACACCCCCCGCCGCGCGAGCTTTGCGCGAACGCGGCGGGAACCAAAAACGCCTGGCGGTTACTGATGCGGCAACAGCGGTGCAAAAGGCACCGCACATTGCCTCACTTTCAGTCCGGAACACGCCAAGCTCATGAATCACGTCTATCGCATTATTTTCAACCGCAGTCTGGGTCTATGGCAGGTCGTCAGCGACACCGCCAGAAGCCGGACCTGTGGGGGAAGCCGTCCGCGTCGCCGCGCCGGGCGGGCCGCGGCCGTGCTGGGCGTCGCGACGCTGGCCATGGCGGCGGCCGGGCCGGGCTGGGCCGCCGAAAATCTGCCCATCAACGGCGTGTGGTTGACAGGCAACGGCTTTTCCCAGACCCACCCAACCGAATTGTCCATCAGTGTCACGACACCCGCTGGCGTGGCCTCGACGATACAGTGGGCATCCTTTGACGTCGCCCAAGGCTACACGCTGAATATCTCTCAGCCGATCCCCGGCTCCTTGCTGTTGAATACCGCCGGAGGTGCCCGAGCCAGCAACCTTGCGGGAACGATCCAGGGCAGCGCCCTGCTGGCCGTATCCAACGTGTACGGGCTGCAAGTGCAATCCACCGCCACCATCACGGGGGCCCAGGCCGTCCTGTTGACCAGCCTGGGGCTGATGGCGCCGCCTGGCACGATACTGCAATTGACCGATCTGCCCAGCCAGGCGGGGGTCAGCAACGCGGGCACTATTTCGGCCTCGGGCAGCGTCGACCTGTCCGGGCCGACGGTCTCGAACGAGACGGGCGGCAAGATCACCGCGAACCGCATCACCCTGGTCAGCGGTTCCAGACTGATCGCCGACTCCACCGCCGCCTCGCCCTCCGCCTTCTCGATCACCGCGCCCCTGGCTGACACCACTGGCGCGGCCGGCGCCACCCCCAAGGTCCTGAATGCCGGCACGCTGACCGCGACCAACGGTAGCGTTGTGCTGCAAGCCAGCACGCTGCGCACGCCGGCATCGCTGACCACGCCCGTGATCAGCAATACGGGCACCATTACCGCGCAGAACATCGCCCTGACCGCACAAGGCGGCAGCATCGCATCCAGCGGCACGCTGGACGCGACCGGTGGCACCCTGTCGCTGCAATCCGATATGGATATCCGCGTCACGGGCCAACTGAGCACCAATGCGCTGACTGCCTCGTCGACGGGGGATCTTGCCTTGACGGGCAACAACCAGATCAACCTATTGAATACGATTCAGGCAGGAGGCAATTTGTCGCTGAGCAACCAGCGGTCCTTGTTCCAGGTCGGTGCAATGCAGGTAACCGGCACAACGGCCATCGACGCCAGCGCCGGCAACTTATTCCTTAGCAACGCCGGCAACAGCTTCGGCGGCGCAGTTTCCCTGGCGGGCTACAACGTGCAGGTGCAATCGTCGGGCGCGCTGACGGTCGCGCGCCTGGACGCCACTAACGACGCCAGCCTGGCCGCCGCGGGAGCCCTCACGATCAGCGGCAATGTGGACGCGGCTTCCCTCGCGCTGTCCGCGGGCAACGATATCCTGGTCACCGGCGATGTCGCCGTGACCAATAACGTCTCCACCAGCCTGGGCATCTTGAACATCGGCGCGGGGGGCACGATCGGATCGGTCAGCGGCAACATCGCCAACAACTCCGCCGTCGTTTTCAACCGTAGCGATGCCGTGACCTATGGCGGCGTCATCTCGGGCAATGGCGCGGTGACCAAGGATGGAGCGGGCGTGTTGACGCTCAACGGCGTCAACACCTACGGTGGCACCACCGACGTGCGGGCCGGCACGCTGCTCGTGGGAGGCACGCTGGCCAATGCGTCGGCCAAGCTTGCCAGCGGGGTGCAAGTCCGCAACGGCGCCCGGCTGGGCGGCTATGGCACGGTGGGCACCACGACCATCCAAACCGGCGGCACGCTCGTCTCGGGAGGCGCGAACGGCGCCACCGGTCCTTTGACCATCAATGGCAGCCTGACCATGCAGTCGGGCAGCACGTTGCAAGTCGGCCTGGGTGCCCCCCCCAACGCCTCCGGCGCACTGCGCGTCACCGGCAACGCGTCCTTTGGCGGCGCGACAGTACGCATCACCGATGCGGGCGGCTATGCTTCCGGGTTGTACACGCTGGTCGAATATGGCTCACTGGGAAGCATGTTCGACCCTCAGGTGTCGTCGCCCGCGGGCCAGGCAACCCTGTTCGACAACCCCGCTCTCCAGCGAATCTATCTGAGAGTCCAAGGGGTGAACCCCTTGAATTTCTGGAACGCCAACGGCCTGGCCGCCCCAGGCCAGTTCGGCGGCGGCTCGGGTGTCTGGTCCACGACCTCGCCGGTCTGGGCTGACGAGAACGGCACAACCACCGGCGCGATGTTCCCGCAACCCGGCATGGCCATTTTCGCCGGCACGCCAGGCACCGTCACTATCGACAGCGGGCCCGGTGCCGTGCAGGCCACCGGCCTGCAATTCGCCAGCGACGGCTATCACCTGGTGGGGGACGTGCTGACAATGACACCCGGCGCCGCGCCGACCGGCCCGGTTGAAGTGCGCGTGGGCGACGGCGGCAGCAGCAGTGCGAGCTACACCGCCACCGTCGACAACACGTTGGCGGGCGTCAACGGCCTGGCCAAGACCGGCGCCGGCACGCTGGTGCTGAACGGCGCCAACACCTATTCGGGCGGCACCTGGGTCCAGGGCGGCGCCCTGTCGGTCAGCAGCAACGCCAATCTGGGCGCGGCCGGCCAAGCCGTGACGCTGGACGGCGGCGCGCTGCGCATTACCGGCACCAGCTTGCAGGTCCTGCCCCGCGCCATCGTGCTGGGCGCTTCGGGCGGCGGCCTGGACATCGCCGACGCCGCCAATACCTTCACAGTGAGCAATGCGCTGACCGGTGCGGGCAGCCTGGCCAAGCTGGGCGCCGGCACGCTGGTGCTGAACGGCGCCAACAACTATACGGGCGGCACATCCGTCGCAGCGGGCACGCTGGTGGCGGGGCGTGACGGCGCGCTGGGCGCCGGGCCGGTGAACAACGCCGCCACCTTGGTGTTCCAGAACGACGCATCCGCCGCCGCGCTGGCGATCAGCAACAGCGGCACCGTCGACTTCTCGGACAGCAGCGGCCCCGCGGGCGATGATCGCCTGAGTGCCGGCTCCATCGCCGGCAACGGCCGCTATGCGCTGGGCGGCAATACGCTCAGCGTAGGCGCCAACAATGCCAGCACCGAAGTCTCTGGCGTCATCGCCGATGGCGGGCTGGCCGGCGGCACCGGCGCGGCGCTGATCAAGCAAGGCACCGGCACCCTGACGCTTTCGGGCATCAACACCTATACCGGCGCCACCACGGTCACGGGCGGCACGCTGCAGGTCAACGGGTCCATCGCGGCCTCGTCAAACCTGCAAGTCGGCGCAGGCGCCACGCTGGCCGGCACGGGCGTGGTGGGCACGACCACCATCCAGACGGGCGGCGTGCTGGCACCCGGTGCCACCAACGCCACGTTGTCGGTTGCCGGCGACCTGACGATGCAACCCGGCTCAAGCTACCAGGTGCAGGCCGACCCCGCTTCCACGGTCAGCAGCCGCGTCGCCGTGAGCGGGCGCGCCAACCTGCTGGGCGGATCGGTGCTGCACGCGGGTCCTGATGGCAACTTCGCGCCGTATGCCACCTACACCATATTGACGGCCGCGGGCGGCGTGAATGGCCGCTTTGAGGACGTGCGTTCGAACTACGCGTTCCTGACACCGTCGCTGGGGTACGGTGCCAACGACGTCACGCTGACGCTGCAGCGGCGCGAGTCCGGCTCGGGATCCACACCCCGCCCGATCCGCTTTGCCGATGCCGCGCGCAGCGGCAACCAACGCGCCGTCGCCAACGCACTGGACAACCTGCCCGTCGACAATGCGCTGCACCAGCGCATCCTGGTCCTGCCCGATGGCGCTCCGCCCGCAGCGTTCGACAATCTGTCGGGCGAAGCCCACGCCAGCGTCGGCTCGGCCCTGTACAGCGGCGCGTCCACCGTGCGCGCCACGCCCTTCAAATACCTGCGCGCCGGCCTGGCCGCGCCGCAGCTGGCTGGCGCCCCCACCGCGCAAGCGGGCGCCAGCGACGCCGCCCCGCCCCTGGGCGCCCTGCCCAGCTCCGGCGCGCTGCCGGCCTGGGCCGAGATCATCGGCAACTGGCAAACGCTGGACGGCAATGGCAATGCGGCCAAGACCACGCAACGCACTGGCGGCCTGTTCGTCGGCGCCGACCGTGCCATGGGCAGCGGCTGGCGGCTGGGCGCCGCGCTGGGCTACACCGACAGCAACATCGAGGTGGAAGGCCGCAGTTCCAAGAGCGACGTCAGCGCCTACAGCGCCACGCTGTACGGCGGCAAGGCCTTCGACGCGGGCGCGGCCAAAGTCAACCTGCTGCTGGGCGCGGCCTATACCTGGAACGACATCAGCACGCGGCGCATCATCAACACCGCCGGCATGGACCAGACCCTGAAGGCCAACTACGGCGCCAGCACCAGCCAGCTGTTCACCGAAATCGGCTACGCCCGCCCCGTCGGCGGCGGCGTCACGCTGGAACCGTTCGCCGGCATCGCCTGGGCCGACACCCGCACGCGCGGCTTTTCGGAATCGGGCGGCGACGCGGCCCTGAGCGGCCGCGCCAAACGCGAAGACCAGACCAGCACCACTCTCGGCCTGCGCGCGCAGACCGAGGTCAACCTGGGCCGCTTGCAGGGCGCGGTGCGGGCCAGCCTGGGCTGGCGCCATGCCTTCGGCGACGTCAACCCCGCCACCACCCTGGCCTTCCAGGACAGCCAGGCCTTCACCGTGTCCGGCCTGCCCATCGCCCGTGACACCGCCTTGATCGAGCTGGGCGGCGACGTCGCGCTATCGCGCAACGCCTCGCTGGGCGTCAGCTACGGCGGCCAGTTCGGCGGCGGCAATCGCGAGAATTCGGCGTCTGTCCGGCTGAGCTGGCGATACTAGCCCGGCTTGACTGACACCACTCGTCGGCGGCATGCCGGCCGGTAGCGTCAGGTCCGGCCACCCCGCGCCTCGCCGTTTTCCGAACGGCCTCTCCTCCTGCCTGGAGCCCCCGCCCGCCCGATCGCGGCGGGGCTTCGGCACGTCCGCACCTGGGTAATCCACGCGTTGACTTTTCACATATGAAAATCTAACTTCTTGCACAGGAATTTTATTCCTCAACAAGCCAACCATTACAGCCGGATGGAGCACCGGCGCCCCGCCCAGGTAGTCGCGTCAACACCAAAGAAGTCAATAAATCGGTCCGCCTGACGGGCCGTGGAGACAGACAGATGCGTATCAACCCCCTGTTGGCGGCCGCGGCCGCCTTGCTGACCGCCTGCGCGGCACACGCCCAAACCGACGTCGCACGGCTGGGCGTGTCCAACGACCGCTCCGGCATCTATTCCGACCTGGGCGGACTGGGATCCGAAGTCGCTGTGCGCATGGCGGTCGAGGACTTCGGCGGCAAAGCGGCCGGCAAGACCGTCGAGGTGATCGGCGCCGACAACCAGAACAAGGCCGACATCGCCTCGGCGCTGGTACGGCGCTGGTTCGACACGCAGGGGCTGGTGGCGGTGGTGGACGGCGGCGCCAGCTCGGCGGGCCTGGCGGCGCAGGGCGTGGCGCGCGAAAAAGGCGGCACCGCCCTGATCAGCGGCGGCTTCGCCGGCGATTTCAGCGGCAAACAGTGCAGCAACCTCAGTACCCAATGGGCGCCCGACACCTACGCCCTGGCCAACGCGGTGGTCAAAAGCGTGGTCGAAAGCGGCGGCAAGTCCTGGTACTTCATCACCACCGACTACGTCTTCGGCAAATCGCTGGAAGCCAACGCCAGCCGCTTCGTGCAGGCCGCCGGTGGCAAGGTGGTGGGCAGCACGCGGCACCCCCTGGGCGCCATGGACTTCGCCTCGTTCCTGGTGCAGGCGCAATCTTCCAAGGCCGACGTGGTGGGCCTTGCCAGCGCCGGCGGCGACCTGGTCAACCTGATCAAGCAGGCCCAGGAATTCGGCCTGACCGGCGGCAAGCAGCGCCTGTTGACCTTTTTGACCTTCATCAACGACGTGCAGGCCATGGGCCTGCCGGTGGCACAGGGCCTGACCTTCCCCACCGGCTTTTACTGGGATGCCGACGAAGACACCCGCGAATGGACCCGCCGCTGGCAAAAGAAAATGGGCGTCACCCGCCCGCCGTCGATCGTCCAGGCCCTGAGCTACGTCGCCACCACCCATTACCTGCAGGCCGCACAGGCAGCAGGCACATTTGAAGGCGCCGCCGTCAACCAGAAGATGCGCGAGTTGCCCATCACCACAAAACTGATCAAGAATGCCCGTATACGCCCCGAAGACGGACGCGTCATCATGGACCTGTATCTGGTCGAAGTGAAAAAGCCCGAAGAATCCAAATACCCGGGCGACTTCTATCGCATCCTGTCCACGGTGCCCGGCGAAAAGGTGTTCGTCTCGCTGGCCGACAGCGAGTGCCCCTTGGTCAAAAAATAAGCCCATCCCACGAGGAGACATCCCATGAAGTGCTATTGCGTCGTCAACTTCCGCGAGCCCCTGCAGGAAATGGACCCGCCCACCCCCGCGCCGCAAGGCACGCAGGTGCTGCTCAAGGTCCGCGCCGCGGGCGTCTGCCATAGCGATATCCACTTGTGGGAAGGCGGCTACGACCTCGGCCAGGGCCGCACCCTGTCGCTGAAAGACCGCGGCGTTTCCCTGCCCCTGACCATGGGCCACGAAACCGTCGGCAGCATCGTCTCGGCCGGCCCCGACGCGCAAGGCGCCGCGCCCGGCGGCAACTACCTGGTCTATCCCTGGATCGGCTGCGGCGCCTGCCCGACCTGCCTGTCCGGCCAAGAGAACCACTGCACCGCCCCCGCCTGCCTGGGCGTGCACCGCGCCGGCGGCTACGCCGACCACATCCTGGTGCCGCACCCGCGCTACCTGATCGACATCGGCGACCTCGACCCCGCGCAGATCGCCCCCTACGCCTGCTCCGGCCTGACCACGTATTCCGCCCTGAAGAAAATCGGCGAATCCGTCTACCGCGAACACCCCGTCGTCATCTTCGGCGCCGGCGGCCTGGGCCTGATGAGCCTCACCCTGATCAAAGCCCTGGGCGGCAAGGGCGGCATCGTCGTCGACATCGACCCCGCCAAACGCCAGGCCGCCCTCGAAGCCGGCGCCCTGGCCGCCATCGACGGCGCCGCCCCCGATGCCGCCCAACAAATCCTCAAAGCCGCCGGCGGCAAACCCCTGCAAGCCGCCATCGACCTCGTCGGCGCCCCCGCCACCACCTCCCTCGCCTTCGACTTCCTCACCAAGGGCGGCAAGCTCATCATCGTCGGCCTCTTCGGCGGCGCCTCCTCCTGGCCCATCGCCCTGATCCCCATGAAGGCCCTCTCCATCATCGGCAGCTACGTCGGCAACCTGGCCGAACTACGCGAACTGATGACCCTGGTCCGCACCGGCAAAGTCCCCCCCATGCCCGTCCACCGCCACCCCCTGAAAGACGCCGACGCCGTCCTGGCGTCGCTACGCGCCGGCAAGGTGGTCGGCCGCGCGGTCCTCACGGTCGACTAAACAACAGCCAGCCGCGGCAAGGCAACGTAATACGCCGAGCCGCGGCAGCTGCACACACTCACAACAACGCAGCAAAGCAGCAAAGCAGCATCAGTAGCATCAAGAAGCGCCAGGCCACCCAAGCAATCACCGCAAGCGCGCAGCGCACGCCGCCCCGACGCCCCACAGTGCGTAAGCCTCGTAAGGCCGCCCGCGCGGCCGGCACGAGGCGGGCCCCGCAAACCTCTCCCGCCCCCCCTCGGTCCAGCCCCGCCACGCCCCAAGACGCACGTAGTCCGTCGGGCGGTGTGTCTCGGTGGCGGGCAACCTCGATGCGCCCGAGGGAATCTGAAGGCAGTCGCCGTAGGCGACAACGAAGATGACGAAGGGGGAGTCCGGCGCCCGCGCGCCGGACCGCAATCGTGGGCGCCCGCCACCGAGACACACCGCCCGACGGACGACCTACGAAGAACTGACAACAAGCAAGAACCCCAACAAGATTCCGCATATCATAGGCACCACAGCCCCCAAGCCCCCCCAAAAGGAAAAAGCATGACCGACCGCCAGCTCACGATCCTAGCGGCCCTGAACCTGCTGGTCGCCGTAGGCGCCGGCGCCTTTGGTGCGCACGGTCTGAAGCGCCTGGTCACCCCCGAGCTGCTCTCCGTCTGGCAAACCGGCGTCCTGTACCACCTGATCCACGGCCTGGGCCTGTTCGTCATCGCCTTGCTAGGCGCCCGCTACGGCTCCCCGCTGCTCTCCGCCGCCGGCCTCGTCATGTTCATCGGCATCCTCCTGTTTTCAGGTAGTCTCTACACCCTGACCCTGACTGGCACCCACTGGCTGGGCGCCATCACCCCATTGGGCGGCGCCGCCTTCCTCGCCGCCTGGGCCATGGTTGCCCTGGCCGCCTATCGCACCCAAGGCTGAATCTTTTTCCCGTGCATTGCCCCCAGGCGGCCAAGCGGCCGCCGCCCCTGTTGAGCCTTGATGTCTTCCGCCACCGTCTTTCCCGCCACTCGCACCCACTCAGCCGCCGCCGGCATCGCCTGCGTCATCGGCGGCATCTTCTTCCTGACGCTCAGCGACGCCAACGCCAAATGGCTCGGCACCACCTACAACCCGCTGCAGATCCTGTTCCTGCGCGCGCTGATCGCGCTGCC
>JBEBOQ010000118.1:0-16820 GCA_040396375.1 Achromobacter xylosoxidans
TTATCAATGCGCGAACGTTAGATTAATGAATATGGTCACGTCAAGTAAGGGTAAGCCCCTAATGCCAGCGCTCGATGACACCGATCTGGCCTGCCTGATCGCGTTGCAGGCAGACCCGCGCGCGTCCTGGCGCGAGCTGGGTGCGGCCACCGGCATCGCCGAGCGCACCGTGGCGCGGCGCATCAAACGGCTGATGGACGCTGACGCCCTGCGCGTCATCGCTGAAGCGGACCCGCTGGCTACCGGCCGCGGCGTGGTGCTGCACGCCTGGGTGCGCTGCCGCTCGGGCCGCGTACCCGAGGTGGCCGAGGCGCTGGCGCGGCTGGACATGGCCCAACTAGTGGTGACGCTGGCGGGCAGGGCGGACCTGATGGCCGAATTGACCCTGGCGGATGCGGCGGACATGCCCGACGTGGTGACGCGGGTGCTGCCGTCGATCGACGGTGTCGAGCAGGTGGAGGCCCGGCTGGTGCTGCGGCCCTTCCGCCGTGCGGGACAGTGGCGCATCCAGGCGGACGCGGCCGCTTCGCAGGACGCGCTGGAGCCGCCTCGAGCGCCGCAGCCGCCGGCGGCGCTGAGCGACGCTGAACAGCGCATCGTGGCTCACCTGATGCGCGATGGACGCGCCAGCCTGGCCGAACTGGCCGCGCACGCGGATGTCAGCGAGCCTACCGCCCATCGTTTGTTGCAGCATCTGGTGGAGCGGCGCGCGCTCAGCTTCCGGGTGGAAGTCGAGCCGGCCCTGGTGGGCTTTCCGGTCGAGGCCGTGATTTCGGTGCAGGTGCGCCCGCAAGCGGTCGACGCCTTGGCCGCGCACCTGGCGCTGGACCCCAACACGCGTTGCCTCTTCGGCACCAGCGGCGCGTCGCAGCTGTTCTGGCACGTGCTGTGCCGCGACAGCCTGCATCTGTGGGACGTGGTGACGCGCAGGCTGGGCGAGCTGGACGGCGTGCTGGCCAGCGAGGTCGGGGTGGTGATGCGCGCTCATAAGCGTTGCGGCATCGTGCGCGAAGGGGCGCGGTTGGGCGGCGACGCCACCTGATCCGTCGGCAACGAAGCAGCCGCCCACGGGGCCGGCCGGGATTCCCCGGCTGGCCCGTTTACCCCATCTCCGCCAGCGCTAGGCGCCCAGATAGGCGCGCGCCAGCGCGCCATCCGCAGCGATCTCCTGCGCCGTGCCTTGCGCCGCCACGCGGCCCGATTCCAGCACATAGGCCCTGTCGGCCAGGGACAGCGCCAGCGCGGCCATCTGGTCCACCAGGAGGATCGTCATGGATTCCGCGCGCAGGCGGTCCAGCGCCTCGAACAGCTCGTCGATGATCTTGGGGGCCAGGCCCAGCGACGGCTCGTCCAGCAGCAGGATCACGGGCTTGGACATCAGCCCGCGCGCGATCGCCAGCATCTGTTGTTCGCCGCCCGACAGCAAGCCGGCGCGCTGATGCAGCCGCTCGCGTAGACGCGGAAAGCGCGTCAGCATCTCTTCCACCCGCGTCTCGCGGTCTGCGGGATGCAGGAAGGCGCCCAGCCGGATGTTGTCCAGCACGGTCAGGTCCGGGAAGACCTGGCGGCCTTCGGGCACCAGCACGAGCCCACGCGCCACGATGCGGTCAGCTGTCAGCCCCTGCAGTTCCTGACCTTGCAGATGCATGCCGCCCTGCGCCGGCCGATGCAGGCCCGCCAGCGTGCGCATCAGCGTCGATTTGCCGGCGCCGTTGGCGCCCAGCAGCGCCACCATCTCGCCCTGGCGCACTTGCAGGTCGATGCCGTGCAGCACCGGGTTGGCGCCATAGCCGGTGGTCAGGCTGCCCACGCCCAAGACTTCAGGCGCGATGCCGACGCCGGCCGGCCGCACGCGTGCGGCGGGGGCGCGGCGGGCGGCCTCGTCGCCCAGGTAGGCTTGCCGTACCGCGTCGGATTGCTGAATTTCACTGGCCGTGCCCTGCGCCAATTCGCGGCCGGCGTCGATGGCGACGATATGGTCGGATACGCCCATCACCAGCGCCATGTCGTGCTCCACCAGCAGCACGCCCGCGCCAGCATCCGCGATGCGCCGCAGCAGTCCGGCCAGGCGGGTCTTGTCTTCGCGCGACAGCCCCGCGGCGGGTTCGTCCATCAGCAGGATGTCGGCGTCGGTGGCCAGCGCGCGGGCGATCTCGACCAGCCGCCGGTCCACATGCGGCAGGTCGGCGGCCGGCGTGTCCAACGCGCCTTCGTAGCCGCAGAAGGCCAGCAGGGCGCGGGCCCGTTCGCGGGCGTCACGCGCCAGGTAGCGGCGGGACGCCAAGAGCCCGCCCAGCCGGCCGCCCAGCAGGCCCAGCGCCACGTTGTCCTCCACGCTGAGCGTGTCGAACAACTGCGAGGTCTGGTAAGTGCGTGCGATGCCACTGCGCGCCACGCGATAGGCCGGTAGCGCGGCCAGGGGGGGTTGTCCGAGTGCGACCGTGCCGCTGGTCGGCTGGTAATAGCCGCTGAGCATGTTGATGACGGTGGACTTGCCCGCGCCGTTGGGGCCGATCAGCGCTGTGACGGCCGCAGGTGCGACGTTGAACGACACCCCCTGCACGGCACGCACGCCGCCGAAGGTCATGGTCAGCGCGTCGGCGTGCAAGGCGCGACGCGGTCTGCCCGTGGCCGGCATGCCGCCTTGAGTCGGCGCCAGCCGGACTGCATGACGGCCACGTCGCCAGCGTCCCAGCAAGCCGGCAGCGCCATCGGGCGCGGCCCACAGCACCACCAGCAGGAACGCGCCAAAGAACAGCAGGCGGTATTCCTCCAGGCCCGACAGCACTTCCGGCAGCAGGCCGACCACCACCGCGCCCAGCAACGGGCCCGCCAGCGAACCCGCGCCGCCGATGGTCACCGCCAGCACGAACAGGATGGACTGCATGAAGTTGAAGTTGTGCGGCGTGATCATGCCGGCCTGGGGTGCGTACAGGCCGCCGGCCAGTCCCACTACCGCCGCCGACACCATGAAGGCCACGGCCTTGACCACCAGCGGATTGATGCCGATCGATTCGCTGGCGGTCTCGCTGTCTTTGACCGCTCGCATCGCCGCGCCCCAGGTGCCGCGTGCCAGTAACGCATAGCCGGCCAGCGCGACGAACACCGCGACGATGGCCAGCATCGCCACGCCGCGGTCGCCGCCCAGGCTGCCCAGCGCCGGCTGGGCGATGCCCATCAAGCCGTTCTGGCCACCGGTCAGGTCGCCGCCTTCGATCAGCACGTGTTCGACGATGAAGCCGAAGGCGATGGTGATCATTGCCAGGTATGGGCCCGTCACGCGTAGCGCAGGCACCGCCAGCAGCAGGCCGAATGCGCCGGCGACGAGCGCGGCGGCCGGCCACGCCAGCCAGAAACTCCAGCCGGCCTGCCCGGTCAGGATCGCCACCGTATAGGCGCCGATGGCATAGAACGCCGCGTGGCCAAAGGACATTTGCCCGGTCAGGCCCAGCAGCACATTCAAGCCGATGCCCGCCAGCGCCAGCAGCGCCACGTTGCCCAACACGAAAACGTAATAGCCGTTGACGCTGGCTGCCAGCGCCAGGCTGGCGGCAGCCAGCAGGGCGTAGACGACCAGCGTCGTCGGGAAGGATGCGACACGTTTGCCCATCAGACTTTCCTTGTGGCGGCGCGGCCGAACAGCCCATTGGGGCGCGCCGCCAACATAACGATGACCAGCGCGAAGCTGATGATCTGCGTATACCCGGAACCCAGCGTCACGGTGATCAGCGCTTCAACCACGCCGAACAACAGGCCCGCGATCATGACGCCCCACGCGCTGGTGATGCCGCCCAGGATGGCCACTACAAAGGCCTTCAGGCCGAACAGCGTGCCCATGTCGGCCTGCACGTTGAATAGCGGTGCGACCAGCGCGCCGGCGATGCCCGCGAACAGTGTGGACACGGCAAACGCCGCCATGATGGCGCGGCGCACGGGGATGCCCATCAGGCGCGCGGCGTTCGGGTTCTGCACCACCGCCAGCAGCGCCACGCCCCAGCGGGTACGGCGTGAGAGCGCATGCAGGGCGGCCGCCAGCGCCAGCCCGATCAGCGGAATCAACAATTGCAGCGGGTACACGCCCAGGCCCAGGCCGCCGATTTCAAGCGGCGCCTGCGCCAGGGGCGACGGCAGGCTGCGCGGTTCCTTGCCGAAGGTGAACATCACCACGTTGTCCAGCACGATGCCAAGCGCTACCGTCGACATGAGCCAGGCGTTGGAACCGCGGCTGGCGAACGGCCGCACCGCCAGGCGTTCCACCACCAGGCCGTACAGCGCGCACAGCGCCAGGGCCGGTGGCAGGGCGGCTAGTAGCGGCCAGCCCAGCGTCTGCGCGAAGGTGTAGGTCAGCACCGCGCCCAGCATCATGGAGCTGCCCTGGGCGAAGTTGACCGTGCCCGAGACGGCGTAGGTCAGGTAAAAGCCCAGGGCCATCAGCCCATACATGCTTCCCAGCCCTAAGCCGCTGACGATGGCGGACATCCACAACATGCGTGTCTCCTGCTAGCGATTGCGTTCGCGTTTTCGTTGGCAAGCCGGCCGCTTACTGCGCGCCGGCGACGGGCAGGATGCGGTTGTCCACGAAGTGCGTCCACACGTAGTCGTTCTCGCGCAGCGCGTCGTGCGAGGTGGGCGTGAAGGGCTGTTCGTAGGTCTTGATCAGGCCTTCGTACTTGCCGATCTTGTAGAAGCCCTGGCGCACCGCGTCACCATCGGTGGAGCCGGCCTGGGCGATAGCCAATGCCGCCAGCCGCATGCCGTCGTAGGCGTTGGCCACGCCCACCGCCGGGGTGATGTCCTGCGGCCCCTTGATGTCGGAATACTTGGCCTTGAGCGCCTGCATCACCTTTTCGCCCACGGGGCCCTGCTTGCCGAAGAAGCTGTAGGTCTGTACGAAGTGCACGTTCTTGGCGTTGGGGCCGGCCAACTCGGTGAAGCGTCCCCCCGCGGGGCCCCAGTGCGACACCACCGGCACCTTCCAGCCCATGCGGTCCAGCGACTTGACCACCTGCGCCGACGGGCCCACGTTGCCCACCAGGAACAGCGTGTCGGCGCCCGCTGCCTTCAGGCGGCTGAGCTGCGGCGTCACGTCCAGGTCGCTGGGCTGGAATTTCTCGACGCCCGCCGGCGCGATCTTGGCGGCCGCCAGCGCGGCGTCCAGGCCCTTTTCGTTGGATTCGCCCCAAGGGTTGTTCACCAGGATCATGCCCGGCTTGGCGCTTTGGAACGTCTTCTGCGCGTACTGCACCATGGCGCTGTCGACGATCTCGTCCATGGCCGATACGCGGAACACGAAGTTCGGGTTGCCCTTGTTCTGCGTGATCGCGGTGCCCGCGGCCCAGGGTCCCATGAACGGCACTTTTTCCTGGTTGACGATGGGCACGATCGCCATGGACACCGGCGTATCCAGGCCGCCGAACAGCACGGCAACCTTCTCCTTGTAGATCAGCTCGCGCGCCGCGGCCATGCCCTTGGCCGGGTTGCCTTCGTCGTCGCGCCGCACCAGCACGATCTGGCGGCCGCCCAGCAGGCCGCCGCTGGCGTTGATCTCGTCGATCGCGATGGTCATGCCGCGGGTCAGCGCTTCGCCTGCGCGCGCCGATTCGCCCGACAGGGCGGTGATCAGGCCGATCTTGATCGGGTCGGCAGCCAATGCCGGTTGCGAGGCCAGGCCAGCCACCAACAAGGCGGCGCCGGCGGTGCGAAGCAGGAAGGAACGGCGGGTCGAGGTCATCGGGCACTCCGGGAAAAAGTGGAACGGATCTTGCATGGGTTCAAGTGCTGCTCCGGTTCCCTATGCAAGATCCATGCCACCCGGAACGCCGTGAGCCATCCGTACCTGGTACGGCGGCGTCGCAGGGGAAAAAGGCGGTTTCTCGGACCGTTTGTCGGCGTGGTATCCGAATTTTGTTTCCAAAGTCTCTAGGTTTTTGTTCACAATCACGCATCAGGATTTGCACCAAAATGAATCCATCCTTGCTCCAAAGCACCAATGCGGGGCGCGACGCGCAAGCGCCCTGGACCCCCGCGCCGCTCGCCTGCCATGGCCGTTTCCCGTACCAGCCCATCACCGGCCGGGCGGATTACGCCTGGCCGAACGGCGCGCGGCTGGCTGTGTACCTGGGCTTCAACATCGAGCATTTCGCCTTCGGCGAGGGCCTGGGGGCCGAACTCGGGCCGGCTTCGCCGCACCCCGACGTGCTCAATTACGCCTGGCGCGAATACGGCAACCGGGTGGGGGCCTGGCGCTGTCTGGAGCTGTTCGACGAACTGAACCTGCCCGCAGGCGCGTTGATCAATACGGCGCTGTATGAACACTGCCCCGAGCTGGTCGACGCCTGCCTGGCGCGGGGCGACGAACTGATCGGGCACGGCTACAGCAACGCCCACCGCCAGGGCGGTCTGTCCGAACCCGACGAACGCGCACTGCTGGAACATTGCCGCGACCGCATCGGCCAACACGCCGGCAGCGCGCCAGCCGGCTGGCTGTCGCCCTGGATCTCCGAAAGCCGCGCCACGCCGGATCTGCTGGCCGAAGCCGGCTACCGCTACACGCTGAACTGGTGCCACGACGACCAGCCGATGCGCATGCGGACCCGGGCGGGCGACCTGTGGGCCATCCCGTATCCGCAGGAGCTGAACGACATCCCCATGATCATGGGCCGCAAGATGGACGCCCGCGACTTTGCCGATATGATTCTTGATCAGTTCGAGGAAATGCGGACGCAGGCGCAGCGCCAGCCGCTGGTCATGGGCATCGCGCTGCATCCCTACATTGTGGGCCAGCCTTACCGGCTGCGGCATCTGCGCCGGGCGCTGGCGCCGCTGGCGGCCGCGCGCGACCGTGGCGAGATCTGGTTCGCCACGCCCGGCGACATCTGCCGCCATGTCGACGGCCTGCCGGCTGCTGCTGACGTGCCCGCCCGCTGACCTCCGACCCCGCGACCCCTTTGCCGATGCCGAATCCCGCCATGCCTAGCCGCAGCCCCGCCAAGCCCCCTGCCACACCCGCCGCCAAGCGCCGCGCGGCCGTCGTCGCGTCCGCCGCCACCGACGACGCGGCGCCAGACGCCGACCTGGAGCGTCGCATCTGCGAGGCCGTCTACGAAAGCGTCATGAGCCAACGGCTGACGCCCGGCACCAAGCTGCCCGAGGCGGCCCTGTGCGAGATCTTCGGCGTTTCGCGTTCGGTGGCGCGCAAGGCCCTGCAGCGCCTGGCGCACGAACATGTGGTGGACCTGCACCACAACCGCGGCGCCGTGGTGGCCGAACCCACCCCGGAAGACACGCGCCAGATCTTCCAGGCGCGGCGCGCGCTGGAAGCGGCCTTGCTGCCGTTGGCCGCCGCCCGCGCCACCAAGGCCGACTACGCGTCACTGCGCAAGCAACTGCGCGACGAACATGCCTTGCTGCATCGCGCCGGCCAGCCGGCCTGGGCGCGCCAGGCCAGCGCCTTCCATGTGCGGCTGGGCGAACTGTCGGGCAACAACATCCTGCACGGCTACCTGGCCGAACTGGTGTCGCGCTGCTCGCTCATCGTGGCGCTGTACGAGCCGCCCGGCAACGCGGCCTGCGAACACGGCGAACACGTGCTGATCGTGGACCTGATGGAACGCGGGCAAGTGGCCGAGGCCGTGAAGATCAATGACAACCACCTGGCGGACCTGGAACGGCGCATCAGCCTGGAACGTCCGCAACCCGCTCAAACTCTTGCCCAGATGCTGGGACTGGCCTGACATGGACATCGACTTCGATTCAATCACCGAATACCAGCGCTACAAGCTCATGGCGAGCCTGATCGTGCCGCGGCCGATCGCGCTGATTACCACCTTGTCTGATACCGGCGTGGTCAACGCCGCGCCCTTCAGCATGTTCAATATGCTGGGCGAGGACCCGCCCATCGTCATGGTCAGCATCAACCGCCTGGAAGACGGCAATCTGAAGGACACGGCGCGCAACATCGTGCGTACCGGCGAATTCGTGGTGCACCTGACCGACGAGGCCATGGCCGAGAAAATGCATCGCTGCGGCGACCGCCTGCCGGCCGACGTCAGCGAACTGGCCCATGCCGGGCTGGACGCAGCGCCCAGCCAGCGGGTTGCGCCGCCGCGCATCGTTCAGGCGCCGGTGGCGTTCGAATGCACGCTGTACGAAACCCTGGAAACCGCCAGCCGGCAGATATTCATCGGCCAGGTGCGCTGGTTGCATGCGCGCGACGGCCTGATCGACACCGAGACCTGGCGGGTGCGTTTGCAAGAATATTTCCCGGTGGGCCGCTTCGGCGCCAGCTTCTACGTCACCACCCGCGATCGCTACGCCATTGGCGGCGGCGACACGCCGGCCAGCACGGCCATCGACGAGATGTAGCGCGGGCGCAGGGCGAGCGCGCACGGGGTTCCCTGCATGCTCAACTACTGGCGCTGCCCCGTCACCAGACTGCCTCCTGCGAACCCGGCCCGCGCAGATGCCGGGCAAAGCGCTGCGCGAGAAAGTCGACGAACGCCAGCGTCTTGGCAGGCAGGTTCAGGCGTTCGGGATACAGCACGTGAATGTCGGCCGGCGGCGTGGACCATTCGGGCAGCACCAGCCGCAGCCGACCGGCGCGTAGGTACGCGGCGGTTTCCCATTCAGACCGCATCACGATGCCGTGGCCGTCCAACGCCCATTCCAGCGCGCTTTGGCCGTCGTTGGAGCTGACCGGGCCGCGCACTTTCACCGTTTCGGTGCGCTGGCCGGCTTCCAGCCGCCAGGTGCCGTAGGCCACATCGTTTTCGCGCACCACGATGCAGCGGTGGCGTTGCAGGTCGCCCGGCGTGCGGGGTTCGCCGTAGGTGTCCAGGTAGCGCGGCGAGGCGCACAGCAGGCGCCGGTTGGATGCGATCTTGCGCGCGGTCAGGCGAGCGTCGGGCAGGTCGCCAAACCGCACCGCTACATCGAAACCCTCTTCGATCAAATTCAGTGGCCGGTCGGTCAGGCGCAGTTGCACCTCGACGTCGGGATATTGGCGCGCGAAGTCCGACACCGCAGGCGCCACGTGGGCCCGGCCAAAGCCAAAGGTGGCATTCAGCCGCAACAGCCCTTGCGGCTGTGCGCGGCTGCTGGACACGGAGCGTTCCAGCGCCTGCAGGTCGGCCAGGATGCGGCCGCCCTCGGCCAGGTACAGCTCGCCTTCCTGCGTGACGCTGACGCGCCGCGTGCTGCGGTTCAGCAGGCGCACGCCCAGCCGCTGCTCCAGCTTGGCCAGACGCGTGCTGACGGCGGGCGGCGTCAGGCCCAGTTCGCGCGCGGCCGCCGACAGGTTGCCGTGCTTGACCAGCAGCGAAAAGAACGCCAGATCCGAGAGCGCATCCATGGGGCTATTTATAAATCAAATTTAATAAAGATTTAGTTTATCCATTAATTATAAGAATAGAACCGGCCTATACACTGGGTTCACCGATACGCAGAGCCGCCCGACGCGGCCATTCAAGAGGAGACCCAACCCATGAAGACCCCTTACGCATTTCGCACCCTAGGCACGCTGGCCGCCGCGGTATCAACCGCCGCCGCAGCCTGTTGGATGGCGCCGGCAACGGCCGCCGACACCTTTCCGCAACGGCCCATCACCCTGGTGGTGCCTTTCGCGCCCGGCGGTAGCGTGGACATCGCGGCGCGGCTCATCTCCGACGCCTGGGGCAAGGCCCTGGGCCAGAGCGTGATCGTGGAAAACCGCGCCGGCGCGTCCGGCAACATCGGTATGGCGGCCGTGGCGCGCGCCGAACCCACCGGCTACACGCTGGCTATCAACACGATGTCGCTGGCGATCAACCCGGCTCTGTTCAAGACCATGCCGTTCGATACCGCGCGTGACCTGCGGTCGGTCGGCACTGTGGGCACCTCGCAGCACGTGTTGACCGTGACGCCGTCGCTGCCGGTGGATAACGTGAAGGGGTTGCTCGACTACATTCGTGCGCGCCCCGCCAATGAGCTCAGCTTCGGCTCGGCTGGCACCGGAAGCACCTTCCATATGGCCGCGGAACTGTTCAAGTCGGTTTCGGGCACGCAGATCCTGCACGTGCCCTACAAGGGCGGCGGTCCGGCCATGGTGGACACCATCAGCGGCCAGGTGCAGATGAGCTTTCCGGTGCTGTCGGCGGCCAAGCCGCAGGTTGACGGCAAGAAGCTCAAGGCGCTGGGCGTGACCGGCACGACGCGTTCGCCCTTGCTGCCGGACGTGCCCACCATCGCCGAGTCTGGGCTACCCGGCTACGCCTTCAACACCTGGTTCGTGATCAGCGCGCCCGCGGGCACGCCGCAGGCCGCGGTGGACACGCTCAACGCCAAGCTGGCCCAGGCGTTGCAGTCCCCCGCGCTGGTCGAGCGCATGGGCCGCGAAGGCTTCGAGCCGCTGATTTCCACGCCGGCCCAGACCGACACGATGGTCGCCGGCGAAATCACGCGTTGGGCCGGCATCGTCAAGGACGCCGGCATCGAGGCCAACAACTGACCGCCAGGAAAGGTTTCGTCGCGCCCCGCGCGGGCGCGTTTTTTCGCAAGGAAGCATCGACATGCCCGGCATGACGCTATACGACAAACTGGTGGCCAGCCACGAAGTGGCCCGCATCGACGATGAGCACATTCTGCTGTACGTGGATCTGCACATCATGAACGAATACACCAGCCCGCAAGCCTTCAGCGGCCTGGCCGCGCGGGGTCGCCAAGTATTGCGGCCCGGGCAGCAGATGGCGGTGGTGGACCACATCATCCCCACGCACCCGGTGCCCGCCGCGCTGCGCGTGATTCCGGACGAAGCGTCGTCGCGCCAGGCGCGCAACCTGAAGCGCAATTGCGACGAGCAGGGCATTGCCTTGTTCGACACCACCGACCCGCTGCAAGGCATCGAGCACGTGATTGCGCCCGAGCACGGCATGATCCTGCCCGGCATGGTGGTGCTGTGCGGCGACAGCCACACCACCACCTACGGCGCGTTGGGCGCGCTGGGCTTTGGTATCGGCACGTCGGAAGTCGAACACATTCTGGCCACCCAGACGCTGGTCTACCGGGTGGCGCGCAATATGCGCATCCGTGTCGACGGCCACTTGCCCGCCGGCGTGTCCGCCAAGGACCTGGTGATCTACGTGGTGCATTGCATCGGCGCCCAGGGCGCGCGCGGCCACGCGGTGGAGTTCTGTGGCAGCGCCATCGAATCGCTGTCGGCCGAAGCCCGCATGACCCTGTGCAACATGACCGTGGAAGCAGGCGCCCGCGCCGCGCTGATCGCGCCGGATGCCACCACCGACGCCTATGTGGCCGCGCACGCGCCGCAGTTGCAGGGCGCGGAACTGGCTCAGGCCCGTGCCTACTGGGCCACGCTGCACAGCGACGCCGGCGCCGTGTTTGATGTCGAGCATGTGTTCGATGCCGCACAGATCGCCCCGTTCGTCACCTGGGGTACCAGCCCTGACCAGGCCATGCCGGTCACGGGAACCGTGCCCGATCCGCAGGCCGAGCCCGATGCGTTGGCCCGCCTGGCGCTGGAAAAGGCCGTGCAATACATCGGCCTGCTGCCGGGCGCCCCGATCGCCGGCGTCCCGATCGATCGCGTCTTCATCGGGTCGTGTACCAACGGCCGCATCGAAGACCTGCGGGTGGTGGCCGACATCGTGCGCGGCCGCCAGGTAGCGGCCGGCGTGCGGGCCATGGTGGTGCCGGGCTCGGGCGCGGTGCGCGCCCAGGCCGAAGCCGAAGGCGTGGCCGCCGCGCTGATCGCCGCCGGCTTCGAATGGCGCCAGCCAGGCTGTTCGATGTGCCTGGCCATGAACGACGACGTGCTGCGCCCCGGCGAGCGCTGCGCATCCACCACCAACCGCAACTTTGAAGGCCGCCAGGGCAGGGCGGGGCGCACCCACCTGATGAGCCCGGCCATGGCCGCCGCTGCCGCGCTGGCCGGCTGTATCGTCGATGTGCGCGACCTGGAGCAAACCGCATGAACCAGACCATCCAGGGCGTTGCTGCGCCCTTGCCGTATTCCAATCTGGACACTGACCAGATCATGCCCAAGCAGTTCCTGCGCATCATCGACAAGGCGGGGCTGGACCGGGGCCTGTTGTACGACCTGCGCTTTGATGCCGACGGCGCGCCGCGGCCGGACTTCGTGCTGAACCAGCCGGCGTACGCGGGCGCGTCGATCCTGGTGGCCGGCCCCAACTTTGGCTGCGGCTCCAGCCGCGAACACGCGGTGTGGGGGCTGATGCAGTTCGGCATCCGCGCCGTGGTCGCCGCCAGCTTTGGCGAGATCTTCTACTTCAACGCGCTCAACAATGGCTTGCTGCTGGTCAGCCTGCCGCCGGCCGAGGTCGACGCGTTGCTGGCGCGGGTGTCCGCGCCGGTGTCCAATACGGCAGGCAACCGCGTCGAGATCGACGCGCTGGCGGGCACGGTACGCGCCGCGGACGGCTGGACGGCCACCTTCGACTTGCCGGCGCGCCACCGCCGCATGTTCTCGCAAGGGCAGGACATGGTCGGCGCGTCGCTGCAGCAGTTGCCGGATGTGGAACACTTCGAGGCCGGCCACTGGGCCCGGCATCCGTGGATGAAAGACGTGGCGCGCCGCGTGCGCGACCGGCTGGACAACTGAGAGGCGCAGACCGCAATGACCGCATTCTTCGATCTTCCCGTGCAACGCTACGAGGTCAACGGCATCCGGATCGCCGCCCGCGTGGACGGCGCGGGGCCGCCGCTGCTGCTGCTTCACGGCCATCCGCAAACCCACGCCATCTGGCACCGCGTGTGGCCCGAACTGACGCGCCACCACACCTGCGTGGCGGCCGACCTGCGCGGCTATGGCGACAGCGACAAGCCGCCCGCCTCGCCTGACCACGCCGCCCATTCCAAGCGCGAGATGGCCGCCGACATGGTGGCGTTGATGCGCGCGTTGGGGCACGAGCGTTTCGACGTGCTGGCGCACGACCGCGGCGCGCGCGTCGCCCATCGCCTGGGGCTGGATCATGCCGCGGCCGTCGGGCGCATGATGCTGCTGGATATCGCGCCCACGCTGGATATGTACGAAAACACCACCCGCGCGTTCGCACAGGCCTATTACCACTGGTTCTGGCTGATCCAGCCCGCGCCCATGCCTGAAACCATGATCGAACGCGACCCGGTGTTCTACCTGCGGTCGGTCATGGGCGGGCGGCCCGGCGGGCTGGCGCACTTTTCGGCCGAGGCCATGGCCGAATACGAGCGCACCGCCCGGCTGCCGGGCTGGGCCACGGGCATCTGCGAAGACTACCGCGCGTCTGCCACGCTGGACCTGGAGCACGATCGCCAGGGACGCGCAGCCGGTGAACGCCTGCGCATGCCGCTGCGGGTGCTGTGGGGCGAACGCGGCGCGGTGGGGCGCAATTTCGACGTGCTGGGGCTGTGGCGCGCGGTGGCCGGCGAGGTGTCGGGCTGTGCCTTGCCGGGCGCCCATTACCTGGCCGAAGAGACCCCCGATGCGCTGCTGCGCGAAGTGGCCGGATTCTTCGGTTGGCCGAAGTAAAGGGCGCCTCGTCGCTGCCGGATGGCGCCCTCGGCGCGCGTTCGGACGGGGGCCGAGGGGGAGCAGTCCAGCCCGCGACGGCGCTTTGCCGCGCTGTCAATCATGGCACGCCAGGCAATAGGGCTATAAAAAAAGGGACGCACCCCTGGTGTTAACCTTTGCCCCATGAATCGCCACTTTACCGATCTGTCCGAATTGCCCGATCCCGAGGATGCGCAGCGCGCGTTCCGGGCTACCGATTCCCCGTGCGTCGCCGTCTGCTCCACGCTGTTCGACGACATCTGCCGGGGGTGCGGGCGCACGGCGATGGAAGTGGCCAATTGGGTCTTCATGACCGATGCGGAAAAACGCGAGGTCTGGGTGCGCATCAAGGCCCAGGGATATCCCCGCCGCAACAACTAGGACGTATTGACGGGCTCATAGGCCTGCCGTCTTGGGCGTGTCACATGCCGCGGGCTAAATCGCGGTGTCGCCCACTACCGGCCTCATCATGCGCATCGTTCTGGTCACGGATGCCTGGCATCCGCAAGTCAATGGCGTCGTCCGCACCTGGACGACCATGCAGCAGATCCTGAATGAATGGGGCCACGAATTGATCGTGGTGAACCCTCAGGGCAGCCGGACCGTGCCGGCCCCGTCCGAGCCCGACCTGCGGCTGTGCCTACGGCCCGGCAAGCAATTGCGCCGCATCCTGGGCGACATCGTTCCCGACGCCCTGCACATCGCCACCGAAGGCCCGCTGGGGCTGGCAGCACGCCGTATGGCGCTGTCGCGCGGCTGGCGTTTCACCACCTCGTTCCACACCATGTTCCCCGACTACTTGCAGGCGCGCATGGGTATTCCCGCCGCGCTGCCGTGGCGCTATCTGCGCTGGTTCCACCGGCCGTCGCAGTGCGTCCTGGTGCCCACCCCCACGGTGCGCGACATCCTGGTGCGCCGCGGGCTGACCAATTTGCGCGTCTGGTCGCGCGGGGTGGACCCGCGCAAGTTCCAGCCCACCCCCGGCCAGGCGTTCCAGGACCTGCCGCGTCCCGTGTTCCTGTCTGTCGGCCGGGTGGCCCGCGAAAAGAACCTGGACGCCTTCCTGGCGCTGGACCTGCCCGGTAGCAAGGTGGTGGTAGGCGCGGGGCCTGACGAGGCGCGCCTGAAAAAGCGCTTTCCCCAGGCCGTGTTCATGGGCATGCAGAACGACGACGCCTTGCCGGCGTTCTACGGCGCGGCCGACGTATTTGTCTTTCCCAGCCTGACCGACACCTTTGGCTTGGTCATGCTGGAGGCCATGGCCTGCGGCACCCCGGTGGCCGCCTTCCGCAGCGAAGCGCCGCTGGCGGTGGTGGCGCAAGGCGTCACCGGTATCCTGGATGACGACCTGGCCCATGCCTGCCGCGCTGCGCTGCCGCTGGACCGCCACGCGGTGCGCGAACATGCCCTGACGCGCAGCTGGGATTCGGTGGCGTCCGATCTGCTGGCGTCGCTGGTACCCCTGACCCCTGGGGCCGAGGTGGACAGGCGTCTGGCCCAGGCGGGGTGACCGGCGCCGGGCAGGGTGCACCGTCCCCGGCATTTGCCTTGCGGGGCGTTCCACCCCGCAAGGCAAACCGGTACAATGCTTGCCAATCCTGAGGAGCGTTGCGACGACCATTCACCATTCGGTCGCCAGGCTCAGGAATTCCTGTTCAAGCGTTGCGCATTGCGCGGCGCTACAGCAACGGCGCTCACCTTTGTCGCGTACGGCGGAAAAGGCGAGCACTCGATTGTCGTGGTGGTTTCGCGTTGTCCGGCCGTATCGTGCGCCGTTCGTCATTCACGTGGAGCCTACACACCATGAACGCTGTCACCGATAAATCCTTCTCCGACTACATCGTCGCCGACCTGTCGCTGGCAGGCTGGGGCCGTCGCGAGCTGGCCATCGCCGAAACCGAAATGCCCGGCCTGATGGCCATCCGCGAAGAGTTCGCCGCCAAGCAGCCGCTCAAGGGCGCCCGCATCGCCGGCAGCCTGCACATGACCATCCAGACCGGCGTGCTGATCGAAACGCTGGTGGCGCTGGGCGCCGAAGTGCGCTGGGCCTCGTGCAACATCTTCTCCACCCAGGACCACGCCGCCGCCGCCATCGCCGCGTCGGGCACGCCGGTCTTCGCCGTCAAGGGCGAAACGCTGGAAGAGTACTGGCAGTACACCCACAAGATCTTCGAATGGCCCAATGGCCAGAACGCCAACATGATCCTCGACGACGGCGGCGACGCCACGTTGATGCTGCACCTGGGCACCAAGGCCGAGAAGGACATCTCGGTGCTGGCCAACCCGGGCAGCGACGAAGAGCGCATCCTGTTCGCCACCATCAAGGAAACGCTCAAGCGCGATCCCAAGTGGTATTCGACCCGCCTGGCCCTGATCAAGGGCGTGACGGAAGAAACCACCACCGGCGTGCACCGCCTGTACCAGATGTCGCAGAAGGGCGAGCTGGCCTTCGCCGCCATCAACGTCAACGACTCGGTCACCAAGTCCAAGTTCGACAACCTGTACGGCTGCCGCGAATCGCTGGTCGACGGCATCAAGCGCGCCACCGACGTGATGGTCGCCGGCAAGATCGCCGTGGTCGCCGGCTATGGCGACGTGGGCAAGGGTTGCGCCCAGGCGCTGGTCGCCCTGCGCGCCCAGGTGTGGGTCACCGAAATCGACCCGATCTGCGCCCTGCAGGCCGCCATGGAAGGCTTCAAGGTCGTGACCATGGAAGAAGCCGCCGCGCATGGCGACATCTTCGTCACCGCCACCGGCAACTACCACGTCATCACGCGTGAGCACATGAACGCCATGAAGGACCAGGCCATCGTGTGCAACATCGGCCACTTCGACAACGAAATCGACGTCGCCAGCCTGGCCGACTGCAAGTGGGAAGAGATCAAGCCGCAAGTCGACCACGTCATCTTCCCGGACGGCAAGCGCATCATCCTGCTGGCCCAGGGCCGCCTGGTGAACCTGGGTTGCGCCACCGGCCACCCGTCGTTCGTGATGTCGTCGTCGTTCGCCAACCAGACCATCGCCCAGATCGAACTGTTCACGCGCAACGAAGCCTACAAGTCGGGCGAAGTCTACGTGCTGCCCAAGCACCTGGACGAGAAGGTCGCGCGCCTGCACCTGAAGAAGCTGGGCGTGAACCTGACCACGCTGCGCAAGGACCAGGCCGACTACATCAGCGTGCCGGTCGAAGGTCCTTACAAGCCGAATCACTACCGCTACTGATGCTTGTAGCAAAATAGGAAAGTGCCGCGCCATGTCGGCGCGGGCTTTCCGGTCCGCG
>JBEBOQ010000119.1:0-16620 GCA_040396375.1 Achromobacter xylosoxidans
CCCCCTGGTTCGTAGCCAGGTACTCTATCCAGCTGAGCTACGGGCGCTTGAAAAATCAAGCCTTGAATCATAGCGTTGTTTCGCAAACCGTGCAAGTCAGCCCCAGGCAAAGGCACTGCCGCCCCTGATCGCCTAGGCCGACACGCCCAGCATGCGCAGGTACGCATCGGCAATGCCTCGCGCGAAATCGGTGGAATCCGACAGCTTCGACAAAATCGCGTCATCGGTTGCGCAGTGCACGCCGGCGTAGATCAGCAGTGCGGTCATGCGCGGGTTGTCCAACTTCCAGGCCCCGGCAGCAGAGCCGGCTTGCAGGATGCGCTGCAACTGCTGGACCACATCGTTTTCAGTTTGACCTTCGCGCGCATGGTGGTGCGGATGCGTGAAAACGATGTCGTGCACCCGATAGGTGCGCAGGTACGTCGCCACATTGGTATGGATCCAGGCGCGTAGCCGGCCGACCCAGTCGTCTTCGGCGCACGCGCCGATGGCTTCGTCCAGCGCTTGCAGGAACTGGCGCACGTAGCGTTCGCCCAACGCGGCCAGCATTTCCTGCTTGGACGGGAAATACACATAGAACGTGCCCTTGGCCACGCCCGCCGCATCCGTGATCTCGCTGATGGTGGTGGCGTCCACGCCTTTTTGCAGGAACAGCGCTTCGGCGGCGCCCATCAGTTCGTCCAGCCGCACCTCCGGTGGCTTGGTGCGGGACGGCGCCGCCTTGCGTGTGGATCCGCCTGCGGGGTGGTCGGTCATTGCTTTCACTCGGGTTTCACCAATTGCACAAGTCTAAGGGAAATCTGCGCGGACCTCCCCAGCGTACAGCTTGCTGACAGCAGAACGTCACACCGATAGAACGTTGCGTCTCTAGCCTAGCGGCCGTTAACGATGCCGGCTGTCATCCGGCGATTCCGTGGCGCCATGACAGGACGCCGCCCTATCCGCAAGGTCTACAACCATGTCTGAAAAAGAAAAGAGCGCGAATGCGCAGGCTGCCGCGACACCGACGGCCGCCGATCCCGTGGGCGCCGATTCGACTGTCCGCGCCACCCGCCGGGGCTTCCTGACCGGCATCGCCGCGCTCGGCGCCAGCGCCGCCACCCTGGGCGCGCTGGCCGGGTGTTCCAGCGATAGCGACGACGACAACAACGACACGCCGGCACCGCCCGCTGCGCCGCCGACGCCCGCGCCCGACGTCACGACGCAATTGCGCAAGAACGTCAAGACGGTGGTCGTGATCTTCGCGGAGAACCGCAGCTTCAACAACCTGTTCGCCAATTTCCCGGGCACGCAAAAGCCGTTGTCCGCATTGACCGCTGCCGATTATGCGCAGAACGACCGCGACGGCACGCCGCTGTCGGTGCTGCCGCCGGTGTGGGGCGGCATGGTGCCGACCTCGCAACAGGCCAACCACGTCACCTACCAGGTTGCCCAGGCCGCGCCCTACATGAACAACCTGGCCAACGCGCCGTTCGACCTGCTCGGTCCGCAAGGCGAACCGTTGCCGCAAGGCGTGGTCACGCGCGACCTGTGGCACGTGTTCTACCAGAACCAGATGCAGATCAACGGCGGCAAGAACGACCGTTTCGTCGCCTGGGCAGACTCCGGCGCGCTGGTCATGGGCCACTACAGCGACTCGGCGTACAACCTGCGCTTGTGGAAGCTGGCACAGGACTTCGTGCTGTGCGACAACTTCTTCCAGGGCGCATTCGGCGGCTCGTTCCTGAATCACCAGTACTTGATCTCCGGCCGACCGCCCTTCTACCCAAACCTGGACAGCGCCTCAGCGACGATCAAGGGCCAGATCGCCACCCTGCAAAGCAGCGACCCGACCGACCCGCGCCTGCAACCCCTGCCCGCGTCGCCCACCAGCGCCGCCACCGGCGCCCCGCAATTCGGCCCCAGCGCCTTGACGCCCGACGGCTATGGCGTGAACACCATGGGCCCCCCATACTGGCCCGCTTTCTCGCGCGACGCCGCCAATCCCACGCAGGCGGATCCGACCACCGTCTTCATGGTGCCGCAGACCCACAACAACATCGGCGACCTGATGACCGCCAAGGGTCTGGACTGGGCCTGGTACGCGGGCGGCTGGCAAGCGGCCATCGACTCGACCGCCAACTCCGGCTTCCCGTCGTCGCCGAACTTCCAGGCGCACCACCAGCCGTTCAATTACTTCCAGACCACCGCCCCCGGCACCGCAGCCCGCACCGCGCACCTGCGCGACGGCGGCCTGGGCGATCTGTCGTCCACCAATAAATTCCTGGCCGACGCCGAAGCCGGCAAGCTGCCGCCGCTGACGTTCTACAAGCCGCAAGGCAACCTGAACATGCACGCGGGCTACGCCGACGTCGACTCGGGCGACCGCCACATCGCCCACATCGTCGACAGCCTGCGAAAGAGCGCGCAGTGGGAGAACATGGTGGTGGTCATCACCGTGGACGAAAACGGCGGCTGGTGGGACCACGTGGCGCCGCCCCAGGGCGACCGCTTTGGCCCGGGCACGCGCATTCCCGCGATCGTGGTGTCGCCTTTCGCCAAGAAGGGCACCGTGGACCACACCATTTACGACACCGGCTCGATCCTGCGCCTGGCCACCCGCGTGTTCGACCTGCCCATGCTTGACGGCCTGAAGGCCCGCGACGACGCAATGAAGGCGCGCGGCCAACAGCCCATGGGCGACCTGACCAACGCGCTGACGTTCAACGCCTAAGCCCCCGAGACCCGCGGATGACGCCTTGCGCGCCGTCCGCGGGCTCACTTTCCCCGCGGCGTGGTTCCAACCCCGTGGGAAGCGCCGTGCGACGGCCTGCCCACCGCCATGCGAGAATTCGCCATCCCCCTCTGGATGGCCCGCCTTGAAACACCTGCTCGTCGGCTTGGAAAAACTGGGTGATTTCGACGAAATCATCGATGTGCGCTCGCCGCTTGAATACGCCGACGACCACATCCCCGGCGCGCTGAACGCGCCCGTATTCAGCAACGAAGAGCGCGCGCAGGTCGGCACCCTGTACCGCCAATCGCCGTTCGACGCGACCCGCTTGGGCGCAGCGCTGGCCGCACGCAACATCGCCCGCCATCTGGAAACCACTTTCGTCGACCGGCCGCAAGGCTGGCGCCCGCTGATCTACTGCTGGCGGGGCGGCAAGCGGTCCGGTTCCATGACGGTGATGTTCAACATGATCGGCTGGCGCGCCCGCCAGCTCGATGGCGGCTACAAGACCTATCGCCGCGCGACACTCGACGCGCTGGATACCCTGCCGCCGGCGCTGCGCTTCGTGGTGCTGACAGGCCCCACCGGCAGCGGCAAGACGCGACTGCTGAAAGCCTTGGCGCAAGCCGGTGCGCAAACGCTCGATCTGGAAGCGCTGGCGGCTCACCGGGGGTCTTTGCTGGGTGGCTGGCCGGACGCTGCGCAGCCCACGCAAAAGGGCTTTGACACCCGACTGGCCGCCAGCCTGCGCGGATTCGATTGCGCCCGGCCCGTTTTTGTCGAAGCCGAAAGCCGCAAGATCGGCGCGGTCGCGTTGCCGCACGCGCTATTGGCCGCGATACACCAGGGCGCCTGCATCGCCGTTGCCGCCAGCCGCGAAGACCGGGCGGCCTTTCTGCAGCAAGACTACGCGCAACTGTTCGAGCATCCCGACTGGTTCAAAGCACAATTGCAGCGCATGGTCGGACTGCATAGCCGCGACACCATTGCGGGATGGCAGCGCATGATCGACGACGGCCGCCGCGCCGACTTGGCGCGCGAACTGATCGAGCGGCATTATGACCCCGCCTATGCGCGCAGCAGCCAAACCCATTTCTCGCGCTTGCCGCAAGCCCTGCCGCTGGTGTTCCGGCCCAACGACGCCGACGTCGTGGACCAGGCGCGAGCGCTGCTGGAAAAGCTGGGCCGGACAAATCCGTAGTGCCAGGGGCCGGCCATCGATAAGCCGCCCGAATCGTGGCCACGCATCCACGATCATGGGTTTGAGAATTTTCTGGTTTTCAGTCCCTTACTTGTGCTGCGAATCAATGCGGCGCTTTTGAGAATCGTCCTGTTTTTTAGCGTCTCCCCGGAACGCAACATGAAGGCTACCGCTACGTCATCGCCTTTGTCCGATACGTGCCAGTACGCTTCAGCGACGCCGGGATTCTCCGACTGGGTTCTGTTCGATGCGTATGGGTGCGCCAAGGCCAAGGGCCAAGGAGCCCTCAATGCGCACCCCCCTGAACCCCATCATGCTCGGATTGCTGGCCGCTACGCTGCCCGTCTTCGCCGGGTCTGCCCTGTCCGCCGAACTCGGGCAAGTCATCGTCAATGATTCCACCGGCAACACCCAACTCACGCTGAACCACGGCGACAACGTCACGCATGCCGGCACAGGCGGCGCCATCGACGTGTCGGTGGCCGGCAATGCCGTGCGCGGCGACGGCGTGACCATCAATGCCGGGTCGGCCTCGGCGCGCACCACCATCGGCGTGCGCGCCAGCGCAGGCGGCACCGTCGCGCTGACCAACAGCACCATCACCACCCTGGGCGACGGCCAAGGGGCGCATGGCGTGGCGGCGCTGGGCGCCGGCAGCCTGATCACGGCCGGCAACAGCAACCTTGTCACCCAAGGCTCGTACTCGCATGGCGCCTATGCGCAGAACGGCGGGCGTATCGACCTGGACGGCGGCAGCGTCGCCACCTCGGGCAGCGGCAGCGCCGCCCTGCGCGCCGAGGGCAGCAACGCCGCCATCACCGCCAAGGATATGACCATCACCACCGCCGGCTACAACGCTTCCGGCGCCTACGCCGAAAATGGCGCCAGCGTCAGGCTGGACGGCGGCACGATCACGACCACCGGCAACTATGGCGATGGCGTCACCGTGAACGGCGCGAACTCCCTCGTGTCACTGCAAGGCACCGTAGTCAATGTCGATTTGGGCATGGGCGCACGCGTGCAAGGGGGCCGCTTCGAGATGGACGGAGGCAGCCTGACCGCCGGCGGCGCCGCCGTGATGCTCAGTTCTGGCACCGGCGCCGCATCCACCGTCGACATCCGCAACGCCACGCTCACGTCCACCGGCAACGTCGGCTACGGCATCAACATCAACGCCAAGGACACCTCCGCGGTGGTGGACAACGTGTCCATCTCGGCGCTGGGCAATCTGGGCACCGGCGTGTGGCTGCCATCCACCGGCACGTCCTTTACCGCCACGCGCTTCGATATCACATCGGCGCTCGTGGCCATCGACAACCGCGCCGGCGTGGTCACCCTGACCGACGGCACCGTCACCACCCTGGGCGACAACGCCCACGGCCTGTATGTCTCGCGCGAGTACGGCAACTCAGCCAGCATCAAAGCCACCCGCGTCAACATCGACACCCAGGGCGACGGCTCCGTGGGTGTGCTGGCGCGCGTGGGCGGCGCCGCCATCACCCTGGAAGATGTCAACGTCACCACCCGCGGCGCCACAGCCTACGGTCTGTTCGCCAGCGGTACCGGCGCCAGCCTGTCGGCGCTCAATACCGTCGTGAACACATCCGGCGCCAACGCCTCGGGCCTGTCGATGAGCAACCGCGCCACGGTCACGCTGGACAACACGCGCTTCACCATGCAAGGCGCCGGCGCCAACGGCATCTGGAGCTACCTGACCGCCGCTGGCCTGAGCAACAGCGTCACGTTGCGCAACGGCAGCCAGATCAGCACGCAAGACGGCGTTGGCCTGCTCGCCTCTGGCGGTGGCCATACGTTCCTGCTGTCGGATTCCAGCATCACCGCACGGACGGGCGGCGACGTCGACAGCGGCGTGCTGCTGCACTCGCGCTCGGTCACGGTGACCAGCGGCGGCGTGTCGACCGTGATCGAAAGCGAACAGGTCAACCTGGACGCCACCCACTCCGTGCTGACGGGCGACGTGCTGGCCGACAGCGGCACCGTCGATGTCGCGCTCAAGAACGGTTCGGTACTGACGGGCGCCGTGCAGCAGCGCGGCACCGGCCGCATGAACAGCCTGACGATCGATGGCAGCAGCGCCTGGAACGTACGCAATGACTCCAGCCTGGGCACGCTGTCGAATGCCGGCACCGTCGCCTTTGTCGCTCCCACCGGGAATACCGGCTTCAAGACCCTGACCGTCAACAACTACGTCGGCGGCGGCACGCTGGTGCTCAACACCCAACTGGGCGATGACGCCTCGCCCACTGACAAGCTGGTGATCGACGGCGGCACGACCTCCGGCAACACGTCACTGCGTATCGTCAACGCCGGCGGCGACGGCGGCCAGACCGAGTATGGGATCCGGGTGGTGCAAACCGTCAACGGCGGCACCACCACGGCCGACGCATTCCACCTGGACAACGGCTCCACCGGCTACCGCGCTAGCGCCAACACGGTCTCGCTCAACGGCTATGACTACAGCCTGCTGCGCGGCGGCAATGGCGGCGTGGCGCCCGATTGGTACCTGACGTCCGACTACACGCCGCCCACCTCGCCGCCTGGCCCGGTCGACCCCACCGACCCGACCGATCCTGGCGATCCGGCGCCGCCGATCACCCCGCCCGAGCCCGCACTGCCCGGCGGCGGTCAGAAGAACGTGTCGCCGGAAAGCGGCGCCTACGCCGGCAACCGCCTGGCCGCAACGCGATTTTTCACCCACAGCCTGCACGACCGCGTGCCGGCCTATGCCGATGGCGATGCGAATACGGGGCGCGGCTTGTGGGCCCGGGTGCAGGGTCGCCACGACAGCGGCCTGCGCATGTCCGAAGGCCGCGTCGATGTCGACACCGACAGCGCCATGGTGCAGCTGGGCGGCGACGTGCTCAAGGCCAAGGTGGGCAAGGAAGGCGCCGTCTACGCCGGCCTGATGGGCGGTTACGGCGATGCACATTCGCGCTCGGTGTCCACCCTGATGCTGCCGGACACCGGCCAGCAGGTCCGCGCACGCGCACGCGGCAAGGTCTCGGGCTATGCCGTGGGCATCTACGGTACCGTCTATGAAAACGATCTCACCCGCCTGGGCGCGTATGCCGACACGTGGCTGCAGTATGGCCGCTACAACAACCAGATCAGCAGCGAACTGGGGTCGGTCAGCTACCGTTCGAATGTGTGGAGCGCCTCGGTGGAAGCCGGCTACGCGCTCAAGCCGTTCGCCGAGAGCTCGGCGCTGGGCGCGGTGGTCATCGAACCGAACGCACAGCTGGTCTATAGCCGCTACAACGCCAAGGACGCCACGCTGCAAGGCACCCGCATGCGCAGCGGCAACGACAACGCCTGGCAATCGCGCGTGGGCGTGCGCGTCTATCCCCAGGCCAAGCCGCAAGCGGACGCGCCCACGGTGCGCCCGTTCCTGGAAACCAACTGGCTGCACAGCGGCAGCAATCCGTCGGTGCGAATGGGCGACAACACGTTGGACGCCCTGCCCTCGCGCAATGCGCTGGAACTGAAACTGGGCGCCGAAGGCCGTCTGAGCAAGACGGTGCAGGTATCCGGCCACGTGTTCGGCCAGGCCGGCAGCCATGACCAGCGCAGCTACGGCGGCATGCTGAACGTCAGCTATCGCTGGTAGAAAAAAAGGCCCCTCGCGGGGCCTTTCCATTGCGTGGATGCGGGCATCAGCCAGCCA
The DNA here is from genome assembly GCA_040396375.1 of Achromobacter xylosoxidans. Classification (GTDB taxonomy): domain Bacteria; phylum Pseudomonadota; class Gammaproteobacteria; order Burkholderiales; family Burkholderiaceae_B; genus Achromobacter; species Achromobacter xylosoxidans_D. The sequence goes on from JBEBOQ010000119.1 coordinate 7,600, forward strand.
ACCCTAAACCCCCGGCGCGGCAGCTTGGCAGCAGATAGACCAGCCGGTTCAGACCTCGGCCAACGCCTTGCCCAAGGCAGCCGCCAGCGCCGCCAGCCCCGCCCTGGCCGCATCGGTCAGCCCATCGGCTGCCAGCAGGTCTTCCGCGGTCTGGGCCAGCTTGTGCAGGTCTCGTGCCTGCACCGCCGCGAAACCCCCACGCATGCGATGCAGCACCGTGCGCAGATCCCGCAAGTCGCCCTTGGATATCCCCTGCTCCAGGCGAGCCAGATCGTGGCTCATGGTTTGCCGGAATACTTCGCGGTACTTGGCGGGAATCGACAGCGCCTGCGGCAGCGTCGACGCCTGCACAGTCTCACGGGCCACAGACGCGGCCGCGACGGCGTGGGCAACGGCAGATGCACCTTGCGTCGAAACGGCGTCCTGCGCCGCGCCCCGATACCCCCGCAGTTGATTCCACAGCAGGCTCAGCTTGATCGGCTTGACCAGCCAGTGGCTCATGCCGGCCGCCTTGCAGCGAGTCTCTTCATCCTTCAACGCGTTGGCCGTGACCCCGATGATGGGCGCGGTCACGCCCAGCGCGCGCAAGGCGCCCGCCAACTCGTAGCCGTTCATGCGCGGCATGTTCACGTCTGTCAGCACCACGTCGAAGGGTGCGATGTGCCACTGCGCCAACGCTTCGGCGCCATCGGGCGCTACCGTGACCTCGCAGCCCAGCTGTTCCAGCTGATCGCGCATGGTCACCTGGTTGATGGGATTGTCTTCGGCCACCAGCACCCGCAGGTTCAGCGGCGCATAGCGCGCGGAAACGGCTTCGCGCGCCACCTCGGCTTCGCCCGCCGCACAGCGCTGCACCGCAAAGCCCATGCTGAACAGATCGTGCCGATCCGCGCGATACGACGTCGCGCCCGGCACATCGCCACCGCCTGCCGCCACCACCGGCCCGGGCCACGCCCAGGGCGGCATCACGTCGCCGGCGATATGCACGTCGAGCAGCACCCCATCGCATGCGTCGTCGGGCGCAGCCCCCCCAGGCGCCAGCGCCGCCTGGGCACCCCATTGCGCCAGCCACAGGCAGATATTCTCGCTCAGTTCCTTGCGTGAGCTGCGCACCTGGACACGCAGCCCATTCAACTGCGGCGACGGCGCGGGCGGCCCCTCGGCCACGTCCAGTTCGATGGCAAGCGAGAAGCTGCTGCCCAGGCCCAGTTCGCTGGTGACCTGGATGCTGCTGCCCATCAGCTGGGCCAGGCGGGCGCAGATCGACAGGCCGATCCCCGCGCCGCGCACCAGGTGCGACCCGCTGTCGATCTGGTAGAACGGCTCGAACAGGCGGACCTGGTTCTCGGCGCTGATGCCCACCCCGCTGTCGACCACCTGCAAATGCAGTCGCACCCGCCCACCGGGCAGCTCGTCGGCCCGCAGGCGCGTCACGACGTGCCCTGAATCGGTGAACTTGACCGCGTTGTTCACCAGGTTGTTCAGGATCTGCCGCACCCGGCCGCCATCGCCCGAGACGCAGGCTGGCACCGAGGTATCGACGCAGCTGTAGATCACCAGGCCCTTTTGCTCGGCCATGCCGGCGTACGAGGCCACGGCGCTCTGCACCAGCTCGCGCGGGTCGAACCGGTCCATCTCCAGCGCCAATTGGCCCGACTCGATCTTGGTGATGTCCAGGATGTCGCTGATCAGTTGCTGCAGGATCACCGACGAATCCTGGATGCGGTCGACATGCCGGCGCTGCTCGCCGTCCAGCTGCGTCAACGACAGGACTTCCAGCGTGCCAAGCACGCCGTAAAGCGGCGTGCGGATCTCGTGGCTCATGGTGGCCAGGAAGGTCGACTTCGCCTCGTTGGCGCGGTCGGCCTGTTGTTTGGCCAGCGCCAGCGTGCGCTCCATTTCGGCGCGGGCGCTGATGTCCGCGAAGGCGCACAGCACCACGTCCTGCTTTTTGTAGCGGGTCGGCGCAAACGCGACAAACAAGGGCCGGCCGTCATGGGTGCGGAAGGTCTCGATGGAGCCAGGTCCGGTCGCGCCCAGCACCTTGCGCAGCAGCTTGTTGGCATCGGGCGAATCATGCAACTGCTCGCCCACGCCGATACCCAGCCATTGCGACGCCCGTGCATTGCCGAACACGATCCTGCCTTCGGGCCGCGACAGCACGCACAGGGCCACCGGCGCGGTATCCAGCACGGTGCGGCTGAATTCTTCGCTCTCGACCATGTCCAGATGCGCGAGTTCGGCGGGCTGGACCACGCGCCGGTTGTACCAGAACAAATAGCCGGCCCCGGCCGCCAGCCCCACCCCGAACATCAGCAATACGGCGATCGGCAGCCACATATTGGCGCGAAAGAAACTGCCGTAGCTCAGTCGGTAGTAGGCCGTCCAGGCGTCGGTGCGATCCGCGATGCGCAGGATCAGGCCCTGCGAGGTGAAATGGAACCCGGGCCGCCCGACCTGCGGCGGCGGCCCGTCGCCGATCATCAGGTCGCCCCCCTGGCGCTGCAACCAGAACTGGTCGTAGAGCGGCACGTTCAGCACCCGCTCCGAAATGCTGACGCGGTTTCGGGTCAACAAGGACGCGGCATAAACATTGCGCCGCTGCGTGACCGTGCCATCCTTGGCGTTCAGCGGCAGCATCACCGGCAGCGTGGCGATCATCGCTTCGGGCAGGTCCGCGTCGCGCAGCCAGGTGATTTTTGCGTTTTCACCGATCGACCGCTCGTCCGGATCAGTGTCACCGGCCGCCAACTGCACCGCATCCACCACCGACAGGAAGGTCGCACGGGACAGCGGCTCGTAGCCTGACACCGCCGAGATCGCCGGCACGCTCAGGCTGAGCTGCTGGCCAGGCGAAATAATGAACAGCGGCGCCGCCGGAAACACCGAGGCCGCCCAGCGGGTGGAATAGAAATCCGACATATAGCCGCCGATGCCGGTGAAAACGCCGTTGACCACCGGACACGTATCGGGGCTTTGGCACAACAGCGAAAAAGGCATCGCCGCGATCGCGTGCTGGCCGTCAAAGAACTCCCACGAGGCCCGCTCGAAACCCGAGGTTTCCGTGACCGGGGTCACGGAAACCAGCCGGTGGCCGTCCGGGTTCAGGCCCTGCGCGTTCAGACCCTGCAGCACGGTTTCGTGGGCGCGGATATAGCCCGTGAGAATCGAGAAGTCGATGCGCAGCTTTTCTTCTTCTTGCTGCAGAATGCGCTGCCCCCCCCAATACAACACCCCGCCCAGCACCAGCAGCAGCGGCAACACGCCGAACAACGCAATATTCAGCCGGCGCGACGCGCGTATGACCTTGATGAGCGGCGTATCCAGTTTCATAGGCGGGTCGGTTGGGGCCTGTCAACACTAGAAGGGAATCAACTGGCGCGGCACGGGATCGCGCATCGTGCCATGGCCGGGTTCGTGGGCCAGCAAGGCATTGAACGCGGCCAGATCCACTGCCGCGGAAATCAGGAAGCCCTGCACGCAATCGCAACCGATGCGACGCAGGAACTGCAGGTCTTCCAGGGTTTCGACGCCTTCGGCCGTGACCTGCAAGCCCAACTGCCGCCCCAATTGCACGGAAGACACCAGCGCGGCGGCCCGGACCTCGTCGCCCGCGGCGCCATGAACAAAGGCGCGGTCTATCTTCAGTTCGGTAAACGGAGTCGAGATCAGGCTGTACATCGAACTATATCCCTTGCCGAAATCGTCTTGCGACAAGCCGAAGCCCTTCAGCCGCAAGCGGCTGGCGCCCATATAGTAGTTGCCGGGAGCCACGGTCATGTCGTCTTCGAGGAGTTCGAATGTTACGTCTTCGGGCGGGATGCCGCTATGGGTGACTTGCTCATACAGTTCGTCCGGCAACTGCGGCCGGTCGAGCAAGCTCACCGGCAGATTGACCGACACCGGAATGCGGTGCCCCAACCGGCGCCAGGCGCGGCAGGCGATCAGGCTGTCTTCCAGCATGCGCATCAGCAGCTCGTGATCCAGGCCGTACTCGCGCAGCGTGCGCAGAAACGAGCCCGGCATCATCAGCCCCAACCCACGGTGCTGCCAGCGCACCAGCGCCTCGGCCCCGACGATGGCGCCGGACACCAATGATTTCTTGGGCTGGAACCACGCCTGGATGCTGCCATCACGCAACGCCACCACCACGCTTTGCCGGTCCAGCAGGCTGGCGGCCTCGCTTGCCTCATCGTGCGGCGCCTGCCCGGCGTCGGGCGCCCGGCGTCCCAGGCGGTCGGCCAGGGTGGCAATCTGCTCGCGGGTCACCGGCTTGACGAAGGAGCCCAGCATCGCAAAGCCGTTCTCCTTGGCCATCAAGCCGATGCTGTTGGCCATGCGACGGGAACATGCCGTGGCGATCGCCAGAATCGGGCGCAGGTTCAGGCGAGCCAGTTCGTGAATGAATTGCGCGCCATCCATGCCGGGCATGCTGACGTCCATCAGCACCAGGTGATAGCCCTCGTCGCGTATCCGCGCCAGCGCCTGGGGCGCGCTTTCCAGCGTATCCACGCGGCCAAAGCCGGCCTCTTCCAGCAGGTCCTTCAATTGCAGGCACTGCAAGGCATGGTCGTCCAGGACCAGCACTTTGTAGTCAGACAGCATGTTCACTTCATTTCCTTTGCGATGCCATGCAAGGTTTGCGCCAACGCCATGAATGGCAGTGGCTTGGACAACACCTGGCTCATGCCCGCCGCCAGCCCCCGCTGCGCGACTTCCGCCGCGGAACTGGACGTCAGGCCGATGATCGGTCCGGCATAGCCCCTGTCACGCAACGACCGCGCCAGCTCATAGCCATTGACGACGGGCATGTTCAGGTCGGTCAGCACCAGGTCGAACTGCTCGGCGTTCCACAGCCGCAACGCTTCGCCGCCGTCGGAAGCCAGCGTCGCCACGCAGCCCAGGTGTTCCAACTGCTCGCGCAGAATCAGCTGATTGATGGCGTTGTCTTCCACGACCAGGACCCGCAGCCCCAGGTGACCGGGCTTGGCGCCGTCCCGGCCCGGCACGCCACCCGCCACGCCGTCCTGCGCCCGTTGCACCGCGCGGCAGATGCTTACCGGATTGAAGGCGCTGGCCACGCGCTGGCGGGAGCCGGACGCCATGAACGCATCCTGGCCCGAACCGGGCGCCAGCACCCGCACCCGCTCGTGGCGCCAGCGCGGCTCGGGCGCGGCGGGCGGCCAGGTCTGCACCAGCACCGCACCCGCCAGGTCCGCGCCGTCCGCCTGCTTGCGATACGGCACCGCGATCGCGCCGCAGGCATTCAACCAGCTGCACACATTGGCCACCACTTCCGGCACCGCCCCATCCACGTACACCGCGCGCGGTTGCAGCTCGATGGGCGCCGCGGCCAGCGCATCGCCCCCGCCCACCGGCAACGACAGGCAGAACGAAATGCTGGTGCCCAGCCCCTCTTCACTCACCACCGCCAGCGTGCCCCCCATCAGGTCCGACAGACGGCGGCAGATCGTCAGGCCCAGGCCCGTGCCGGCAATATCGCCGTCCTGGCCCGCCGGCGCGCGGAAATACGGCTCGAACAGCCGCACGCGGTGGCTCTCGCGGATGCCCGGCCCGGTATCGGCCACCTGGAACCGCAAGCGCATGCGCCCCGCCCCGTCTGCCTCGGCATGCGCCCGCAACACCACCCGCCCCGACTCGGTGAATTTCACGGCATTGCTGACCAAGTTGTTCAGAATCTGCAGCACCCGGATCGCATCGCCCATCACCGTGAACGGCATGGCGACATCCGTGACGGCATACAGGTCCAGCCCCTTGGCCTGCGCCCGCGCCGCGTAATTGGCCACCACCTGCTCCACCAGGTCCGCCGGCGAGAACGCGCCAATCTCCAGCTCTTCGCGGCCGGCCTCGATCCGCGACAGGTCCAGCGTGCCGTTGATGGTGCGCAGCAGCGTCGACGACGACTGCTGGATCGTGCCCAGGTATTGCTCCTGCTGGCCGGACAGCCCCGTCAGCGCCAGCAATTCCAACGTACCCAGAATGCCGTACAGCGGCGTGCGGATCTCGTGGCTGATGGTGGCGAAGAACATCGCCTTGGACTCGCTGGCCTGGTCAGTGGCCAGCTTGGCGCTGCGCAGCGCGTGCTCGACCTTTTTCTGCGCGGTGATGTCGCTGATCCCGCACAGCACCACGTCTTCGGACTGATAGGTCGTGGCGGCGAACGTCAGGTAGGCGCTACGGCCGTCCTTCAACGTGTATTCCTTGCCGCCCGTCTCGGCACCGGCCTGGCGCAGGGTGTCGCGCCACTGGTCCTGCTCGCCCAGCCATTGCCTGGCGGCAGCGTTCGATAACAGCAGCGCGCCGTCTGCGCGTCGCAGCAAGCACAGGCCCACCGGCGCGACTTCCACGATCTTCTCGTTCAGCGCGACGCTGTCCACCAACGCCTCGTATTGGCGCAGCGCCGGCTTGACCAGCCGGTTCCTGATGTGGCGCACGGCCAGCAGCACAATGGCGATCAGCAACAGCGCCACCGCCCCAGCCGTCCAGAATGACCGGGCGCCATCCTCCAGCAGGTCGCTGATCGGCACGTAATAGGCCAGCCGCCAGCCCGCCTCGCCCACCGACTTGACCAGCACCAGCGTCTGCGGCCACCAGCCATCGCCTTGCAGCCGGAACGAATCGCGCGACAAGTGCGCGGCCGTCTCGTCGACCCGCGCCGGCAGATTGCCGCCGTGCAGCGCCATCACCCCATCGCCGTCGTACAACGCATAGCTGGCGCCGCCGCTGGCGCATTGCGCCTGCCCCACCACCGACCCCAGGCCGCCGACCTCCAGCCCGATCCAGGTGCGCTCCACGCCTTCGAGATCCACGGGGGTGTAGAGGAACAGCCGGTTGGCCGGGTCCATCGGCGGACGCAGCCAGACGATGGGCGTGCGGCCATCAGCACCGGGTTGGGTGGCGCGTTGACGCAACGCTTGCGAGAGCCAATGGGATATGTCGTCAGACAGCCGCGCGGGAGCCTGACTGGAATCCGCCTCGACCTGGGCGCCGACCGCCAAGCGACGGGCCGACGCATCATCCGGCGACGCGTAGACGACGTGTGCATGCAACCGTGCCACGTCCGCGCGGTCGCGCGGCGTCAGGATCAGCGCCCACTCGTAGCCCCCGTCCGCCTGCACCAGCGGAGCCACGCTGATCTGGCCAGTGTCGCCGAAGGTCTTGGGCGTGCGCGACACCGGCATGCGGTCGGTATTGCGCACAGCCGACGCCGCCACGGACCGCAGCAACGCCTCGCGCTGGTCGAAGTACAGCTGCGCGTTATAGGCGCCGGCATTCATGCGGCGACGGTATTTCGAGACTTCGCCGGTGAACGACCAATAGACGTAAAGCGCCGTTCCCACCAGGATGCAGGCCGCCAGGGCGACGGCGAACAGGTGCAGAAGAAGCATGGGCAGCCCAGGGGCCGCCGCCGTCAATGCTTCCCGCGGACGGGGTTTTACGATCATGAATCGATCATAAAATTCCGTCTGGATGGAAGGCTCAAGAATATTCTCAAAGGTGAGTCCGCATGACGGCCTTGGCCCTGGGAAACAGCGTGAACCCGCAAGTTCCCATCGTCCTACTTGTGGCACCAACCTCTTCGCCGCAGACTGAGGCCGACGATACACTTTCCTCAGCCTTTCCTGAATCGCGTCGAATCCCATCGACCTGATATCGGATCGGCCAAACACCCGCATCCCATCCCTCGATAGTTTCTATCGACCAACAAGTTTCAACCTACCCTCGAACACTTCCGTGAACCGCCAATTCAGCGACTTCGTAAAGCAACAGGTCGGCCCGACCGATGACGCAACCACGCTGACGCTGGCGCGGGAAAAGCAGCTATGGCTTGAACAACTGGCCCAGTTGTACCGATTCGTGGATGAGGTCCTAGCGGAATTCATCAGCCAAAAGCAGATTCAGGTCACCCAAAGATCGATCGATCTTTACGAAGAACAGCTGGGCTCATATTCCGCACCGGCAGCGACGATTCGCATGGGTCGTCAGATTGTCGAACTCGAACCGATCGGAACCTTCCTCATCGGCGCCAGAGGTCGCGTCAACATGAATGGCCCTAGAGGCGTTGCCCGCTTCGTCGTCGTTCCCAAAGACGCCTCCAGCCCACGCTGGCGTGTCGATATTCAAACGCCCGGCCAGGCACTCTCTGCCGCGCCGTCGCACGCCGCCTTCAAAGCCGAGGACTGGGTCTGGAAGATATCTACCCCTGCCCCACGCATCAGCTACATCGAACTAACGCCTGAATCGTTCCAGGAAACGCTGATGGGGGTGATTGATGGCTGAAGAAATACTCAAGCCGGCGCCTCAAAGCCTTGAAGAAATAGCCAACCATTACGCCGATCTGCAGGCTGGAATTTTTGAGTTCTTCAACGGGAACTCGCAAGGACTGCTGGACCGCCATGCCGAATCAGATCGGGAAGCTGCCCATGGAGATGCTCTCGTAGAACTTGAGCATATGTGCTCACTATCGACGCTTTCCTCTCTTGAAGCCGCCATCCGACTGGACTATGCGGCAAGAGTGGCGAGGCGTTGGCGTGACCCGCTATCCAAAGCGATGAAGCAGGTCTATCAACAAAGAGAAAAGAAGGCACGGCTCGAGGACGACCTGATTTCGACTTGGCGCGTGAAAGCATCGCTTCCCAGTTCTCTGGCGAACGACGTCATTCGAGTCTTCAAGTACCGTCACTGGCTTGCCCACGGCCGGTACTGGCAGCCGAAATTCTCGCGTTATAACTTCCAGAGCGTATTTGAACTTGCAGAACAATTCGTCTGGATCATGGACCAGCACAACATGAGCGCGAAGACGCAATAAGACGAGAACATCTACCAAGACAAGGATAGGCTCCTTGTCGGAGCTGCCTTCCCCGTAGGCACAGCCTTGCGCACCAAAAGAAAAACCCCGCAGAACTTTCGTTCTGCGGGGTTTTATCAGTCTGGCAAGCCAGACTGAGAATCTGGCGGAGATGGTGGGATTCGAACCCACGATGCAGTTTTTAGCCACAT
>JBEBOQ010000120.1:0-16360 GCA_040396375.1 Achromobacter xylosoxidans
CCCTCGATTTCGAAGATTACCGGCACCCGTACGCCGCAACGCGCCTCGAGCTCATGGTCCAGATCGATAAACTCGCGCCCCAGGGCACGCGCCAGACCACGGCCGATGGTCGTCTTGCCCGCTCCCATCATTCCCACCAGGAAGATGGGCAAGTCATGCGGCAACGACACGGTCTTGCCTGCGCATTCCGAGGCGCAAAGCAAGTTTTCGGGCGCCTCGCCGGAGGGCGCCAGGTCCGGGTCAGCCTCCGGACATGAGTGAGCGGAAAAGTTCATGACGGCATTATCACATCTGCCGCCAAGTTGCCCGCACACCACACTGAACTATCTTGTTACAGAAACCGATCCGCCGCGCTGAGGCGGGACCGGAGATACCCGTAAAATCGCCGCGATGAGCAAGCCCCAGAATTCCTCCAAAAAAGACAAGCCCGCCAATAACGGTTCCCCGATATTGCGATTTTTCGTCAAGACCGGCATCTTCTGTGTCGGGCTGTTCCTGTGCGGCGTCCTGCTGGCCGGCATGGCGCTGGCGTTGGCCTGGCCCAACCTGCCCGACCTGAATGCCATGACGGATTACCGCCCGCGGGTGCCGCTGCGCGTCTATACGGCCGACAAGGTGCTTATTGGCGAGTTCGGCGAAGAACGCCGCAACGTGCTGCGCTTCAACGAAATCCCGGACGTCATGAAGTCCGCGGTGCTGGCGGCCGAGGACGACCGCTTCTACCAGCACGGCGGGATCGACTGGACGGGCGTGGCGCGCGCGGGCCTGACCAACCTGATCAGCATGTCGAAGTCGCAGGGCGCCAGCACGATCACGATGCAGGTGGCGCGCAACTTCTACCTGTCGTCGGAAAAGACCTATTCGCGCAAGTTCTACGAGCTGCTGCTGACCTTCAAGATCGAATCCGAGCTCACCAAGGACCAGATCCTCGAGCTCTACATGAACCAGATCTACCTGGGCCACCGCGCCTACGGCTTCGCCGCCGCCTCGCGCACCTATTTCGGCAAGCCGCTGTCGGAAGTGACGCCGGCCGAGGCCGCGATGCTGGCCGGCATCCCCAAGGCGCCTTCGCGTTTCAACCCGATCTCCAACCGCCCCCGCGCCGAGCTGCGCCAGCGCTACGTGCTGGGCCGCATGCTGTCGCTGGGCTACCTGACCGAGCCCGAGTACAAGACGGCGATGGCGCAGCAGATCGTCATGAAGTCCGCCGAAGGCACGCCCGCCGGCGGCTACAGCATCCACGGCGAGTACGTGGCCGAACTGGCGCGCCAGCTGCTGTTCAACGTGTACCAGGACAACGTCTATTCGCGCGGCATCAACATCTACACCACCGTGCAGTCCAAGGACCAGGAAGCGGCCTACCGCGCCGTGCGCGAAGGCGTGCTCGAATACACCCGCCGCGCGCCCTACCCTGGCCCCGAAGAACAGCTCGACCTGCCCGCGGGCACCGAGAACAACCCCCAGGCCCTGGACGAATTCCTGGATGGCGTGTTCGACAAGTTCAGCGACAGCGGCGACCTGCTGACCGCGGTGGTGTTGTCGGCCAGCCCCACCGAAGTGAAGCTGGCGCGCAGCTCGCGCGAGATCATCACCGTCACCGACAAGAAGGTGCTGGGCGTGGTGGCGCGCGCGCTCAACGACAAGGCCAAGCCCGAACAACGCATCAAGCGCGGCTCGGTCGTCTACATCCGCAAGCTGGGCGACAACTGGGAAATCATCAACCTGCCTTCGGTGCAGGCGGCGTTCGTCGCGCTGTCGCCGCAGGACGGCGCCATCCGCGCCATGGTCGGCGGTTTCGATTTCTACCGCGGCAACTTCAACCGCGTGACGCAGGCCTGGCGCCAGCCGGGCTCGAACATCAAGCCGTTCATCTACGCCGCTTCGCTCGAACGCGGCCTGACGCCGGCCACGCAGATCTCGGACCAGCCTTTCGAACTGACCGCGGCGCAGACCGGCTCCAAAGCCTGGAACCCGAAGAACTACGGCAACCAGTACGAACCCATGCTGACGCTGCGCCAGGGTCTGTACAAGTCCAAGAACATGGTCTCGATCCGCATCCTGCAGGCCATCGGCCCGCAGTACGCGCAGGACTACCTGACCCGCTTCGGCTTCGACAAGGCGCGCCAGCCCGCGGTGCTGCCGCTGGCGCTGGGCGCCGGCTCGGTGACCCCGCTGCAACTGGCCGGCGCGTTCTCGGTGTTCGCCAACGGCGGCTACCGCGTCACGCCCTACCTGATCGACCGTGTGACCGACAGCAGCGGCAAGATCGTGATGCAGGCCAAGCCCACCGTGGCCGGCGACGCCGCGGCCCGCGCCATCGACCCGCGCACCGCCTGGATCATGGACGACGTGCTGCGCGGCGTGGCCACCTACGGCACCGCCGCCCGCGCCCGCGTGCTGCTCAAGCGCAACGACATCGCCGGCAAGACCGGCACCACCAACGAATCCGTGGACGCCTGGTTCTCGGGCTACACGCCCTCGCTGGTGGCCACCGCCTGGCTCGGCTTCGACCAGCCCAAGTCGCTGGGTTCGCGCGAAACCGGCGGCGGCGTGGCCATGCCGATCTGGGTCGACTACATGCAGGACGTGCTCAAGGGCGTGCCGGAAGAAAAGCCGCGCCCCCGTCCCGACGGCATCATCGTCGAGAACGGCGAGTACTACTTCTCGGAATTCCCGCCCGGCCAGGCGGTGGCGCGGCTGGGGCTGCCGCAGGCTGACACGCTGGGTGAGTTCCTGAACGGCCTGAACAGCGACAGCGGCGAGGACAACCGCATCCGGGTCGCGCCGGGCGTGGGCACGCAGAACGCGCAGCCCTGGTCGCAGAAGATCCCGTTCTGAACGGAAAGAAAAAGGCCGGCGATTCGCCGGCCTTTTCGTTGGAGACTACAGGCGGATCGTGACGGGCACGCCCGCCGCCGCCGAACAGATCTGCGATAGCGCGTCCGGCAGATTCGGGCCGCCTCGGGTATCGTTCCAGTTCTGGCCGTCGTAGCGGTAATGGAAGCCGCCGCTGCGCGCGGCCACCCACAGTTCCTGCATGGCGGCCTGGCTGTTCACCACCACGTGGGTGTTGTCTTCGAACACCATGGTCAGCACATTGCCGCTGCGGCTGGTTTCAACATCGACGTCAAGCGAAGCCGCCCAGTCATCGGCCTGGCTTTCGATGCTGTCCAGCACCTGGTCGATCAACGCAAGAAATTCGGTTTCGGTCATAATCGAGCCTGCAAGAATTACGGAGTTCCCAGTGTTCCAATTGGCATTTAGCCGCATGTCTCTTCGCATTGTAGCCACGCTTATGGCGACCGGCATGGTTGCGGCCTGCGGATACAAGGGTCCTTTGTACATGCCGACCCCTGACGGCAAGCCGCCCCCGCGCACCCAACGCCAACCTGGCCCTCAGGTACCGCAGATACCCACCGCGCCCACACTGCCATGACCGCCGCGTTCCCAGTTCCGCCCGAACTGGCCGGGCACCCGTACTTCCAGTACCGCAACAACGTGCTGTACGCCGAAGACGTGCCACTGGACCATCTGGCCGGAAAACTGGGGACACCGCTCTACGTCTACTCCCGCGCCGCCCTGAAGGCCGCCTGGGACACTTACCGCAGCGCCGTTGGCCAGCGCCCCGTGCTGGTCTGCTACGGCATGAAGGCCAATTCCAACCTGGCTGTCCTGAAAGAATTCGCCCGACTGGGCGCGGGTTTCGACATCGTTTCCGGCGGCGAGCTCAAACGTGCCCTGGCCGTGGGCGCCGACCCGGGCAAGATCGTTTTCTCGGGCGTGGGCAAACAAGCGTGGGAAATGCGCGCGGCCTTGGCTGCCGGCGTCCTGTGCTTCAACGTCGAATCCGAGGCTGAGCTACAACGTCTGTCTGATGTGGCTCAGGAAATGGGGCAACGCGCCCGGGTGGCGCTGCGCGTCAATCCGGATGTCGACGCGCAAACCCATCCGTACATCTCCACCGGCCTGAAAGAAAACAAATTCGGCATCGCCATCGACGCGGCATTGGACGCTTACCGCAGCGCCCGCCTGCTGCCCGGCCTGGAAATCACGGGCCTGGACTGCCATATCGGATCCCAGCTGACGGATATCAGCCCCTATCTGGATGCCCTGGAAAAACTGCTCGACCTGGTCGAACAGCTGGACGGCATCGGCATTCGGCTCTCGCACCTGGACCTGGGCGGCGGACTGGGCATTCGCTATACCGATGAAACGCCCCCCTCGCCCAAGGCGCTGCTGGACCAGGTGTTCCAGCGCCTGCAGGCCCGCGGCCAAGGCCACCTGAGCGTCGTCCTCGAGCCTGGCCGCTCCCTGATCGGCAATGCGGGGGTACTGCTGACCACCGTGCAATACCTGAAACACGCCGAGGCGCGCAACTTCGCCATCGTCGATGCCGCCATGAACGACCTGCTGCGGCCGGCGCTGTACGGCGCCTGGCATGGCGTGCACCCTCTGCGGCCACGTGCCGGCGATGCCAACGAGTACGACATCGTCGGCCCCGTCTGCGAAAGCGCCGATTGGCTGGCCAAGCAGCGCGTGCTGGTGCTGGAACAAGGCGACGTGTTGGCGCTCGAATCCGCCGGCGCCTACGGCATGACGATGGCCGGCAACTACAACAGCCGCCCGCGCGCCGCCGAAGTCATGGTCGACGGCAGCAATAACCACGTGGTGCGACAACGCGAAACGCTGGACGATCTGCTACGGGGCGAATCTACCCTGCCCTGAATCCGCCGCGCCTTTTGACGGGTGTCGCATTCGTGGCCACAAAGATCTTCCCGTCGAACCGGACCGCGCATATCGACGAAAGGGAATTCACGCGAGATGACATCGAACCAACCGGAGCCGCAGCGCCCGGTTGTTGAATCTCAGCTAGAGCGCACGGTCATGCGTCAGATTCGCGATTGGCGACAGAGGTCTGTGACAAAGTGGTCTTTGCCAAGCTTATCTACGAGTGCAGATGAGCCATTCTCTTGTTGATACGCCAACTCTGGGCCGGTAATTCCAATACAGCAAATGACATTGGCCTTGCTGCCGAATACATCGAATTCGGCAATACGTCGGAAGAGAAACGCTTCAAACGACGAACCTTCAGGCACTGCAGACCCGACGCTCATCGTTTCACCGTCATCTATTGGGTTATCCAAGGTGTAGTAGGCCAATTGACAGATCACTCCTACGCCCCAGTCTTCTTCCTCTTGATGAACGACAGCAAGCTCGTAGTTCCCCGCGGCGTTTTCGACCTGGTTCGAACCGATAAGGTCTGCGGTGACGTAGAGGATTCCCTCGGTAAACTGCGAAAACTTCACCACGTCAGGGCCCCCGCCAACCTCCTGCCCAAAATCAAACGGCGTCGATCCGTGCAAGACGTTCTCGTCCTGGGGGCCAAAGATCCGTGCCATACCCTCAATACGGGCATTCCACAGATCTTCCCACGTCTATTTATGCATCCCGTGGTACCCCACCCGCGTCAAAGCTGACCGTAAGAGTGCAGGCCCGACAGGAACATGTTCACGCCCAGGAAGGCGAAGCCCGTGATCAACAGCCCAGTCAGCGCCCAATAGGCCGCCATGGTGCCGCGCAGGCCCTTGATCAGACGCATGTGCAGCCAGGCCGCGTAATTCAGCCAGACGATCAGCGCCCAGGTTTCCTTGGGGTCCCATTGCCAGTACGCGCCCCAGGCGTCCGCCGCCCACAACGCACCCAGGATGGTCGCTACCGTGAAGAACGCGAAGCCGATCGCAATGGCGCGATACATGATGTCGTCCAGCACCTCCAGCGGCGGCAATGCGGCGGCGATATGGCGCCGGCCCAGCAGGATGGCGCCGACGATCACGGCGCCAATGCCGAAATACAGCATCCAGGTTGCCGACAGGCCGTCGGTGCGGAACACCATGGGCTCGGCGCAAAGCAGCACGCCCAGGACGAACAGCGGCGCCAGCTTCAGCCAGGACGTGGTCTGCCCGTGCTGCTTGACCAGGTACGCGAAACCCACCATGGCGGCCAACGAGAACGTGCCGTAGCCGATGAAGTTGGCGGGCACGTGCAGCTTCATCCACCAGCTCTTGAGCGCTGGCACCAGCGGCTGGATCTGTCCCGCGTCGCGCGTGAACGAATACCACAGCAGGAACACCACCGCCGACGTCACGACCAGCAGCACGAAGCCGCCGAGCGCGCGGGTGTTGTATTTGCGTTCGTAGTACAGGTAGAACAGCGCCGTGATCAGCGAGAACAGCACGAACACTTCGTACAGGTTGCTGACCGGGATATGACCGAGATCCGGCCCCATCAGGTGGCCTTCGCGCCAGCGCACCAACAACCCCGTGACACCCGCGAACACCGCGCCCCAGGTCAGTGCCGTGCCCAGCCAAGCGGCGGTTGGACTGAATACGCCGATCCAGTAGCAGACCATGGCCAGTGCGAACAGTGCGCTCATCCAGAGAATGGCGGACTGCGACGAGAACAGGTACTTCAGGAAGAACACCTGCTCGGCGCGCGCCAGGTCATTGCCGTAGAGCATCAGCGCCAGGCCGGCCGCGATCGCACAGGCGACCATCAGGCGGCGCAAGGGACGCCATAGCCATCCCAACCAGGCCAGCGCGGGCACCGTGCCGCACAGGATGATCTTCTCGTAGTAGTCCATGGCGCCGGCGTAGCGGGTCAGCGCAAAGCCCGCCCCCACCGCCAACAACAGGAAGAAGACGACGTCCGTCCAATCCGGCTTGCCGCGCTGTGCGCGGTTGTCGCCCGTCTCGGACATGCCGTCCTGCCACAGGGTGTCAGGCGCGGACGAGTGCGCGGGCATGTCAGGCGTGGGGGAATGCGTGGTGGTCGTCGTCGACATAAGAAACCTTAAGACCCTTTCTGGCGCAGCAGCGCCTGCTTGAAGCGATCAAACTCCTGATTGAAGTCGAGTGTACGCTTCTGGGAAGTCATCGCCGCCAGGATGCCGCTGCCGCTGTCTTGCGGCCTGACCCAGATCCAGACGCGGCGATCGCGAATATAGAACATCGAGAACACGCCCAGGACCAGCAGCAGGCTGCCCAGGTAGACCGTCTTCTTGCCCGGGGTGCGGCTCACTTGGAACACGCTGGCCTGGATATGGTTGAAGTCGGCCAGCGAGAAGAACATGGGCGCCGGATAGACCGTCAGGTCGGACAGCGCCGCCACGGCCAGGCGCGACCACACCGCGGCGCGTTCGCCGTCGGCGCCTTCGGTCGCCACGGGCGGCAGGCCGGCACGTTCACGCTCGACGGCCCGCAACTCGTTCATGCTGGCCCCGATCAGGCGAATCACCACGTCTGCCGCGCGCTCCAGGTCGGCGGCGGGGGTATTGGCTTGCAAGAACGCCGCCACGGCCTGCAGGCCGCCGGACGCATAGGTTTCGAGCGCCCGCTCGGCGGCCGTCTGCAAGGGCTGGCGGTCCGCGCCGGTCGGGCTGTTGCGTTCGGCGAAGCGGCGCGCCGCCTCCTGGCGGGCGGCCGGGTCTGCCAAGGCCGCGCGCAACCGCATGAATTCCGCCACCGAGCTGTCGTCGTCCGCAGGAATGCGCAGATAGCGGAACGGCTCGGATGCGTTGTTGCGCACGCCGGCCAGGAACACGCTGGCGCCATCCAGCTGCACCGGCAGCATGTAGTTCTGGAATTCGTGCGCCTGGCCCGCATCGTCGATCAGCTTGTATTCGACGCTGGGTCCCACGTTGCGCAGGTTTTCGTTCTTCTTGCCGGCCGCGCTGCCCGACACCGACGCCACGTGTTCAGCGAAGCTCTGATTCGCGCCCTTGGGATCTCCACGGGTCAGGTCTTCCACGTTAATGGGGCGCAGTGCCGTGATCTCGACGCCCATGCTGCGCGGACCCTTGGCAGTGTGAGCGGTTACTTCGGCGGTCTTGCCCACCGTACCGTCAACATTGAAAGTGGCGCTGTCGGCGCCTACCAGCGGATAGCCCTTGAGCACGACCGTGCTGCCACCGTCGTCAAAGCTGGACTGGTAGACCGTCATGCCCTTGAAGCGCAGCGGCTCGTTCACCTCGATGGTGGAATCGAACGACTTGCCGGTATCGGGGTCCGTCACTTCCACTTCGCTGGCAAAGCGGCTGGGCATGCCGGTGGAGTAGTAGTCGACGACGAACTTCTTGAGCTTCAGGGTAAAGGGCATCGGCTGCACCAGCGCCCCGTCGCCCACCATCACGACCGCCGTGCTGGCCTGGCCGTTCTCCGGCACCAGCACGCTGGCGCGAAAGCTCGGGTTATCCACAGAGAGGCGGCCGCTTTCCGGTACTTCCGAGATCAGCATGTTCTCGACGATGGGCTTCTTGCCGCCGAACATGACTTGCAGGCGCACGGGCAGTTCGCTGTCGAGCAGGCCGCCGATGCAGATGATGACCATCGCGGCGTGGGCGAACACATAGCCCAGCCGATTGGCGCTGCCCTTCTTGGCCGCCAGCAACACGCCCGTATTGTCCTGGCGCTCGCGCACCGCGTAGCCCATCCGCTTGAGCAGCGCCGTCAGGCCGGCTGCGGTTTGGGGCACATCGGTGGGCACTTCGGTTTCGACCCGGTGCGGGAAGGCCCGCAGGCTGCTGCCGCGCACGTGCTCACGGAACGAGCTGGCCTCGCGCAGCATCTTGGGCGCGTTGCGGATCAGGCAGACCGAGGTCGAAATGACCAGGAACGTCATGATCAGCAAGAACCACCAGCTGTTGTAGACGTGCCAGATCGAGAACTTGTCGAACAGCTCGAACCAGAACGGGCCGAACTGGTCGATGTAGTTGCTGGACGATCGGTTCTGTTGCAGCACCGTCCCCACCAGGCTCGCCACGCAGATGAACATCAGCAAGCTGACCGCGAAACGCATCGAGCCCAAGAGTTCGAACAGGTCGCGGGGCAGGCTGCGCAGGGAAGGACGGGTGTGTGTCTGAGTCGAATTCATGAAAAAAGGGGGGCCGCGCTATCGGCTACCCCCCTCATAGACAGCGCGTAACGGAACCAGGTTCCGTACGCTCAGGTTGCGTAAACGCGGACCAGCCGCGCGCGTTGCCGCTAGCGGCTACCGCAGGCCAGCTGCGTAATCCGCCACGGCCTTGATGTCGGCATCCGACATCCGATCGGCCACGGCGTGCATCACGTCGTTGGCACGGTCGCCGCTGCGGAACAGCTTGAGCTGTTCTTCAATGTACATGGGGAACTGGCCCGACAAGCGGGGGTACTGGCCCGGAATGCCCGCGCCGTTGGCAGAATGGCATGCCGCGCACGCGGGGACATTGCGTTCGGGCAAACCGCCGCGCCAGATCTTTTGACCCAAATCAACCAGCTTCTCGTAGCCGGCCGTGGCGGGCTCTTTCAGAGGCTGCTGCGCCAGGTACAGCGCGATGTTCTGCATGTCGGCCGGCGTAAGATTCTGCGCCATGGCGGTCATCGGCGTAGGGTTGCCGCCCGCGCCGTTACGGGTGGGCAACTTGGCGCCAGACTTGACCTGGAAATCGGTCAGTTGCTTGACCAGGTATTCGTGGGGTTGCGCGGCCAGGTTGGGGTTCACCGGGATGGTGCTGTTGCCCGCCGCGCCATGACAGGAGGCACAGGCAATAATGCCTCGGGAGGCGTCGCCCTGGTCAAACAGCTGTCCACCCTTGGTGGCATCTGGCTTGGCCGGGCCCGCAGCCCCATCGGCGGCGAAACTCGTAGTAGATAAGGCGGAGGCGCCGAGCAACAGCCCGCTCGCAACCAACATCCGGGACAGCACACGCTTCATGAAGACCTCGACGATCACATCGATCAAGGCGCAAAAAGGCGCCCACGCCTGCCCGCACATCTGGAAAACCGTATCGAACCTGATTTGCCCGATTGCCTGCTCGTCAAAGGCGCAAGTACCTGGGAAACCGGATGTCCGGCTGGTACGAAATACCCTCAACGGTAAGCAAAAGAGACGGCTCCGCGCACGGGGACCACTGTTGCAAACGCCGGATTATACAATAGGGCTCGAAACCAACCGTATCCAAAGCCATCCGTGTCCCTCCTACATCGCGCCTCTTTTCTCACGTCGGCAGCTCGCCTCGACCAGTTGCCGCCCGCCGGCGCACCCGAGGTGTGCTTTGTCGGCCGCTCCAACGCGGGCAAATCCACGTCCATCAACGTGCTGTGCAACCAGCGTCGTCTTGCGTTCTCCAGCAAGACGCCAGGCCGCACGCGCTTGATCAACATGTTCGGCTTGCCTGATCCCCTGGATCCGGAAGGCCACATCGGCTACCTCGTCGACTTGCCCGGCTACGGCTATGCGTCCGTCGCGCGCAACGAGAAGGAAAAATGGGCCGACATCCTGGGCGGCTATTTGCGCGACCGCGAATCGCTGGCCGGCATCGTGCTGCTCATCGACATCCGCCGCGGCGTCACCGAACTGGACCGCCGCCTGGCCAACTTCATCGCCCCCACCGGCCGTCCGGTGCTGGCGCTGCTCACCAAAGCCGACAAGCTGCCCTACGGCCAGCGCGTGCGCACCGTGTTCTCGGTGCGCAAAGACCTGGCGGACATCGGCGCCCTGCACACCATCCCCTTCTCGGCGCCGGAGCGCATCGGCCTGGAAGAAGCTGGCGCGCACATAGAAAACTGGATTTCTCCCAAGGTCGTACCATGAACCCGCAGATCATCTCCCCTGAATTCCCGGTATCCCGCCCGCGCCGCCTGCGCCGCGACGACTTCACCCGCCGCCTGGTGCGCGAGAACGCCCTCACCGTCAACGACCTGATCTATCCGGTCTTCGTGGCCGAGGGCAATGGCCTGAAGCAGCCTGTTGCGTCGCTGCCGGGCGTGGTGCGCTATTCGCTGGACACGCTGCTGCCGGTGGCCGAGGAATGCGTGGCCCTGGGCATCCCGGTGCTGTCGCTGTTTCCCGCCATCGACCCGGCGCTCAAGACGCCCGACGGCATCGAGGCCACCAACCCCGACGGCCTGATCCCGCGCGTGGTGCGCGAACTCAAGAAGCATTTCCCCGACCTCGGCGTGCTGTGCGACGTGGCGCTGGACCCGTACACCAGCCACGGCCAGGACGGCGTCATCGATGAAAACGGCTACGTCGTCAACGAGCCGACCGTCGAGATCCTCGTCAAGCAGGCCCTGACGCAGGCCGCGGCCGGCGTCGACATGGTCGCCCCCAGCGACATGATGGACGGCCGCATCGGCGCCGTGCGCCGCGCGCTGGAGGCCAACGGCTACATCCACACCCAGATCATGGCCTACTCGGCCAAGTACGCCAGCGCCTTCTACGGCCCGTTCCGCGATGCCGTCGGTTCCGCCACCAACCTGGGCAAGTCCAACAAGATGGCCTACCAGATGGACCCGGGCAACCTGGACGAAGCGCTGCGCGAAGTGGCCGCCGACCTGCAGGAAGGCGCCGACATGGTCATGGTCAAGCCCGGCATGCCCTACCTGGACGTGCTGCGCCGCGTCAAGGACACCTTCCGCGTGCCGACCTTCGCCTACCAGGTGAGCGGCGAATACGCGATGATCAAGGCGGCTTCCGCCAATGGCTGGCTGGACCATGACAAGGTCATGATGGAAGCGCTGCTGGCGTTCAAG
This sequence comes from Achromobacter xylosoxidans, assembly GCA_040396375.1. Taxonomy (GTDB): domain Bacteria; phylum Pseudomonadota; class Gammaproteobacteria; order Burkholderiales; family Burkholderiaceae_B; genus Achromobacter; species Achromobacter xylosoxidans_D. Next base: position 11,568 of record JBEBOQ010000120.1, read on the forward strand.
CGCGCCGGCGCCGACGGCATCCTGACGTACTTCGCGATCGAAGCGGCGCGGCTGCTCAAGCAGCAGCGCTGATCGCGGCTGGCGGGGGCCTGCTCGGCCCAGCCCCGCTCGTCATCCGCGCGCCCCGGCATGAAACGCGCCCATGCAACGCGCCAACTACCGGCGGGCCCTTGCGGCCCGCCGCGGTTTCAACGCGACGCCGGCGCGCCGCGGCGCAGGCCCAGCCAGGTGCCGCTGAGAATGCAGGCCAGCCCCGCCACGTGCACCAGCGTGACGTGCTCGTCCAGGAACAGCGCGGCGAACAGCAGGCCGAAGATCGGCAGCCAGTTCACGAACAGCGCGGCGCGGCTGATCCCCAGCCTGGCAATGCCCGCGTTCCACAGGATGTTGCTGACGCCCGAGGCGATCACCGCCGAGAACAGCAGCACCAGCCACGGCCACCACGTCATGCTCCAGTTGTCCGCGTCATAGGACGACGGCGTCATGGCCGCATGCGCCATCAACATCAGGCCGCCGGCCAAGTACATGTACCAGAGCATCGCCAGCGGATCGAGCGTGCGCGAGATGCGCTGGATCACCAGCCCGCCGAACACGAACACCGCCACCGCCAGGAACACGATGGCGTCGCCCCAACCGGTCAGGCCGATCTGCGCGCCGCTGCCCACCACCACCATGGCCACGCCCGCCAGCCCCAGCAAGGCGCCGGCGATCCGCAGCCATGTCAGCCGCTCGCGATAGAACAGCGCCGCCAGCAGCGCCGACAGCAAGGGACTGGTGGCCATCAGCAGCGTGCCGTTGGCGGCCGACGAGAACTGCAGCCCGTACACCAGCGCGGTCTGGTGCGCATACACCACCAGGAAGCCGGCCAGCGCGACCCAGGCCAGTTCCACGCGCCCCAGCCTCGGAATGCGGCCGCGACGCGCCTTGACGATGAGGGTGACGGCAACGAACGCCACGGCGATCCGCAAGGCCGCCAGGGCGCGGATATCCATGTGCTGCGTCAGGTACTTGATGGAGACGATGTTCAGGCCCCAGGTGGCCATGACGAACATCAGTTGCAGATAGATCAGACCGGTGCGGTCCTGGCTTGCATCGACTGTCGAAGACGTCACGGGCGCCGGCCTGAGGGGTTGGAGGCGCCGCCCACGCGGCGCGAACCCTCATGGTAGCGGCCGGCCGCCGCTCAGCGCAATAGCACGCGGTCCAGCGATTCGGTGAAACGCTTGGCGTCCTGGAAGCCCACCACGCGCGCGTCCGGCAATTCCTTGCCCCCTGGCGCGAAGAACATGATCCCCGGCGGCCCGAACAGGCGGAATCGCTTGAGCAGCGCGCGGTCATCGGCATTGTTGGCCGTCACATCGGCCTGCACCAACAGCATGCCGGCCATACGCTGCGCCACGCCCGGATCGGTGAAGGTGAAGCGCTCCATTTCGCGGCACGACACGCACCAGTCCGCGTAGAAATCCAGCATCACCGGTTGCTGGCTCTGTGCCAGCAACGCATCGAGCTCGGCGATGTTGCGCACGCGCTTGAAGTGCGCCTCACCGGCATTCGCCGCAACACCGGCCGTCGCCGGACCACCCGACGCGAAGTGCGACAACGGTTGCAGCACATCGCGGCCACCGCTGGCGGCGCCCACCAGCCACGCCGCAGCGGCCAAGGCCAGCAGCAGCCCCAGGCCCTTGCCGAACATGCGCGCCGCACCGGCGCCGGCAGGCAGCGCGTCAAAGGCCCGCAGCATCACCGCGCTGACAATCGCCAGGAAGGCCCAGCCGGTCATCTGCACCCAAGTCGGCACCACGGGGATCAGCATCCACCACGCGGTCGCCAGCAACAGCATGCCGAACAGCCGCTTGACCCCGTCCATCCACGCCCCCGCCTTGGGCAGCAACGCGCCGGACGAGGCGCCGACGATCAGCAGCGGCACGCCCATGCCCCATGCCATGGCAAACAGGGCAGAACCGCCCAGCACCACATCGCCGGTCTGCGAGATATACAGCAGCGCGCCGGCCAAGGGCGCCGCCACGCATGGCCCGACGATCAAGGCCGACAGTGCCCCCATCACCAGCGCACCGGTGTAGCGGCCGCCGGGCACGCGCGACGAGCGCTCGGCCAGCTTGGCCTGGATGCCCGACGGCATCTGGAAGGTAAAGGCGTCAAACATGGCCAGCGCCAGAACGGCCAGCAAAATCGCGAACAGCGTCAGGATCCACGGCGTCTGCAGCCAGGCGGCCAGACCCGCGCCGCTCAGGCCCGCGGCCACGCCGAGGGCGGTGTAGACCACCGACATCCCCAAAACATAAGTCGCGGCCAGCGCCAAGCCTCGGCCGCGGGTCGGACGGGCCTGACTGGCCCCACCCAGAACGATCGACGAAAGAATGGGAATCATCGGCAGCACGCAGGGCGTGAACGCCAGCAGCAGCCCCAACACCAGGAACACGCCGGCCGTCTTGATCCAGCCCAGCCCGCCCAAGGCGTCGGCCAGGCCGGTGTCGCCCGCGTTCACCAGCGCGCTCAGGCCACCCACCGAGGCGGGCGCGGTTGCGGTCGATGCGCCGGGGCCGCTGGCTGCCGCGCCCGCGCCCGCCAAGGCGTAGCCGCCCGCCACCGGCGTCAGCTTCACACTGCTGTCCATGGGCGGGTAGCACAAGCCGGCGTCGGCACAGCCCTGGCCCGTCAGAGTCAGGGTGAATGGCTGGCCGCCGGGCGTTACCGGCACGCGGATCACGACGTCCTTGTGATAGACCTCCATGTCCTTTTCAAAGGTCGGGTCGTACTTGACGTCGCCCTTGGGGTAGACCGCCTCGCCCAGCGTGGCCGCGCCCAGCGGGCTGATGGTGATGCCGAAACGCTCGCGGTACATGTAATAGCCGGGCGCCACGCGAAAACGCAGTTCGACTGCGTCCGGCGCCACCATCGCCGCGCTGAAAACAAAAGCTTTTTCCGGCTCCAGGAACTCGGCGTCGGCATGCGCGGGCGCATTCCAGCCCAACAGCAGCAAAGCCATCGCCAACAGGGCCAGCAATCTGGAGAAATAGGCACGCATCGGTGCGCCGGCTAGTACCGCGGGTTGCAACATCAGTTTCTCTTGTTCTGCGGGACGGCCGTCTGTTCGCGCACCCAATCCAGATAGGGCGCCGCGCCACCGATGACCGGCAGCACGATGATTTCGGGCACATCGTAGGGATGCATCTGCGCCAGGGCTTGAACCACGGCCTGGTGGCGCGCGTAGGTGGTTTTGATGTGGATGGGGATTTCCTCCGCCCCTTCGACCTCTCCTTGCCACAGGTAGATGGACAGGCCGACGGCGCCAAGGTTCACGCACGCGGCCAGTCCGTCTTCGACCAGGACATGGGCAATGCGCTTGGCCAGCAGCAGGTCCGGCGCGTTGCTGATGACCAGCACGACGTCGTCATCGCGCAACATGGAACCTCCTTGGGATACCCGTGTGGGATGTAACTCGGGGTATTTTATCGATATTGCCGCCGCCTGCTACGGCTGGCCCCGCAGCTACGCCGCGCGATAGCGCGTCCCCGTCCCCACCGAGGCAAGCATGTCCGATAACTGCCTGTTCTGCCGCATCGCCCGCCACGAGATACCGGCCCACATCATCCACGAAGACGACCGCCTGATGGCGTTCCTGGACATCCAGCCGGTACGCCCCGGACACACGCTCATCATCCCCAAGCAGCACTATCCGTACTACGAAGACATGCCCGCCGACCTGGCCGGCCACATCGTCAACCTGGGGCAGAAACTGGGCCGCCACATGAAACGGCTGTATGGCGTGGACCGCGTCGGCTTCGCCTTCACCGGCATCCACGTCGCGCATACCCATGCGCACGTGATCCCCATGCACCATCCGCAGGACGTGACCTCGACCCAGTACATCGAGCAGCAGGACCTGACCTTCCGCATGCCGCCCCAGGCGCCCCAGGAGGCGCTGGCGGCCACCGCCGCGCAGTTGCGGGGCGAACTGCACGCTTCGTAGCGATCGGCGCGCCTGCGCCGCCAGGGCGCCCCGCGCGCGCCGCGCAAAAAACAAGGGCGGGTCCGAAGACCCGCCCTTGTCGCTTATCTAGACACCGAAACTTATTCGGCGCTGTCCTCAGCGGCCTCATCGACTTCCGGACGGTCGACCAGCTCCATGAAAGCCATGGGAGCGTTGTCGCCTTGACGGAAACCCATCTTCAGCACGCGGGTGTAGCCGCCGTTGCGGGCCGCGTAGCGCGGGCCGATTTCGGCGAACAGCTTCACCACGGCGTCGCGATCGCGCAGACGGGCAAAAGCCAGACGCTTGTTCGCGAGGGTGGGTTCTTTACCCAGCGTGATCAGGGGTTCGATGACGCGGCGCAATTCTTTCGCCTTCGGCAGCGTGGTCTTGATGGCTTCGTGGGTGATCAACGAAACGGCCATGTTGCGGAACATGGCAAGACGGTGACTGCTGGTGCGGTTGAGCTTACGCAAGCCATTACCGTGACGCATGATAAGTATCCTTTGAATCTAAAGAAGGCGTTTCCGCCATCGGGTTGTCCGGCTCTTCTATCAACCTGCAATCAGGCCGCGGTCCGGTAGAAAACGGTGCATTTTACGACGGTTTCGCAAACCACCCGGTTTTGACGCCAGGCGCTGCAGGAGACGCCCCTTTCCAGGGGCGCCACCCTTTAAGACTTAGGGACGTTCCAGGCCCAGGGGCGGCCAGTTCTCGAGCTTCATGCCGAGCGTCAGACCACGTGCAGCCAGGACTTCCTTGATCTCGTTGAGCGACTTGCGACCCAGGTTCGGGGTCTTGA
>JBEBOQ010000121.1:0-16100 GCA_040396375.1 Achromobacter xylosoxidans
AGATAGAACCCACAAAACAAGAACCCCTGTGCGGCTGCGCCGCACAGGGGTTTTTTATATTGATCGACAGATCGTTCTGCCAGGCTGATTACTAGACCGATTGGATCGATTGGATCGATCAAGCCGGTGTGTTGCCGGTGTAGTCCTGGCGATCAATGCCGTGGCGTTGGAGCTTGTCGTAGAAGGTTTTGCGGGGGATGCCCAGGGTTTCCAGCGTGGCGCGGACGTCGCCCTGGTGGGCTGCGAGCGCTTCGCGGATGAGCTGGGCTTCAAAGCGTTCCATCTTTTCTGGCAGGGTGCCAGGGCTGGTGTCTTGCACCGGCGCCTCGGCCGCGGGTGCGTTGAGAACACCCAGGACGAAGCGTTCTGCAAAGTGGGCCAGTTCGCGGACATTGCCGGGCCAATCATGCGTCAGCAGGTGATGCTTGATGTCGGCAGGCATGTCGGGGATGTCGCGTTGGAAGCGGCGTGATGCGTGGCCCAGGTAGTGGGCGAACAGCAAGGGGATATCTTCGCGGCGCTCACGCAGGGGCGGGATGCGGATGGTGACGACATTCAAGCGATAGAACAGGTCTTCGCGGAATTTGGCGCGGATGGAGGGGCTACCGAGATCTTCCTTCGTGGCGGCGACGACGCGCAGGTCCAGGCTGCGGACATCGTTGCTGCCCAAAGGCGTGATCTGGCGCGATTCCAGCACGCGCAGCAGCTTGACCTGCACGGCCAGGGGCATGCTTTCGATTTCGTCCAGGAACAGCGTGCCGCCGCTGGCGTGTTCGATGCGTCCAATGCGCCGCTTCTGGGCGCCGGTAAACGCGCCGGCCTCGTGGCCGAACAGTTCGCTTTCGATCACGCTTTCGGGCAACGCGCCGCAATTGATCGCGACCAGCGCGCGGTGGCGCCGGCGGCTCAAGCGGTGCAGCGCGGTGGCGACGACTTCCTTGCCCGTGCCGGTTTCACCTTCGACGAGCACATCCACGTCGGCGTCGGCGATGTGGCGTAGTGTCTGCTTGATGCGTTGCATGGCAGGGGTGGTGCCAATGAAGGGCACTTCGTCGGCTTCGACGGTGAATGCCGCTTCACGTAGACGCCGGTTCTCCAGCACCAGATGACGCTTTTCGGCAGCATGGGTGATGGCGGTGACCAGGCGGTCGGGCGGGTAAGGCTTGGCCAGGAAATCATAGGCGCCGTCGCGCATGCATTGCACCGCAGTGGCGATGTCGCCGTGCCCGGTGATAAGAATGACGGGGATTTCCGGATCGATCGCGCGCAGGCGCTGGAACAGCTGCAGGCCGTCGATATCCGGCATGCGGATATCCGTGACCACCACGCCGTCGAAATCGCGGTTGAGCGTGTTGAGCGCGCTGCGCGCGTTGGCATGGGCCTGCACGGCGATGCCGTGCAGCTTGAGCGTCTGCACATTGGCGCGGCGTAGCTCTTCGTCATCGTCGATGAAGGCGACGTGAGGCGTCAGCGGCTTGCCGGGCACGACGTCCAGGGCGGCAATGGCGGAAGGGGCGGAAGGGGCGGGGTCAGGTACGCGGGTCATGGACCGAGGGCGGCGACTTGCGCAGCGTAAGCGTGAACATGGCGCCACGGCCGGGGCCGTGGGGCGCGGGGAAAATGGCGTCTCCGGGATGGGCGGCGCGCAGGTCACCGCCGAATTCGACGACGATGTCTCGCGAGATGACCAGACCCAACCCCAGGCCTTCGGCCTTGGTCGTATGGAACGGGGTGAACAGGCGCGCGCTGGCCTCCGGCGACAGGCCGGGGCCGTTGTCGTTGACGAATAACTGGACCGACGCGCCCATGTCCTGGACGGCGATGATGATGCGGCCGTCCGCCTGGCCTTCCAAGGCATCCATGCCGTTCTGCAGCAGGTTCACCAGTACTTGCTCCAGGCGGATGCGGTTGGCTTGCACCCGGTAGTCCGGCTCGGTCGGCGGACGCTGCAAGGCCACGCCTTGGCGCCGGGCGCGGGGCCCGACCAGCAAGAATGCGCCGTCGAGGGCCTCTTTGAGGCTAGTGGGGCCGACCGAAGCGCCTGCCTTGCGGGAAAACGCGCGCAGCTCGCCAGTGATGTGGCCAATGCGTTCGGTCAACGACGCGATGGTGCCCAGGTTTTCGTCGACCGAGGCGTTGTCTTGGCGACGCAGGAATTCGGCGGCGTTGTCGGCATAGGCCCGGATGGCGGAAACCGGTTGATTGATTTCGTGCGCGACGCTGGCCGCCACCTGGCCGAGCAGGGCAAGCTTGCTGGCTTGCACCAGCTCGTCCTGCATGGTGTGCAAGCGCGCTTCGGTGCGCTGGCGTTCGTCCATTTGGGCAAGCAGTTGCTGGTTGACCTCGCGTAACTGGGCGGTGCGCTCTTCGACCTGGGCGGCCAATTGTTGGCGCACGGCCAGTTGCTGGGCGGCGCGTTCGCGGTTGCGGTGCCGTCGATACAGGAAAATGCCGATCACGGCTGACAACACGCCTTGCGCCAACAGGGCGCCCAGTTGGGCATTGGCCGTGGCGCGGTTCAGCGCCGATTGCACCGGCGACAGCAGATGCAGCGTCCAGCCCGGCGATTCGACGATGGGCAGGGTCGTATGCAAAAGCGGCGCGCCGGCGGGGATTTGCGGCAGGGGTTCATCCGCCCGCACCAATTGGCCGCCGCTAACGGTTTTCAGTGGCGGGCGCAGCGGCACGGGCTGGAACATGGCGTCGCCGAACTGCAGGCTGGTGCGCAGCGTCTGCGCCAGGTCGGGCGCGAGCGGCGCCAACACCCGAAAGCGCCAGTCAGGCAGGCTGCCCAGCAGCACCACGCCATGTTCGTCGGTGACAAAGATGGGCGCGTTCGATTGCCGCCAGTCGGCTTCGAGGTCGCGGAAATCGACCTTCAGGACCACCACGCCCAACATGGCGCCATTGGTGTCATCCACGCGTCGCGACAAGTACAGGCCGGCTTCGTGGCTGATGGTGCCTAGCGCGAAATGCTCGGCCGAGCCGTGGGCGACGGCGCCCTGGAAGTAGGGCCGGAACTGATAGTCGACGCCGACGAAGGTGGCGGGTTCCCGCCAGTTGCTGGCCGCGATGGCGTAACCGCTCTTGTCCAGGACATAGATGGCCGACGCGCCGACGCCGCGGCTCAGGGTGTCCAGTTTTTCATCCAGCGATTCGATTTGCGCGGGCGTGGCGTTCTGCAGCGTGGCGCGCAGGTCCACGTCGCGGGTCAGCACGAACGGCAGGGCGCGGAATTTATCGAGGTTGTTGCGCAGCAGGGCGGCGTTGATCTGCCCCGCGCTGCGCGCCTGGAGCGCGGCTTCCTTGAGCGCGCCTTCACGTGCCCATTCGCTGGCGGCGTGCAGGGTGCCAAAGATGATGGCCACCGCCAGCAGGATCAAGAGCGCCCAACGCCAGCCCATGCCCGGCGGGTGAAGGGCGGGCAGGGCGGCCGCAGGCAAGGCGGCAGCCGTATGGACCGGCGCGGCGGACGGCGCTTCGGGAGGCGAGGGGCGGGCAGGCATAGGTGTGTGTGGTTTTCCGCACATTCTATCCCGGTTCTGTGTGGGATTTCGCCATTTTTTGCGGGGGCACCTGGCTGCCGCAGATCAAAACTGCCGCTTAATCAAGGGCTTGAGCAGAACGACGCGCGTGCTGCCGCCTGGCATGGCATTTGCATATACCCAGGTAAGCCTGGCGGCACTGCGCACCGGGTGAAATGGCCTGCGGAGATACGCAAGGCTTTAAAAGAGATAACGCCCCAGCGCCCGCTGCGACCATCGCAAGGAGCTTGGGGCCCCTGGTGGGGACAAATCCCAATGATCGAAGTAGATCAAGTCGCGCCTGCGCGCAAGCTCAAGTTTTATCAAATCCTGTACGTGCAAGTGCTGTTCGCGATTGTGATCGGCGTTTTGCTGGGGTATTTGAAGCCAGAACTCGGCGAGGCGATGCAGCCGCTGGGCGACGCTTTCATCAAGCTGGTGAAGATGATCATCGCGCCGGTGATCTTCCTGACGGTGGCCACCGGCATCGCCGCCATGAGCGACCTGAAGAAGGTCGGTCGCGTGGCCGGCAAGGCCATGCTGTACTTCCTGGTGTTCTCGACGCTGGCCCTGATCGTGGGCATGATCGTGAGCCATATCGTGCAGCCGGGCGCCGGCATGCATATCAACCCGGCCACGCTGGATCAGAAGCAGGTGGCGAGCTATGTCGCCAAGGCGCATGACTCCACCATTACCGGCTTCCTGATGAACGTGATTCCCACCACGATCTTCAGCCCGTTCGTGGGCGGCGACATCCTGCAGGTGTTGTTCGTGGCGGTGCTGTTCGGTATCGCGCTGGCCCAGGTGGGCGAGCGCGGCAAGCCGGTGCTGAATTTCCTGACGGCACTGGCGCAACCCATCTTCAAGCTGGTGGCCATTCTGATGAAGGCCGCGCCCATCGGCGCCTTCGGCGCGATGGCGTTCACCATTGGCAAGTACGGCATCAAGTCCATCATCAATCTGGCGATGCTGGTGGGCACGTTCTACGCCACGTCGGTGCTGTTCGTGGTGGTGGTGCTGGGCATGGTGGCCCGCTACAACGGCTTTTCGATCTTGAAACTGGTGCGCTACATCCGCGAAGAATTGCTGCTGGTGCTGGGCACGAGCTCGTCGGAAGCGGCGTTGCCCACACTGATGCAGAAGATGGAACGCGCCGGGTGTTCGAAGTCGGTGGTCGGTCTGGTGGTGCCCACCGGTTACTCGTTCAACCTGGACGGCACCAATATCTACATGACGATGGCGGCCCTGTTCATTGCCCAGGCTTGCGATATTCCGTTGTCGCTGGGTGACCAGATCCTGCTGTTGTTGGTGGCCATGCTGAGCTCCAAGGGCGCTGCGGGCGTGACGGGCGCGGGCTTCATCACCCTGGCCGCCACGCTGTCGGTGGTGCCGACGGTGCCGGTCGCGGGCATGGCGCTGATCCTGGGCGTGGACCGCTTCATGTCCGAATGCCGCGCGTTGACCAACCTGGTCGGCAACGCTACCGCCGCGGTGGTGGTGGCCCGTTGGGAAGGCGAGTTGGACAAGGACCAGCTGCATGCGGCGCTGGAAGGCCACGCGCCGACGGCCGAGCCGCAAGCCATCGCGAGCGTGTCGGCTTCGCAAGGCTGATCACTGCACCACGCTGCCCTGCGTCGCTGATGCGGCGGCAAGGACAGAAAAAAGCCCCCGGCCAGTCGGCTCGGGGGCTTTTTTTGTCTGTCGACCAGGCGTCAGGGAATCGCGATGCCGGCTTCGCGCAACAGATTGGCGGTTTCGAACAGCGGCAGTCCCATGACGCCGGTGTAGCTGCCGTCGATCCGGGCGATGAAGGTGCCGGCCAGACCTTGGATGCCGTAGGCGCCCGCTTTGCCAAAGGGTTCGCCGCTGTCGCAATAGCGGCCGATTTCGTCCAGGCTCAGCGCGCGCATCCGCACGTCGGTGATGGAAACGGTTTCGAGCAGGCGATCGCCCGTCCACAGCGCGACCGCGGTGTGCACCTGATGCGTGCTGCCGGATAGCGCCTGCAGAATACGGATCGCGTCGTCGCGGTCGGCGGGCTTGCCCAGCACCTGGCCGTCCAGGATCACGGTGGTGTCGGCGGCCAGCAGCGGCAGGGCGGGCAACGCTTGTTCGACCAGCCAGTCGCGGCCGCGCAGGGCCTTGTCGCGTGCGGTGCGCTGGACATAATCGGCGGCGCTTTCGCCGGCATGTTGGGGTTCGTCTTCACCAGGAGGCGCGGGAACGCGCAGCACCTCGTGGGCCAGGCCGATCTGCGTCAGCAATTCCCCCCGTCTCGGGCTGGCGGAAGCGAGATAAAGGCGCGCGGAGGCGGAATGATCTTGAGTCATACGTGAGCGACAAGGCGAAGGCGTGCTCGCCGCGCGCCAGGCACGAAGGCCGGGCGCGGGTCAGGCGCGGTGGTAGGGATGGTTGGTCATGATGGCCCAGGCGCGGTAGAGCTGTTCGGCCAGCACCACGCGCACCATGGGGTGCGGCAGGGTCAGGGACGACAGGCGCAACTGGCCACTGCACGAGGCCTTGAGGTCGGCGTCCAGGCCATCGGGGCCGCCGACCAGGAAAGCCACGTCCTGGCCGCCCGCCCGCCATTGCTCGAGCTTTTGAGACAGCGCCATGGTGGTCAGGTCGCGCCCGCGTTCGTCCAGCGCCAGGCGCAGCGCGCCGGCGGGTAGCGCGGCTTCGATCCGCTTGGCTTCGGCCGCCATCATCTGGGCGGGCGTTTTGCCGGTGGTGCGCGGCTCGGGCTTGATTTCGCGCAGTTCCAGCGCGCAGTCGGGCGGCAGGCGCTTGGCATAGTCGTCCCAGGCGGTTTGCACCCAATCCGGCATGCGCGTGCCCACGGCGGCGACGATCAGTTTCACGAGAGGCGCCTTGACTTAATTGTCGGCGTCGTCGTCGTAAGCGCTGTCGCTGGGGATCGGCGCGGCCCGGGTGGATTCGGGCAGCAGTTTGACGCGCACCGGTTTGCCGCCCCAGATTTCTTCCAGGTTGTAGTACTGACGGATGGCGGGCTGCATGATGTGCACGACCACGTCGCCCAGGTCGACGACGACCCATTCGCCGGTGTCTTCGCCTTCGATCGTGATGCCGGAGAGATCGAGGGCGCGGCCACGGTCCGCCACGCTGGAAGCCAGCGCACGGGTTTGCCGGTTGGAGGTGGCGCTTGCAATCACGACGCGATCGAACAGGCTGGTCAGATGCGTGGTGTTGAAGACCTTGATGTCTTGCGCCTTGACGTCTTCGAGGGCGTCGATGACGGCGCGTTGGAGTTTCTGTATATCCATAGCTGCAAATATAACCCGCGCACGGACAGCAGGTGCCGGTTCCGTGGCGCTGCGCGCCCAGGCGGGTGTGGGTTTATCGGTAAAGATGGTGCGCCGCAATATAGGCGGCGACGGGGGCGGCCAGCAGGCCGTCGGTGGATTCGTTGTTGGCCAGGCGCTGGCGGATCTGCGAGGCCGACACCGGCATGGGGGCAAACGGCAGTTCTTCCAGTTGCCGGCCCAGGCTGCCCAGCCAGGCCGCCAGTTCGGCGGGCGGCGCCAGCGGCGTGCCCGGGCGGGTGGCCACGGCCAGGTCCACCCGCTGGGAAATTTCTTGCCAGTCGTGCCAGGTGCAGAAATTGGCCAATTGGTCGGCGCCCAGCAGCCAGACATAGCGAGCGTCCGCAGGCAGTGCGCGCAGGGTGTCGACGGTGTAGGTGGCGCCGCCGCGGTCGAGTTCGATGGGATTGACGACCAGCCCGTCGTGGCCGGCGATGGCCAGCTCGAGCATGTCGCGGCGCTGCGCTTCGGAAGCGTGCAGCGCGGCGCGCTGCCAGGGATTGGCGGCGGGGATCAGTTGCACTTGCGCCAGGCCGAGCGCCTGCAGGGCGTTTTCGGCGAGCGCGACGTGGGCGACGTGGACGGGGTCGAAGCTGCCGCCCAAAAGGCCGATGCGCTTCACACCCAGTCCCGCGGGGTCAGGTAGGCGGCCAGTTCGGACTCGGGCGTACCAGGGTCGGGTTGCCAGTCGTAGCGCCATTGCGCCAGCGGCGGCATGGACAGCAGGATCGATTCGGTGCGGCCGCCGGACTGCAGCCCGAACAAGGTGCCGCGGTCGAAGACCAGGTTGAACTCGACGTAGCGGCCACGCCGGTAGGCCTGGAAGTCGCGTTCGCGTTCGCCGTAGGGCGTGTCGCGACGGCGTTCGACGATGGGCAGATAGCTGCCCAGGAAAGCGTCGCCGACTGTCCGGGTCAAGGCGAAGGACGCGTCGAATCCGGGGGCGTTGAGGTCGTCGAAGAAAATGCCGCCGATGCCGCGCGTTTCGTTGCGGTGCTTGAGGAAAAAATACTCGTCGCACCAGCGCTTGTAGCGCGGGTAGTAGTCGGCGCCGTGGGCGGCCAGGGCATCGTGGCAGACCGTATGGAAGTGGCGGGCGTCGGCTTCGAACGGGTAGTAGGGCGTCAGGTCGATGCCGCCGCCGAACCAGAACACATCGGCTTCATCGTGGCCTGGCCGGGCCGCGGCCACGAACATGCGCACGTTCATGTGCGTCGTGGGTACATACGGATTGCGCGGATGCAGCACCATCGACACGCCCATGGCTTCCCATGAACGCCCGGCCAGCTCGGGCCGGTGCGCGCTGGCCGACGGGGGCAGTTTGGTGCCCTTGACGTGGCTGAACAGCACGCCTGCCCGTTCGAACAGGGCGCCGCCTTCGAGCAGGCGCGACAGCCCGCCGCCGCCTTCGGCCCGGGTCCATTCGTCGGTGCGGAAGGGGCTGCCTTCCGCCGCTTCAAGCGCGGCGACGATACGGGACTGCAGGCCGGTGAGGTAGTCCCGGACGGCGGCGACAGGCAATGCGTTCATCAGCGCTTCCGGTTACGCGTTGGACTTGGGCTTTTGCTGCGACGGCTTCAGGGCACGCCAGCCGATATCGCTGCGGTACTGGCGGCCGTCGAAGTGGATGCCGTCGATGGCTTCGTACACGCGGTCGCGCGCCATCTTGACCGAGTCGCCCAGCGCGGTGACGCACAGCACGCGGCCGCCGGTGGTCTGGGTTTCGTCGCCTTCCAGGCGGGTGGCCGCGTGGAACACCATGCAGTCGTCGGCGTCGGCGGGCAGGCCGCGGATGACGTCGCCGGTGCGCGGGGTATTGGGATAGTTGTGCGAGGCCAGCACCACGCCCAGGGCGGTGCGGCGGTCCCAGGTGATGTCGGCCTGGTCCAGCGTGCCTTCGACGGCGTGCTCGAGCGCGTCCAGCAGGTCGCTCTTGACGCGCATCATGATGGGCTGGGTTTCCGGGTCGCCCATGCGGCAGTTGAATTCCAGCGTCTTGATGTCGCGGTCGGGATCGTCGCCGGGGGCGATCATCAGGCCGGCGTACAGGAAGCCGGTGTAGGGGATGCCGTCGCGCGTCATGCCCTGCACGGTCGGCAGGATGATTTCGCGCATGATGCGGTGGTGCAGTTCCGGGGTGACGATGGGGGCGGGCGAATACGCGCCCATGCCGCCCGTGTTGGGGCCCTGGTCGCCGTCCTGCAGGCGCTTGTGGTCCTGGCTGGTGGCCAGCGCCAGCACGTTGCGGCCGTCGCACATGACGATGAAGCTGGCTTCTTCGCCCACCAGGCATTCTTCGATGACGACGCGCGCGCCGGCTTCGCCCATGGAGCCGTCGCCCAACATGGCGTCGACAGCGGCATGCGCTTCTTCCAGCGTGGCGGCGACCACGACGCCCTTGCCGGCGGCCAGGCCGTCGGCCTTGATCACGATCGGGGCGCCTTCCTGGTCAATATAGGCGTGGGCCTGGGCCGGATCGGTGAAGGTGGCGTAGCGCGCGGTGGGGATGTTGTGCCGGACCATGAAGGCCTTGGCGTAATCCTTGGAGCTTTCCAGCTGCGCGGCGGCCTTGGTCGGGCCGAAGATCTTCAGGCCGCGGGCGCGGAAGACGTCCACGACGCCCGAGGCCAGCGGCGCTTCCGGGCCGACGACCGTCAGGGCAATGCCTTCGCGCTGGACGAAATCGGCCAGTTCTTCGGCATTGGTGAACGGAATGTTCTCCATTTGCTCGGCTCGTTGCGTGCCGCCGTTGCCCGGGGCGATGTACACCTTGTGTACGCGCGGGGAGCGGGCCAGTCGCCAGGCGAGGGCATGTTCGCGGCCGCCCGAGCCAATTACCAGGAGTTTCATGTTGCGTGATTCTTAAGGTTGCCAGTCGAGTGTCGCGAGACACCTGCCCGATAAATAGGCCACGGACCCGGGCGGGCCCGGATCCGGAGACAGCGTGGCGCCTGGAAGGTGGGGGCCTTCAGTACGCCGGGGTAATGGGATGACTGCTAATGGGATTACTGCGCTTCGTCGAAAATGACGTTGGTATAGACTTCCTGCACGTCGTCCAGGCCTTCCAGGGCGTCGAGCAGTTTCTGCATCTTGATGGCGTCTTCGCCGGCCAGCTCGGTTTCGTTCAGGGCTTTCATGATGATGCCGTCGACTTCGGCCTTCAGGCCGGCTGCGTCGAAAGCACCGCGCACGGCGGCGTAGTCGGGCGGGGCGCAGACGACTTCGATCACGCCTTCTTCGTCGGTCGTGACGTCCTCGGCGCCGGCTTCGAGGGCGGCTTCCATGACCTTGTCTTCGGGCGTGCCCGGGGCAAACAGGAATTGCCCGCAATGCTTGAACATGAAGGCGACCGAGCCTTCCTGGCCCAGGTTGCCGCCGTTCTTGGCGAAGGCGTGGCGCACTTCGGCCACGGTGCGGGTGCGGTTGTCGGTCATGCAGTCGACAATGACCGCCGCGCCGCCGATGCCGTAGCCTTCGTAGCGCACTTCCTCGTACGCTTCGCCGTCCGCGCCGCCCGCGCCGCGCTGGATGGCGCGCTGGATGTTGTCCTTGGGCATGTTGGCGTCGGTGGCCTTGTCCCAGGCCATGCGCAAGCGCGGATTGCTGTCCGGGTCGGGGCCGCCGGCGCGCGCCGCCACGGTGATTTCACGAATGATCTTGGTCCAGAGCTTTCCGCGTTTGGCGTCTTGGCGGCCTTTGCGGTGCTGAATATTGGCCCATTTGCTGTGTCCGGCCATGGCTTCCCAGATAAATTGTCTGCAAAAACGGCATTTTACCGTGCCGGCGGCCCGCGCGCCCGGGAGTAGGCCGCCTGTGTCCATATTGCCACGCGCACAAGCGCTGCGGCAGGCTCTACACTTGGGCATCTGATTCACCCCCGGCCCGGAGAGTTGCCCATGCCCGACCCCATCGTCATCGCCAAGAACGCGCAGACCGAGTTGGCGCTGTTGCCCGCCCTGGCCAACCGGCACGGCTGCATCACCGGCGCCACGGGCACTGGTAAAACGGTCACGCTGCAGGTTCTGGCCGAATCTTTTTCCCGTATCGGTACCCCGGTCTTCATGGCCGACGTCAAGGGCGACCTGACCGGCATTTCGCAGGCGGGGGCGGCCAGCCCCAAGCTGCAGGAGCGCCTGAAGAGCCTGGGCCTGGCCGAACCGGCCTGGGCGGCCAGCCCGGTGTCGCTATGGGACGTGTTCGGCGAGCAGGGCGTGCCCGTGCGGGCCACCATCACCGACATGGGGCCGCTGCTGCTGGCGCGCATCCTTGAACTGAACGACACCCAGGAAGGGGTGCTGACCCTGGTTTTCAAGGTGGCCGACGACGAAGGCCAACTGCTGCTGGACCTGAAAGACCTGCGCGCCATGTTGCAGAACGTCGCCGACCGCGCCGCCGAGCTCAAGACGCGCTATGGCAACGTGTCCTCGGCCAGCGTGGGCGCTATCCAACGTGGCCTGTTGGGACTCGAATCCCAGGGCGCCGAGAAATTCTTCGGCGAACCCATGCTGGATGTGGCCGACCTGATGCGCACCGACGCCCAAGGGCGCGGCATCGTCAATGTGCTGGCCGCCGACAAGCTTATGCAGGCGCCTCGGCTGTACGCGATTTTCCTCTTGTGGCTGCTGGCCGACCTGTACGAAAAGCTGCCTGAAGTGGGCGACGTTGAGCAGCCCAAGCTGGTGTTCTTCTTCGACGAGGCGCACCTGTTGTTCAACGACGCCCCGCCCGCGCTTCTGAACAAGATCGAACAAGTGGTGCGGCTGGTGCGTTCCAAGGGAGTGGGCGTCTACTTCGTGACGCAGAACCCGTTGGACATTCCGGATACCGTGCTGGGCCAATTGGGCAACCGGGTGCAGCACGCCCTGCGCGCTTTCACCCCGCGCGACCAAAAGGCCGTCAAGACCGCTGCCCAGACGATGCGGCCCAATCCGGGCCTGGACATCGAGGCGGCCATCACTGAACTGGGCGTGGGCGAAGCCCTGGTATCGCTGCTGGACGCCAAGGGCCGGCCGATGCCGACCGAGCGCGCCTGGATCGTACCGCCCGCCAGCCGCATTGGCCCGGCCACGGACGCCGAACGCCAGGCCTTGCGCCAAGCCAGTCCGATGACCGCCAAGTACGGGCAGGCCATCGACCGTGATTCCGCCTACGAGGTGCTGGCCGGACGCGCGTCTGTCCCTGCCAAGCAGGATCCGGCGGCGCCCGTGCCGACCGCGGGCGCGCCGGCGCCCGCCCCGGAAGAAAAGGGCGGTGGCTTCATGGGCGGCCTGAACGACGTGCTGTTCGGGTCCACCGGGCCACGCGGCGGCAAGCGCGACGGTGTGGTGCAATCCGTGGCCAAAAGCACGGCGCGTTCCATTGCCCGCGAATTGGCTCGCGGCATACTCGGATCCCTGCTGGGATCCAAAACTCGTCGCTGAATTCTGTATTCCATCGTTGGAACACGCATATACCCCCCGTTTTGTAACTGGGGGTATTGCGTTGACGCTATTTATGCCTATGATTCTGGGCGGTGTAACCCAGGAATCGAAAGGACAGAGCGGTGGCGAAGAAACACAAGATTGCGGTGCTTCCAGGCGACGGTATCGGCAAGGAGGTCGTGCCGGAAGGCCTGAAGGTGCTTGAGGCCGTCGCGACGCGATTCGGCATCGATTTCCAGTGGGATCATTTCGACTGGAGCTGCGATTATTACGCCAAGCACGGCAAGATGATGCCGGACGATTGGCAGCAGCAGATCGGCCAGCACGAGGCCATTTTCTTTGGTGCCATCGGCTGGCCCGCCACGGTGCCCGACCACGAGGCCTTGTGGGGATCGCTGTTCAAGTTCCGCCGCGAATTCGACCAATACATCAACCTGCGCCCCGTGCGGCTGATGCCCGGCGTGCCGTCCCCGTTGGCGGATCGCAAGCCCGGCGAGATCGACTTCTTCATCGTTCGCGAAAATACCGAAGGCGAATATTCCAATAGCGGCGGCATCCTGTTCGGGGGCACCGAGCGCGAAGTGGTGATCCAGGAAAGCGTATTCACCAGGGTCGGTGCTGATCGCGTGCTGAAATTCGCGTTCGAATTGGCTCAAAAGCGCGGCAAGCATCTGACGGCGGCCACCAAGTCCAATGGCATTTCCATTTCGATGCCCTGGTGGGACCAGCGGGTGGCCGATATTGCCGGGAACTATCCGGACGTGCGCTGGGACAAATACCATATCGACATTCTCTGCGCGCATTTCGTGCAGCATCCTGATTGGTTCGACGTGGTCGTGGCTTCCAACCTCTTTGGCGATATCCTTTCCGACCTCGGCCCGGCCTGCACGGGCACGATCGGCATCGCGCCGTCCGCGAACCTGAATCCGGAACGTAAATTCCCCTCCTTGTTTGAACCCGTACATGGTTCCGCTCCTGACATCTACGGCAAAGGCATCGCCAACCCGATCGGCCAGATCTGGAGCGGGGCGCTGATGCTGGACTTCCTGGGCTACCCCGAGGCCTCCGCGGCCGTGGTTCGCGCTATCGAAACCGTGCTGGCCGAAGGCCCGCGCACGCGCGACATGAAGGGCAATGCCTCCACCGCTGAAGTAGGCGACGCCATCGCGTCGCTGATCGCGGCGGGTTAGCCGTGCGCTATCAGGGGGCCGAGGACATGGTCGACTCCATTGCTTCTTCCCCCGCTCAGGTGGGGGGCAGTCGGGCCGACCGTTTCGCCCGCAAGCTGTTTCGCATGTTGCGGTCGCGTACCCAGCGGCATAACCAGCACTTGTGGCCGTTCGTCCGTATCTGGCGCAACCCGGCCGGCGTGATCTGCGGCTTCCGGGCGTTCGGCCGGTCGTTGCCCATCACGCCGATCGAGCAGGGTTACGATCCTGCCGACGACGAGATGCACTTGATCCTGAGTGGGCCGTCCATCGCCGAGATTCCCTATGACCGCCTGAACATTCGGGCGGCGATGGGCGTGAACGGCTCGATCGCGCTTGCCCGCAAGTTCAACCTGCCGTTCAAGTACTACTGCATCATCGATCAGAATTTCGTTCGGGACCGCATCGACCTGGTGCGCGAGATCGTCGCCTGTGACTTGACCCTGTATGTATTGCCCGAAGTGCTGCGCTACATCATGCAGGGTGTTCCGCAAGAGCAGATCCGTTGCCGCATCTGCATCATCGAATTGATCTCCGAACGCGCCTATCAGCGCAGCGCCGCGCCCGCGGTGCTAAAGCGCATGGTAGCGGCCTCGCCGGACCTGCAACTGCTGGATGCCAAACAGGGTCTGGGCTACAGCTTCAACGCGTCGCTGGGCGTGTTCGACGCTGACACGGTTGCCTATGTGGCGCTGCAGGTGATGATTTCCGGTGGCGCGCGCAAGGTGTACCTGCACGGTCTCGACCTGACGCTGCAGCACGGCATGCGTTTCTACGACGAAGGGCAAACGCCGCAGACCAGCCGGCTGGCCCGAAATTTTGCTCGCCTGATCGAGCCGTCGTTCCGTTTCGCCGCGCAGCAGTGGCGTGGGCGGGGCGTGTCGGTGATCAACCTGTCGCCCGTCAGCGCACTGCCGCCCGAAGTGATCGAGCGGCAGGACTGGCATGCGCTGCTGAAGAATTGAAAAGGCCCGGCGTTGCCGGGCCTTCTTGCTTCTGGACAGCGGTTGCGCGTCCGTCAGTGGGCGCCTGCCGCCGCTTCCGCAGCGCCGCCGCCGCCGGCCTTGGCCGAACGTGGCTTGGCGAACCACACCAATCCGATCAACAGCATGAAGATAATCGCCGAGGCGTAGAACACGTCCACCGCCGACATGGTGTACGCCTGGGCGTTGATCAGGCGGTCTACCGTGCTTAGCGCCTGCTCGTGCGACATGCCCACGCCGTTCTGCAGGGCGTTTAGCGTCTGGTCGAACGCCTGCTGGCCGGGCTTGGCGGCTTCGGTCAACTGGGAGTGATGCAGGGTGGCGCGGTTTTCCCACAGGGTGGTCGCGATCGAGGTGCCAAACGCGCCGGCGGTCAGGCGCAGGAAGTTCGACAGGCCCGAGGCGGCAGGAATGCGCCACGGTTCGATGCTGGACAGCGTGATCGAGGTCAGCGGCACGAAGAACGCCGCCATGGCCGCACCCTGAATGATCGTTGGGATCATGAGCGTGCGCACATCGGTCTGCGTGTTGAAGCCGGAGCGCATGAAGCAGACCAGGGCGAAGATCAGGAACGCCACCGTGACAATCTGGCGCGGGTCGCGAGTGGCCAGCATCTTGCCGACCATGGGCGTCAGCAGAATGGCCAGCAGGCCCACCGGCGCGGTGACCATGCCCGCATACGTGGCGGTATAGCCCATATAGCTTTGCAGCCAAAGGGGCAGCAGCACCACATTGCCGAAGAACACGCCGTAGGCGACCGCCAACGTCACGGCCCCCACGCTGAAGTTGCGGATCTTGAACAGGCGCAGATCCACCACCGGGTGCGCATCGGTCAGCTCCCAAATCAGGAAGAAGACGAAAGCCACGAACGCGATGGCGGCCAGCGCGATGATGGTGGGGCTGGCGAACCAGTCCAGTTCCTTGCCCTTGTCCAGCATGATCTGCAGCGAACCGACCCATACCACCAGCAGTATCAGACCGAGTTTGTCGATGGGCAGTTTGCGGGTCAGGGACTCGCGGTTGCCATAGATGCGCCAGCTGATCCAGGCGGCCAAGAGGCCGACCGGCACGTTGATGTAGAAGATCCAGGGCCAGGTGTAGTTGTCGGAAATCCAGCCGCCCAGCAGCGGCCCGGCCACAGG
This sequence comes from Achromobacter xylosoxidans, assembly GCA_040396375.1. GTDB lineage: Bacteria > Pseudomonadota > Gammaproteobacteria > Burkholderiales > Burkholderiaceae_B > Achromobacter > Achromobacter xylosoxidans_D. Next base: position 15,601 of record JBEBOQ010000121.1, read on the forward strand.
CGCTACCAGTGTGGTCATGGACCAGACCGCTAACGCCATACCCGCCTTGGACTTCGGGAAGCTGGCCAGCATGAGGGTTTGCGACAGCGGGATCATGGGGCCGGCCACGGCGCCTTGCAGCACGCGGAAGGCGATCAGGGCCTCGAGCGACGGCGAGAAGCCGCACAGCCACGAAGCCACCACGAATAGCAGCGTGGAAATCAGGAACAGCCGCACCTGGCCGAAGCGTTGCGTCAGCCAGCCGGTCAGCGGCACTGTGATGGCGTTGGCCACGGCGAACGAGGTGATGACCCAGGTGCCCTGGCTGGAGCTGACGCCCAGGTCGCCGGAGATCGTGGGAATGGACACGTTCGCGATCGAGGTGTCCAGCACGTTCATGAACACCGCCGTGGACAGCGCGATCGACCCGATGATGCGGGTAGCGCCCTCCAGCGGCGGATAGGTTCCCGGCGGAAGTACGGTGGGTTCGGCGGGGGCGCCGCCGGCCGCGGGCTGCGCGG
>JBEBOQ010000122.1:0-16094 GCA_040396375.1 Achromobacter xylosoxidans
ATGCTTGTCTCCTGGGGCGGCGCTGGCGCCGTCATGTTCTATGGCTTGCGGTGTGCTTCATGGCACGCTGGACGCGGGCCGGGTGGATCTGTCTGGCGGTCGTTGGCGGATGTCGATGGTTGAGGATGTATCGGGCGTCAGGGGCGTCGCGGGTCAGCCGAACTGTTGGCGATACCAGCCGAGGATCGCGTCCGCGCTGGCCTGCCATGCGTCGCCGTACATCATGCAATGGGGCTGTCCGGCGAGGACGGCATGGGAAAAGCCGAACAGTCGCGCGATGGCGCGGTCCTGGCCGGGCGGATGGCGGTCGTGGGTGTCCAGGCCGGCTTCCAGGCACAGCCCTGGGGCGGTGATGGCGGCTGGGTCGACGGGGACGCGCAGCAGGTAGCGGTCGTTAAGCACCTGGGGGCTTTCGGGGGTGATCCGGCGCGTTACCGTGCTGACGTCGCGCTCGGGCGAGGTGGCCAGGAAGCGGGCGCGGATTTCGGCGTCGGCAGGGACGCGGCGCACGATGCCTTCGGGCACCGGCGGCAGGCCCAGTGCACCGGGCAGGTTGGCGGGCGGGGACGGCGCCATCAGGACGATGCCGGCGACGGAGCGTTGGCTGGCGGCGAGCAGGGCGGGCAGGGCGCCCATGCTGTGACCGACCACGATGGTGGGGGCGTCCAGCGCGTCCAGTGCGGCGACGACGTCACGGGCCAGGTCATTGATACCGGTATGGATGAAATCGGCGTCTTGCGGTAGCGGGCCGTGGCCGCGCACGTCGACGGCGGCGCAGGCCAGGCCGGCGCGGGCGAAGTAGTCCAGGTAATGCGCGAAGCACCAGGCGCCGTGATACGCGCCGGGCACGAACAGCAGGCCGGGGCGTTCAGACCCGGCGGGCATGGCGGCTCTGCCGATCAGCAGCCGCCCTTGGCCGACGGGGCGGGTGGCAAGCCGGTCGGCCAGGCTGAAGTCCAGCGGATCGACATCGTAAGAAGCAGCAGGGGCTAGGGTCGCGGTAGTCATTGCGGCCATGTTAAGTGCCGCCCTATGATCAGAAAACGTTATTTTTCCTATGATTCGATAAGTTCTTCTAATCAGGTTCATCCATGCCCGCACTGCCCGAATTGTCCGTTGCGCACTACCGGCACTTTTTGCTGGTCGCCGAGCTACGCAGTTTTCGTGCGGCGGCGGCGCGGGCCTTCCGCTCGCAGCCGGCGTTGTCGCTGTCGATACGCGAAATGGAGCAGCGCCTGGGCCAGCCGCTGTTCGAGCGCGGCAACGGCAATGCGCTGACACGCTTCGGGCAGGACTGCCTGCCGCTGGCTCGCGAGCTGGTCGAGCACCATGACCGGGTGGCGGGCACGCTGTCGGGGTTGGCCAGCAATCAGGCCGGCACGCTGACGATGGCGTCGGTGGCCACGGTGGCGACCCATTGGCTGCCGGAGCTGGTGGCGGTGTACCGCGAGCGCTATCCGGCGGTGGCGTTGCGCCTGTTCGACGACAACTCGGAAGGGGTGGAACGCATGGTGCTGGCGGGCGAGGTGGAGCTGGGGGTGTGCAGCCCCGTGCTGCGCGACCGGCGGCTGTCGTTCGAGCCGCTGCTACGCGACGCGTTCGGGCTGGTCTGCCATCGCGGCCATCCGCTGGCGGGCCGCAAGTCGGTAACCTGGCGCGAGATCGCCGGTTTACCCCTGGTGGGCACGGTGGCGCACCGGCAGTTGGCGGACTATCCGCAGGCGGCGTTCATGATGGAGCGGCAGGTGTTCGTGTCCAACATGATGTCGCTGCTGGCCATGCTGGAGCGCGGCGTGGGCGTGACGGTGCTGGCGCGGTTGGGCGTGCCGCCGGACTCGCCGGAGCTGGCTTTCGTGCCGCTGGCGCGGCCGCGCATCGAGCGCGAGCTGGGTATCACGCGATTGGCGGGTCGCAGCCTGTCGCCGGCAGCCGCGCGCATGGAAGAATTGCTGCGCGACAAAGGGGCGCGGGGCGGGCGCAGTGTCGTTTGAAACCAACGCATTTTTGCGTGTTAGAGCGTTAAAGCGGGCGCTTTGCGCGAAGGACTGTTGCGCAATTGCACTTGGCGCGGATCGTCGTTGATTCTTCACAAGCGCCTCTTTAGAGTGCGTGATGTTTGCTGCGCGAGGGGCGTGCCGGTCTGAGCGGCGCGGCGCGTCGACAGACGTGTTGAGGAAGTCATGAGCAGTGTGTATTTGCGTTCGGCGGGCGTGGCCTGCGCCCTTCTGATCCTGGCCGGCTGCGCCGCCCGGAAACCCGCCTCCATCACCGAGGCCCAGCCGGAGGGCCCGCCCAAGCCGGCCGCGTGCGTACCGGCGAAAAGCGGCGATCCCATGATAGGCACCTGGTATTCGAACTCCAGGCCGAAGGGCGTCAGCGGTGACTTCCAGGCGCTCACGGTGCTGTACGCCGACGGCCGCATGGCCTACGAAACCCAGCTGAAGATCGGCCGCAAGACGCGCCCGGCGCTGCGCGAGACCGGTTGCTGGAGCGTGGTGGACGGCGTCTACACGATGCAGACCACGCAATCGAACGGCGAGATCGTCGACGCCGCCGATCCGATCTACGTCAACCGCTACCGTGTCGAGAAAGTCGAGCAGGCCAAGCTGACGCTGCGGGAACTCAAGAGCGGCGGCCAGGTCGTTACCGCGCGCCGCATGCCGCAGGGCTACCGCCTGCCGTATTGATCCCGGTCCGGCGGGCGCCGGCCCGCAACCCGACGTTGCGCCGGACGGACGGAATCCGCCGGCCGGCGTCGCCAAGCGGGCGCGCCTGCGGTAAGGTGCGGACTTCGTCCTCCATCCCCGCCGGCCTTCCATGCCCGCCCTCTCTTCCGAAGCGCGCGCCATCGCGCTGCTCGCCCTGGCCGCTTTCGTCAGCGCCAGCGCCTTTCGTATCTGTGATCCCATGTTGCCGCAGTTGGCCGCCGAGTTCGGCGCCACCACTGGCCAGGCCGCGCGCGCGGTGACCGCGTTCGCCGTGGCCTACGGCGTATTGCAGATGTTCTTCGGCCCGGTGGGCGACCGCTACGGCAAGTATCGCGTGGTCAGCGTGGCGACGTTTGCCTGCGCGCTGGGCAGCGCCGGCGCGTTCGTGGCCGAGTCGCTGGACGTGCTGGTGTTCTGCCGCGCCCTGTCGGGCGCGGCGGGGGCCGGCATCGTGCCGCTGTCGATGGCCTGGATCGGCGACACCGTGCCGTACGAAAGGCGCCAGGCGACGCTGGCGCGCTTCCTGACCGGGACCATCCTGGGCATGGCGGCCGGACAACTGGCCGGCGGCCTGTTCGCCGACACCCTGGGCTGGCGCTGGGCCTTCGCGGCGCTGGTGGTCGGCTACCTCGTGGTGGGCACGCTGCTGCAGCTGGAGGTGCGGCGCCAGCGCGCGCTGGGATTGGGCGTGGTCGACCCCAACGCGCCGCGCCAGGGCTTCGTGGCGCAGGCGCGGCTGGTGCTGGGCACGCCCTGGGCGCGGGTGGTGCTGGCCACGGTGTTCATCGAGGGCCTGCTGGTGTTCGGCGCCCTGGCGTTCGCGCCGTCGTACCTGCACGAACGCTTCGATATCTCGCTGACCGCGGCCGGCGCCCTGGTGGCGGTGTACGCCGTGGGCGGGCTGCTGTACACGGTGGTGGCGGGCCGCGTCCTCAAGCGCCTGGGCGAACGTGGCCTGGCGGTCGCGGGCGGGCTGGTGCTGGGCGTGGCGTTCCTGTCGTACCTGCTGGGGCCGGTGTGGTTGTGGAGCCTGCTGGCCAGCGTGCTGGCGGGCTTCGGCTACTACCTGCTGCACGCGACGCTGCAGACCAACGCCACCCAGATGGTGCCGTCGGCGCGCGGCACGGCGGTGGCATGGTTCGCTTCCTGCCTGTTCATGGGCCAGGCGGCCGGCGTGGCGTTGGCCGGCGCGGTGGTGGACGAGGTCGGGGCGGCGGTGTTGTTCGGCGGCTCGGCCGTGTTGCTGCCCCTGTTGGGCGCGTTTTTCTCGCGCGCCCTGAAGTCGCGGCCCCTGGCGGCGTAGCGGCGCGGATTCGGCTGCCATGGAAAAAGCCCCGTCCTGAACTGACCCCCAGAAGTTGGACGGTCAAAAGCTAAAGCCCGCAGGCCTGAACTCGGTATTGCACCGGGCTCAGGCCTTTTAGCTTGAGCTTGATGCGATCATGATTGTAGTAACGGATGTACTGCCTGATGCCTGCCTGCAACTGGTCGATGCTCTCGAAGCGGTTCAGGTGGAAGAACTCGGCCTTCAACGTACCGAAGAAGCTATCCATGGCGGCATTGTCCAGGCAGTTTCCCTTGCGTGACATGCTCTGCGTCACTGAACGGGCTGCGAGCATGCGCCGGTAGTTAGGCTGCTGGTACTGCCAACCCTGGTCGGAGTGCAGGATGGGACGGTCCGTCGGGCGAAGCCGAGCCAGCGCCTTTTTCAGCATGCTGCCCACGAGCTTGAACACCGGTCGTCGGCTGGTTTCGTAGGCCACGATCTCGCCGTTATACAGGTCCATCACCGGCGACAAGTACAACTTCTCACCACGCACCTTGAACTCAGTCACGTCGGTCACCCACTTCTCGTGCGGACGCGCTGCCTCGAAGTCACGCGCCAACACGTTGGCCGCCACGTGATGCGACTGGCCTCGGTATGAGCGGTACTTCTTGGCGCGCACCAGCGACTTCAAGCCCAATGCCTGCATCAGTTTCTGCACTGTCTTGTGGTTCACCAGCTCACCTGCCTGGCGCAAGACCGCCGTGATCCGGCGGTAGCCATAGCGGCCCTTGTGGCGCGCGAAGACCGCGCCGATACGTCGCTTTAGCTCGGCGTACGGGTCTGGGGCGTCCTGCGCCTTCAGGTAGTAGTAGAACGTGCTGCGCGACAGCTTGGCCGCGCGCAGCAGTCGTTCCAGCGGATGCTTATGCCTCAATCCTTGGACCACTTGCGCTTTCCAACGAGCGCTTGGGTCCTTTCCGCTTCGATCAAGGCATCGAGCTTTTTTAGGTAGTCCAACTCCGCTCGCAGGTTCGCAACTTCCTCGAGAAGTTCTTCCTTGGTCATGTCCTTGGACACGGGCTCGGGGGGGTATTTGTGGGGCATGCTTGCTCCTGGGCGCTTGCGCGCCAACGCCTCGATACCCCCAGCATCATACTGGGCACGCCACTTCGCAATATGACCTGAACTGCGGATCCCCAGCAGAGTCGCAGCCTCGGTGTCGGATAGCCCTCGGTCGCGGATCTTGCGCAACACAGACTGCTTAAAGGGTGCGCTGTACGTGCCCGACTGCCGGCGCAGACCCGCCAAGCCATGTAAGCGATAGCTCTCGACCCATCGTCGGACCAGCGAATGGTCCAGTCCGTAGCGTGCCGCCACCGAACGAACGCTCTCAGCACCCTTCAAATACTCCCGCACCACCTTTAACTTGAACTGCTCGTCGTACTTCGCCATGTAAAAACCCCCGAAGGTTGGATCAATGTCCAACTTTCGGGGGTCAGTTCATCCGGTAGTGCCGGACGGGGCTTTTTTTGGCCAGGGCCGGGCGCGGGCCCGGCACGCCGGATCAGATGGCGGCCAGGCGCTTTTGCACGGTTTCCTTGCCCAGTAGCGCCAGCACGGCGTCCACCGCGGGCGTCTGGGTTTGGCCCGTCACGGCCACGCGCAGCGGAATCGCCAATTGGGGCATCTTCAGGCCGCGGTCGGCCAGCACGGCCTTGATCAACGCCGAGATGGCTTCGCGGGTCCAGTCGGTGCCGGCGGCGCGCTGGGCGAAGTCGGCCAGGGCTTCGCGAGCCGGGGCGGTCAGGTGCTGCTCGACCAATTCCGGCGCTGCCGGCTTGAATTCGCCGCAGAACAGCATGGCGCCGTCAGCCAGTTGCTCGAGCGTTTCGGCGCGGTCTTTCAACAGGCCCATGACGCCCGGCAGGTCGATCTTTTCAGGGTGGCCGCCACGGTTGGCCACGCGCGGGGCCACGCGTTCGGCCAGCTCGGCGTTGTCCATCTGCTTGATGTAGTGGGCGTTGACCCAGTTCAGCTTCTTCGGATCCCACTGCGAGGCCGACTTGGACAGGTGGCGGGTGTCGAACCATTCCACCAGCTGGTCGCGGCTGAAGAGTTCGTCGTCGCCGTGGCTCCAGCCCAGGCGCGCCAGGTAGTTGATCATGGCCTCGGGCAGATAGCCCTCGTTGTCGTACTCCATGACGTTGACCGCGCCGTGGCGCTTGGACAGCTTTTCGCCGTCCGGGCCCAGGATCATGGGCACGTGGCCATATTCGGGCAGGGTGGCGCCCAGCGCGCGCAGGATGTTGATCTGGCGCGGGGTGTTGTTGACGTGGTCGTCGCCGCGCAGCACGTGGGTGATGCCCATGTCCCAGTCGTCGACCACGACGCAGAAGTTGTAGGTGGGCGTGCCGTCCGGGCGCGCGATGATCAGGTCGTCGAGCTCGGTGTTGTCGAAGCTGATCGTGCCCTTGACCATGTCGTTCCAGGAGGTTGCGCCTTCCTGGGGGTTCTTGAAGCGCACCACGGGCTTGCGGCCTTCCGGGATGGCCGGCAGGGTCTTGCCGGGTTCGGGGCGCCAGGTGCCGTCGTAACGCGGCTTGTCGCCGCGGGCGCGGGCGGCTTCGCGCATGGCTTCCACTTCCTCGGGCGAGCTGTAGCAGTGGTAGGCGGTGCCGGCGGCCAGCATCTGCGCCACCACTTCGCGGTAGCGGTCCATGCGCTGCATCTGGTAGAACGGGCCTTCGTCCGGCTGCATGCCGAGCCAGTCCATGCTGTCCAGGATGGCCTGCACCGCTTCCGGCGTGGAGCGTTCGACGTCCGTGTCTTCGATGCGCAGCACGAAGGTGCCCTTGTGGTGGCGCGCGAAGGCCCAGGAGAACAGCGCGGTGCGGGCGCCGCCCAGATGCAGGAAACCCGTGGGCGAAGGCGCGAAGCGGGTACGAATGGGGGAAGTGGCGTTGGAAGTCATAGGTGGCAATGATAGCGGCTGCGGCGCCACAAAGCGGCGTCAGGCAGTGTCCACATCAAGCGGACGGCGGGATTGTCTTGTTACGATGAACGGTATTTTAGATTAGCGCCCGCCCACGACATGCTGCGACACGCTCTTGCCCCGATGTTCGAACCCAGTTCGCTGGTGATCGTTGCCGACCGGCCCCTGCCGGCGGCGGGCTCGTTGTCGCCGGCGCTCAAGGCGAAAACCACGTTGGTGGCCTGTGAAGTCGGCGCCGCGCCCGACTTGCCCGCAGCACTGGAGGGGCTGGCCCCCGGCGAGCGACCCGATCTGGCCCTGGTTTGTGTATCCCCCGCCGTGCTGCCCGAAACGCTGCGCCGGCTGTCGCCGCTGGCGCCCCGTTCGGTCATCCTGTTGCCGCATCCGCTGCCCGATCCGTATCCACGCGGCACGCTGGCGCTGTGCCGCGCCTGGGCCGAAGAAAACCGCTGTGAATTGCTGGGTCCGCGCTCGTTCGGCGCCCAGCGGCCCCACGCCGGCCTGAATTTCAGCCAGCATCCGGTGCTGGCCCGCGCCGGCCGCGTGGCGCTACTGGCGCAGTCGCGCTCGATCATGGCTGCCGTCATGGACTGGGCCGAAGACGTGCATATCGGTTTTTCCACCGCCGTGTCGCTGGGCGACGAGGCAGTGGTGGGCTTGTCCAAGGTGCTGGATTACCTGGCCAGCGACCCCCGCACCGACAGCATCGTGCTGTACCTGGAAGACGTCGGCCCGGCGCGCGAGTTCATGAGCACCCTGCGGGCCGCGGCCAGCGTCAAGCCGGTCATCGTGCTCAAGGCGGGGCGGGCGGACACCGACAGCGCCGACGCAATCTTCGACGCCGCCCTGCGCCGCGCCGGCGCGGTGCGGGTGCGTTACTTCGTGCAACTGTTCTCGGCCGTGAAGGTGCTGGGCTATACCCGTCGCCCCAAGGGCCGGCGGGTGGCGCTGATTTCCAACGGCAGTGGGCCACCGCAACTGGCCATGGACCTGATCGGCCCGGACGCGGCCGTGCTGCGCGCCGAACTGGCGCCCGCCACGCAGCGCGCGTTGGCGGCGATGCTGGAGCCGGATGCGGCCACCATCAACCCGGTCATCACCTATACACCGCTTACGCCCGAGCGCATTCGCGCTGTGCTGGACGCGGTGCTGGACGATGCCGGCGTGGATGGCGTGCTGGTGCTGCTGGCGCCCGACGCGCTCGCTGACATGCCCGCCGTGGCGCGCGAGCTGGCGCTGATCGCGCCCAAGGCCAAGAAGCCCGTGGTCACCTGCTTCATGGGCGATGCCGGCATGCGGCCGCTGCGACGCATGCTGGACGACGCCGGCACCTCCGCGTTCCGCACGCCCGAGTCCGCCGCAGACGCCTTTGGCGTGCTGGCCTCGCACCACTACAACCAGCAATTGCTGCTGCAGACCCAGCCGCCCGAGCCGGCCACCCACGTGCCCGACCTGGCCACCGCGCGCGAGATCCTGGCGCGGGTGCGGGCCGATTGCCGGCGCGAACTCAACACGGCGGAAATCCGCGCGCTGCTGGCGCTGTTCTACGTGCCGCTGCGCGATATGCCGGTGGACGTGGCTTCGGGCGAGCCCGAATCCCGCCCCATGGCGATCCGGGTGCGGCGCGACCCGCAGTTCGGCCCGGTCATCCGCTTTGGCGCCGGTGGCCCCGACGCGATGCTGTCGCAGTCCGACCGCGGCATGGACCTGCCGCCGCTCAACGGCTTCCTGGCTCGCCAACTGATCGAGCGCAGCCGGCTGTGGCGCCGGGTACTGGCGCCGCGCGTGGGCCATCTGGCCGCCGAGGCGCTGCAGCAGGCGCTGGTGCTGGTGTCCGAGCTGGTCTCGGAATTGCCCGATATCGAATCGCTGGATATCGACCCGCTCTACGCCGGCGAAACCCATCTGCGCGCCGGCGGCCTGCGCATGACGCTGACCGAAACGCCGGGCTGCGAATCGCCGCAGACTACCGGCTATCCGCACATGGCGATCCACCCGTACCCGGCCCGCCTGGTGCAGGTGCGTCGCTTTGACGACGGCATTCCCTGGGTGCTGCGGCCGATCCGCCCCGAAGACGCCCAGCCGCTGCAGGAATTCATTCGTGGCCTGTCGGAACGTTCGCGCTACATGCGCTTCGTGTCGATGATGCGCGAACTGACCCCGCGCATGGTGTCGCGTTATACCCAGGTGGACTACCACCGGGAATTGGCCTTGGTGGCGGCGACCCAGGTGCCCAACCCGGCCAACCGCGGCCATCCGCGCGAGGTGCTGGTCGGCTTTGCGCATTATTTGCGCAATCCCGACGGACGCGGCGCGGAATACGCGCTGGTGATCGGCGACGACTGGCAGCGGCGCGGCCTGGGCCGCCAGCTGATGACGGCGCTGATCGACGCGGCGCGCGAGCAGGGGCTGGAATACATCGACGGCCTGGTGCTGTCGACCAACCGGCCGATGCTGGCGCTGATGACCAGCCTGGGGTTCACCAACGATCCGGATCCGGAAGACCCGACCATGCGGCGGGTCTGGCTCAACCTGCGCTGAGCGCCGCGGCCGGCGCGTGCCGGCGCCCGGCTGCGGCCATGCCGGCTTCAGGCCGTCTTGCGCGCGGCCTGCGCCGGCCGCAGCCGCGTCGACACCTCGTCCACCGACAGCACGTCGCCGAAGAACAGCAGCCAGCCGTGCAGGGCGTTTTCGTGTTCGGCCGGCGTGACCGCCGCCAGCGCGTCGTCCACCATGATGGTGCGGAAGTCGCGCATCATGGCGTCGCGCGCGGTCGATTCGCAGCAGACGTTGGTGACCGTGCCGGCGATCAGCAGCGTGTCCACGCCGCGTCCGCGCAGCAGCGGTTCCAGTTCCGACGAGCCCGTGGCCATGGCGCTGTAGAAGCGCTTGGTGACGCGCAGGTCGCTGTCGGCCGGCCGCAGGTCCGGATGCAGGGCGAAGCCCGGTGAGTCGCGGCGCAGGGTCTCCAGGCGCCGGGCGCTGCGCTCGGGCGTCAGCATCACGCCATGGTGGTGCGACCAGAAGGCATCGGCATTGTCGGACGCGGTCTGCACCCAGACCACCGTGCCGCCGGCCGCGCGCACCGCGTCGCACAGGCGGTTGACCGGCGCGATGATGCCGCGCGCCGCCGCGCATTCGCCCTGGTAGCCGGGCAGCGTGAAGTACTGCTGCATGTCGATCACCACCACCGCGGTGCGGGCGCCGGGCAGGCTGTCGTAGGGATGCAGGCAGCCCTGGCGGGCGATGACGCGGTCCTGCACCCATTGCGGAATCTGCATGGCGGCTCCTTATCCGTAGCGCCGCGCCACGGCGGCTTCGATGCGGTACACCACCAGGTACATGACGCTGGAGATCAGCGCCAGCATGGCGATGGCGGTCATGACGATGTTCAGCTTGAAGACCTGGCTGCCGTTCATGATCAGAAAGCCCAGCCCCGAATCAGCCGACTGGAATTCGCCGACGATGACGCCCACCAGCGCCAGGCCGATGTTCATCTTCACGGCGGCGATCAGGGTCGGCACGCTGCCGGGCAGCACCACCTTGGTCAGCACCTGCCAGCGGCTGGCGCCGAAGGTGCGGGCCAGCTTGACCTTGTTCAGGTCGATGGCGCGAAAGCCGGCGTACACCACCATGATGGTCACGAACACCGCGATTGCCACGGCCATGCCGTAGACCGCGTAGTCCGACCCCAGCCACAGGTAGAAGATCGGCACGAAGGCGATCTTGGGCATGGCGTTGGCCACCACCAGGAACGGGTCCAGCACCTTGTACAGGAAATCCGACCACCACAGCGCCGCCGCCACCACGATGCCGATGACCATGCTGAGCGTGAAGCCCACCAGCGTGGCCGACAAGGTGGTCATGATGTGATGCGCCAGGTTGCCGTTGTTCCAGAGTTCGATGAAGGTGGGCCACAGCGCGCTGGGGTAGCTGGTCAACAGCGGGTTCACGATGTGCAGCCGCGGCAGGATCTCCCAGGCGCACAGGAACACCACCAGCAGCAAGGCTTGGGCCAGCCGGATATTGCGGCGGCGGGCGCGGTCGCGCCGCAGGTAGTCCAGGTATTTCTGACTGGGCGCGGGCAAGGCGCGCAGCGGTACGGCATTGGCGACGGGTGCGTTCATGGCTCAACCCTCCACATGGACGTCCAGCTCGTCCCAGAGCTGTTTGAAATAGGCGTTGAATTCCGGCCGCGAGCGCGCCTGGAACGGCGTGGGGCGCGCGCCGTCGCCGTAATGGATGCGGTACTGGCTCTTCAGGCGGCCCGGCCGGCGCGACAGCACGATGACGCGGTCGGTCATGGCGATGGCTTCGCCGATGTCGTGGGTGACCAGCACCACCGTCTTGCCCTCGCGTCGCAGGATGTCGACCACCTCGTCTGAAATCGCCAGCCGGGTTTGCGAATCCAGCGCCGAGAACGGCTCGTCCAGCAGGATCACGTCGGGCTCGGTGACCAGCGTGCGCGCCAGCGCCGCGCGCTGGCGCATGCCGCCAGACAGTTGGCGCGGCGTGTGCGAGAGAAAGGCGCCCAGCCCGCATTTTTCCAGCAGATGCACGGCGCGGGCCTCGCTGCGCGCATCGCGCCGGCCCTGGATTTCCGCGCCCAGCATGACGTTGTCCAGGATGGTGCGCCACTCGAACAGGTAATCCTGCTGCAGCATGTAGCCGATGCGCGGGTTGGGCTCGGTGACCGCCTGGCCGTCGATCATCACCGCGCCGGACGTGGGCGCGATGAGGCCGGCGATCAGCGACAGCAGCGTGCTCTTGCCGCAGCCGCTCTGGCCGATCAGGCTGACGAATTCGCCCGGCGCCAGCGCGAACGACACCTGCGACAGCGCTTCGGTCTCGCCTTCCGGCGTGAAGTAGCTCAGGCAGACATCGCGCAGTTCGATCTTGGCGGTGGCCGGGTCCGGCTTGAGGTTGTGGACGACGGCGCTCATCACGGCACCTTCCTGGCGAAGTCCGCCACCACCACATCCTCGTATTTGACCCGGGCGCCGTCCTTCATCACCGCGCTGGCGACCAGCATGTCCTGCAGCTGGTTCATGGCCTCGGCCGTCACCAGCGGCGTGGTCTTCCAGATCTGGTACTGCTTGTAGCGCTCGATCGCGTCGGTCACCGCGGCCGCATCCATGCCGGGGAAGTAGCTCATGATCTGCGGCGCCAGCGTGGCCGCGGGCGTGTCCTTCACGTACTTTTCCGCGCGCGCCACCACGTTGGTCCAGGCCTGGATCACCTTGGGGTTGTCGCGGATGTACTTGTCGGTGGCGGTGAAGACCGTGTAGTCCACCTGGCCGACCTCATGGCCGACCGAGGCCACGATGTAGCCCTTGCCGTTGCGCACCAGTTCGCCGGCCTCGGGTTCCAGGAAGATGCCGTACTCGCCCTGGCCCGCCATCCAGGCGCCGGCGCGGGCGGGGATGCCGATGTTGTTGAGCAGCTTGACGTCCTTCTGCGGGTCCAGGCCGTGCTTGCGCAGCGCGGTCTCCAGGAACACGATGGGGTTCGACCCGGGCCGGAAGCCGATCACCTCCTTGCCCTTGAGCATGCTCCAGTCGAACTTCTCGACCGGCTTGCGCGCCAGCAGGAAGAAGCCGTCGGTGGCGGTCAGGCCGGCGAAGATCTTCGGCTTGACCGGCGATTCGCTGTTCTGCACGTAGATCGAGGCCTCGGGGCCGATCAGCACGATGTCGGCGCTGCCCGAGAGCAGGGCGGTCATGCCCTTGTCGGTGCCCTGCGAGGTCTTCATGGACACGTCCAGCCCGGCATCCTTGAAGTAGCCCTGCGACAGCGCGACGTACTTGGGCACGTACAGAATCGAGCGCACCACCTCTTCGTAGCGCACCTTTACCGGGGGATTGAGGGTTTCGCCGTGGCTGGCGAACGGGGCGAGGGCGGCGGCAAGCAGCGCCGCCGCTGCCAGGCGAGGCAATGGCAAGGGCTTCACGGGACTTTCTCCTGCGTCTGAATGCCTCGCCGAAACCCGGCGCGACACGGCCAATGGGATGGATCGACTGCAACAACAGGGAAGCCCGAGGCGATTGCGATCGGGCCGATACGGCTTGGATTGAATACTATATTCAACCTAGGCGAGCAGCAAGCGTTTTAGTATTGTCGTTTTTCTCTATGGACGAGCGAAGCCACGCCCCGGAAAATTCGGGGCTGGAATACCACTTGGTATACAAAGCAGGGAATCCCCGTGCGAACGGCCCGGAGAATCCGGACCCGGGGGAGGGTGGCGGCGCGGCGCGCGCCGCCGGAGTTACACCAGCACCTGGTTCAGAAAGCGCGAGATGTCGGCCACTTCCTCGGCGCAGACCGAATGCGGCATGGGGTAGGTGTGCCAGCGCACGTCGTAGCCCAGCCGTTCCAGTTCGGCCCGCGAGGCCTCGGCGCGCGGCAGCGACACCACCGGGTCATACAGGCCGTGGGCCAGGAAGATGGGGGTGCGCTGGTTGGCGGGAGCGCGCTCGGCCTCGGCGCTGTCCAGCAGCGGCAGGTAGCCCGACAGGCCCATCATGCCGGCCAGCTTGTCCTGCAGACGCAGGCCGGTGTGCAGGGTCATGGCGCAGCCCTGCGAGAAGCCCGCCAGCACGATGTTCGAGGTCGGGATGCCGCGCGCGTTCTCGCGCGCGATCAGCTTGTGGATCGCGGCCTCCGAGGCGCGGATGCCCTTGGCGTCTTCCACCCGCACCAGATCCATCACCAGGATGTCGTACCAGGAGCGCATCGCCATGCCATTGTTGATGGTGACGCGCTGCACCGGCGCATTGGGGAATACGAAGCGCACGCCCAGGCCGGCCGGCAGGTCCAGCTCCGGCACGATGGGCGCGAAGTCGTTGCCGTCGGCGCCCAGGCCGTGCAGCCAGATCACGGCATGCGTGGGGTTGGGAGCGGTTTCGATCTCGATGCAATCGAGCAGGTCGGTCGGAGCGTTCATGGACGGAGGGTGGTGAATCAGAGGGTAAGGGTCTTCAGGGCCTGGAATAGCGCACGGTAATGCTTCTTCTGCGGCTCCTGGCCTTGCAGCAGGGCGGCGTTGGCCAGCTTTTCCTTGCGGGCGGCGCGGATCAGCGCGCGCAGCTGCTGGACGTCGGCCTGCGGGTTGCTGTTGAGCAGCTTGGTCAGGGCATCGTCGTCGTCGAGCAGGCGGTCGCGCAGCGTTTCCAGCCGGTGCATGGCGGCGGTTTCCTCGCGCGAACCGTTTTCCCAGATATCGAGCTGGGCGCGGATTTCGTCGGCCGGCGCGTCGCGCATCAGCTTGCCCACGAAGTGAACCTGGCGCCGCTTGCCTTCGCGCCCGGTGGTGCGCTGCGCGGTGCGGATCGCTTCATAGAGACGCTCGGCCAGCGGCAATTGCTTCAGACGTTCGGGGGACAGTTCGATCAGCTGCTTGCCCAGGTCCAGCAGGGCGTGCATCTCGCGCTTGATCTGGGACTTGCTGGGGCGGTCGTAGCCGTTCTCGTCGTAACCGTCGTCGACGGATTCTTCTTCAGTATGGGAATTCATGGAAAACTGCGCAATGACAGACTTGGCTATGATAACCGTCTCTGCAAATTGGACAGCAATGGTCAAATCCTCCTCCTCCTTGCCGCTGGCGGCCAATCACGCGCGTTTTTCCGAACTCGTCGAGCAAACCCTGGCCTACGCGCGCCAGATCGGCGCCTCGGACGCCGCGGCCGAAGTCTCCGAAAGCCTGGGCCTGTCGGTATCGGTGCGCAAGAACGACATCGAGACCGTCGAACAGACCCGTGACCGCTCGCTCGACCTGACGGTCTACGCCGGCCAGAGCCGCGGCTCCGCCTCGACCTCCGACTTCTCCGAAGCCGCGCTGCGCCAGACGGTCGAAGCCGCCTGGCACATCGCCCGCCACACCGCCGCCGACCCGGCCGCCGGCCTGCCCGACGCCGACCAGCTGGCCACCGAATTCCCCGACCTGGACCTGCATCGCGCCTGGACGGTCTCCACCGAAGAGGCCGCCGAACTGGCCCTGCGCGCCGAGCGCGCGGCCCGCGAGGTCGACCCGCGCATCACCAATACCGACGGCGCCACGGTGGGCACCTACGAAGGCCAGTTCGTCATGGGCAACACCCGTGGCTTTCTGGGCGGCTACCCGTATTCGCGCCACAGCCTGTCGGTGGCGCCCATCGCCGGTCGCGGCAACGGCATGCAGCGCGACTACTGGTACACCTCCGAGCGCGATCCGGCCAAGCTGGCCACGCCCGAGGCCGTCGGCCGCTACGCCGCCGAGCGCACGCTGTCGCGCCTGTCGGCGCGCCGCATCCGCACCGGCAAGTTCCCGGTCCTGTTCGAGGCGCCGCTGGCGCTCGGCCTGGTCGGCGCCCTGACGCAGGCCGCCAACGGCGGCGCGCTGTACCGCAAGGCCAGCTTCCTGCTCGACGCCCTGGGCAAGCCGATCTTCCCCGAACACATCAATCTGACCGAAGACCCGCACATCCGCGGCGCCATGGGCAGTTCGCCGTTCGACGACGAAGGCGTGCGCACCCGCAAGCGCAACGTGGTCTCGGCCGGCGTGCTGGAAGGCTATTTCCTGTCCTCCTACACCGCGCGCAAGCTCGGCATGCAGACCACCGGCAACGCGGGCGGTTCGCACAACCTGGTCTTCAGCTCCACGCTGACGCGCCGTGGCGACGATTTCGAGGCGATGCTCAAGAAGATGGGCACGGGCTTCCTGGTCACCGAGCTGATCGGACAGGGCGTGAACTACGTCACCGGCGACTATTCGCGCGGCGCGTTCGGCTATTGGGTCGAGAACGGCCAGATCCAGCATGCGGTGCAGGAAGTCACCATCGCCGGCAACCTGTCGGACATGTTCCGCCAGATCGTCGCGGTGGGCGCGGACACCATCTCGCGCGGCACCAAGACCACCGGCTCGATCCTGATCGAGCAGATGGCGATCGCGGGCACCTGATCCCGGGTGCGAGCGCGACCTGCGCCCGCCTGCGCGGGGCCTGCGGGCCTCGACAGGCGGGCGTTGTCGTTTTCGCCTCGCGGCCACGCCGCCGCCGTGGTGCGGACATGGCCGGGCCGCCCTTTGCAATCCTTGATCGCTCGGGAATTCCTCTAGCCGTCAGCGGCGATGGCAACGTGTAATATCCGGCGG
>JBEBOQ010000123.1:0-15668 GCA_040396375.1 Achromobacter xylosoxidans
GCGCGCGCATGGTTTCCTGCACCGTGCCGATGTAGTCCTCGGGCAGGTAGCGCGAGTCGGTACGCGGGTAGGTCAGCGCCTTGTGGCGTTCGTACAGGGTCTGGGCCAGCGCCAGGGTGGTCTTGGCCGAGAAGCCGAAGCGGCCGTTGGCCTCGCGCTGCAGCGAGGTCAGGTCGTACAGGGCCGGCGACATCTGGGTCGACGGCTTGGATTCCTCGGTGACGTGGCCGGGCTGGTCGCGGCAGGCGGCCACCACGCTCTGCGCGGCGGCCTGCGACCACAGGCGCGATTCGCGCTTTTCGGGGTCGCGCTCGTCTTTCTTGAAGTCCGGGTCGATCCAGCGGCCTTCGTACAGGCCGGCGGCGGCCACGAACTGCGCGCGCACTTCCCAGTAGTCGCGCGGCACGAAGCGGCGGATGCGTTCCTCGCGCTCGGCCACGATGGCCAGCGTGGGGGTCTGCACCCGGCCCACCGGCGTCTTGAAGAAGCCGCCGTCCTTGCTGTTGAAGGCGGTCATGGCGCGCGTGCCGTTGATGCCCACCAGCCAGTCGGCCTCGGCGCGCGAACGCGCGGCCGCCTCCAGCGGCTTGAGCTGGACGTCGTCGCGCAGGTTGGCGAAGGCTTCGCGGATGGCGGCCTGGGTCATCGACTGCAGCCAGAGGCGCTGGATCGGCTTTTTCACGCCCGCATACTGAATGATGTAGCGGAAGATCAGTTCGCCCTCGCGCCCCGCGTCACAGGCGTTGATGATGGCATCGACGTCCTTGCGCTTGGCCAGGCGCACCAGCAGCTTGAGGCGCTCGGCGGATTTCTTGTCGGTCGGCCCCAGCTCGAATTCAGGCGGAATTACGGGCAGGTGCGTGAAGCTCCATTTCCCCTTGACCGGATCGTTGGGCGCGACCAAGCTAAGCAAATGCCCGATGCTGGACGCCAGTACGTAACGTTCGCTTTCAAAATAGTCGCCCTCGCGCGCAAAGCCTCCCAAGGCGCGTGATATATCAAGGGCCACCGAGGGCTTCTCGGCAATAATCAGCGTTTTATTCATGTGTATCCAGTGGCGGTAGTCCCGCCTTAGTAGCGCGGATAATAAGATCGGAGATTCGCCAGATGCAAGTCGGCACTGAAAGACAAGCGGGATCCGAACTGCACGCTTGGCGTCAATTTTTGGCGCGAAGCACGCTGTGGCTAGGCGTTTTGCTGCTCGGCAGCGCCGCAGTTTGCTGGGTCGCGGCCAACTGGCAAGACATGACAAAAGTTCAGCGCTTCGCAGGCGTGGAGGGCCTTTTGGCCATCAGCGCGCTGGTCGCGGCATGGACCGGACTGCGTCTGCGAGGCACCCCTGGGGTGCGCCGCAGCATCCCTGGCGCGCTGCTGGCCTTGGCCGGCATGTTGCTGGGCGCCCTGCTCGCGTTATTAGGCCAAACTTACCAGACTGGCGCCGACACCTGGGAATTGTTCGCCTGGTGGGCAGTCCTGTTGCTGCCCTGGGCGCTGGCCGCCGCCAGCCAGGCCGTCTGGCTGCTGTGGGCGCTGGTCATTAACGTGGCCCTGGTCCTGTGGCTGGGTGAACGCGCCTTCACCTGGTGGCTGATCCTGGGCGGACCGGGCATGGCCAGTCTGTTCGTGGCGGGCCTGAACCTGCTGATGCTGCTGGGCTGGGAAATCGCCGCGCGCCGCTGGCGCGCCAGCACGCTCATCGGGCCACGGGTCCTGGCCGCGCTGGTGATCACCGTGCTGGTGCTGGCGCTGATGTTCGGCGACTTCATCATGCGCAGCCCGAGCGTCATCAACGGCCTCGCCTGGCTGGCCGTCACGCTGGGCCTGGGTTTCTACTATCAGCGTGGCCGCCGCGACCTGGTCATCCTGGCCATGCTGGCCGCCGGCGTCATCTGCGTGTCGCTGCGGATGGTGGGCGAATGGCTGCTGCGCCTGGAACCTGGCGTCTGGGCGGCCCTGCCCCTGGCGGCGCTGCTGATGGCCGAAGCCGTCTGGGCGGCCCGCTGGCTGCGCGGGCTGGCCCAGCCGCCGCAAGCCGCGGTGGCGCCCGCTGATCCCGAGCCGGCCGCCGCCTCTGCGGGCAATGCAGTGGACCCCGCCGATGCGGGCGAGCCCGTGGCGCAAGTGGCCCCGCCCGCCGTGCCGCACACCGAGCCGCCCTGGTACGTGCAGTGCCTGCTGGGGCTGAGCGCCTGGCTGGCGACGCTGCTCTTGCTGGTGTTCGTGGCGTTCTCCGGCATCATCAATTCAGAGGAAGGCGCGTTGATCGCCGGGCTGGTGCTGTGCGCCGCCGGCGTGGCGGTGCTGCGCAGCGACGCCGGGCCGTTCTGGCGCCAGTGCGGCACGGCCATGGCCTTTGCCGGGCAGATCCTCATCATCTACGGCATGTCCAGCTCGACTTCGTTCTCCAGTGCCTGCCTGTTCGTGCTGCTGCTGGCCACCGCTGTCTACGTGCTGGGGCCGGACGTCATCCTGCGCTTTCTCAGCGGTCTGCTCATCGCCATGGCGGGCGCCGGCCTGATCTGGCGTGGCCTGGCGCCGGAACTGATGCGCCGCGACATGCTGGACGCCCTGCTGGACTTCGACATGGCGCACGCCGCCTTCGTCTGGCTGCCCATCGCCGTGACCGGCGCCTGGGCCACCGCCGTGCTCCTGACCGTGGCCCACCGCCTGGGCGGCAAGCGCGGCCATACGCTGCAGCCGCTGGCCTGGGCTTTCCTGCTGTCGGTGCAGGGCATGGTCTGGCTGGCCAGCGGGCTGGCGATCCAGCAACTGCCCATCGTGTGGCAAGTGAACCCGCAAACCGCGGTGCTGGTGTGCGCGGGCGCGCTGCTGCCCGCGGCGGCGGCGCTGGCGGTGCTGTGGCCCCGGCGTCGTGTGCTGACCGCCGGCGTCACTTGGGGCGTGCCCATCGCCCTGCTGCTCTTGGCGTTGTTCTGGCTGCCCAGCCCTGGCGTGGCCTTCGCGCTGGCCTGGCTGCTGCTGGGCTTTGGCATCAACCAGCCGCGCGTGGCGCTGTTCGGCGTGCTCAGCCTGCTGGCCTACCTGGGCGTCTATTACTACCAGTTGGACGTGACGCTGCTGCAAAAGGCCCTGTGGCTGGGCGGCGCCGCGGTGCTGCTGTTCGTGCTGCGGGGGCTGGTGTGGCTGGTGCCGCGCCTGATGCGCACCCAGGCGCCGTCGCATCGGGCGCCTCTGCCGCCAGTTTCCGGCGCGCTGCGCTGGCGCACCCTGGCCATTCTGGGCGGCCTGGCGCTGGTGCTGGTGGTGGCCAACGGCGGCATCTGGCAGCGCGAAAAGCTGCTGGCTACCGGCAAGGTCGTGATCCTGGAACTGGCACCGGTCGATCCCCGGTCGTTGATGCAGGGCGACTATATGGCGCTTAATTTCGCCGCCGGCCGGGAAGTCACCCGCCTGCGCCTGGGCGCCGATCGTTCGGACGATGAGTCGGTCATGGGTTTCGAACCCGACGGCTACGTGATGCTGGCGGTCGACGGGCGCGGGGTATCGCAGGCGGTGCGGATCCAGCCTGATGCGAAGCCGCATGCCGATACCGAAGTGCCGCTGCGTTATCGCGTGCGCGACAACAGCGTGCGCATCGTCACCAACGCCTATTTCTTCCCCGAGGGCGAGGCCAAGCGCTACGAGGTCGCCAGATTCGGCGAGTTGCGTGTGGCCGAGAACGGCGAGGCGCTGCTGGTGCGCATGCTGGGAGAAGACCTGCAGCCGCTATGACGGGCGGGCCGCGGTGACGCGGCCGCCCTGGCGCAAACCCGGCCGGGCGGCGGATACCCGGTCTGCGCGACGCGTCTGCTAGTGTGGACGGGCCCTAGGGAAAGCGCGCCGCCCAGCGCGCCGTCGCCTCGCGCAGGAAGGCTTCGACGCCATCGGCCGCCAGGGGCGCAAAACCCAGGGCGCGCCAGGCGGCCTGTAACGACGCCAGGGGCGCGTCGGTGCCGATGGCCGGGGCGCCGTTCTGCTTGGACAGTTTCAGGCCACTGGCGGGGTCCAGGATCAGCGGCACGTGCAGGTAGCGCACCGGGGGCAGACCCAACTGCCGGCCCAGCACCCGCTGGCGCGCGGTGGAACTGAGCAGGTCAGCGCCGCGCACCACGTCGGTGACACCCTGAAAGCCATCGTCCACCACCACCGCCAGCTGATAGGCCCACAGGCCATCCGCGCGCTTCAAGGCGATATCGCCCACCGCCTGGGCCACGTCCTGCGCTTGCGGCCCCAGCCAGCGGTCTTCAAAGCGTTCCAGCCCGTCGGGCATCACCAGGCGCCAGGCCCGCGCCTGGCGGCCGGGGGGCAAGCCATGGCGGCAGGTGCCGGGATAGGGGCGTTCACCGTCCGCGCCGGGGGCGGCCTGGCCGCGCAAGGCGGAATCGGCGATTTCGCGCCGGGTGCAGCCGCAGCCATAGACCAGACCGCGCGCCGTCAGCGCATCGAAGGCCGCCTGATAGGCGTCGCCACGTTGCGATTGCCAGATGATGTCGCCGTCCCAATGCAGGCCCGTTGCCTGCAACTGCCCCATGATGATGTCGGCCGCGCCGGGCACCGTGCGCGGTGTGTCCACGTCTTCAATGCGCAGCAGCCAGCGGCCACCGTGCGCACGCGCATCCAGCCAGCTGGCCAGGGCGGCCACCAGCGACCCCGCGTGCAGCGGGCCGCTGGGGCTGGGGGCGAAGCGGCCGATGTAGGTCACGGTGCGGCGAGCGGGCGTTACAGGGTTAAGACGAAACGGCGCCGCGCGCAGATGCGCGCGGCGCCGTCGGGAAGCAGGTCCTGGCGGGGAGCGGCGCCTTAGTGCAGCAGGCGCACGCCGTCTTCGTCGAGCAGCTCTTCCAGGACCAGATTGTCGATCTCGGCTTCCTGGCTCCAGAGAACCATGAGGGCGATGATCTTGATCTTGGACAGCGGCACGGGCGTTTCCGGTGAAGCCAGGCCCCGGTCGATAACGATTTCGCGCAGCGGCGCGGGCAGCACGCCAGCCGATTCCAGGAAGGCGATGAAGCCGATGGATTCGGTGCCAAGCTGCTGGTATTCGTTATCGGTGTAGATCCGGGTCCCGGTGGTAGGCGCCGTGGCGAGATCGACGCAACGTTCGGTGGTTTCGGCCAAGCCGTATAGCCACCCGAGCGCGTCATCGATGTCTTCGTGCTCGAACCCGGCAGCGGCTAGCCGTTTGGCCAGCACGTCAGCGGCAGGACAGGCTTGCGGCGTGTAGTAATTCTCGAACAGATAAACCAGGATATCGAACATATGGCGCAGTTTTGTGCCTGTTTGCACAGTCGGCCCGCATATCGGCAGACCAGCAAACATGAATTTTACTTTACGCTGATTTATTTAGCCGGGCAACCGGCGAAAAGGCGGAAGGGCGCGGGCCGTCGCCGGCCCGCTACAGTCACACATTCTGCGCCCCGATGCTGACAAAATAAGCGATTCCCCTACGCCAGGGGCAGCCTTTAAGGGTCTGCCCCTGTTAAATGCTATTACCCATGCCCTACCCCACTGACGGTTTGGGTTCGGCCTGCAGCTTGAGTTGCGTGAATTGGCGCAGGAACACCGGGATGCAGATCGCCAGCCCGACCAGCCCGCTGGCCAGGCCCGGAATGATGGTCAGCAGCGCGCCCACTGTGCACAGCCAGCGTTCCCAGCTTTTCATGCCCACCAGCATGTAGCGCGAGAACGCCGCCGACAGCAGCACCAGCCCCACCATGCAGCCGAACAGCGTCACGAAGAAGTCGTACCACGTGAAGCCCTGCACCGAGATCAGCAGCGACGGCGAGAACACGAACACGAACGGCACGATCAGCTTGGTGATGCCCAGCCGGAACGCGGTATTGCCGGTCTTGAATGGGTCGCTGCCCGCCATGCCCGCCGCCGCGTAGGCCGCCAGCGCCACCGGCGGCGTGATGTCGGCCAGGATGCCGAAATAGAACACGAAGAAGTGCGCCGCGATCGGCTGCACCCCCAACTGCACCAGCGTGGGGGCGGCCACCGCCACCATGATCAGATAGTTGGCGGTAGTGGGCACGCCGCAGCCCATCAGGATGCAGACGATCCCCGTCATGATCAGCGCGGCGATCAGCGTCAGCGATTGCATGTCGGCAAACGCGTCGGGAATCAGCATCGCGGCGCCACCGGCCAGCACTTGCGACGCGGCGATCACGATGTACGAGATCTTGAAGCCCACGCCGGTCAACGTCACCACGCCGATCACGATGCCGACCGTCCCGGCCGCCGCGCCCACGGCCAGCGCGTATTTCGCGCCGGTCTCGAATGCCTCGTACAGGTCGCGCCAGCGCAGGCGCTGGAACGGGTTGAGCAGCCCCACCACGATGCAGCCCGAGATGCCGGCGAACGCGGCCAGGTAGGGCGTGCGCCCGTTGGCCAGCACCCCGATCAAGAGGAACAGCGGAATCAGCGTCGGCCAGCGCATCTTGAACGACTGCTTGAGCTTGGGCATTTCGGCTTCGGTCAGCCCGCGCAGGCCTTCGCGCTTGGCCTCGAAGTGCACCTGCATGAACATGCCGAAGAAATACAGGAACGCCGGGAAGATGCCCGCGATGGCGATCTGCTGGTACGGGATGCCCAAAAATTCGATCATGAGGAAAGCCGCCGCGCCCATGATGGGCGGCGTGATCTGGCCGCCAGTGCTGCTGGCCGCTTCGACGCCGGCCGCAAAATGCCGCGGATAGCCGACGCGGATCATCGCCGGGATGGTCAGCGACCCCACCGTGACCGCATTGGCCACCGACGACCCCGACAACATGCCGAACATGGCCGAGCCGAACACCGATACCTTGGCCGGGCCGCCCGCGTAGCGCCCCGCGATGGTGGAGGCGACGTCCAGGAACAGCTGGCCCAGGCCGATGCGCGTGGCCAGCACGCCGAACAGCACGAAGTGGAACACGTAGGTGGCCACCACGCCCACCGCCACGCCATACACGCCTTGGCTGGTCAGGTACATGTGGTTCACGATCTGGGACCAGTTGTTGCCCGCATGCTTGAGCAACCCGGGGAAATACGGCCCGAACATCGCGTAGGCCATGAAGACGATGGCGATGATGGGCAGCGGCCAGCCCATGGCGCGGCGCGTGGCCTCAAGCAAGCCGATCAGCAGGATCGAGCCCATGAAGACATCGACCGGCATCGGATTGCCCACCCGGAAGGCCAGGTCCTCGAAGATGTACGGGATGTACAGCACCGACAGCGCCAGCGCCAAGGCGATGATCCAGTCATACAGCGGAATGCCGCCGGGCGCATACCAGGTGGACCGGGGTTCGCGCTGGTAGTGCGCCTTGGAAAACCCGAACACCAGGAAGATCAGGCTCAGCACGAATGCCAGGTGCACCCCGCGGTGGGTGGCTTCGCGCAGCAGGCCGAAGCCGGCGGTGTAGTAGTGGAACAGGGACAGCGTGACGAGCAGGCCGGACACGATCCACGTGGCGGTCTTGTCCAGCGGCCGGAAGCGGATTTCCGAGTCGTACTTCTCCGCCAACTGCTGGGTCTTCTGGTGGTCTATGTCCATCGCCGTGGTTCTCGGGAAGTGCATCGCGGGCGGAGCCGCATGGCCCCGCCCCTACGCCGCGCGGTGATGCGCGCGGGGGTTGGCGGACTGCAGGAGCCTGGGGCCTACTTCAACAGGCCCACTTCCTTGTAGAACTTCTCGGCGCCGGGATGGAACGGAATGCCCGCGCCCTTGACCGCGTTGTCCCGCGTGATGAGCTTGCCCTTGGCGTGGCCCGAATCCAGCGTCTTGCGGGTGGCGTCGCTGTACAGGGCCTTGGTTACCTCGTACACGGTCTGCTCGGGGATCTTGGCCGACGTGACCATCTGCGCGTTGACCGAAATGGTCTTCACCTCGGGCACGTTCTGGTACGTGTTGGCGGCGATCACGTCGGGCGTGAAGAATTCCTGCTTGGCGCGCAGCGCGTCGATTTCCGGCCCCACCAGCGACACCAGTTCGATGCCGCCCGTGGACGCCAGCTCGGCGATGGCGCCGGCGGGGGCGCCGCCCACGAAGAAGAACGCGTCCAGGCCGCCGTCCTTGAGCTTGTCGCCGGCCTGGTTGGGCTTGAGGTATTCGGCCTTGATGTCCTTGTCGGTCAGGCCGTAGGCGCCCAGGATCAGGCGCACGTCGACCAGGGTGCCGGAGCCCGGCTCGTCCATGGACACGCGCTTGCCCTTCAGGTCGGCCACGCTCTTGATGCCGGAGCCCTTGCGCGCCACCAGGTGGATGCTTTCCGGGTACAGCGTGGAGATCAGGCGCAGGTCCTGCGCCTTGGGCTTGCCTTCGAAGGTGCCGGTGCCGCTGTAGGCCCAGAAGGCCACGTCCGACTGCGTGAAGCCGGCCTCGAACGAACCGCCCATGATGCCGTTGATGTTGGCCACCGAACCGTTGGAGGCGACCGCGGTGGCGATCAGCTTGCCGGGTTGGGACACGGCGTTGGCGATGATGCCGCCGATGGGGTAGTAGGTGCCGGCGGTGCCGCCGGTGCCGATACGGAAGAACTGCTGGGCTTGCGCGGCCCCGGTCGCGCCGACAGCGGCGGCGGCCATGGCCAGGGTGGCGATCCAATTCCTGAGTTTCATGCGAGCTTCTCCGTTATGAGTGGAAGTAACCTATTGTTGTGTTGAAATTCTGGCACGCCACCCGCCCTGCGCCAATGGCCTGGAAGCTATCGTTTACCAGGGGTTGCCGCAGTGCGGAAACGTCAACGGTCCGGCGTGGGCCATCGCGCGCGGCGGCGGTTCACGGTTACGCCGCAGGTTTGATCACGGAGCTATTCGATGTCCCAAGAAGTCATCCGCGGCATTGTGCTGCCCCCGCCCGCCCAGGCCGGCGATCCCCTGGCCAGCGTCGACACGCCCAGCCTGGTGCTGGACCTGGCCGCGTTCGAGGCCAACCTGCGCGCCATGCAGGCCTGGGCCGACCGCCACGAGGTCGCGCTGCGGCCGCACGCCAAGGCCCACAAGTGCCCCGAGATCGCGCGCCGCCAGCTGGCGCTGGGCGCGCGCGGCATCTGTTGCCAGAAGGTCAGCGAGGCCGTGCCCTTCGTGGCCGCCGGCATCACCGACATCCACATCAGCAACGAAGTGGTCGGCCCGGCCAAGCTGCGCCTCTTGGCCCAGCTGGCGCGCGCCGCCAAGCTCAGCGTCTGTGTCGACAACGCCGCCAACCTGGCGCGGATCTCGCAGGCCATGGCCGCGGCCGGCGCCGAGATCGACGTGCTGGTGGAAGTGGACGTGGGCCAGGGCCGCTGCGGCGTGTCCGACGACGCCACCGTGCTGGCGCTGGCGCAACAAGCGCGCGCGTTGCCGGGTGTGGAATTCGCCGGCCTGCAGGCCTATCACGGGTCGATGCAGCACTTCCGTACCCGCCAGGAACGCGCCGAGGTCAGCCGCCAGACCGCGCGCATTGCGGCGTCGTACCAATTGCTGCTGCGTGAAAGCGGCATCGCCTGCGACACGATCACGGGCGGTGGCACCGGCAGCGCCGAATTCGACGCGGCCAGCGGCGTCTTCACCGAGCTGCAAGCCGGGTCGTATGCCTTCATGGATGGCGACTACGGCGCCAATGAATGGGACGGCCCCCTCACGTTCAAGAACAGCCTGTTCGTGCTGTCGACCGTGATGAGCACGCCGGCGCCGGATCGCGTCATCCTGGACGCCGGCTTGAAGTCGACCACCGCCGAATGCGGCCCGCCCGCGATTCACGGTTCGCCGGGCCTGCAATACGCGTCCATCAACGATGAACACGGCGTGGTGCGCATGGCGCCGGGGGCGCAGCCCCCCGCGCTGGGCGACACACTGCTGCTGGTGCCGTCGCACGTCGACCCCACCTTCAACCTGCACGACGGCCTGGTGGTGGTGCGCGACGGCATCGTGCAAGACATCTGGGAAATCTCGGCGCGCGGCTTCTCGCGCTGAACCTGGCTAGCGCGCCAGATCCGTCATCCCCAGAAATTGCCGCAGCTCCGGCGTTGCCGGCGCGGTAAACAGTTCCTCGGGCGGCCCGATCTCGTGCACCCTGCCCTGGTGCATGAAGACCACGCGGTCGCAGACCTCGCGCGCAAAGCGCATCTCGTGCGTCACCATCAACAGCGTCATGCCGTCGGCGGCCAGCTCGCGCACCACCGCCAGCACTTCGTTCACCAGCTCCGGGTCCAGCGCCGACGTGATCTCGTCGCACAGCAGCGCCAGCGGCTGCATCGCCAGCGCGCGCGCGATCGCCACGCGCTGCTGCTGCCCGCCCGACAATTCCTCGGGCCAGGCGTCGAACTTGTGTGCCAGCCCCACCCGCGTCAGCATCGCCCGCGCCAGGTCGGCGGCCTGGTCCTGCGGCATGCGCTTGGCCACCATCGGCGACAGCATCACGTTGCGCCCCACCGTCAGGTGCGGGAACAGGTTGAACTGCTGGAAGATCATGCCCACCTTCAGCCGCAGCGCGCGCAGCCGCAACTCGTCGTCGCCCAGTTGCGCGTCCGCCACCATGATGGCGCCGCTGTCGATCTGCTCCAGCCCGTTCACGCAGCGCAGCAGCGTGCTCTTGCCGGAACCGCTTTTGCCGATGATGGCGATGACCTCGCCGGGCTCGACGCGCAACGTCACCCCTTTCAGGACTTCGTTGTCGCCGAACTTCTTGCGGACGTCTTCAAGGGCGATGAGGGGCATGCAACTTCCTTTCCAGCCGGAGGCTGAGGCGCGACAGGGGCCAGCACAGCGCGAAATAAATCAGCGCGGCGCAGGCATAGACGGTGAAGGGGCTGAAGGTGGCGTTGGTGATCACCGTGCTGGCCTTGGACAGCTCGGTGAAACCAATGATGGAGGTCAGCGCCGTGCTCTTGACGATCTGCACCGCGAAGCCGACGGTCGGCGCCACCGCGATGCGCAGCGCCTGCGGCAGCACCACGTAGCGCATCTGCTGCACGTAGCCCAGCGCCAGGCTGGCCGAGGCTTCCCACTGACCTTTCGGAATCGCTTCCACGCAGCCGCGCCAGATCTCGGCCAGGAACGCGCCCGACCACAGCGTCAGCGCCGCGCCCGCGGCCAGCCACGGCGGCACCTCGACCCCGGCCAGCGACAAGCCGAAGAACGCCAGGAACAACTGCATCAGCAGCGGCGTGCCCTGGAACAGTTCGATATACGCCCAGCTCACGCGCCGCAGCAGCGCCACGCGCGAGGTCCGCATCATCAGCGCCAGCATGCCCATCAGCGCGCCGCCGGCAAACGCCACCAGCGACAGCACGACGGTCCAGCGCGCCGCCAGCAGCAGGTTGCGGACAATGTCCCAGGTGGTGAACTCGATCATCGCGCCGCCTTGCGGAACAACCGCCTGCCCGTCATGCGCAGCAACTGGCGCAACAATACCGCCAGCACCAGATAGATGCCGGTGGTCACGAAATACACCTCGAACGCGCGGAAATTGCGCGACTGGATGAAATTGGCCGCGAACGTCAGGTCCTCGGCCGCGATCTGCGAGCACACCGCGGACCCCAGCATCACGATCACGATCTGCGACGACAGCGCCGGCCAGATGCGCGCCAATGCGGGTTTCAGCACCACATGGCGGAACACCTGCAAGCGCGTCATCGCCAGGCTGGCGCCGGCCTCGTACTGGCCCTTGGGCGTGGCGTCGATGCCGGCGCGGATGATCTCGGCGCTGTAGGCGCCCAGGTTCAGCGCCATCGCCAGGCAGGCCGCCTGCATCTCGCTGAACTGCACGCCCAGCGACGGCAGCCCGAAAAACACGAAAAACAACTGGATCAGGAACGGCGTGTTGCGCACCACCTCCACATAGGCGGTGACCGGCGCGCGCAGCCAGCGCGGCCCCTGCGTGCGGGCCCAGGCGCAGGCGATGCCCAGCGCCACGCCCGCCACCGCGCCAAACGCGATCAGCTCGACCGTCACGCCAATGCCCTTGATGAGCACCGGCGTGTAGTCGAACACGGAAGCGAAGTCGAATTGATAAGCCATGAACAGCGCTCCGGCGCGCGCGCCTGCCTTACAGATCCTTGGGCAGATCGGCGCCCAGCCACTTCTTGGAGATCGCCGTCAGCGAGCCGTCGCGCTTGGCGTTGGCCAGGATCTCGTTGACCTTGGCGCGCAGCTTCGGCTCGTCCTTGTTCAGGCCGATGTAGCAGGGCGAATCCTTGATCAGGAACTTGGTCTCGGGCTTCTTCGGCGGGTTGCGCGCCAGGATCGCGGCCGCCACCACGTTGCCCGTGGCGATCAGCGGCACCTGGCCCGACAGGAAGGCGGTGATGGTGCCGTTGTTGTCTTCATAGCGCTTGAGCGTGGCCGTGGGCGGGGCGATCTTGGTCAGCTCGATGTCCTCGACCGCGCCGCGCGTCACGCCGATGGTCTTGCCCGCCAGGTCGGCGGCCGACGCCACCTTCACATCGGCCGGGCCGAACACGCCGTTGAAGAACGGCGCATACGCGTCGGAGAAATCGATCGCCTTCTCGCGCTCGGGATTCTTGCCCAGGCTGGAAATCACCAGGTCCACCTTGCGCGTCTGCAGGTACGGCACGCGGTTGGCGCTGGTCACCGGCACCAGCTCCAGCTTCACGCCCAACTGCTTGGCGATCAGCGCGGCGGTATCGATGTCATAGCCCAGCGGCTTCATGTCGGCGCCGACCGAGCCGAACGGCGGAAAGTCCTGCGGCACGGCGATCTTGATGGTGCCGCTCTTGACGATGTCGTCCAGCGTGTCGGCATGCGTAAGCGGCGCGGCCAGCAGGCTGGCGGCGGTGCAAAGGGACAACAACAGGGTTCTACGCTTCATGAGGAACTCTCCAGGGCGCGCCACCCCGGGGCGGGGTTTGGGCGTTGCACACCAATTCGGTATACAAAAAATGGAAAGCAAGTTCTGTGCCATTTCGGCGTCGCCGTGCGCCGGGTCGAACGGGCCGCGCGGTCGCACCATCTTGGTGCTGGATGCGCTGTCTTGGCGCGTCGCGGCACTGGAATGAATCCCGCAGCGGTGGCGTCGAACCGACCCGAGTGGCGGGCGGGGCGCGGTGGTCCATGCATAGCTTCAAACGATCCGGCCGCCAGTCATCTGACTGGCGGCCGGATCGTGTGCACAGAGGCGAAGCCATTGCGGCCCCGCCTATTCGTTACTGGGGATCGCGCTCAGTCCACCTGCGCGCCGGACTGCTTCACCGCACGGCCCCACTTGTCGACCTCGCCAGCAATGAACTTGCCGGTGGCCTCGGGCGTCAGCGGCATGGGTTCCGCGCCACGATCCCGGAAGAACTTCTGCATTTCCGGCGTGCTCAGCACGTGGCCGATCTGCTGGCTCAGGTACTGGGTCACCGCCGGCGGCGTATCGCGCGGGGCCAGCACCGAAGCCCAGCCAATCGCCTCAAAGCCCGGATAACCGCTTTCGGCCACGGTCGGCACGTCCGGCAGCTGCGGCAGGCGCTTGGCCGTCGTCACCGCCAGCGCCACCGCCTTCTTGCTCTGCACGTGCGGCAGCCCCGCCGTCACCGAATCCACCATCAGCGGCACCTGGTGCCCCAGGAAATCCGCCTGCGCCGGGCCGCTGCCCTTGTACGGAATATGGCGGATGTCGATATTGGCCGCCGCCTTGAACATCTCGGCCGACAGATGCTGCGTGCCGCCGATGCCGGCGCTGGCATACGCCAGCTCGCCCGGATTGGCGCGCGCCTGCTTGACCAACTGCTGCAGCGACGTAATGCCCGAAGCCGGCGTCGCCAGGAACATCAGCGGCACCGAGAACACCCCCGACACCGGCGCGAAATCCTTGGTCAGGCTGTAGTTGATGGTCTTGTACAGCGTCTGGTTCACCGCCGCGGCAGAGCCCGCGATCACCAGCGTGTACCCGTCCGGCGCCGCACGCGACGCCTGCTCCATCCCGATATTGCTGCCGGCGCCAGCGCGGTTCTCCACCACGATGGGTTGTTTCAGCGCCGTGCCCAGCTTTTCGGCCAGGGCGCGGGCGAAGATATCGGTCGCCTGCCCCGGCGGGAAAGGCACGATCAGGCGGATGGCGCGGTCGGGATATTCGGCATGCGCCGCCGTGGCGGCAGCGGCCAGCACCAGGCCGGCGGCGAGACTGGAAAGAATTCTTGTCATGATCGGTCAGTAAAAAGCGACAGAAGACGGCGCGCAGGGCGGCGCCTGTTGCATAAAATAGAGAGCTCCGCGCTGGCGGCCCTTTTGGGGCGGCCCTCGGGCGGATCGGCAGGGGGTGCGTCACGATAGCATTCCCCCGCCGGTGCTAAATTCACCTTTTAGCGTTTCCCACCCTTTTTCAACCCCTGTCCTCTCATCCCGCAGGAACCGCCATGGAATTCAGCCAGTTCAACGTCAACGCCCTCATGGATATCACCTCCCGCCCGGACCTCGTGTTCGTGCGCGGCCAGGGGTCCTGGCTGGAGGATCACGCGGGCAAGCGATACCTGGACTTCGTCCAGGGCTGGGCCGTCAACACCCTGGGCCACAGCGCCCCGGAAATGCAGAAAGCCCTGCTCGACCAGTCCAAGCTGCTGATGAACCCGTCCCCGGCGTTCTACAACCTGCCGTCCATCGAACTGGCCCAGCGCCTGACCGGCGCATCCGTCTTTGACCGCGTCTTCTTCGCCAACAGCGGCGGCGAAGCCAACGAAGGCGCCATCAAGCTGGCGCGCAAATGGGGCCAGGTCAACAAGAAGGGCGCCTACAAGATCATCACCATGAACCACGGCTTCCACGGCCGCACCCTGGCCACCATGTCCGCCTCGGGCAAGCCGGGCTGGGACAAGATGTTCGCGCCGCAGGTGGAAGGTTTCCCCAAGGCCGAGATCAATGATCTGGAATCGGTGCGCAAGCTGATTGATGACCAGACGGTCGCGATCATGCTGGAGCCGGTGCAGGGCGAGGCGGGTGTTATTCCGGCGACCAAGGAATTCATGCAGGGCCTGCGTAAGCTGGCTGATGAGCACAAGCTGTTGTTCATCGTGGATGAAGTGCAGACCGGCATGGGTCGTACGGGCACGATGTTCGCTTACCAACAATCCGACGTGGTGCCGGACATCATGACGCTGGCCAAGGGGATTGGTGGCGGTGTGCCGCTGGCTGCCTTGTTGGCGCGTCAGGACGTTTGCGTGTTCTCGCATGGGGACCAAGGCGGTACGTACAACGGGAATCCGTTGATGGCGGCTGTGGGTGTTGCGGTGTTTGATGCGTTGGCTGCGCCTGGCTTCATGGAGTCGGTTAATGCCCGTGCCAAGCAGTTGTCCGAAGGACTGTTGGCGCTGTCGGCTAAGTACGGCATGAAAGGCGAGCGTGGGATGGGTCTGCTGCGTGCGTTGATCATGGACCGCGATGACGGCCCCGCCATCGTTGAAGCTGCGCGGAATCTGGCACCGGCTGGGTTGTTGCTGAATGCGCCGCGTCCGAATTTGCTGCGTTTTATGCCGGCGTTGAATGTGACGGCTGAGGAAATCGATACGATGCTCAAGCAGCTGGATGGGTTGATTGCGGCGGTGCGTAAGGCTTGATTAGAGTTTGATGGTAGATAAAACAAGGGCCGCTTTTGCGGCCCTTGTTTTTATTAATATGATTATTTATGTAGCGTCGACATTGATTTAAAGCCCGCTTTCGGCCACGAAGAGACATTCGACTAATCGGCCAAGATTGCCGACAATTGTTGCTGC
>JBEBOQ010000124.1:0-15555 GCA_040396375.1 Achromobacter xylosoxidans
TGTCGGGCAACAGCCAGTCGCTGCAGATCGGCCCCACCGAATTCCGCCTGCTGCACTTCTTCATGACCCACCCGGAACGGGTGTTCTCGCGGTCGCAGTTGCTGGACCAGGTCTGGGGCGACCACGTCTTCGTCGAAGAGCGCACCGTGGACGTGCACATCCGCCGCCTGCGCAAGGCGCTGGAGCCCAGCGGCCATGACGCCCACGTGGAAACGGTGCGCGGCAGCGGCTACCGGTTTACGGCACAGGTCCCCGCGCGGTAAAACTCCCGCACGATGATCTGGCTGCGTACCCTCTTCCTGGTCGCCCTGTGGGCGGCGGTGGCACTATTGGCGCAATGGCTCATTGGAGACCCGGCGGGCTGGATCGTGTTTTCCGCCGCGCTGGCCGCCATGCTGCTTTGGCGCAGCTGGCGCCTGCATCTGGTTTCCCACTGGGCCAATCACCCGGACACCTCTCCCCCCGCCTCGGTGGGCCCGTGGGACGACATCCTGTCTCCTCTATATCGTTACACCCGGGCCCGCGCCCGCGAGCTGACCGAAACCCGCGACACCATGCAAGGCATGCTGGCGGCCGCCCAGGCCCTGCCGGACGGCGCGGTGACGCTGAATGAAGACTTCCAGATCGACTGGTGCAACCGCATGGCGCGCCAGCACCTGGGCCTGCGCCTGCCGGCCGACCGCGGCCACAACCTGCTGAACCTGCTGCGCGCGCCGGAATTCGTCGAATACGCGCACCGCGCGTCCTGGCCCGACCCGATCCTGGTGCGCCTGGGCCAGAACGGCCAGGAACGGCTGATGATGATGCAGCTGACCGCCTACGCCAGCAACCAGCGCCTGTTGATTACCCGCGATGTGACCCAGATCGAGCGCCTGGAAACCACGCGCCGCGACTTCGTGGCCAATGTCTCGCACGAACTGCGCACGCCGCTGACGGTGTTGGCGGGCTTCCTGGAAACGCTGCGCGACATGCCGGCCGACGCCCTGCCGCCCGAACAGCGGGCACAGTACATCGACATGATGCACGAGCAGGCCCAGCGCATGCAGGCCATCGTCGAAGACCTGCTGACGCTCTCGACCCTGGAATCGTCGCCGGGCAGCGACCCGCGCGCGGTCAACATGGGCGCGCTGCTGCAAAAGGCGCGCCAGCAGATCGAGGCGCTGTCGGGCGGACGCCACGTGATCGAATGGCACATCGACGAAACCGTCGACGTGCTCGGCGCCGAGACCGAACTGACCTCGGCCCTGTCGAACCTGCTGACCAACGCCGTGCGCTACACGCCCGACGGCGGCACCATCACCGTGCGCTGGGAACGCGAGGCCGACGGCGGCGGGCGCTACAGCGTGCAGGACACCGGCATCGGCATCCCCGCGCGCCACATCCCGCGCCTGACCGAACGCTTCTACCGCGTCGACCGCGGCCGCTCGCGCGCGGTCGGCGGCACCGGCCTGGGCCTGGCCATCACCAAGCACATCGCCATGCGCCACGACGCCGAGCTGCTCATCAGCAGCGAGCCCGGCAAGGGCAGCCTGTTCGCGCTGCGCTTCCCGCCGGATCGCATCGCGGTCGACCCATCCGCCTGACACGCCGGCGCGCCACGCGCATGATCCGCGCCGCAACCGCGGCGCGGATGGTAAATTCCCGGCCATGCGCATCCTGGTCATCGAAGACGAACCCAAGCTGGCCGACTACCTCAAGAAAGGCCTGTCGGAGCAGAGCCATGTCGTCGACCTGGCGCGCGACGGCGTCAACGGCCTGCACCTGGCGCTGGAAGGCGCCTACGACCTGATCGTGCTGGACGTGATGCTGCCCGGCGTGGACGGCTTCGGCATCCTGGCCGCGGTGCGCGCCAACAAGGACACGCCGATCCTGATGCTGACCGCGCGCGACGCCGTCGAGGACCGCGTGCGCGGGCTGGAAGGCGGCGCCGACGATTACCTGATCAAGCCCTTCGCCTTCTCCGAGCTGCTGGCCCGCGTGCAGGCGCTGCTGCGGCGCGGCCGCTCGCAGGAACCCACCGTGTTCCGCCTGGCCGACCTGGAACTCGACCTGGCGCGGCGCAAGGTCGCGCGCGGCGGCCGCCGCCTGGACCTGACCGCCAAGGAATTCAACCTGCTGGCCCTGCTGCTGCGGCGCCAGGGCCAGGTGCTGTCGCGCACCACACTCGCCGAACAAGTGTGGGACATGAACTTCGACAGCGACACCAATGTCATCGACGTGGCCGTGCGGCGGCTGCGCAGCAAGCTGGACGACCCATTCGAAGCCAAGCTGCTGCATACGGTGCGCGGCATGGGCTACGTGCTCGAATCGCGGCCCGAGCCCGCGCGGCCATGAAACCGCCGCGCATGCGTTCGATGCAGGCGCGCCTGACCCTGCTGCTGGGCGCCATTGCCCTGCTCGTGTCCAGCCTGGCAGGCGCCACGCTGTTCTGGGCGCTCAAGCGCGAAGTGGAACGCCAGGAAATCACCGAGGTCAGCGGCAAGCTGGAGCTGATCAATCACCTGATCGACATGCAGAACAGCGCGCGCGGCCTGCACGACCTGGCCGCCACCTTCGATGACATGCGCACCGGCCAAAGCCAGCTGGGCATCTGGATCGTCGATGCGCAGGGCCGCCCCGTGTATGGCGGCGACGCCCCCGAAACCCTGCAAACGCTGCCCGACCAGCAGGTGCTGCTGCAACTGGCCGACGGCAGCCGCATGCGCGGCCTGCGCGTGGCCGTCGACGACCGCATCCTGCCCGGCGCGCACCTGACGGTAGCGGTCAGCACGCGCACCAGCTCGCAATTCCTGTACGCCTACGGCACCGCGCTGGCGCTGATCTGCGCGCTGTGGGTGGGCGCCACCGTGGTGCTGGCGGCCTGGGCCGTGCGCCGCAGCATGGCGCCCACGCGGCGGCTGTCGGAACAGGCGGCCCGCATCCAGCCCGACAACCTGGCCGTGCGCCTGCCGCTGCGCGACACCGACCGCGAGCTGCATGAGCTGGTGCTGTCGTTCAACCGCACGCTGGAACGGCTGCAGGCCGCCTACCAGCAGATGGAAGGATTCAACGCCGACGTGGCGCACGAACTGCGCACGCCGCTGGCCACGCTGATCAACGGCACCCAGGTGACCCTGTCCAGCGGCCGCGACGCGGCCGAGCTGCGCGACGCGCTCGAATCCAACCTGGAAACGCTGGAAGACCTGAAGACGCTGGTCAACGACATGCTGTTCCTGGCCCGCGCCGACCGTGGTGAACAAGCGGCGGACCGGGTGCCGGTGTCGCTGGCCGCCGAAGCGCGGCGGGTGGCCGACTATTACGAGGCCTCGCTGGAAGACAGCGGCGTGGCGCTGCGCTGCGAGGGCGACGCCAACGTGGCCGCCAACCCCGGCCTGGTGCGCCGCGCGCTGGCCAACCTGATCTCCAACGCCATCAAGGCCACCCCGCGCGGCGGCGAAATCTTGCTGACCTGCCAGCCGCAGCCGCTGGGCGCCCGGGTCGAAGTGCGCAACCCCGGCGCGCCGATCCCAGCCGCCGACCTGCCGCGCATCTTCGACCGCTTTTTCCGCTCGGGCCAAGCCCGCGCCCCGCGCAGCGAAGGCCACGGGCTGGGCCTGGCCATCGTGCGCGCCATCGCGCGCATGCATGGCGGCGAGGTCGACGCGGCCTCGGGCGCCGACGGCACGGTGGTCGGCATCACCCTGCGCGGACCCGCCCCCGCGGCATCCAACATTACAAAGAAGTAATCCGCGCGACAGAACCGGGTCACCCCGGTTTTCCTACAGTGCCTGCATGGTCAACCCCTATGAAGGGATCAGCATGAAAGGCACTTTGCACCGCATCACCCTGGCCGCGGCCTTCGCCGCACTGCTTGGCGCAGGCTCCGCGTTCGCGGCCGGCGCCCACGGCGAACACGCCGGCCACGCCATGCCCATGGCTTCCACGCCCATCGGCGCGCCCGGCGACGCCGCCCGGGTCACGCGCACCATCGACATCGACATGACCGACGCCATGCGCTTCACGCCCGCCCAAGTGCAGGTCAAGGCCGGCGAGACCGTGCGCTTCAACGTGCTGAACTCGGGCAAGATCCGCCACGAAATGGTGCTGGGCAGCGATGCCGACCTGCAGGCGCACTACGCCATGATGATGCAGGACCCCGGCATGCGCCATGAAGAGGCCAACGCCGTGTCGCTGGATGCCGGCAAGCGCGGCCAGATCGTCTGGAAGTTCGACCGTGCGGGCAGCGTGTCCTTCGGCTGCCTGGAGCCCGGCCATTACGCCGCCGGCATGAAGGGCGCGGTGTCGGTGCAATAGCGCCCGCCCGGATCCGTCATGCGCTCACCCCCCGTCCCCACCCGCCGCCGCTTCGTGCAGGGCCTGGCCGCCGGCGGCGCCCTGGCCGCGCTGGGCGGCTGGCGCGCTGCCCAGGCCGCCCCGCAAGCCGCACCCGCGGGACCCGCCGAACTGCGCGGCACCGAATTCCACCTGGAGATCGGCGAAACCCCGGTGAACTTCACCGGCGCGGCCCGCATCGCCACCACCGTCAACGGCCAAGTGCCGGCCCCGCTGCTGCGCTGGCGCGAGGGCGACACGGTCACGCTGCACGTCACCAACCGCCTGCGCGAACAGACCTCGATCCACTGGCACGGCATCCTGCTACCCACGGAAATGGACGGCGTGCCGGGCCTGAGCTTCCCGGGCATCGATCCTGGCCAGACCTTCACCTACCGCTTCGACGTGCGCCAGAGCGGCACCTACTGGTATCACAGCCACTCGGGGTTCCAGGAGCAGACCGGCCTGTACGGCGCCATCGTCATCGACCCGAAGCGGCCCGATCCCATCGCCGCGGACCGTGACTACACCGTGCTGCTGTCGGACTGGACGGACGAAGACCCGATGCGGGTCTTCGACAAGCTCAAGGCCATGCCCGACTACTACAACCGCAACCAGCCCAGCGTCGAGAGCCTGATCCGCGAGGCCGGCGAGAAGGGGTGGCGGGCGGCGCTGTCCGAGCGCCTGATGTGGGAACAGATGCGCATGAACCCGTCCGACCTGGCGGACGTCTCCGGCGCCACGTACACCTTCCTGACCAACGGCGCGACGCCGGCCGGCAACTGGACCGGCCTGTTCAAGCCGGGCGAACGCGTGCGGCTGCGCTTCATCAACGGCTCGGCCATGACGTACTTCGACGTGCGCATCCCCGGCCTGAAGATGACGGTGGTGGCGGCCGACGGCCAGGACGTGCGGCCGGTCGACGTGGAGGAATTCCGCATCGCCGTGGCCGAGACCTACGACGTGATCGTCGAGCCCGCCGAAGACCGCGCCTACACCATCTTCTCGCAGGCCATGGACCGTTCCGGCTACGCCCGCGCCACCCTGGCGCCGCGCCCCGGCATGCAGGCCGAGGTGCCCGCGGTCGACCGGGTGCAGCTGCTCGGCATGATGGACATGGGCATGAAGCACGACATGGGCGGCATGGATCATGGCGCCGCGCCCGAGGCGACCGCCGGCGCGATGGCGGGCATGAACCATGGCGCCATGCCCGGCATGGACCACGGCAGCTCCCACGGCGGCGGCGCGGACCAGGGCGGCATCGTCGAGGTCAGGCACCCCTATCCCGAGGAACGCGGCCCGGGCAATTCGATGCTGCCCGACGTGGTCTCCACCCGCCTGGACGACCCCGGCATCGGCCTGCGCGACAACGGCCGCCGCGTGCTGACCTACGCCGACCTGCGCTCGATCCGCGAACCCGACGACAACCGCGCGCCAACCCGCGAGATCGAGCTGCACCTGACCGGCAACATGGAACGCTACATGTGGTCGTTCAACGGCGTGAAGTTCTCCGACGCCAAGCCCATCGTGCTGCGCTACGGCGAGCGCGTGCGCTTCGTGCTGGTCAACGACACCATGATGACCCACCCGATTCACCTGCACGGCCTGTGGAGCGACCTGGAATCGCCCGACGGCGCCTTTCAGGTACGCAAGCACACCTTGTCGCTCAACCCCGCGCAGCGCCTGTCCTACCGCGTCAGCGCCGACGCCCGCGGCCACTGGGCCTATCACTGCCACCTGCTGTACCACATGGAAGCCGGCATGTTCAGGGCCGTGGTGGTGGAGTAAGCGATGAGACACCCGACCATGCCCTACCGCCTTCCCCTGTTCCGCCACGCCATGTTGGCTGCCGTCTTGCTGGCCGGCCTGGCGGTCCATCCGGCGCGCGCCCAGTCCATGCAGGACCATTCGGGGATGGATCATTCATCCATGCCCGGGATGAACCACGGCCAGGCGACGCCCGCGGCCATGGATCATTCATCGATGCCTGGCATGAACCCCGCCACGCCAGCCAACGCGCCCCCCATCGGCAGCCTGCCGTCCAGCGATGGCGCGGCCGCGCGCGATTACGACAGCTACGGCATCCATCCGCACATGATGGACAGCATTCCCTCGTCGCACCTGCTGTTCGACAAGTTCGGCTGGTCGCGCAACCGCGACGGCCAGAACGCGCTGCAATGGGACGGCCGTTTCTGGTTCGGCACCGCCACCAACCGGCTGGTGATCAAGAGCGAAGGCGAACGCGAAAGCGGCGGCGGCTCGGACGCCAAGATCGAAGCGTTGTGGAGCCACGCCATCTCGCCCTTCTGGGACCTGCAACTGGGCGCGCGGCGCGATGTCGGCACCGGCCCCAAACGCAACTGGGCCGCGCTGGGCCTGGAAGGCGTGCTGCCGTACAACATCGAACTTGAAACCACCGCCTACGCCGGCCCGTCAGGCCGCACCGCGCTGGCCATGAAAGCCGAATACGATCTGCTGCTGACCCAGCGCCTGATCTTCACCCCCGAACTCGAAGCCAGCGCCTATGGCCGCAACGACCCCGAACGCGGCATCGGCTCGGGCCTGTCCAAGGGTTCCCTGTCGCTGCGCCTGCGCTACGAAGTCACGCGCGAATTCGCGCCCTACGTTGGCGTATCCTTTGAACGTAAATTCGGCCGCACCGCGGATTACGCGTCCGACGCGGGCCAAAGCCGCTCGCAGACTGCCCTGATCGCAGGCGTGCGCTTCTGGTTCTGACTCTTCTGACTGGCAACGGAGCCCCATGAACAAAATCACCCCCACCCGCCGCCTGATCCTGGCCGCCGCTCTATCCCTGCCGCTGTATGCCCCGGCCTTCGCCCTGGCGCAGCCCGCCGCCAAGGTGCAAGTCTGGAAGACCCCCACCTGCGGCTGCTGCGAAGACTGGGTCAAGCACATGCGCGACAACGGCTTCGAGGTCACCACCCACGACGTCCAGGACACCGGCCCGGTGCGCCGCAATGCCGGCATGGCCGACTATGGCTCGTGCCATACGGCCGTGGTGGACGGCTATGCCATCGAAGGCCACGTGCCGGCCAGCGACGTGCGCCGCCTGCTGCTCGAAAAGCCCGATGCCGCCGGCCTTGCCGCGCCTGGCATGCCGCTGGGTTCGCCCGGCATGGACGGCCCCGAATACGGGGGCCGCAAGACGCCACATGATGTCCTGCTGGTGGACAAGCGCGGCGGCGCCAAGGTGTTCCAGGCGTATCGTTAGGAGATGCCCCGGGGATGCTCCCGGCCGGGCGGCGCCCGGCCGTTCTGAAACAATTCATCCCCACCCGGGCAATGGGTACCTCTTGCACCGCAGCAAAAATGCGCCACAATAAATAAAACGCATTTCTCACCCGACCCCTGGCAGTCATGGCACACATCGTCCTGTTCGAGAACATCCACCCGAGCGCCCGCGCCGTCTTCGAAGCCGCCGGCTACACCGACATCGTCACGCACGCCGCGGCCCTGCCGCCGGCGCAGCTGCAGGACGCCCTGCGCGGCGCCCAGGTCGCGGGCATCCGTTCTCGTACCCACCTGGATGCCGCCCTGCTGTCCGGCAACCCCGACCTGCGCGTGGTCGGCTGCTTCTGCATCGGCACCAACCAGGTCGACCTCGACACCGCCATGCAGCGCGGCATCCCGGTGTTCAATGCGCCCTTCTCCAACACCCGCTCGGTCGCCGAGCTGGTGCTGGGCGAAGCCATCCTGCTGTTGCGCCGCATCCCCGAGAAGAACGCCCGCGTCCATCTCGGCCACTGGGACAAGAGCGCCGCCGGCGCCTTCGAGACCCGCGGCAAGACGCTCGGCATCGTCGGCTACGGCAACATCGGCTCGCAGATCAGCACCCTGGCCGAAGGCCTCGGCATGCGCGTCATCTACCACGACGTCGAAGCCAAGCTGCCGCTGGGCAACGCCCGCCCGGCCGGCTCGCTCAACGACCTGCTGGAGCAGGCCGACGTGGTCACCCTGCACGTGCCCGGCGGCAAGTCCACCGAGAACATCATGAATGCGGAGACCATTGCCCGCATGCGCCGCGGCGCCATCCTCATCAACGCCTCGCGCGGCACCGTGGTCGACATCGACGCCCTGCACGCCGCGCTCAAGTCCGGCCACCTGGCGGGCGCCGCGCTCGACGTGTTCCCCACCGAGCCCAAGGGCGCCGACGAACCGCTGGCCAGCCCGCTGATCGGCCTGCCCAACGTCATCCTGACCCCGCACATCGGCGGCAGCACGCAGGAATCGCAAGAGAACATCGGCCGCGAAGTGGCCGAGAAGCTGGTGCGCTTCCTGCAGGCCGGCACCACCAAGGGCGCGGTCAACTTCCCCGAACTGCCCTACCTGGAACCGGCCGGCGGCACGCGCATCCTGCACGTCCACCGCAACGCGCCGGGCGCGCTGGGCACGCTGGACAACCTGATGGCGCAGCACGGCCTGAACATCGTCAGCCAGACCCTGCAGACCAAGGGCCAGATCGGCTACGTGATCACCGACGTCGAAGGCCAGGTCGATGACCTGGTCATGACCACGCTGCGCGATCACCCCATCACGGTCCGCTGCGACCGGCTGTAAGCCTGTCTTGCCAAAAGGGGGGCCGCAACGGCCCCCCTTTCGCCATTGCGCGATGCGTCGGACTTCAGGTATAAACGATAACCATTCCTATCCATATCGAATTCGGCGCGCTTGCCGCGCCAGGGTTATCGTCCGATGTCCGCCGCCGATCCTCCCGTGCAGCAAGACCTGCACGCTCTCTACAGCGATCATCATGGCTGGCTGCTGGGTTGGCTGCGACGGCGCCTGGGCAACGCCGCTGACGCCGCCGATCTGGCACACGACGCCTTCCTGCGCTTGATCATCCGACCGGCGCCTGACGGCTTCTCCTCCGCCGGCGCCGCGCGCGCCTATCTGCGCACCATGGCGCAAGGGCTGTGCACCGACCTCTGGCGGCGACGCGAAGTGGAACTTGCCTGGCTGGAAAGCCTGGCGGCACAGCCCGCCGTCTATGCGCCGTCTCCCGAACACCGGGCGATGGTCATCGAAACCCTGCTGGAGGTGGGCGAGTGGCTGGGCCGCCTGCCGGAAAAAGTCCGCACCGCATTCATCCAGGCGCAGATCCACGGGCTATCGACCCGGGAGATCGCCGATCACATGGGCGTGTCCATGCGCATGGTGCAAAAGTACCTGGCCCAGGCCATGCTGCACCTTGCCCTGATCGACGCGGGCCTGGCCTAGATGACCGCGACGTCCCAGCCCGTCCCCACCCCAGGCCCGCCTGCGCAGGCCGACTATGAAAGCCTGAAAGTGGCGGCCGAGTGGTATGCCATCCTGCAGGATGCCGAGACCGGCCCCCCGCAACGCGCCGCGTGGCAACGCTGGCTGGACGCGCGGCCCGAGCATCGCCGCGCCTGGGCGCACGTCGAAGCGGTCAGCCGACGCTTCGCCCCGCTGCGCGCCGACGGCGCACGCGACGCCGCGGACAAAGCCGTGCAGGTCGCCTCGCGCCGCGTGCCGCCCCGCCGGCAGGCCGCCGGCCGCATCCTGGCATTGGGTGGCGTGGGCGTCCTGGGCTGGCTGGCCTGGCGCTACACCTCGTTGCCTGGCGTGGTAACCGCATGGCGGTCCGACTATGCCACCGGCATCGGCGAACAACGCGACATCGTCCTGGCCGACGCCACCCGCATCTGGCTCAACACGCGCAGCGCCATCGATGTGCGCTTTGATGACGCCGACCGCCTGGTGACGCTGGCCCAGGGTGAAATCCTCATCCAGACCGGGCAGGACGCCCGGCATCGCCGCCTCTTCGTCGATACCCGCTTTGGCCGGCTGCAGGCCCTGGGCACGCGCTTCACTGTGCGCCAGACGGACAATGACACCCTGCTGGCGGTCTATGACGGCCAAGTGCGCATCCGCAACCTGGCTGGCCAGGACGAGCTGGTGCTGGCCGGGGAGCAAAGGCGATTCACGGGCGACCATATTTCGCAGGCGACGCCCGCCGATCCAGCACGCGAAGCCTGGTCGCGCGGCGTGATCCTGGCGGAAAACCTGCCGTTGGCCGATCTCATTGCAGAGCTGGGCCGCTATCACGTCGGATACGCCGGGGTCGATCCCCGCATCGCCGGCCTGCGCGTCGTGGGCCGCTATCCGGCCAACGATATGAACCTGACGCTGGCCATGCTGGAACGCGACCTGCCGATACGCATCCAGCGTCCCCTGCCGTGGTGGGTGACGCTTGAGCCGAAGTGACGCTTGCCTGCGCAGGCCCGCGGCTGGCGGGCGTTTTCCTGCAAGCCGATCTCCCTTGCCCCCCAGGCGGTGCGCCCAGCAATCAAACCCTGAAAATTTTGCGTCGCGATTCGTTTTTCGGTTCGCTTTTCCCTGGCTCGTTCGATTAACAGGGAAACATATACCAAGGAAAGCGTTCCATGCGTCGCCTGCAGCCCCATGCCCGTTCCGAGGCGCCCGCCGCCCCATTGCCGTCCCCCACCGCCGTGAGCCGCGCGCTGCGCAACACCCTGCTGGGCGCGGCCTTGGCAACAGGCGTGGCCGCCGCCCCGACCTATGCGCAGACCAGCGGGTCTGGCGCCAGCGCCTCGATCCGAGCCTACGACGTCCCCGCCGGCCCCCTGGCGGGCGCCTTGAGCCGCTACGCCGACCAAGCTGACATCCTGCTCAGCGTGCCCGCCGACGTGACGGCGGGCAAGACCAGCCCCGGCGTGCGCGGCGCGCACACGGTGGACGCCGCGTTCCGGATACTGCTGGGCGGAACCGGCCTGCAAGCCGTGCGCCAGGGCGACGGCGGCTACGCGCTGCGGCCCGCGCCTGCGGCGGCCTCCGCGGAAACCCTGCTGCCCGCCGTCGTGGTCACCGCCAGCGCCGCACCGTCGCTTCCTGACGCGTACGCGGGCGGCGAAGTCGCGCGCGGCGCCCGCATCGGCCTGCTGGGCAACAAGGACTTCCTCGATACGCCCTTCAGCGCCACGTCTTACACGTCCAAGCTGATCGAAGACCAGCAGGCGCAGAGCATCGGCGACGTGCTCGTCAACGACCCGTCGGTGCGCAACACCTATTCGCGCGGCGCG
Organism: Achromobacter xylosoxidans; assembly: GCA_040396375.1. Taxonomy (GTDB): domain Bacteria; phylum Pseudomonadota; class Gammaproteobacteria; order Burkholderiales; family Burkholderiaceae_B; genus Achromobacter; species Achromobacter xylosoxidans_D. Next base: position 11,397 of record JBEBOQ010000124.1, read on the forward strand.
GGCCGCGACGAGTTCAATATCCGCGGCTTCACGCTGTTCAATTACGACGTCGCCTACAACGGCCTGTACGGCATCTCGCCGCGCAATGCGACCTCGCTGATCGGCATCGAACGCGTGGAAGTGCTGCGCGGCCCCAATGCGCTGCTCAACGGCATGGCGCCGTTTGGTTCGGTCGGCGGGTCGATCAACCTGGTGCCCAAGCGCGCCGGCGCCGATCCGCTGAACCGCGTGACGCTGTCCTACATCGAGAACAGCCAGTTCGGCCTGCAGGCGGACGTCGCGCGCCGCTTTGGCGAAGACCAGCGCACCGGCGTGCGCCTGAACGTGCTGCGCAGCGGCGGCGACATGAACATCGATGGCGCCGGCGAAGACCTGGGCGCCGTGTCGCTGGGCCTGGACTACCGTGGCAACCGCTTTCGCGTCGAAGGCGACATCAACTACCAGAACCGCGTGACCGACGCCCGCAGCGGCCTGCTGTTCCCGCCGGCGCCCGGGCAGGACATCGGCCGAGCGCCGGACGCGAAGCGCAATTATTTCCCCAGCTGGACCTACTGGAAGGCCAAGGAATGGGCCGGCGACGTGCGCGCCGAATACGACCTGACCGATGACTGGACCGTGTATGGCGCGTTGGGCGCGCGCAAGCACGATTTCGAAAGCCTGCAGACCACCTGGCTGATGCTCGACTCGGATGGCATGATGGGTTCCATCCCCGCCCGCCTGAACGAACGACTGCTGAGCAAGACCGGCGAGGTCGGCATCCGCGGCCGCTTCGATACCGGCCCGATCAAGCACGAGCCGACCCTGTCGGCCAGCTTCCTGGACATCGATTATTCGTCGGCGCGCGTGCGTTCCAGCCTGGTCTTCTCGAATCTGTACGATCCCGCCGACCTGGCCAAGCCGTCGATCCCCAAGCCCAGCGACCTGGGCAAGACCAGCGACACCCGCCTGTACAGCATTGCACTGGCCGACACGCTGTCGATCCTGGACGGCGCGGTGCAACTGACCGGCGGCCTGCGCCAGCAGCGCGTGCAATCGGTGAACTACAACTCGGCCACTGGCGACCGCACGTCGGACTATGGCAAATCGGCCCTGACGCCGGCGGTCGCGTTGACCGTCAGGCCGACCCAGCGCCTGTCGCTGTACGGCAACTACATCGAAGGCCTGAGCCAGGGCGGCACGGCTCCAGCCGAAGCCGTGAATGCCGGCGAGACCTTCAAGCCGGACGTATCCAAGCAGTTTGAGATCGGCGCCAAGTACGACTTCGGCACGGTCGCGGCCACCTTGAGCGCCTTCCAGATCGAACAGCCCAGCGCGTACGTCGACCCCGAAACGCTGCGCTACCAGGCCGACGGCCGGCAGCGCAACCGCGGCATGGAATTCCTGTTGCAGGGCGAAGTGGTGCGCAGCGTGCGGCTGCTGGGCGGCGTGGCCTACACCCAGGGCGTGCTGACCAAGACCGAGGGCGGCCTGAACGACGGCCACACCGCGCCGGCCGTGCCGCGCTGGCAGTTCAACGCCGCGGCGGAATGGGACACGCCCTTCGTGCAAGGCCTGACCCTGACGGCGCGCGTGCTGCGCACCAGCACTCAATACGTCGATGCCGCGAACACCCAGCAACTGCCGGGCTGGACCCGCTTCGACCTGGGCGCGCGCTACGCGATGAACATCAACCGCACGCCGGTGACCCTGCGGGCCACGGTGGAAAACGTGTTCAACAAGAACTACTGGCAGTCCGCCGCGCGTGAAGGCCTGACGGTCGGCGCGCCGCGCACGCTGCTGCTGTCGATGACCGCGGAGTTCTAGTGCACCCACCCGCCAGCCGTCCGGCGACCGCGCTGGACGCGGGGCCGGCGCGCAAGGTCCAGCCCCGCCGCGCGTCGGCGGGGCGCAGCAAGGCCTGGTATTGGGTCCACAAATGGACCAGCCTGGTCTGTACGCTCTTCATGCTGGTGGTGTGCGTGTCGGGCCTGCCCCTGGTCTTTGACGAGGAAATCGTGGCCTGGCTCGACGCGCCGCCCGCCTGGCCCGAAGCCGCACCGGGCGCGCGTGCGGCGTCTCTGGATCAATTGATCGCTGAAGCCGGGCAACGTCACCCCGCGCACCGCGTCGTCGAAATCGAGGTGGCCAGCCGCTCGCCCAGCATCCTGCTCTTTCTGGCGCCTGGCCCCGGCGCCCCCGCCGACGCATCCTCTGTACGCCTGGAATACGACGCCCGCACCGGCCTGCCGCGCGAGCCTGCCTCCCATGCCGGCGAAGGTCCGGGCACACGCTTCATCACCGTCATGACGCGCCTGCACATCGACCTGTACGCCAACCTGCCCGGCCAACTGTTCCTGGGTTTCATGGCCCTGCTCTTTTCGGTCGCGACGATATCGGGCGTCGTCCTCTACCACCCCTACATGCAGAAGACGCCCTTCGGCACCGTCCGCGCTCACCGCGCCCCGCGCCTGAAGTGGCTGGATCTGCATAACCTGCTGGGCATCGTCACCCTGGTCTGGGCGCTGATGATGGGCCTGACCGGCGCCCTGCACGAACTGGCGGTGCCGCTCTTTCGCCACTGGCTGTCCACCGACGTCCAGGCTGCCGTCGCGGCGCATGCCGCCCAGCCCGCCCAACGCCCCGCACAACTGGCCTCGGCCCAGCAGGCCTATGCCATTGCCCGGGAAGTCTTTCCCGGAAAAATCGTGGAATCCCTGCGCTTTCCCGACCCGGGCCTGGGTCTGCCCCACCACTACCTGCTGTGGGCCAAGGGCGATACCCCGCTCACCACTCACCTGTTCGACGGCGTACTCATAGACGCCGCCACCGGCCAACTCACCGCCGCCCTGCCCATGCCCTGGTACCTGCGGGTGCTGCAAGTCTCGCGGCCGCTGCACTATGGCGACACCGCCGGCCTGCCGTTGAAACTGATCTGGGCCGGTCTGGACCTGATCTTGATCGTCATCCTGGGCAGCGGGCTTTACCTGTGGCGCAAACGAAAGAATTAGACGGCGCAGCCTCACACGCCCCCTGCCGCCCGAACCAGGCACTCCGCCATCTTGCCCCCGACGCTGCCCGCGTCGAAGGGCAAGCGCCCGATGATGCCGATCTCGCGGTGAAACGCCGCCTCGCCCAGGGACACCAACCTCAACCCTGTCACATCCAAGCCCCGCAGCCGCGGCAGCAACCCCACCCCCAGCCCGTGCCGCACCATATTGGCGATGGCCTCGATCTCGTCCAGTTCCACCGCCTCGTGCACGGTGATGCGTTGCTTCTTCAGGAACAGATCCACCACCCGGCCGCCGAACGACGCCCGGTCGTAGCGGATGAAGGGCTGCGTCGCCAACAGTTCGCGCCAGGGCGCCAGCGGCATCGATTGCGGCATCGCCAGCACGACTTCTTCGCGCAGCAGCGGCTGCCAGCCCAATTCGGGCGGCAGCGCGAACGGCGGCCGGATCAACAGCGCCATGTCCACCTCGCCGGCATCCACCTGCCCCAGCAGCGACAACGACACGCCCGGCACAATCCGCACCCGCACATCCGGATAGCCCGCCCGGAATTCCTCCAGCGCCCGCACCAGCAAATCCTGCTGCACCGACGCGATGGCGCCAATGCGCAGCGACCCGCTCACATGACCCGCCCCCGCCGTGGCCGCCATGCGTTCGGCCATCGCCACCAGTTCCTCGGCCTGCGGCAGCATCTCGCGGCCATGCGCGTTCAGCGTCGCCGCGCGCGCCCCGCGGTCGAACAGCGACACGCCCAGGTATTCCTCCAGGCGTTTGATCTGCGCGCTGACGGCCGACTGGGTCAGGCCCAGCTGGGCGCCCGCTCCCGTGAAGGTGCCGTCCCGCGCCACGGCGATGAAGGTTTTGAATTCTTTGATCATGATCAATAATTTTTGGCCTAAGACACAAAAAATATCGTTTTCCAATCAAAAAAACAATACATAAACTATCTATCAGGACACGACCCGATGGTGAAGGTCCGCTTTCTGATTTACCTTTTCCGCCTTACCCGGAGCTTTTCATGACCGCTCAAACCAACCTGCCGCCGTTCCACCTGGCCTTCCCGGTCCGTGACCTGGCCGAAGCCCGCGCCTTCTACGGCGAAAAGCTGGGCTGTCCCGAGGGCCGCAGCTCGCCCGAATGGATCGACTTCAACTTCTACGGCCACCAGATCG
>JBEBOQ010000125.1:0-14895 GCA_040396375.1 Achromobacter xylosoxidans
TGCTGATCGCCTTCCTGCTGTTCCAGCGCCAGTTCGTGCAGTCGTTCATGCGGGCGGGCATCCGCTAAGGCCGACCGAAATACCCCCCCGGCAAAAGACCCCGCGTGCGGGGTCTTTTGCCGGGGGGGCTGAAGAGGCCGGGCAGGGCTTCAGTAGCCGACGGTCAGGCCGGGCAGGTCCACGGTGATGCGCGGGCGCTCCAGCGCCAGCGCCAGGTTCTCGGCGAACTCGCGGGCTTCTTTTTCGTCGGTGGACAGCGTGTCGTAGCCCAGCGCGTCCGCCACGCCCAGCACCTTGTCCAGCAGCAGCACCTTGCCGCTGGGGCGCAGCGGTTCGCAGCCCAGGGTTTCCCAGGCGCCGTCGAACCAGTCGCGGGCCTGGTTCTGGCGCTGCGGGCTGGGTTCGACATTGGCCGAGAGGTCCAGCGAGCGCCGGGTATCGAAGACGATTGTGATGTCGCTGCGCATGGCAGGGATTCCTTGAAATGGCGTCAGCCGCAAAAAGACGGCAACACGAGGGTAGGCAAAATCCGCCGGGCAGATTGTCCCGCCGGCGACATTGCCTACCAGCCGCGGGACACTTCCCAGGTAACCTCGGCGCCTGCGGCCTGGGATTGCCGCAGCATGTCCAGGAGCGGATACGCCCGCTCTTTCAGGCCGACCGTGCGCGCCATGGGCGGAACTGGCGCCTTGTCTTCGTCTTCTTCGTCGTCGTGGTGGCCCTGGCCCAGGGATTCTTCAATGGCGCGTTCAATGCCCTTGATAGCCGGGCCGAGCTGGTCGACGGTGAACACGCCGCGCTCGGGAATCTTGTCGCCGAAAGACTTGCCCGCCGCCTGCAGCAGGACGCCGGCATGGTCGGTGAGCATCAGGACTTCCGCCACGACCTTGGAATGAAATGTAATCAGCATATTCCGGTCTCCTACATTGAATACCTTCCATACACTACCGCAACGTCCCAGGGATGCCAACTGACCCCCGGGGCACGGGCCGCTCGGACCGGGCTTGGCGCCGGTGGCGGCTGCCAAATCAAGCTATGATTCAGGAGATTCCCGTGACGGCAGGCGCCGCGGCGGCCGAGAATCCGGCGCATGCGCTTGGTCGCGCCCCACCAGGCGCGCGCGCCGCGCCGATGCCGCCCCCAGGCTCCGCCGGGGCGCCCGCAAGGGCCGCCGGCCCGGCCGCGCCCCGTCGCCGCCTTCGTCACTCACCCAGAACTTCTCCAGACGCCCATGCTCCTCGAGCAACAAAAACAGCTTATCTCCCTGATCCAGGCCGCCGTAGCGCAGAGCCTGCCCGACGCCCAGCCCAACGTGCTGCTGGAGCGACCCAAGGTCGCCGCCCATGGCGACGTCGCCACCAACGTGGCCATGCAATTGGCCAAGCCGGCCAAGCGCAACCCGCGCGAACTGGCCCAGGCCATCGTCGAAGCGCTGCTGGCGCAGCCTGGCGCCCGCGACCTGGTCGAAAGCGCTGAAATCGCCGGCCCCGGCTTCATCAACCTGCGCGTCACCGCCGCCGCCCGTCAGGCCGTCATCGCGGCCGTGGCCGAGCAGGGCGCCGCCTTTGGCCGCGCGCCCCGCGCCGGCGAAAAGATCCTGGTGGAATTCGTGTCCGCCAATCCCACCGGCCCGCTGCACGTGGGCCATGCCCGCCAGGCCGCGCTGGGCGACGCCCTGTGCCGCCTGTACGACGCGATCGGCTGGGACGTGACCCGCGAGTTCTATTACAACGACGCCGGCAACCAGATCGCGAATCTGGCGATCAGCGTGCAGGCCCGCGCCCGCGGCCTGACCACCGAGTCGCCCGACTGGCCGGCCGACGGCTACAAGGGCGACTACATCGCCGACATCGCCCGCGACTTCCAGGCCGGCAAGACCATCCAGGCCTCGGACGGCGAACCCGTCACCGCGACCGGCGACATCGAAAACCTGGACGACATCCGCGTCTTCGCCGTGGCCTACCTGCGCCGCGAACAAGACCTGGATTTGCAGGCGTTCGGGCTGGCGTTCGACAACTACTACCTGGAAAGCTCGCTCTATACGTCGGGCCGCGTCGAGGCCACCGTCCAGGCGCTGATCGCCGGCGGCCATACCTATGAAGAGGGCGGCGCGCTGTGGCTGCGCACCACCGAACTGGGCACGGGCGACGACAAAGACCGCGTCATGCGCAAGAGCGAAGGCGGCTACACCTACTTCGTGCCGGACGTGGCCTACCACAAGGCCAAATGGGAACGCGGCTTTCACCGCGCCGTGAACATCCAGGGCAGCGACCACCACGGCACCGTGGCGCGCGTGCGCGCCGGCCTGCAGGCGCTGGAAGAGGGCATTCCCAAGGACTACCCGTCCTACGTGCTGCACAAGATGGTCAAGGTGATGCGCGGCGGCGAAGAGGTCAAGATCTCCAAGCGCGCCGGCAGCTACGTCACCATGCGCGACCTGATCGACTGGGTCGGCCGCGACGCCGTGCGCTACTTCCTGATCCAGCGCCGCGCCGACACCGAATTCGTGTTCGACGTCGACCTGGCCCTGTCCAAGAGCGACGAGAACCCGGTCTACTACATCCAGTACGCCCACGCGCGCATCTGCTCGGTCATCAACAACGCCGGCATGCCGGCGGCCGACGTGGCCGCTGCCGACGCGTCCCTGCTGACCGCCCCCAGCGAATTCGCGCTGATGCAACGCCTGGCCGAGTTCCCCCACGTGGTGGCGCTGGCCGCCCAGGAACTGGCCCCGCACCACATCGCCTTCTGGCTGCGCGACTGCGCCGCCGACTTCCACGGCTGGTATAACGCCGAGCGCGTGCTGGTCGACGACCCCGCGCTCAAGCTGGCGCGCCTGCGCCTGGCCGCGACCACGCGCCAGGTGCTGGCCAACGGCCTGGCGCTGTTGGGCGTGTCCGCCCCCGAGCGGATGTAACATCGGTACATGGCCACCAAGCGCAAATCCACCCGCCGGTCAGGCGAAAGCGGCAGCACCCTGTACGGGGCGCTGGCCGGTCTGCTCCTCGGCTTGATCGTCGCCGCCGTCGTGGCGTTCTACGTCACCAAGGCGCCCGTGCCCTTTGTCGATCGCGCCACCCGCCAGGGCGACGCCGGCAAGCTGCCCGATCCGCGCCAGGCGCCGGATCCCAACGCCGGCCTGTACGGCCGCGACGGCGCGGCGGGCTCCCCGCCCACCGGCCCGACCGCCACGGCGCCCGCGCCGCTGCCGGGCGCGGGCGGCACCGCGCCGGCGGGCAAGTCGGACGACCTGGGCGCGCTGATCGCCACCCTGCCGACCTCCAACAACACGCCCGCGGCCGCCCCCGCGCCGGCCGCCAGCGCGCCGCCCACGCCCATCGCCAAGGTGGCGCCGACCCCGGCCCCCGCGGCCAAGGCGCCGGTCGCCAGCGCCGCCCCGACCGCGTCGGCCAATGGTTCGTACTACCTGCAGGCCGGCGCCTTCCGCGGCCAGGACGACGCCGAATCGCTCAAGGCTCGCATCATCCTGCTGGGCCTGCCGGTGGCGGTGCAGAAGGCCGAAGTCAACGGCAAGCCGATCAACCGCGTGCGCGTCGGTCCGTTCGCCCGCCTGGACGACATGAACCGCGCCCGTGGCCGGCTGGGCGAGAACAAGATCGAAACGGCAGTGGTGCGCCAGTAACACGGCGCCCGCATCATGGTTTTTGATTGAACTAATCCGGGCCTGGCCCTGTCTGTAACCTCTTTGTTCAGGAACCTCACCCCATCATGCTGTCCCCCAAGCTCATCCGCATCCTGGCAGCCGCCGCGCTGACCGCCACCGCGTTCTTCAGCCCGGCCAGCCACGCCCAGGGCACCCAGGCCTATGTGCCGATCAATCCGCCGCTGCCGTCGGATACCCCGGGCAAGATCGAGGTCCTGGAATTCTTCGCCTACACCTGCCCGCACTGCGCCGCCATGGAACCCATGGTCGAGGACTGGGCCAAGACCAAGCCCGAAGACGTCGTGCTCAAGCAGGTGCCGATCGCCTTCAACGCCGGCATGAAGCCGCTGCAACAGCTGTACTACACCCTGGTGGCCCTGGATCGCCCGGACCTGCACGCCAAGGTCTTCACCGCCATCCACGGCGAGCACAAGCGCCTGATCGACAAGAAGGCCATGGGCGAGTGGGCCGCCGCGCAGGGCGTGGACCGCGCCAAGTTCGACTCGGTGTTCGATTCGTTCAGCGTGCAGACCCAGGTGCAGCGCGCCAACCAGCTGGCCGAAGCCTATCGCATCGAAGGCACGCCGTCGTTCGCCGTCGGCGGCAAGTTCATGACCTCGCCGGTCATGGCGGGCAACAGCTACGAAGGCGCCCTGCAGGAAGTGAACAAGCTGATCCCGATGGCCCGCGGCAAGTGATCCGCGCCTGAACCGCGTTCATGACGACGCCCCGCGCCGACCGGCCGGGGCGTTTTTCATGGGGTCATCCCCAAGGCGGGCGCAGGCGGCAAAGCGCCCGCCGCGAGCTACACTTCCTCCCATAATTATTCGCCGCCACGCGCGGCCTACAAGGGGTGGAAGATGAGACAGCAATTCCTGCGCCGCGCGGCGCTGGGCGTGAGCCTGGCGCTGGCCGGCCTTTCAGCGCAAGCCAATGACGCCGACGGCGTGAAGATCGGCGTCCTGACCGACATGGCCGGCGTCACCGCCGATGCCACCGGGCGCGGCTCGGTCGAGGCCGCGCGCCTGGCGATCGAGGAACTGGGCGGCAGCGTGCTCGGCAAGCCCGTGGCGCTGGTATCGGGCGACCACCAGCACCGGCCCGACATCGGCAGCGGCATGGTGCGCAAGTGGTACGACACCGATGGCGTCGACGTGGTCGTGGACGTGCCCAATTCCTCGGTGGCGCTGGCGGTGCAGGGCATCGCGCGCGACAAGAAGAAGCTGGTGCTGTTCTCCAGCCCCGGCACCACCGCGCTGACCCAGGCGCAGTGCTCGCCCTACGGCGTGCAATGGACCTACACCACCTATGCGTTGTCCCGCGGCACGGCCACCGCCGTCGTCAATGAAGGCAACAAGCGCTGGTTCATCCTGGCGTCCGACTATGCCTTCGGCAAGCAACTGGCCGCCGATACCGAAGCCGTGGTGAAAGCCAACGGCGGTGAAGTGGTGGGCACCGTGTTCCATCCGCTGAATGCGTCCGACTTTGCGTCGTTCCTGTTGCAAGCGCAGGCGTCCAAGGCCCAGATCATCGCCATCGCCAACGCGGGCGGCGACACGATTGCAGCGATCAAGCAGGCAGCCGAATTCGGCATCACCGGCGCCGGCCAGAAGCTGGCGGCCATGCTGCTGCTGATCACCGACGTGCACAGCCTGGGGTTGCAGGCCGCGCAGCAAACCTACCTGACGGTGCCGTCCTATTGGGACATGAACGACGGCACGCGCGCCTTTACCAAGAAGTTCGAGGCCCGCCTGGGCCGTCCGCCCACTTTCCTGCAGGCGGGGGTGTACAGCTCGGTGCGCCACTACCTGCGTGCAGTGAAGGCCGCCGGCACGACCGATTCGGACAAGGTGATGGCACAGATGAAAGCCCTGCCCATCGACGACCCCTTCAGCTTGAACGCGCACATCCGCCAGGACGGCCTGGTGGTGCGCGACATGATGTTGGCGCAGGTCAAATCGCCTGCGCAATCCAAGGCGCCCTGGGACTACTACAACATCGTGCGCACCATCCCCGGCGATTCACTCGCCTGGCCCTTGTCGGAAAGCCAATGCCCGCTGGTCAAACAATAAGCCAGACCGAAGCCGCTCCGCTGGCGCTCGCCGATTTCGGCAGCTTCTATGCCGGCGGGCGGCAAGTCCGTATCGAGGGGCGCCCCCCGCGCGAGATCGCCTTCACCCGGACCGCGTCGCTGCCGTACGACCCCAACGGCCTGTACCACGTTGAACAGGCCTACGTGCAGTTCTTCATTCCGGCGGTGCGGCAGCATCCATTGCCGCTGGTGCTGCTGCACGGCGGCGGCATGACGGGCGCCATGTGGGAGCAGACACCCGACGGACGGCCCGGCTGGCTGCAGCATTTCCTGCGGCAGGGCCATGCGGTCTATGTGGTGGACAACGTCGAACGCGGACGGGCGGGCTGGACGCCGTTTGAAGAGGTCTGGCCCGAACCACCCATCGTGCGCAACGCCGAGGAAAGCTGGTCGCTGTTCCGCTTTGGCAGCGCCGAAGACTACGCGGAGCGCCGCGCCTTCGACGGCCTGCGCTTTCCGGTGCAGGCGTTCGACACGTTCATCCGCCATGCGGTGCCGCGGTGGTTGGGCAACAACGATGCCGCCTTGGCGGGCTTTTGCGCGGCGCTGGACCGCATCGGCCCTTGCCTGGTGCTTGCGCATAGCCACGGCGGCGAAGTCGCCTACCGGGCGCTACAGGCCCGTCCTGAGCTGGTGCGCGGCGTGATCGGCATCGAGCCGTCGGGATTTTCCGAAGCGATGGCGCCGGCCAGCGTGGCGGGCAAGCCGTTTCTGTTCGTGTATGGCGATTATCTGGATGCCACGCCGCTGTGGACCCGCCTGTGCGCGGCAGGGCAGACCTATGCCGGCCAGTTGGCGGTACACGGGGCGAACGTCGCCACCTGGCGCCTGGCCGACATGGGCATCGCGGGCAACTCGCACATGCCCATGATGGACGACAACAGCGATGACATCGCCGCCCGCATCGGCGCCTGGATACGCGGCGCGGCGACCTGACGGCGGCTTGCAGCCGGCCGCAGGCCGCCAGCCGTTTCAGCCTTGAACCGCGGCGGCCTTTTCCAGGGCCTGGGTCAGGTCGGCAATGATGTCCTGCGGCGACTCCAGGCCGATGTGCAGGCGCACCAGCGCGTTCTGGCCTTCGCCCCAGTAGCGGTGGTGCGACAGGTCCTTGGGCGACACCAGTTGCACCAGGCTTTCGTAGCCGCCCCAAGAGAAGCCGATGCCGAACAATTCCAGCGAATCGACGAACACGCGCGCCGCAGCCGGCGACAGGCGCAGCTCGGCCGACAGCATGCCGTTCGAACCCGTGCAATCGCGCTGCCACAAGGCATGGCCCGGATCTTCCGGCAGCGCCGGATGGAACAGGCGCACGGTTTCGGGGCGACCCTTGAAGAACGCGCAGACTTCCAGCGCGTGGCGCGCATGCTGCGCCATGCGGATGGGCATGGTGCGCACGCCGCGCAGCGCCAGCCAGGCGTCGTCGGCGCTGATGGAATAGCCCATCGCGTACTGTGTGCGGTTCAGTTGCTTGGCGATCTTCTCGTCGTTGGTGACCACCGCGCCCAGCATCAGGTCGGAGTGGCCGCCCACGTATTTGGTGCCGGCGATGATGGACACCTGCGCGCCCAGCGTCAGCGGCCGGTAGATGTAGCCGGAGCCCCAGGTGTTGTCGGTGGCCAGCACCAGGCCGCGGCGCTGCGCAAACGCCGCCATGGCACCCATATCCAGCATTTCGAACAGCAGCGAGCCGGGCGATTCGACATACAGCAGCTTGGTATTGGGCTGCACCAGCGCGTCCAGGTCTTCGCCCGCGGCGAAGTAGGTGACCGCGATGTTCATGCGCTTGAGCACGGCGTCGTCGAGCTCACGCATCGGGCCGTAGACGCAGTCCGAAATCAGGGCGTGGTCGCCCGCCGAGCACAGCGCCAGCATCACCATCGTCATGGCCGACAGGCCCGACGGCGCCAGATACGCGTGCGTGCCGCCTTCGAGCTGCGCGAAAACCTGCTCCAGCGCCGCGTGCGTGTCCATGCCCATGCGGCCATAGGTGGTGGCGCGGCCGCCGGCGGCCTTGTTGCGCTGGGCCTTTTCCAGGGCCGCCAGGTTCTCGAAACGCACCGTGCTGGCCCGCATCGGCGGCAGCGGCACCGGCGCCGTGCCCGTCTCGGGGTTGAACGGGGCGGTGCCCGCGTGCTGCAAAACCGTATCGATGTGTTTGGTAGCCATCTTCAAGAGGGAATGCTTGCGTATTGGGAGAACCCGAACCGTAGCAGGAACGCGCGCGGATGTCGCGCCCCCGGGGTCCGGTGTCAGTCGATCCAGCGCACCGCCGCGTCCAGGTCGGCGCGGCTGGTGCGGTAGCTGTTGGCCGGATGCGCGGTATCGGCATAGCCGAACGAAATGGCGCAAACCACGCGGCGGTCGGCGCCGATGCCCAGCTGTTCGCGCAGCACCTCGGGATACATCGCCAGCGAGGCCTGCGCCACCGTGGCCACGCCGTTGGCCTGCGCCGCCAGCAGGAAATTGGCCACATAACCGCCGCAGTCGATGGCGCCGTATTCGCCCAGCGACTCGTCAGTGGTGATGATGGCCACGTGCGGCGCATCGAACAATTGGAAGTTGCGCAGTTCCTGGCGGCGGTAGGCCTCGCGGTCGCCGCGCGCCACGCCCACGGCCCCATACAACTGGAAGCCCGACTCGCGGCGCCGCGCCAGGTAGTCGCCCTGGTACTCGCGCGGGAACGGGAAATCGGGCGTGAAGCCCGCTTGCCCGGCGCGTTCCACCAGGGCCCGGCTCAGGCGCCGCGCGCCATCGCCCGAGGCCACCGTCACCTGCCACGGCTGGCAGTTGCACCAGGACGCGGTGCGCTGCGCCAGCGTCAGGATGCGTTCGATGGTGGCGCGCGGCACCGGCTCGGGCAGGAAGGCGCGGCAACTGTGGCGCGCGCGCAGCCAGTCTTCGAGCGCGGCGTCGGGACGCGCGACGGCGGATTCGGGTACGGCGGACATGGTGTCTCCTTGGTTTCCTCGTATGATGCCACTTGATTGCCGGCGCGCAAGGCGCCGCCCGACCCTGGCGAGACCCCATGCTGCCCCTCGATTCCCTGATCGCGTTCTTCGGCATTGCCGTATTGCTGGCCCTGACACCCGGGCCCGACAACCTGTTCGTGCTGATGCAATCGGCCATCTGGGGCCGCAAGGCCGGGCTGTTCGTGGTGCTGGGGCTGTGCACCGGGCTGCTGGGCCACACCGCCGCCGTGGCGCTCGGGCTGGCCGCCGTGTTCGCCGCCTCGCCGGTGGCGTTCACGGTATTGAAGCTGGCCGGCGCGGCCTATCTGGCCTACCTGGCGTGGCAGATCCTGCGGGCGCCGGTGCATGCCGAGGACGGCCAGCGGCCCGAGCCGATGAAGACCTCCGCGCTGTACCGGCGCGGCATCGTCATGAACCTGACCAATCCCAAGGTGCTGCTGTTCTTCTTTGCCTTCCTGCCGCAGTTCACCTCGCCCAGGCTGGGTTCGGTGGGCTGGCAGACGGTGCAACTGGGCGCGGTGTTCATGCTGGCCACGCTGCTGGTGTTCGGCGCGATCGCCTTCTTCTCGGGCGCGTTCGGCGAACTGCTGCAGCGCTCGGTCACGGCCAAGCGCTGGCTCAACCGCGTCGCGGCGCTGGTGTTCGTGGGGCTGGCCGTGCGGCTGGCGACGGCCACGCGCTGAGGCCACCTTCCGGCGCGGGCCTGGCGAAGGCCGGCCCGGCGAAGCCACACGCGCCGGTTCGCGCCCGCGGGACGCCGCCGCGCAACGTGGCTGGGAGCGGCGTCAGGCTGCCTTGAAGCGCACGATGCCGTCCGCGCCTTGGCTGCGCGTCAGCTTGCCTTCGAAATACAGCGCATGCAGGTGCGCCAGCGCCTCGCCCATGGCGAAGGTCAGTTGGTGCAGGTCCAGCTTGCGCTTGAACAGCACCGGCACGATGTCGGAGGTGGATTGCGGCTGAACCGCACAGGCTTCCAGCACCTCGGCCAGCCGGTCGCGGTGATGCTCGTGCTGCTGCGCAATGCGCTCGTGCAGGCCCTTGAACGGCCGGCCGTGCGACGGCAGCACCAGCGTATCGCGCGGCACATCGGCATAGCCGTCCAGCGAGCGCAGGTACAGGGGCAGGGGGTTGGCGTCCGGCTCGTAGTCGAACACGCTGACGTTGGTGGAAATGCGCGGCAGCACCATGTCGCCCGAGATCAACACGCCCAGGTCCGGCGAATAGAGCGACGCATGCTCGGGCGCGTGGCCGTAGCCGACGATGACGCGCCAATCGTGCCCGCCGATGCGCACCTGGTCGCCATCCATGATGCGCGTGTAGCGCGACGGCACCGCCGGCACCAGATTGGGAAAGTAGTTGGCGCGCTGGCGGATCTGTTCCTGCGCGTCCGGATCGGTCAGGCCGTGGCGTGCGAAATGGTCGACGGCGGACTGCCCGCCGGGGCCGCCGCCCGCCTCATTGCGGCGCGACGACCACAGCGAGGCCACCATGAAGTCGGTCATCGTCATCCACAGCCGGGCGTTCCAGCGATCGCACAGCCAATAGGCCAGGCCAATGTGGTCCGGGTGCATGTGGGTCACCAGCACCCGCAGCACGGGCAGGCCTTCAAGTTCGTTCTTGAAGACGTCTTCCCACAGCGTCTTGACCTCGTCGCGCGAGATGCCGCAGTCCACGATGGTCCAGCCGTCGCGGCCGTCGATGTTGTCGCGCAGCAGCCAGAGGTTGATATGATCCAGCGCGAACGGCAGCGGCATGCGGATCCATTTCACGCCTTCGGCCACCGTGTGCGCCCGGCCCGCTTCGGGCTGAAAATCGGCCCAGGGATACTGCAGCTTCTGTTCGTTGGGGTTCATTGCCTCGCTCTCCACGCTTGACGATCGGGTCAAGTCATCATAATTTACGTTTACGTAAACTGCCACACGTCGCATGTCCCCGTCAACCTGGACCATCTCCGAGCTCGCCCGCGAGTTCGACGTCACGCCCCGCACGATCCGCTTCTATGAAGACCAGGGGATCGTCAGCCCGGCGCGCGAGGGCCGCAACCGCATCTTCGGGCCGCGCGACCGCACGCGCCTGAAGCTGGCCCTGCGCGGCAAGCGCCTGGGCCTGCAGTTGTCGGAGATCCTGACGCTGATCGACATGTACGACGGCCCCGGCGACACCGAGGTGCAGTTGCGCCAGTACCTGGCGGTGCTGGCCCAGCACCGCGCCACGCTGGAACAGCAGCGCCGCGACATCGAGGATACGCTGCAGGAGATTGCCGTGCAGGAACGCCAGTGCCACGAACTGCTGGCGCAGCAACGGTCCTGAAGCGCCTGCCATGGCGATGCTGCAAACCTTCGCGCTGTTCGTCCTGACCGCGCTGGCCGAAATCATCGGCTGCTACCTGCCTTACCTGTGGCTGCGCCGCGGCCATTCCATCTGGCTGCTGGCGCCGGCCGCCGTCAGCCTGGCGCTGTTCGCCTGGCTGCTGACGCTGCACCCGACCGCGTCGGGGCGCGTCTATGCGGCCTATGGCGGGGTGTACATCGGCATGGCGCTGCTGTGGCTGTGGGCGGTCGATGGCGTGCGGCCCAGCGTCAGCGATTATGTCGGCGTGGGGCTGTGCCTGGCCGGCATGCTGGTGATCATGTTCGGGCCGAAGACGGCCTGACCGATTGCCGCGAAGGCGCGTGGGCGCACGACGGGCCAGCGCGCGCCGGCCCGTCCCAATGACGCGGCGCGACGCCGGTCCGCCTCTCCGAAAATGAAAAAGCGCGCTCCCCGTGGAGCGCGCTTTGCATTGCTCGCGCGGCGTCCCGGCGGGGACGCTCGCCCCGGCGTCATTCCGCCTTGATGTTGCCTTCCTTGATGATGCGGGCGTTGTTGGCGAACTCGGCCTGCACCTGCTTGGCGAAAGCGTCGCCGGACGCGGTGCCCGGCTGCAGGTAGGACTTGGCCAGCAGGTCCTTGAACTCGGGGCTGGCCACGGCCTTGGCCAGCGCGGCCTGCAGCGGACCCGACACCGCCGGCGGCAGGTTGGCCGGGGCGAAGATGCCGAAGTTCGAGTAGTACTGCGCCTGCGGCAGCTTCAGTTCGGCCATGGTGGGCACGTCGGGCCAGGCGGCCAGGCGCTCGGGCGCCATCACCGCCAGCGGCTTGAGCGCGCCGCTGGCCACGTGCGGCAGCACCACGTCGGTGTTGACCACCAGCAGTTCGACCACGCCGCCCAGGCCGTCGGTCAGCGCCTGGCTGTTGCCGCGGTAGGGCACGTGCAGCATCCTGGTGCCGGTCTGCGTGGTCAGCGCCGCCATGCCGATGTGGGCCACGGTGCCCTGGCCCGGCGTGCCGTAGCGCACGCCGTCCGGATGCGACTTGGCGTAGTCGATCAGGCCGGCGAAGTCCTTCACCGGCAGGGCCTTGGTGGCGACGATGGCCACGGGCGCCACGGCCACGCTGGCCACCGGCGTCAGGTCCTTCATCGGGTCGTAGTTGGTCTTGGCCAGATGCGGGAAGATGGTCAGCGGGCTGGTGGAAGCCAGCAGCAGCGTGGTGCCGTCCGGCTGCGCGCGCGCCACGAAGTCCGTGCCGACCGACGCGCCCGCGCCGGGCTTGTTCTCGACGATGACGGTGGCGTTGGCCTCCTTGCGCAGCACGTCGCCCAGGCGGCGCCCGATCGCGTCGGCGCTGCCGCCGGCGGTGTAGGGCACGACCAGGGTGATGGGCTTGGCGGGCCAGCCCTGCGCCAGCGCGGCGCCGCCCGTCATGATTGCCAGGGCCGCCCCCGCGGCCGTGAACAGCATCTTCTTTTTCATGGCTTCCTTGTTGTGTTGCGTAGCACTGCGTCAGGTAATGCTTGAATCAACCGGCCAGATAGCGCTGCGTCAGCCGCACCCAGTAGCTCGCGCCCGGCGCGATCAGGGCGTCGTTGAAGTCGTAGCTGGTGTTGTGCAGCATGCACGGGCCCAGGCCGTGGCCGGCCATGCGGTGATCGCCGTCGCCGTTGCCCAGGAACACGTAGCAGCCGGGCTTGGCCTGCAACAGAAAGGCGAAGTCCTCCGAGGCCATCACCGGCTCGATCACGCGGGCGTGGTCGGCGCCGGCCACCTCGCGCATGACCTGCATGCAGAACTCGGTTTCGGCGGGCGTGTTGATCAGCGCCGGGTAGCGGCGTTCGAAGTAGACCTCGGCCTCGCAGCCGTGGGCGGCGGCGATGCTGCCGGCGATCTCGTGCATGCGGCGCTCGATCAGGTCGACCACGTCGGTGCTGTAGGCGCGCACCGAGCCGCCCAGCCAGGCGCTGCCCGGGATCACGTTGATGACGCTGCCGCCGGCCTGCACCTGCGTGATGGACAGCACGGCGGCATCCAGCGGGCGCTTGCTGCGCGTCAGGATGGTCTGCAGCGACTGGCCGATGGCGAACAGCGCCGGCACCGGGTCGGCGCAATCGTGCGGCGCGGCGGCGTGGCCGCCCTTGCCGCGCACGGTGATCTTGAAGCCGTTGGCCGCCGCCATCATCGGACCGGCGCAGACGCCGAACGACCCGGCTTGCAGGCCCGGCCAGTTGTGCATGCCGAACACGGCTTCGCAGGGAAAACGGTCGAACAGGCCGTCCTGGATCATGGCGCGGCCGCCAGCGCCGCCTTCTTCAGCCGGCTGGAAGCAGAAATAAACCGTGCCGTCGAAGCCGCCCGCCTGCTGCAGATGGCGGGCTGCCGCCAGCAGCATGGCGGTATGGCCGTCGTGGCCACAGCCGTGCATCTTGCCGTCGTGGCGCGAACGGTGGTCGAACTGGTTCTCTTCCTGCATCGGCAGGGCGTCCATGTCGGCGCGCAGCATGATGGCGCGATCCGACGTGCCACGCTTGATCACGCCGACCACGCCCGTCTTGGCGATACCGGTGTGCGTTTCGATGCCCCAGTCACGCAGGGCGTCGGCCACCACCTTGGCGGTGCGGTGCTCTTCGTAGCAAAGCTCGGGATGCGCGTGCAGATCGCGCCGCAGCGCCACAATATCGTCCAGATTGGATAGTTCGAGCACCGCCTACTCCGTCGCAAAATTTCAAGTTTCAAGGATCGGCTGGAATAGTACCCAGGGCGCTTCCCCACGGACGCAAACATTTGCCTAGGGAAAACCCGACTCAAATTTACGTTTACGTAAACGTAATATTTGCGCTGCATCATTGCGTAGCCCCCGCCGATCGGCGCATCATGGGCCACGCGGCGAGAGCCGGCGCAGGTGCTGGCGCCCATAAAAATGTAAGTACCCACTATCACGGAGACAGCGATGAACCTTCCCGGCCTGAATTTTGACCTGGGCGAAGATCTCGACATGCTGCGCGACGCGGTGCGCACCTTCGCGCAGGCCGAAATCGCGCCGCGCGCCGCCGACGTCGACCGCAGCGACCAGTTCCCCATGGATCTCTGGCGCAAATTCGGCGACCTGGGCGTGCTGGGCATGACGGTCGGCGAAGAATACGGCGGCGCCAACATGGGCTACCTGGCCCATATGGTCGCGATGGAGGAAATCTCCCGCGCCAGCGCCTCGGTCGGCCTGTCCTACGGCGCCCACTCCAATCTGTGCGTGAACCAGATCAACCGCAACGGCACCGAGGCCCAGAAGGCCAAGTACCTGCCCAAGCTGATCTCGGGCGAACACGTGGGCGCCCTGGCGATGAGCGAACCCGGCGCCGGCTCGGACGTCGTCAGCATGAAGCTGCGGGCCGAGAAAAAGGGCGACCGCTACGTGCTGAACGGCACCAAGATGTGGATCACCAACGGCCCCGACGCCGACACCCTGGTGGTCTACGCCAAGACCGACCCCGAGGCGCACCAGCGCGGCATCACCGCGTTCCTGGTGGAAAAGGGCTTCAAGGGTTTCTCGGTGGCGCAGAAGCTGGACAAGCTCGGCATGCGCGGCAGCCACACCGGCGAACTGGTGTTCCAGGACTGCGAAATCCCCGAGGAAAACGTGCTGGGCCAGGTCAACGGCGGCGTCAAGGTGCTGATGAGCGGCCTGGACTACGAGCGCGCCGTGCTGTCCGGCGGCCCGGTCGGCATCATGCAGGCCGTGATGGACGTGGTGGTGCCGTACATCCATGACCGCAAGCAGTTCGGCCAGGCCATCGGCGAATTCCAGCTGATCCAGGGCAAGGTCGCCGACCTGTACACCACGCTGCAGGCCAGCCGCGC
>JBEBOQ010000126.1:0-14625 GCA_040396375.1 Achromobacter xylosoxidans
GTCACCGACAGGTGCGGGAACAGCTCGAAGTGCTGGAACACCATGCCGGCCACCGAACGCAGCTTGGGCAGGTTGGTGCGCGGATCGCCCACCTGGATGCCGTTGACCACGATCTCGCCCTTCTGGAAGGGTTCGAGCGCGTTCACGGTCTTGATCAGCGTCGACTTGCCCGAGCCGGAGGGGCCGCACACCACCACCACCTCGCCGCGGCCAACGGTGGTGCTGCAATCATCCAGTACCTGGAAATCGCCATACCATTTGCTGACCTGCTTGATCTCGATCATCGGGGGTTTCGAAGAGAGTTGCATCGTTGGACCTGTGGATAACCTGGGCGCCTAGCGCAGCACCCGCACGCGCTTTTCCAGCCGTTTGACCAGACGGGATGCCGTGAAGCAGATCACGAAATACACCACCGCCACGAAGAGATAGAGTTCCACCAGCCGGCCATCGCGCTGGCCGATCTTGGACGCCGCGCCCAGGAAGTCCGTCAGCGACAGCACATACACCAGCGAGGTGTCCTGAAACAGGATGATGACCCGCGTCAACAGCGCCGGCACCATGTTGCGCACGGCCTGCGGCAAGATCACATAGCGCATGCCCTGCCAGTGATTCAGGCCCAGCGCCATGCTGGCCGACACCTGGCCGCGCGCGATCGACTGGATGCCGGCGCGCATGATCTCGCAGAAATACGCCGCCTCGAACAGCGTGAACGTGACCACCGCCGAATTGAACGCCCCCACGCGCAGCGGCGTGGGCGAACCGACGATCCAGGCGGCGATGTACGGCACCAGGAAGTAGAACCAGAAGATCACCAGCAGCAGCGGCACCGAGCGCATCACGTTCACGTAGATGCCCGCCGGCACCGACAGCAGCTTGTAGCGCGACAGGCGCATCATCGCCAGCAGCGTGCCCAGCACCAGCCCCATCACCGCGGCCAGCAGCGTCAGGGTCAGCGTGAACGTCATGCCGGTCTGGAACAGGTACGGCAGCGCGCTGCCGATGACGTCGAAATCGAATTTACCCATGGCTGCCCCTAGCGTCCGTTCTTGGCCGCCGCGCCGATCAGGCCGGGGACCGCCACGTGGCGTTCAAGCATGCGCATGCCGAGCACGACGATGCCGTTCAGGATCAGGTAGATCACCGTCGCGGCCGAGAAGGCCTCGAAAATGTGGAAACTGAACTCCGCCATGGAACGGGACTGGCCGGTAAGCTCCAACAGGCCGATGGTCAGCGCCACCGACGAATACTTGACCGTGCCCATGAACTCCGACGTCAGGGGCGGCAGCACGATGCGATAAGCCTCGGGCAGGATGATGTAGCGGTACACCTGTACTTCGGTCAGGCCCAGCGCGGTACCCGCCTGGAACTGGCCGCGCGGCAGCGACTGGATACCGGCGCGCAACTGCTCGGCCACCCGCGCCGACCCATAGAACCCCAGGCACAACACCGCCGGCACGAACTGCCCCCAGGGCTGGGGCATCTGCTTCATCGCCAGTCCCCAGGCGTGCGGCAGCAGCTCGGGCAGCACGAAATACCAGAGGAACATCTGCACCAACAGCGGCACATTGCGGAAAATCTCGACGTAGGTCGCGCCCACGGCATTGGCCACGCGCGACGTGGCGGTGCGCAGCACCCCCAGACAGGAGCCAAGCAGCAGGGAGAACACCCATGCCGTCAGCGCCAGCGCCAGGGTCCAGCCCACGCCGATCAGGATGGTTTCCAGGAAGGTATGCACGCCGTCGGGCGACATCTCCAGGAAGACGCTCCAGCTCCAGTTGTAATTCATGCTTTCGGACCTGTAGAACTAAGAGAAGACGCCGGCGGGCGGCGCCCTTGCCCCAGCATGGCCGCAGGCCCCAAGGGGCACCCGCGGCCAGCCGGCTTATTCGTAAGCCTTGGGGTCGCCCGAGTCGGTCGGATGCGCCAGCGCGTGCTTGAGCGCGTCGCTCATCGGATACTTCAGGTTGATCTGCTTGGGCGGGATCGGCGAATTGAAGTACTTCTCGTAGATCGCCGCGACACGGCCGTTCTTGATCAGGTCCAGCACGGCGTCGTCCACCACCTTCTTGAAGGCAACGTCGTCCTTGGGCTGCATGATGCCGTAGGGTGCCAGTTCCAGGCCCTTGGTGCCGATCACGAACACATCCGGGTTCTTGGCCGAGGCCACGGCGCCGTAGGCGATGCCGTCGTCATTGGCCGAACCCGCGGCGCGGCCCGACTCCACCATCAGCAGCGTTTCCGCCGTATCCTTGGTGGGCGCCATGGTGATGCCCAGGTTGCCCTCGGCATTCAGGCGAGAGATCAGCTTGAAGGTCTGGCCGCCTGCCTGGGCCGCGATCGACTTACCGCGGAACGAAGCCAGGTTGTTCGGGTCCACGCCGCCGTCCTTGCGTGCCACCAGCACCACTTGGGCCACGAAAGTCGTGGGCGCGAACGACACCAGCTTGTGGCGGTCGACGTTATTGGTGGTGTTGCCGCATTCCAGGTCGATCGTGCCGTTGGCCAGCAGCGGGATCCGGGTAGCGGAGGTGGTGGGGTTGTAACGCACGTCCAGCTTGGGCAGCTTGAGCGCGGTTTTGACGTACTGGGCGATTTCCTGGCAGATCTCGACCGTATAGCCGACCGGCTTCTGGTTGCCGTCCAGGTAGGCGAACGGCACCGAAGTCTCGGGGTGGCCAATGGTGATCACGCCGGTTTCGCGGATCTTGTCCAGGCGGCTGGGGCCTTCGGCATGGGCGGCGCCGCTGCCAAGCAGGGCGGCGGCGACCGAGATCGCGGCAAATGCTTTCATCGTATTCCCTTGGCGCCATCCGAGCGGCGCGTGTTTATGTTCACGAACAGCGGTGCCAAACTGCATGCATACCGCCGCGTCCCGCGATGAGCCCCGCGGCTGGCAAAAAGTATCAACTAGCGTTATGGTTTTATCCAGTTCCAATCGGGTATTCCTCTATACGGATTTGATATGGCCATTACACGAATGGGCTTGCGACACATCGAGGCTTTCCGGGCCGTCATGATGACCGGATCCATGACGGCGGCGGCGCGCCGAGTGCATACCTCGCAGCCGCACGTTAGCCGCTTAATCGCGCAATTGGAAGCAATCACCCAGTTTCCCCTGTTCGATCGCAATGGCAGCCGCCTGACCCCCACGCAGGATGGGTCGCGCTTCTTTCAAGAGGTTGAAAAAACCTTCATCGGCCTGGCCGGCCTGGAATCGGCGGCGGCCAGCATCCGCTCGTTCAGCGCCAGCCGCCTGAGCGTGGCGGCCATGCCGCGCCTGGCCGGCGGCCTGCTGGCGCGCATCGTGGCCGCGTTCAAGACCGAATACCCGGACGTCATGGTCTCGATCCATTCCGGCAACGCCAGCGCCGTGCACAACTGGATCAGCTCGGGCTTCTGCGACACCGGCCTGGCCATGCTGTCGGGCGACAGCCCCGGCATCCAGGTCGAGCCGGTGCTGACCATGAACTGCGTGGCGGTGCTGCCCAAGGGCCACCGGCTGACCAAGCTGAAAAAGCTCAAGCCCGCCGACTTTGCCGGCGAACCCTTCATCGCCTTCCCCAGCGCCACGCCGCTGCGCGAAAAGATCGACGCGGTCTTCAAGGCCGCCAAGGTCGAGCGCCAGACGGTGGCCGAAGCCGGATTGGGTTCGTCGGTCTGCGCGCTGGTCGGCGCCGGGCTGGGCGTGGCCCTGATCAACCCCTTGGCCGCGCGCGAGGAATACGAGGCCAACGGGGTCGAAGTGCGCCCCTTCAGCCCCGCCGTGCCCGTCACGGTCGCGCTGCTGTACCCGCCGTACCACACCCGCACCCGCCTGGTCAGCGTGTTCTCGCGCTACGCACACCAGTTGATGCAGGAAGAAATGGCGGACCTGAAGGCCCGCCCGCCACGCTGAGGCTTACGCGTCGCGCGGCCCCGCCGGCTCGCCGTCCAGGTAGGCCTGGGCCTGGCCGGACAGCTTCAGCGCCTCCCACTGCGCCAGCGTCAATTGCGGCATCTGAAACGCGGCCTGCGGACGGCAATACCAGCCCGGGTTGTGCAGGCGGGCCAGCAGGTCCATGCGGGGGCCGTCCAGGTACAGATGCTCGCGGTCCGCCACCATCTCGTCCTGCACATGCATCGCCGCCACCTCGGCCACCACCAGGCTGCGCTGGTCGATGCGGATCAGCTCGCGCACCCGGCACTCGAAC
Source organism: Achromobacter xylosoxidans (assembly GCA_040396375.1). Taxonomy (GTDB): domain Bacteria; phylum Pseudomonadota; class Gammaproteobacteria; order Burkholderiales; family Burkholderiaceae_B; genus Achromobacter; species Achromobacter xylosoxidans_D. Next base: position 4,191 of record JBEBOQ010000126.1, read on the forward strand.
GACGCCGGCGACTGCGCCACCCGCGGCACGGCGATGCGTTCGGAAGGCGCCAGCACCAGTCCGGCCTCCAGCGATTCGTCCACCCCCGGCGGAAAGTCCACCGCCGTCACGTTCATGCGCGCCGCCAAGCCCGTGGACACCAGGTTCACCGTGAACTCGCCGCGCTCAGCCAGGTTGCGCGCCGTGTCCTTGGGCGTGTCGCCGCGCACGCCGATGCCGACGCAGATCAACGCCGGGTCGCCGGACATCAGGTTGAAAAAGGAAAAGGGCGCCACGTTGGTCGCGCCGCGCGTATCGCGCGACACGATCCAGGCAATCGGCCGCGGCACGATCGCCGCGGTCAGCAGTTTGTAGCGGTCCGGGCCGGGCAGGGCGTCAAGGTCGATGAACATCGCGATGTCGCTTCGGCTCACGCCTGCGCCGCCGACGGCGCGGCGCCCTTTGCCGCCTTGGCGTCGGCAAAGGCCCGGTCGCTGCGCTTGCAGCGGCAGCGGCCAATCTGGTGCAGCTCGATCAGGTTGCCCACCGGGTCCCGCAGGAACAGCTGCATCAGCTCGGGCGCGGCCACGTTGTCCAGCTTCCAGTAGTCCACGCCCAGCCGCTGCAATTCGGCCTCGGCCGCCGCGATATCGCGCACCGCCAGCGCCACGTGGTTTTCCACAGGGTCGCAGCCCGGCCCCTGTGCATAAGGCGACGGCCCGTCGCTGCCCAGCAGGTGGATCTGGCAGTCGTTGCCCATATCCAAAAAGTAGCCCGCGATACCGGGGATCTCCCAGCGCCCCTGGTCCGTGTCCAGCCCCAGCACGTCGCCGTAGAACGCCCCCATGGCCGCCACCTTGCCCAGCGGCATGCGCACCGCGTGATGATGCAGCTCCAATACTTCCAACGCCATCTGTCTCTCCTGGTCGATGCAGCGGCGCCCACGCGCCGCGATGGCGTCCATCTTCACGCCGGGCACCGCGCCGGGGAATGCCTTGCCGCGCAAACCACGATTGCACGTCAGGCAATCCGCCAGCCCGCGCCAGCGCGCTATGCTTGCCCGCATGACTACGCCCGACCTCAACCTGCTGCTGACGCTGGACGTGCTGATCCAGGAGGGCAGCGTCGTCGGCGCCGCACGCCGACTGAACCTCAGCGCCCCGGCCGTAAGCCGCAGTCTTGCCCGCATCCGCCACGCCGTGGGCGACCCGGTGCTGGTGCGCTCGGCGCGGGGCCTGGCGCCCACGCCTCGCGCGCTGGAGCTGCGTGACCAGATCCGCCAGGCCGTGGAACAAGCGCAAGCCGTGTTCTCCGCCTTCAGCAGCGATGTGAACCTGGCCACGCTGACACGCGTCTTCACGCTGCGCGCCAACGACGTGTTCGCCGGCGGCTACGGCGGACGGCTGCGCGAGCACCTGCGCCGCTACGCACCGCGTGCCGTGCTGCGCTTCGTTTCCGAAGAAGAAGACGACGCCGGCGCACTCGGCGGCGACGCCGACCTGTATATCGGCTCGATGCAGAAGTTCGGCGCCGACATCAAGGTGCAGACGCTGTTCACCACGCCTTTCCTGGGCCTGGCACGCGCCGGACACGCGCTCTTCAAAGGCGACATCACCCCGCAGCGCCTGGTTGCCTACGACCACATCAGCGTGTCGCGGCGCGGCCGCGCACAGGGGCCCATCGATACGGCCCTGGCCGATCTCGGCCTGACGCGCCATGTCTCGCTGATCGTGCCCACCTTCCACGCCGCTTTGTTCGCAGTTGCCGATTCCGACCTGATCCTGCCCGCCATGCCCGAACACCTGGTGCCGGGCGCCGAACGGCTAGGTCTGCGCGCTTTCGCCATGCCGGTGCCGCTGGCGCCGGTGGCCGTCGTGCAAGCCTGGCCGCCGCGGCTGGACAACGACCCGGCGCACCGCTGGTTGCGGCAAACGATCAAACAGGTGTGCGCGGCGCCGCAGGCCTTGTAACGCAGGCTCCCGCAGGCGAGCGCAGGTCCAGCCAAGCCACTAGCAGCAAGCCCCCCGCCAATCCGAGGTGTTCGAAAAAGGCGTTGGCGGCCATGAAGCGCTCCTGGCCCACCGGCATTTCCCAGAAGCGCAGCGCAAGACCTGTCGCCGCGAGCGTGAAGCCGGCCAGTGCCACCGCTCCCAGCCAGCGCAGCCGGCCGGTCAGGATCATGCCCGACGCCACCAGCTCCAGTGCGATGACCAGCACGGCGAACAGCGGCGCGGGCGCCAGGCCGAAATGCGCCATCTCACGTAGCGCACCCGGAAAATCGGCGAGCTTGACCAGCCCGCCCTGCAGATAGGCCGCGCATAGGCCCAGATAGGCCAGGAAGCGCACGGCGGCGGAGCCGAACAGCGGACGGGCCAAGTCGGCCAACCGCTGCTCCCAGAGGAACGGAGCATTCATGGCGAGACTCCTTAAACCGCCCAGCAGGCGCAACCCAGAGCACCGAAGAATCCCTGCAGGTCCGAGCTGGGCGCTTGCGACGCCCATGCCTTGGCATGGTCGTGCCCATGAAGGCCGCAAGTGCTGGCGCAGCCGCAGGCGGCCATGTTGCGGTATCCCAGGGAATTGCGACCCGCGCCGTCCGGATCGCCCCAGGCGCCATAACCGCCGAACAGGCGCGTCGGTGACCAATCAGGCATGGCGGGCGGCAAGGGATTGTCGTCCAGCGGACCGAACACGCCGGCGCCGTAGACCACGCGGCCGCCGACCACGGTCAGATCAGAGGTCAGAAACGAGATATCGTCTTCGGCGCAGTTGAAGTAGTCCTTGCTCGGCACGATGAAGTCGGCGAGCTGGCCGGCCTGGACGCGACCACGCTTGCCTTCCTCGTTGGAGAACCAGGCGACGTTCTCGGTCCACATGCGCAGGGCGGTTTCACGATCCAGGCAGTTGCGCGCGGGATAGAGGCGGGTGCCGCCGACGGTCTTGCCGGTGATCATCCAGGCCAGCGATACCCAGGGGTTGTAGGATGCGACGCGCGTGGCGTCCGTGCCCGCCGACACCTTCACGCCCCGCTGCAATATCTTGGCCACGGGCGGCGAGGCTTCGGCAGCCGCCGCGCCATAGCGTTCGATGAAGTATTCGCCCTGATAGGCCATGCGGTGCTGCACGGCGATGCCGCCGCCCAGCGCGGCGATGCGGTCGATCGACTTGTCGGAAATGGTTTCCGCATGATCGAAGAACCAATTCAGCCCGGTCAACGGCGTGTCCTGGTGCACTTTCTCGAACACGTCCAGCGCCCGCGATATCGTCTCGTCATAGGTGGCATGCAAGCGCCACGGCCAGCGATTTTGCGCGAGCACCCGCACCACTTCCTCCAGCTCGCCCTCCATTTCTGGCGCCATGTCGGGCCGCTCCACCCGGAAGTCCTCGAAATCGGCCGCCGAGAACACCAGCATTTCGCCCGCGCCGTTGTGGCGGAAGTAGTCGGTGCCTTGCTTGTACTTCACGCTGGAGGTCCACTTCAGGAAATCTTCCTTTTCCTGCTTGGGCTTCTGCGTGAACAGGTTGTAGGCCAGGCGCACCGTCATCTGGCCGTCGTCGGCCAGTTGCTGGATGACGGCATAGTCGTCGGGATAATTCTGGAAGCCACCGCCAGCATCGATCACACCGGTCACCCCCAGGCGATTCAATTCCCGCATGAAATGACGCGTCGAATTTACCTGGTAGTCAAAGGGCAGCTTGGGGCCCTTGGCCAGCGTGGCGTAAAGGATAGTCGCATTGGGCTTGGCCAGCAGCAGCCCAGTGGGATTGCCCTGCGCATCGCGGATGATCTCGCCCCCGGGAGGATTCGGGGTGGTCTTGGTGTAGCCCACCGCACGCAAGGCGGCGCCGTTGAGCAAGGCGCGGTCATACAGGTGCAGGATGAATACCGGCGTATCGGGCGCGATGGCATTGATCTCGTCGATCGTGGGCAGTCGCTTCTCGGCGAACTGGTGCTCGGTAAAGCCGCCAACGATCCGCACCCATTGCGGCGCGGGCGTGATGGCGACCTGGCGCTTGAGCATGGCCATGGCGTCGGCCAGCGAACGCACGCCGTCCCAGCGCAGCTCCATGTTGTAGTTCAAGCCGCCGCGCACCACGTGGGTGTGGTTGTCGAACAGCCCAGGCAGCACGCCGCGGCCCTGCAAATCGACCAGCCGCGTGCCGCTGCCGGCCAGGGCCCTGATTTCAGCATCGGCGCCTACGGCCAGGAACCTGCCATCCTTGATGGCGACGGCGCTGGCAAGCGGCTTGGAACGGTCCAGCGTGGTGATGCGGCCGTTGTAGTAAATGACATCCGGAGTCGTATTGGACATGATGGATACTCCCTTGATGAACGGGCTGGCTCAGCCCTGGTCCTTGTCCTCGGCCTGACGGCCGGGCAATTGCCCGAACACGTGGCTCACCGTCTTTTCTTTGTCGCAGGCGGCGGCAAAGGCCGAGCCGTTGAGCAACTGCTTGCCCACCGGAACGATCTGCTCGCCCACCAGGATTCCCAGCAGGCCAATCAACGCGACCAGTGGCGGCGCTGGCGAGCGCACCTGCAGCAGGCTATAGACCACGCCGACCAGCAATCCGGCGCCCAGCGAAAGTAGATAGATCTTCATATGCGTCCTCGTGTGGCAGGGCAAGCCCTGTTTCTGTTCATGCGTGCGTATCGGTCAACAACACTTCGACATCGTCCAAGGCCGTGATGCAAAGGTCGGTCTCGTCGCGTATGGCCACGCCATCGCCCGGGTCCACCCGCACACCGTTGACGGTCAATCTCCCCAGGGTGGCGACCAGGTAGCCGCGGCGGGCACCGTGCGCAAAGCGGTACGAGGCCACTTCGCCAGCCTTGAGCGCAACGGCCAGCACCCGTGCGTCACTGCGGATCGGTAATGCATCGTCGTCGCCCTCCATGCCGCTGGCCAGCGGAATGAATCCCCCACGGCATGCCTTGCGGGAAAAGGTCTTCCGGCCCCAGCTCGGCGGAACGCCACGGCGGTCGGGCTCGATCCATATCTGGAAAACACGCGCCGGTCCGCCTTCCATATTGAACTCGGCATGCGTCAGGCCGCTGCCCGCGCTCATGACCTGCACATCGCCGACCTGGGTGCGACCACGGTTCCCAAGATCGTCCTCATGTGTCAGCGCGCCTTGCCGCACACAGGTGATGATCTCCATGTCCGTTTGCAAAAGGGGAGGGAAACCCGCGCCCGCCGCGATCGTTTCATCGTTCCAGGCGCGCAGCGCCCCCCACCGCATCCGCTTCGGATCCTGGTAGCCGGCGAAAGAAAAATGGTGCTTCACATCAAGCCAACCGCGGCGGGCATGGCCCAGGCTTTCAAGGGGACGGCGCTCAATCATGGCAAGCCTCGTTCGACGATCAATGTTTCAGGGCCAGGAAGTGGTGCACTTCAGGTTTGTCTGGCCCTACGTGAAAGCGCAGGGCCTCGGCTTGCAGATCGGCATCCGCGTGCGACACGCGGTGATGTTGCCGCAGATGCTCGGCCCATGATTCCACGAAGAACCACTCGACCACCCGCTGCGGATCGCTCGTATGCTCAGCCACGCCCCAGGCATAGGCGCCGTCACGCAAGCGCTCCTGCGACAGGTGCTGCATCGCGTCGAGGAACGCCGCGCGGTCTTCCTGCCGAATGCGGTATTCGACCTGCACCATCACCGGCCCGCGATCATTGGCCACTGGTTCGGCCACAAGCGGCTCGGGCCAGTGATTCGACGCCTGCAGGTCCGCTTCGCCGATCGGCAGGCGAACGCGGCGGAACAACAGCGCCACGATGACCAGGCCGGCGGCGCTCGCGGCCAGGGCGTATGGCACGCCGATCTCGCGTGCCACCAATCCCCAGCCCAGGCTACCGGCGGCCATCGCGCCGTTGAACACCATCAGGTACACCGCCAGCCCGCGGCCACGCACCCAGTTGGGCAAAATAGCCTGGGCGACGCTGTTGAAGGTTGTAAGCGCGGTGATCCAGCCCATGCCCAAGAACACCAGCACCAGCACCGCGAGCCACTTGGGCGGCGCGAACACCAACACCGCCATGGCGGCCGCGCTGACTACCGACGCCAGCAACACCAGCCCATCCGTATCCAGATGCGCGCTTAGTCGGGGCATGACCAGGGCGCCGATAATCGCGCCGGCGCCCACGGCGCCCAGCAGCACCCCATAGAAGCCTGCGGAGCCGCCCAGCATCTGGCGCGCCACCAAGGGCAGCAATGCCCACACGGCGCTGGCGAACAGGAAGAAGACGGCGGCGCGCAAAAGCACACGGTGCAGCTCCTTGCTGGCCCGCGTATAGCGCAAGCCCGCCCGGAATGCGCCCAGGAAATTCTCCGACAGCGCGCTGTCTGTTGCCGCGGGACGCTTCCACCACAGCAGCGCGACAATGACGAACACGTAGCTCAGCACATCCATGCCATAGGTCACCGCCGCACCGAAACTGGCCAGTATCAGCCCCCCCGCGGCCGGACCGATGGCGCGTGCGATATTGATGCCCAGGGAGTTCAGTGCGACGGCGCCCTTGAGGTTCTCTCGCGGGACAAGCTCGGGCACGATGGATTGCCAAGTCGGTCCCATCAACGCCGCGCCGATACCGCCGACGAAGGTCAGCGCAATCAGGTAGCCGACCGTCAGCGCGCCCAGATGCGACAGGACCAGCAGCGTGCCGCTGACCGAGGCCAGCAGCACCTGCACGACAATCAAGAAGCGCCGACGATCCAGAATGTCCGACAGCACACCGGCCGGAATCGCCAGCAGAAAGATCGGCAGCGTCGCCGCCGTCTGGATCAGGGCCACGGCAGTGGGGCTGGCGGACAGGTCCGTCACCAGCCAGGAGCTGGCCACATCGCGCATGAAGCTGCCCACGTTGCCCAGCACCGTGGCCGCCCACAGCACCGCAAACACGGGTTGGCGCAGCGACGCGAAGCTGCCCCCGGTGGATTGGATCTTCTGGTTGGCCACGGCAAGCTCCTGGATTCGGTTTACCTGGCGGATTACTTGGCCGGGTTGGGGCCGATGCGCTCCCCGTGCTGCACACGCTCAGCCAGCTTGTGGACATGGGTCACGGCGTAGTCGATGCCCATGCCGTAAGCGCCCGAATGTTCCTTGACGATGGCGGTGACGGCGTCATAGGTTTCCTTGCGGGCCCAGTCGCGCTGCCATTCCAGCAGAACTTGCTGCCAGGTCACCGGCACCACGCCGGCCTGCACCATGCGATCCATGGCGTACTTGTGCGCGTCCACCGACGTGCCGCCAGAAGCATCGGCAACCATGTAGATCTCGTAGTCGCCCTCAAGCATGGCGCACAGGGCAAAGGTGGTGTTGCAGACTTCCGTCCACAGGCCCGCCACGATGACCTTCTTGCGGCCATTCGCGGCCAACGCGTCGCGCACGTTCTGGTCGTCCCACGAATTCATCGAGGTACGTTCCAGAATCTTGTTTTCCGGAAACACCGCCAGCAGCTCGGGGTAGGTATTGCCCGAGAAGCTCTCGGTTTCCACGGTGGTGATGGTGGTGGGGATATTGAAAGTGCGCGCGGCCTTGGCCAAGCCCACCACATTGTTCTTCAGCGTCTGGCGGTCGATCGACTGCACGCCGAACGCCATCTGCGGCTGCTGGTCGATGAAGATGATCTGGCTGTTCTCGGGAGTCAGGACTTCGAGGTATTTGCGGTTCGACATGGCGGGGCTCTCTTTCAAGGAATCAGTCAAAGGAATGCGGCGGAAATGAATTCGGGTACTTCGCAGACCACCTGGATCTGCACCGTTTCAGCGGTGACGGAAGCGCCGCTTGAGGCTTCCATCCGCGTTGTCTGTCGGTAGAGCCATATTAGGGATCGGCCTTGCCGCTGAGAATCCGCCGCAGGGAATTTCATCCTTTCCATTTCTTGCATGATCCCTATGGCGGCCCCTCCATCCGATACCTCATCCCCTCGCATTCTTGTGTGGGTAATAGGCAGCGGCTATCATCAGCGCGAACCTATTCGCGAGCGAGCAAGATGAACAAACTGCCGGATCTGGAAGGGTGGGCGATCTTCGCCAAGGTCGCCGAGACCGGATCGTTCGCCAAGGCGGCGGTAGAGCTTGCCCTGTCGCAAGCCACGGTTTCCAAGACCATCACCCGGCTGGAAGCACGCATGAAAACGACGCTGTTCCATCGGACGTCACGCAGCATGACTCTCACCGAGTCGGGCTACGCGGCGCTGGAGCGCGCCGCCCGGATCCTCGAGGAAGGCGAGGCGGTGGAAGCCGAAGTGACGGAGAAGTCCACCAGCCTGCGCGGCAAGATCCGCCTGGCCGCGCCCATGTCTTTCGGTGTCACCCATCTGGCGCCGATGCTGCCGCCCTTCATGCAGGCGCATCCCGACGTGGGCCTGGAGATCGAGTTCAACGACAAACAGGCGGATCTGGTCTCCGAGCGTTTCGATCTGGCGCTGCGCATCTCCAACTTGGTGGACTCCACGCTGCTGGCGCGGCGCCTTTGTTCGGTGCGCATCTTGCTGGTGGGCACGCCGGGCTACTTCAAGCGGGCAGGTCGGCCCAAGCACCCGCGCGATCTGGCGCAGCACACGGCGCTGCAGTACATGTATGCGCGCAATGGCGCGAGCTGGCGCTTTCGGCACGAGAAACACGGCGAGTTTTCCCAGGTCTTGCCGGTCCATCTGAACGTGAACAACGCCGAGGCCCTGGCGCCGGCGCTACGGGCCGGCATGGGCCTGGCGCTGCAACCGGAATTCCTGGCCTGGGAGGACCTGCAATCGGGCGCCCTGGAGACCGCCATGGATGACTGGCAGGTGGACCCCATCGCCTTGCATATCGTCACGCCGCCCGGCCGGCGGCGGCCGGCGCGGGTGCAGGCGCTGATCGAATACCTGGCGCAGCGCCTGACGGCGGAACCCTGGGCCAACGACGTGCAGGTTTAACCGCGCGTGCCGAGCCAATGAAAAAGGGGCTGCGCAAGCAGCCCCTTTTTATGGAATCGCGGCGTCCGGACAGGCGTTCACAGCCCGCCGGACTACAAGCAATCAAACGTCGATATTGCCCGCCGACAGCGCGTGCGCTTCGATGAAGTTGCGGCGCGGTTCCACGTCGTCGCCCATCAGCGTGGTGAAGACTTCGTCGGCCGCGATGGCGTCCTCGATCTGCACGCGCAGCAGGCGGCGCACCTTCGGGTCCATCGTGGTTTCCCACAACTGTTCCGGGTTCATTTCGCCCAGACCCTTGTAGCGCTGCTTGGAGATGCTGCGGTCGGCTTCGCTGCGCAGCCACTGCATGGCTTCGCGGAAGTCGGACACGGTCTGTTCCTTGCGCTTGTCGCCTTCGCCACGCGCCACCAGCGACTGCGGGCCGACCTTGCCGGAGAAGCTCTTGGCGGCCTTGGACAGGATGGCGTAATCCGAACCGCCAATGAAGTCGGCATCGATGATGCTGACGCGCACGTTGCCGTGGTGCATGCGCTGGATCGACAGGCGATGGCGTTCGGTGGCGGCGTCGAACTCGGGCACCACTTCCACGCCGTTGCCGCTGATCGGATCGCGCATGGCATCGGCCAGGCGCTTGGCCGAATCGGCGGCGGCCTCGGCCGTGTCCAGGTTGATCTCGACGCCCTCGGCCATGGCCGACAGCGCGGCCACGTCGAACACGCGCGACAGGCGCGCGATGACGCCGTCGGCGGCCACGTACTGGCGCGCCAGTTCGTTGAGCTCATCGCCGCGGATGATGTTGCCGCCAGCGATGATCTCGGCATCCTTCAGGGCCAGCTGCAGCATGAACTGCGCTTCTTCCTGGTCATCCTTCAGATAGCGCTCTTCGCGGCCGACCTTGACCTTGTACAGCGGCGGCTGGGCGATGTACACATAGCCGCGCTGCACCAGCTCGGGCATCTGGCGGTACAGCAGCGTCAGCAGCAGCGTGCGGATGTGCGCGCCGTCGACGTCCGCGTCGGTCATGATGATGAGGCGGTGGTAGCGCAGCTTGTCGACGTTGAAGTCCGGGCCGATGCTGGTGCCCAGCGCGGTGATCAGCGTGGCGATCTGCTCGCTGGCGATAAGGCGGTCAAAGCGCGCCTTCTCGACGTTCAGCACCTTGCCGCGCAGCGGCAGGATGGCCTGGAACTTGCGGTCGCGGCCTTGCTTGGCCGAGCCGCCTGCGGAGTCACCCTCGACGATGTAGAGCTCGCACAGCGCGGGATCCTTTTCCTGGCAGTCGGCCAGCTTGCCGGGCAGGCCTGCGCCTTCCAGCACGCTCTTGCGACGCGTCATTTCGCGAGCCTTGCGCGCGGCCTCGCGGGCGCGGGCGGCTTCAACGATCTTGTTGCACAGCGCCTTGGCGTCGTTCGGGTGCTCCAGCAGCCAGGTTTCCAGCGTGCGGGCCACGGCTTCTTCAACGGCCGGACGCACTTCGCTGGAGACCAGCTTGTCCTTGGTCTGGCTGCTGAACTTGGGCTCGGGCACCTTCACCG
>JBEBOQ010000127.1:0-14603 GCA_040396375.1 Achromobacter xylosoxidans
TGCGCTGCAGCCAGAAGAACACCCCCATCACACAGATATAGAGGATCAGCACCATGGCAGGCGTGACCCAGTACACCCCGCGGCGGCGCGTGCGGGCGTGGTCGTGGAACGGCGTAGGGATATTGGACTTGGGCGCGCTGGACATGGAATTCGGGCCGGATAGACCCGGCATTTTAGTGCGTGTTGAAACAGAATTGCCGGGAATCAAGCCCGCTATAAGAAGGATGGGCTAAAAAAGTCGCTCTCATCCTTTTCAGCTTGCATTCATATTTTCGCATTATGAAATGCCGTACCGCAACATGAAATTTTGCTTGCGACCGGTTAATCTTCTTTCTTAGAATGCCGGCTGATAGAGAGATACCGCTCGTCTAGTAGCCGGTCTCTAGCACAACACCCCGACCCATGCATGGCATGGTAGCCCGGATGATCCCAGCTACCATGGCGTGTCCGCGAGTAGATCAAATAAGCGGGTGTGGTCACGAACGAACCCCAACAGGAGACACACAATGTCCTCTTTCGCCCAGGCTGGCGCCGCTCAGGCTGCCAACGACGAAGACACCCTAGAAACCCAGGAGTGGCTCGAAGCCCTGGCGGCAGTCCTTGATCGCGAAGGACCGCAGCGCGCGCACTACCTGCTGGAACGCCTGATCGACGAAGCCCGTCGTTCCGGCGCCCACATCCCGTTCTCGCCGAATACCGCTTACGTCAACACGATTCCGCCCGGCCTGGAGCCGGCGCACCCGGGCAACCTGGAACTGGAATCGCGCATCCGCTCGTACGTGCGCTGGAACGCCATGGCCATGGTGGTCAAGGCCAACAAGCACAACCCGCCGGACGGCGGCGACCTGGGCGGCCACATCGCCTCGTTCGCCTCGCTGGCCACCATGATCGGCTGCGGCCAGAACCACTTCTGGCACGCCGAAGACGAAAACCACGGCGGCGACCTGGTCTACTTCCAGGGCCACACCTCGCCCGGCATGTACGGCCGCGCCTACCTCGAAGGCCGCCTGACCGAAGACCAGCTGAACCACTTCCGCCAGGAAGTGGACGGCAAGGGCCTGTCGTCGTACCCGCATCCGAAGCTGATGCCCGACTTCTGGCAGTTCCCCACGGTGTCGATGGGCCTGGGCCCGCTGATGGCCATCTACCAGGCCCGCTTCCTGAAGTACCTGCACGCCCGGGGCATTGCCGACACCAGCAACCGCAAGGTCTGGGTGTTCTGCGGCGACGGCGAAATGGACGAACCCGAGTCGCTGGGCGCGATCGCCCTGGCGGCCCGCGAAAAGCTCGACAACCTGATCTTCGTCATCAACTGCAACCTGCAGCGCCTGGACGGCCCGGTGCGCGGCAACGGCAAGATCATCCAGGAACTGGAAGGCGACTTCCGCGGTTCGGGCTGGAACGTGATCAAGCTGATCTGGGGCGGCTACTGGGATCCGCTGCTGGCGCACGACAAGGAAGGCATCCTGCGCAAGATCATGGAAGAAACCGTCGACGGCGAGTACCAGGCGTACAAGGCCAACGACGGCAAGTTCGTGCGCGAGCATTTCTTCGGCAAGCACCCCAAGCTGCTGGAAGCCGTGTCGCGCATGAGCGACGAAGACATCTGGCGCCTGAACCGTGGCGGCCACGATCCGCACAAGGTCTACGCCGCGTTCGACGCCGCCTCCAAGCATGAAGGCCAGCCGACCGTGATCCTGGCCAAGACCATCAAGGGCTACGGCATGGGCCACGTGGGCCAGGCCAAGAACCCGACCCACCAGCAGAAGAAGCTGGAACTGGACTCGATCCGCGAATTCCGCGACCGCTTCGGCATCCCCATCCCGGACGACAAGCTGGCCGACCTGCCGTACTTCAAGCCGGCGGAAGACTCGCCCGAAATGAAGTACCTGCACGAGCGCCGCGCCGCGCTGGGCGGCTATCTGCCGCGCCGCCGCGCCAAGGCCGACGAGCAACTGAAGGCGCCCGCGCTGGAAGCCTTCAAGGCCGTGCTGGAGCCCACCGCGGAAGGTCGCGAAATCTCCACCACCCAAGCCTTCGTGCGCATCCTGAACCAGGTGCTGCGCGACAAGGAACTGGGTCCGCGCGTGGTGCCGATCCTGGCCGACGAATCGCGTACCTTCGGTATGGAAGGCCTGTTCCGCCAGATCGGCATCTACGCGCCGGAAGGCCAGAAGTACACCCCGGTCGACAAGGACCAGGTCATGTACTACAAGGAAGCGGCCGACGGCCAGCTCCTGCAGGAAGGCATCAACGAAGCGGGCGCGATGAGCTCGTGGATTGCGGCGGCCACGTCGTACTCCTCGAACAACCGCATCATGATCCCGTTCTTCATCTACTACTCGATGTTCGGGTTCCAGCGCATCGGCGACCTGGCCTGGGCGGCCGGCGACATGCAGGCGCGCGGCTTCCTCTTGGGCGGCACCGCCGGGCGCACCACGCTCAACGGCGAAGGCCTGCAGCACGAAGACGGCCACAGCCACATCCTGGCGTCCACCATCCCGAACTGCGTGTCGTACGACCCGACGTTCGGCCATGAGCTGGCCGTGATCATCCAGCATGGCCTGAAGCGCATGGTGGAAGACCAGGAAAACGTCTACTACTACCTGACGGTGATGAACGAAAACTACCCGCAGCCCGGTCTGACCCAGGGCGACGAGGAAGGCATCATCAAGGGCATGTACAAGCTCAAGTCGCACGGCAAGGGCAAGAACCGCGTGCAGCTGATGGGCTCGGGCACGATCCTGCGCGAAGTCATGGCCGCCCAGGAACTGCTGGAAGCCGACTGGGGCGTGGCCTCGGACCTGTGGAGCGTCACCAGCTTCACGGAACTGCGCCGCAACGGCCTGGACGCCGAGCGCCACAACATGCTGCACCCCGAAGAGAAAAAGCCGCAGGTGGCTTACGTCACGGAACAGCTGGCCAAGACGGAAGGCCCGATCATCGCGTCGACCGACTACATGAAGCTCTTCGCCGACCAGATCCGTCCGTTCGTGCCCAAGGGCCGCGAATACAAGGTGCTGGGCACCGACGGTTTCGGCCGTTCGGATTTCCGCGCCAAGCTGCGCGAGCACTTCGAAGTGGACCGCCACTTCGTCGTGGTCGCCGCGCTGCGCGCGCTGGCCGACGAAGGCAAGGTGCCGGTTGCCAAGGTGGCCGAAGCCATCAAGAAGTACGGCATCAACCCGAACAAAGCCAACCCGCAATACGCCTGAGGGTAAAGAGACATGAGCAACGTCGTGCAAATCAAGGTTCCCGACATCGGCGACTTCAAGGAAGTGGAAGTCATTGAAGTGCTGGTGGCGGTGGGCGACACGATCAAGGCCGAGCAGAGCCTGATTACCGTCGAATCCGACAAGGCCTCGATGGAAATCCCCGCCTCGCAGGGCGGGGTGGTGAAGTCGATCGCGGTCAAGGTCGGCGACAAGGTCGCCGAAGGCGCCGTGGTGCTCGAGGTGGAAGCGGCCGACGCCGCCGCTGCCCCGGCCGCCAAGGAAGAACCCAAGGCCGAGGCGCCCAGGCAGGCTGCCGCCGCCGCGCCCGCCGCCAAGGCCGAGGCCGCCGCGCCGGCCGCCAGCAGCGGTCCGGTCGAGATCGAAGTGCCGGACATCGGCGACTTCAAGGAAGTGGAAGTCATCGAAGTCATGGTCGCCGTGGGCGACACGATCAAGGCCGAGCAAAGCCTGATCACCGTCGAGTCCGACAAGGCCTCGATGGAGATCCCGGCGTCGCAAGGTGGCGTGGTCAAGGAAGTGAAGGTCAAGGTCGGCGACAAGGTCGCCAAGGGCTCGATCGTGGTCGTGGTGGAAGGCAGCGCGCCTGCCGCCGCCGCTGCTGCACCCGCCGCCAAGGCGGAAGCGGCTGCCGCCCCGGCCCAGGCCAAGACCGAAGCGGCTCCGGCTGCTGCCCCCGCCTCGCGCCCGGCTCCCGCCGCCGCGCTGGAAGACGCCAACCTGAAACCGGGCCAGTTGCCGCACGCCTCGCCGTCGGTGCGCAAGTTCGCCCGCGAACTGGGCGTGAACCTGAGCAAGGTTAAGGGTTCGGGCCCGAAAGAACGCATCACCAGCGAAGACGTGCGCGCCTTCGTCAAGCAGGCCCTGTCCACGAGCGCAGCACCCGCTGCCGCGGGCGGTTCGGCCGATGGCGCCGCCCTGGGTCTGTTGCCCTGGCCCAAGGTCGACTTCACCAAGTTCGGTCCGGTCGAAGCCAAGCCCCTGTCGCGCATCAAGAAGATTTCCGGCGCGAACCTGCACCGCAACTGGGTCATGATCCCGCACGTCACCAACAACGACGAAGCGGACATCACCGACCTGGAAGCGCTGCGCGTCACGCTGAACAAGGAAAACGAGAAGTCGGGCATCAAGGTCACGATGCTGGCCTTCCTGATCAAGGCCGTGGTCGCGGCCCTGAAGAAGTTCCCCGAGTTCAACGCCTCGCTGGACGGCGACAACCTGGTGCTCAAGCAGTACTACCACATCGGCTTTGCCGCCGATACGCCCAACGGGCTGGTGGTGCCGGTGATCCGCGATGCCGACAAGAAGGGCATCCTGCAGATCGCCCAGGAAATGACCGACCTGTCCAAGAAGGCGCGCGAAGGCAAGATCTCGCCCGCCGAAATGCAGGGCGGCTGCTTCTCGATCTCGTCGCTGGGCGGTATCGGCGGCACGTCGTTCACGCCCATCATCAATGCGCCCGAAGTGGCCATCCTGGGCGTGTCGCGTTCGTCGCACAAGCCCGTCTGGGACGGCAAGCAGTTCGTGCCGCGCCTGATCGTGCCGCTGTCGCTGTCCTACGACCACCGCGTCATCGACGGTGCCGCGGCCGCGCGCTTCAACGCCTATCTGGGCGCCTTGCTGGCCGACTTCCGCCGCATCGCGCTGTAAACGGGGAGCCCTATGAGCAATACCGTTCAAATCAAAGTGCCGGACATCGGTGACTTCAAGGAAGTGGAAGTCATCGAAGTGCTGGTCGCCGTGGGCGATACGATCAAGGCCGAGCAAAGCCTGATCACCGTCGAGTCCGACAAAGCCTCGATGGAAATCCCCGCCTCGCAGGGCGGCGTGGTCAAGTCGATCGCCGTCAAGGTGGGCGACAAGGTCGCTGAAGGCGCCGTGGTGCTGGAAGTCGAGGCTGCTGCTGAAGGCGCTGCCGCGCCTGCCGCCAAGGCTGACGCGCCCAAGGCAGAGGCCCCGAAAGCCGAAGCCCCCAAGGCCGCCGCTGCTGCGGCTCCTGCCGCCGCCACCTACAAGGGTTCGGCCGATTCCGAGTGCGACGTCCTGGTGCTGGGCGCCGGCCCCGGTGGCTATTCGGCCGCCTTCCGCGCCGCCGACCTGGGCCTGTCCGTGGTGCTGGTCGAACGCTACGCCACGCTGGGCGGCGTCTGCCTGAACGTGGGCTGCATTCCGTCCAAGGCGCTGCTGCACAACGCCGCCATCATCGACGAAGCCCGCGAGCTGGCCGCCCACGGCATCAGCTTCGGCGAGCCCAAGATCGACCTGGACAAGCTGCGCGGCTACAAGGACAGCGTGGTCGCCAAGCTGACCGGCGGCCTGGCCGGCATGGCCAAGGCGCGCAAGGTCACCGTGGTGACCGGCGTGGGCGAATTCGCCGATGCCAACCACCTGGCGGTCAAGGGCGCCGACGGCAAGTCGCAGACCATCCGCTTCAAGCAGGCCATCATCGCCGCCGGCAGCCAGTCGGTGAAGCTGCCGTTCCTGCCCCCCGACGAGCGCATCGTCGATTCCACCGGCGCCTTGCTGCTGCGTGAAATCCCCAAGAAGATGCTGATCATCGGCGGCGGCATCATCGGCCTGGAAATGGGCACGGTGTACTCCACGCTGGGCGCGCGCCTGGACGTGGTGGAAATGCTGGACGGCCTGATGCAGGGCGCCGACCGCGACCTGGTCAAGGTCTGGCAGAAGAAGAACGCCGGCCGCTTCGACAACATCATGCTCAAGACCAAGACGGTCGGCGCGGAGGCCCGGAAAGACGGCATCTACGTTACCTTCGAGGGCGAGGGCGCGCCGAAGGAACCGCAGCGCTACGACCTGGTGCTGCAGGCCGTGGGCCGCAGCCCCAACGGCAAGAAGATCGGCGCCGACAAGGCGGGCGTGGCCGTGACCGACCGCGGCTTCATCGAGGTCGATCGCCAGATGCGCACCAACGTGCCGCACATCTTCGCCATCGGCGACATCGTCGGCCAGCCGATGCTGGCGCACAAGGCGGTGCATGAAGGCCACGTGGCGGCCGAAGCCGCCGCCGGCCAGAAGTCGTTCTTCGACGCCCGCGTCATCCCGTCGGTGGCCTACACCGATCCGGAAGTGGCCTGGGTGGGCCTGACCGAAGACGAAGCCAAGAAGCAGGGCATCAAGATCGAGAAGGGCGTGTTCCCCTGGGCCGCCTCCGGCCGCGCCATCGCCAATGGCCGCGACGAAGGCTTCACCAAGCTCATCTTCGACGCCGAAACGCATCGCATCCTGGGCGGCGGCATCGTGGGCACCCACGCCGGCGACCTGATCAGCGAAGTGGCGCTGGCCGTGGAAATGGGCGCGGACGTCATCGACATCGCCAAGACCATCCACCCGCACCCGACGTTGGGTGAATCGGTGGGCATGGCGGCCGAAGTGGCCGAAGGTGTCTGCACCGACTTGCCGCCCATGAAAAAGAAGTAAGTCGCCATGGCGTGCCGGACTTTGCGTCCGGCGTTGCCGGCGCACCGCAGCCCGAAGGTGGAATTTCCGCCTTCGGGCTGTTTTCATTGGGGCATGAAAAAGCCAGGATGGGCTGCCGGTGCGCGAACTGAGGGGGCGCCGTGTGATTAGGACGATTTTCTGGATAATCCATCCAGCCGCGCCGGGCTGATCCGCGCGCACCCGCTGCCTAGAATCGAATCTCCCCTTACCGAAGCAGGAGATTTTCCATGGCAGACCATTCCATCAAGGGCAAAGTCGTCCTGATTGCCGGCGGCGCCAAGAACCTGGGCGGCCTGATCGCCCGAGACCTGGCCGCCCAGGGCGCTCGCGCCGTCGCCATCCACTACAACAGCGCCGCGTCCAAGGCGGACGCCGACGCCACCGTGGCCGCCATTCAGGCCGCGGGCGCCCAGGCGGTGGCGTTGCAAGCTGACCTGAGCACGGCCGGCGCTGTCGAAAAACTGTTTGCCGACACGGTGGCGGCGGTGGGCCGGCCGGACATCGCCATCAACACCGTGGGCAAGGTGCTCAAGAAGCCGCTGGCCGAGATCAGCGAAGCCGAGTACGACGAGATGGCGGCGGTCAACGCCAAGTCGGCGTTCTTCTTTCTGAAAGAGGCAGGCCGGCATGTCAACGACAACGGCAAGGTTTGCACCTTGGTGACCTCGCTGCTGGGCGCGTTCACGCCGTTCTATGCGGCCTATGCCGGCACCAAGGCGCCGGTCGAGCATTACACCCGTGCGGCGTCCAAGGAGTTCGGCGCACGCGGCATTTCGGTGACGGCGGTAGGCCCGGGCCCGATGGACACGCCGTTCTTCTATCCGGCCGAAGGCGCTGACGCCGTGGCGTACCACAAGACCGCCGCCGCGCTGTCGCCGTTCTCCAAGACGGGTTTGACCGACATCGAGGACGTCGTGCCCTTCATCCGCCACCTGGTCAGCGATGGCTGGTGGATCACCGGGCAGACCATTCTGATCAACGGGGGCTACACCACCAAGTAGGCCGGGAGAGATACTGCCCGATGGGCTGGCGGGCGAGCTGCCAAATTGACCGTCCCAGAGAGGCCGGCGGATGGCGCCTTGGACAGACCGGCTATGCTGGGCCCGGCGGCGATGTGCCGCCAGGCCACGCCGGGAACCGGAGCATGGACAGATTCGAACAGTACCGCGTCTTCGCGCAGGTGGCGGAGATGGGCAGCTTCATCAAGGCCGCCAATGCGCTGGAGCTGCCGCGCGCCTCCGTGTCGGCCGCGATCCAGCAACTGGAAAGCCAGGTGGGTGCGCGGCTGCTGCACCGGACCACGCGCCAGGTACGCCTGACGACCGATGGCGCCCAGTTGCTGGAACGCTTGCGGCCGCTGCTGGCCGAGGTGGAAGAGATCGACCACCTGTTCCAGCAGAGCGCGCGCCAGGTGTCCGGGCGCCTCAATGTGGACGTGCCCAGCCGCATCGCCCGGCGGCTGGTCGCGCCCGCGCTGCCGGGCTTGTTACGCCGCCATCCCCGGTTGCAGCTGGCGCTGGGCTCCAGCGACCGCGCCATCGATCTGATCCAGGAAGGCGTCGATTGCGCAGTGCGCATCGGGGCGCTGCATGACAGCAGCCTGGTGTCGCGGCCGCTGGGCAATATCGCCCTGGTCAATTGCGCCAGCCCGGCCTACCTGCGCGAACAGGGCGTGCCGTCAGACCCCCAGGATCTGGCCGAGGGGCACTGGATGGTGGGCTATGCATCGCCCACGACCGGTCGTGAACTGCCCTGGGAGATCGTGGCCGGCGTTGGCGCCGCGGGGCAGGCGATCGCGCTGCCCAGCCGGGTGATTGTGAACAACGCCGAAAGCTATATCGCTTGCTGCCTCGCAGGGCTGGGGCTGATCCAGATTCCGCGCTTTGACGTGCAGCACCTGCTGCAGGCGGGTGAGTTGGTCGACGTCATGCCCGCGCACCGCGCCGCGGCCATGCCGGTGGCCATGCTGTATCCGCACAGGCGGCAGCGGTCTCGCCGGTTGGCGATATTTCTGGAGTGGTTCGAGGAATTGATGCGCAAGCACCTGGACGCCTGAGTTCAGGCGAGGCGATGGCAGGCGGGAGGGGGAGATGCGCCGCCCTGTTCTGGCGGCGTGGTGAGGCGGGGCTGCCGCGTTGAGGGCGGCCCGCTGGCGATCTTTATGCCTGGGTGTTGATGCGCGTGCCCAGCGTGCCGTCGATGGCGACCACGGGCAGCGACTGCATCAACGTGGCGACCGTGTCGGCCTGGGCGTTGATTGCCTTCTTGGTGACGCGCGCCTGGATTTCCTGCATCAGCTGCGCATCGCGCATGGCCAAGCCGGTGTTGACGGTGTTGTTGACGGAAAGATCCATGGCGGGGTGTCCTGGTGGCAAGCATGCCGGGCTCGGCCCGGGGTGACGGAATTATCGCGCAGTTCTGAGGGAAGCGGCAACGATTTACCGCGCTCTCCACGTCGCTGCTACTGCTGGATCGGGCATTCCTTGAGCGCGCCCCAGCCTTGGTTCGGCTCGCAAAACTGTTTACGCGCGGCCCACGCGCAACCCGGGCGTTCGAAAAAACCCAAGGTGGCGCAACGGGCCAATTCGGCTTTCAGGCTGTCGACCCAGGCGTGAGGGTTTTCGGCGGGGATCTCTGTGATGCGCAGCGTCGATTTCGGCGCGGCTGCAGGAGCGGTAGCCGGGGCGCTGGTCGGTTCACGGGGTGCTGGGGCGGGCATACCGGCAGCGGGCGTACCGGCACCGGGCATACCGGCACCGGACGCCCCGACCGTGGTTTCCGCGTCAGCGGCGGCCGTCCTGCCGGTCGTCGTGGTGGCAGGCGCTGGCCCGGTCTTGCCGGGTTCGGATGTCTTGCCCGCATCCCCCCCGGCGCCCGCTGCCGCCGGTTCGGTCCAGGCGTCGGGATCGGCGTGGTCATCCGTGGGAGACGGGCCGGCCGGGGGCGTGGACCCGCTGCCCGGCGTGGACGGCGACGGTCTGGCAGGCGCGGAGTCCGCGCCCGGGGGCGGAGGCGAGTCCAGCGGCACGCGTACCGGTCCGGCCGCATTCACGCCAGAGCGGGCGGCGTTGGGTGTGCTCCAGGACACCACCAGCAGCACCAGTGCGCCGTAGATCGCCAGCGTATACAGGACGGTGAGTGTTGCGTAGCCCATGCGCTTGCCGGTCATGGGCGCGGCGTCTTCGCGGCCTAGCAGGCTGCGCCAGCCCACCAGGGCGGCGCCGGGTGCGCTGATCAGCCACCAGCCCAAGCGCTTGAGCCAACTGGGGCGCGGTATCGAAGCCTGGACCTGCGCGGCCAGCAGTTCGCGTAGTGCGCGATTCTCTTCACGCAGACGCAGGGTCTGCGCATCCACCGGCGCCTGGTCGTCTGGATCCGTGGTGCCGTCGTGCCGCGTAGCGAGTGGATCGGGAGGCGTGGTGGTCATGTTACGAAAAATATAGATACAAAAGCGTGCGGTGGCAATTATGCGTGAAGTACCCAAGCGGGCAAATCGGGAATAGCTGGGGAAAAGGGGGGCTTGGCGAGGTTTCGCCGGGCATCGCGCGCGATGGCCGGAGCCAGGGCAAAAAAAACAAGCCGGCTTGCGCCGGCTTGCTTTGTGACCAGGTACGAAGGACCCGGTGCGGGAGGCGGGTGGAGCAGGCCTTGCGGCCTGTCCGACCCAACCGTCGGACGTTGCGGCGTGATTAACGCAGCAGCGACAGAACGGTTTGCGGCACTTGGTTGGCTTGCGCCAGAACCGAGGTGCCAGCCTGTTGCAGGATCTGAGCCTTCGACATGTTCGACACTTCCGTGGCGTAGTCCGCGTCTTGAATACGCGAGCGGGCCGACGACAGGTTGTTCACGACGTTGTTCAGGTTGGCGATGGTCGATTCCAGGCGGTTTTGCACAGCGCCCAGTTCGCCCGTCAGCTTGTCCAGCTTCGTGAAGGCAGCGTCCAGCGTCTTCAGCGGATCGGTCGTCTTGTCGCCCTTGCTGGTCGTTTCCGTGGTCAGCTTGCCCGAGGCGCTGACGTAGGCGGTAGCGCCAATCTTGGGAGCGTAGTCGCCCGTGCCCGTGCCGCTCTTGACCGTAGCCTTGCCCGTGTTGGGGTCGACGTTGTAGACGGTGTCGTAGGTTTGGGTGCGGGTGAAGTTGCCAGTGCCGTCAACCCACGTGTCGGTCGAGGCGCCGGTCGTGAACGTCAGGGTCGCGGCGGTGATGCCTTGGCCCAGGTTGATCGTGCTGCCAGCAGCGCCGGCCTTGAACGTGGCCAGCAGAGCATCCTTGGCGACCGTGTCGGTGTACGTCACAACGCCAGCGGTGCCGCTGCTGTTGAAGGTCTTGCCACCGATCGCGACGCTGGCGCCACCGACAGCGGCCTTGCTCGTGGCCGTCAGGACGTTGTTCAGCGTGGCTTGCGTGCCGGTGCCGGTCGGATCGTTGGTCGACAGTTCGCCGGTAGCAGCCAGGTAGGCAGCCTTGCCACCGATGGTGACGTTGCCGGTCGCGTCGACTTCGAACGTCGTGGCGGCCGAGCCCTTGTTGGCGTAGGTGCCGGTGACGGTGCCGGTAGCCGGGGTCAGCGACGTGGCCAGCTTGGTCAGCGCAGCGGCGTCAGCGGTCTTGTTCTGGAACGTGAAGTTGCCGTTGGCGGCATCGTACGTGTAGGTCGTGCCGCCCACAGCGACGGTGTTGCCGTTTTGCAGCTTGCCGAAAGCCTGGTCGGCGGTCGCGGCAGCGTGGGTCGTGGTCACGGTCCAGTCGTTGGCGGTGGCGCCGGTACCAGCAACGCCGCCAGCGGCTTGCAGGTCGGACACGGTGGCGGTGCGGTTGTTCGTCACGCCGGTGCCGTTCACGTTGAAGCCGTCCAGACCCAGCGTCTTGACGCTGATTTCCGACAGGTTCAGGGTGATCGTTTCACCGTCGTTGGCGCCGACTTGCAGCGTCAGCGGCTTGGCGTTGCCCGACAGGACCTTCACGCCGTTGAAGTCGGTTTGTTGCGAGATGCGGTCGATGTCCGACAGACGTTGGTTGATTTCGTCTTGCATCGAGTTGAGCTGCTCTTGCGAGTAGCTGCCGTTGGCGGCTTGCACCGACAGTTCGCGAACGCGCTGCAGGTGGGTGTTGATTTCGCCAGCGGCGCCTTCCGTCGTTTGAGCCAGCGAGATGCCGTCGTTGGCATTGCGAGCGGCTTGGGTCAGACCCTTGACGTTGGCGGTGAAGCGGTTGGCAATGGCCATACCGGCGGCGTCATCCTTGGCGCTGTTGATGCGCAGGCCGGACGACAGACGCTCGATAGCGGTACCCAGGGCGGATTGGGACTTGTTCAGGTTGTTCTGAGCAACGAGCGACAAGTAGTTGGTATTGATAACTGCAGCCATGTTTAAGCTCCCAAGGAGAGAAAGGCTTCTTCAAACCGGGCAGCTGAGCCGCCCAACTGTAACGTGAAGAACTGACTTTGTTGCTTTCAAGTTCGTCCGTTGCCAGGATTACGGCATTGCCAAATCAATCTTTAGGGCTAATTCACGAAAGTCGTATTTTTTTCCGTTCCTGTCGTCCATTAGTACGAATGTAGGACGATAGGAACGGTAGGGACTACAGCAGGATGCCGCCCACGCGCAGGGCGCCAAGGATGCGGACCAGCAATTCCTGGGCGACCGGATCGACGTTGCGGGCCCCCTTGAGTGCCAGGCCATCCGGATGGGCGAGGCGGCCGGAGGTCAGAGCGTCGCGCAATTGCGTACGCGCTTCCGCCTGGGTCAGCGTTCCATCCAACAGGGCAGCCACAAAGCGGGTGGCCGGGTCGGCGCTCAGGTTCACCCATTGGTGCCAGAGGTTGTAGTGGCCGACCTGCAGCGTCTTTTCGCTGGCGGCGACGATCAGTTCGCGCGCGCCAGGGATCAGGCGGGGCTTGGCGGAGTCGTTGCCGTAGCCCACGGGTTCGCGGCGGTAGCGCAGGGCGCCGCAATTCATTAGTGTAATTAAGTGCAACAGCGTGGCGTGTTCCAGAGCGGCGCCCGTCTGCGTCGACGCGGTGGAGGCGATGGCGAGTGCCTGCTCGAACGGGATTGGTGCGGGCCATTGCTCGAGCAGTGCTTCGATCAGCGCGATCAACGCGGCGTCTTGCGTGGCCAGTCCTGTATTGGCTGGCGTGCGGAAATGCCGGAAGCCGGGGTTGTGGCGGTCGCGCTCGGTCTCGGGTTGCAACTGGGCGGACACGTGCATCGACGAGAAGTGGGCGGCCTCGGGGCGCTCGCGGATCTGGTCTGCCCGATCGGCGTGCACCAGCAGGCTTTGGCGGAACTGTCGGCCCACCGCGAAATCCAGGTATTGCTCGCGCATGATGCGATCGGCATCCGTGGACATGGCGGCGAGCGCCGAAGCCGTAGCTTCGCCGTAATTCGAAGGAAATGAGCCTTCGGGCTGCACGTCGCTGACGTAGACCAGGCCCGCCTGCTGGATATTGGCGACGAATTCCAGGAAATAGCAGGGCGAATTAATCATTTCCAGATATTCGTGGAAAAGATAATGATCCGGCTGCTGGCTCAGCGTGTGTGCCGCTTGGCGAATGGCGTCGCGCATCAAATTGTTGGGCGACAAGCCATGTTCCAGCAGGCTCAGCATTTCCTTGGCCTTTTTCAGCTTGTCGGCCGGGGAGGTAGCCGAGAAGCTGTTCAACTGCATCGCGTCGCGCAAAATGTCCGACGCCTTCCAGCCCGGATAGGTGTTGTAGCTGATGAAGGCGATGCCTTCGGGCGCCAGGTTATCCCGGCAGACGCGCAGGATCGCTTCGCGCACGGCGGGGGGGACCCAACTGAAGACGCCGTGGCAAATGATGTAGTCAAACTTGCCCAGGCTGTCGTCGATGTCGGTGATGCTCAGTGCGCGCAGGTCCAGATTGCGCAGGCCAAGCCGCTCGACCAACTCGCGTCCGGCGTTGATTTGTTCGGGCGACAGGTCGATCCCGATCACTTCGGCGTCCGGGTGGGCGACTGCGAACGGGATCAGGTTGCCGCCAGCGGCGCAACCCAGCTCCAGCACGCGGGCCCGCGCCAGCGGCGCTGAGTCCAGGCCGTACAGGTGCGCGACCGCGCGCAGGTGACCAGGCGCGGTCTGCGAGAGGGCATTGGACGTGTAGGGGGTTTCGTCGTAGGCGTCAGAAATCGCCTGGTTGAGCAGATCGGGTTGGGTCATCGTGGGGTCCGTGTCGAGGCAGCCGCTCAGCGGGCGGCCGGGTCGCGCGCGTAGGCAATAAGCAATAACAGGCTGAGAGCGTATCAGCGGGTGGAGGGCGTGGAAGGCTCGAAAAAGGGCGGAAAGAACCCGGGTTTCATCGGCCCCCCCCGGGTCGGGGCCCGCAGCAGCCTGGATGAAGGCCTGCGATAGTGGCGCTTATATGATCTGCGCGATCTGCCCTTCCTGGGGCAGATCCTGCCAGGCCTGCTCGCGCAGCTTGGCGCGGATGCGGGCCGTGGCCTGCGACCGCAACTGGCAGACGCGGGCTTCGGTCACGTTCATGATCGCGCCGATTTCCTTCAGGTTCAGGCCTTGCTCGTAGCACAGCGACAACAACAGTTTCTCGCGGTCAGGCAGCGAGTCGATGGCGTGGATCAGCGCCTGGCGGAAATCGCCGGCCAGCAGGGAATCGAGCGGATTGCCGCTGGCCGCGCCGTGGTTCAGCGTGGCGGTCCAGTCGGACTGGCCGGAGCCCGAGCCCGTATCGGGTTCGGTCGCGAAATCCTCGTAGTGGACGATCTGCACACCCTGCGCGTCGTGCAGAAGCGTCTGATATTCGTTCAGCGGGATCTCCATCTGCTGGGCGATCTCGGCTTCCGTGGGCGCGCGCATCAGTCGCTGTTCCAGCGACTGGATGGCCTGTTCGATTTTGCGGGCCTTGGCGCGCACGCTGCGCGGCAGCCAATCCTG
>JBEBOQ010000128.1:0-14569 GCA_040396375.1 Achromobacter xylosoxidans
GGGCCGACCGCATTTCGTTCGTGCTGACCGAAGGCCTGGACGTCAAGCGCGTCGCACCGCTGGACGTGCTCAAGGAAGGCAACGACAACATGGCCACCAACGACGACGAAAAGTTCGATTCCGACATGATGCTCATGACGGGTGAACTGGCCAAGATGCTGGCCGAGCTGGTCGAGGCCCTGGGCGGCGAAAAGAAGATCTAAGCCGCCAGCCTGGCTGCGCTTCAGAAGGCCGCCCCATGATGGGCGGCCTTTTTTCATGGTGCAGGCTATTGCCCGGCCAGGCGCGCAACGCCGGGCGTTCGATGCACGGCCGCCAAGGCCCTACGCGGCGACGCTGCGGTCGCGGCCGGCCTGCTTGGCCTGGTACAGCGCCTTATCGGCGCGGTCGATCAGGTAGGCATAGTCCGGATGGCCATCAAACGACGCCACGCCGATGCTGGCCGTGATGCGCAAGGCGCCGGCTTCCGGAATGCTGAAAGCATGGCGGCGGATTTCCGCCCCCAGCTTTTCGGCCACGGCCAAGGCGGCATCCCGCGCCGTGTCCACCAGCACCACCAGGAATTCCTCGCCACCGTAGCGGAACACGAAGTCGCTGGAACGGCACGATTGGTGCACCACTTCGGCGAACTGCCGCAGCACCTGATCGCCACCAGAATGGCCGTGCTGGTCGTTGATGGCCTTGAAATGGTCGATGTCCAGCAGCAGCACGGAAAAGGCCGAATGCTCGCGTGTGGCAATCAGGATCTCGCGCCCGATCACCGACGGCAGGAAGCGTCGGTTCAACACATTGGTCAGCGGGTCGCTGCCGCTTTCGATTTCGGCCACCATGTCGAAAAGGCCGTTAAGCAGATGTTTGATGCGTGCCACCAGCTCTTGCAGTTCACGCACCTGGTCCGGCAGTGACGGCTGGCTCGCCTGGCCGCTCTGCAACAGGCGCGGCAGCACCACGTCGTCCAGCCGCGCCACCGCCTCGGTGATCTGCCCCAGCGCCGGCGCGCTTTCGAACAGCACCCCGCCCTTGTGCTGCAGCCATAGGCCGAATTCAGAGGCCGCCAGCCGCGGCAAGACCTGCTCGGGGGCGCGGTAGTGCAGACCAATCAGCACCGCCTGGCTCCATTCCAACAGCGCGGCCCGCTGGCGCTCGCGCTCGGTGGAAATGTTCTGCCCCAGCGCGAACAGCCGATAGGCCTCGTCGTTGCGAGCGCCGCGGTTGATGTCGCGCATGAAGGCGCGGCTCATCTGCTCGATCGCCAGGTCGAACAGATTGCAGACGTACTGGGTCGCGACCGACGCCGCCATGCCGTCCAGGTCGCTGGCGCGCAGGCGCTGCGCGATCTCGTTTTTCAGGATGCGGGCGCCGGCCATCACCAGGTGGATCGGGATGTGTACGCGCGCATGCACTTCGCCGACCTTTTTCTGCGTGGCCATCAGCGCAGCGATGTCGCCCTGGTCGCGCACGCACAGCAGGCCCTGGAGCCAGCGCTTCATGCCTTTGTGCAGGCGGCTGGAGACGATCTCGTGGGACAGGCGCGGGCCAGCTTCGGCGTCGGCCAGCAAGGTGGAATAGAAGGCGTCGACCAGTTCGATGGCGCTGTCAGACACCACAGCGGCCACCTGGCCGCGGGTGTAGGCATCGACCGACGAATAGACCGCCTGCCAGGCCTGGGCGTTGGACGCGCTCAGATAACAGGCCTGCCCGACAGGATCAGGGGATGACGGAACTGCACGACTGCTCGAAGACATAAAACCATCCGACCGAAGATTCCATGGCGTGTCTCGGAGCGACACGCGACAGGAAAAACCAGCGCGGATTATGCTTGAAATCGCGGGCGGCCCGCGCAAGCGGCGCCGCCGTCCTCGGTTTATTCCAGGCCGTGGAACACCGAATCGTCCGGACCGACGTGCGACGGGTGCTGCCACGTCACATCGCGCAGCGAATGCTGCACCAGCCCTTCCACACCCAGCAGCACCGCGAAGATGGCCATGCGGATGGGGATGCCGTTGTCGGTCTGGCGGAAGATGGCCAGGCGCGGATCATGGTTCAGATCCACGCTCAGGTCGTTGGCGCCCGGACGGCTGTCGCGCGGCAGCGGGTGCATCACGATGGTTTCCTGGCTGCAATAGGCATCGATGATGGCGCGGTTGATCTGGAAGTCCGGCGTGTAGCCTTCGTTCTCTTCGTTGGCGAAACGCTCTTTCTGCACACGCGTCGCGTAGATGACGTCGGCGCCAGCCAAACCTTCGGCCAGGGTGGTCTTCTGCTCGATGATGTTGCCGTTGCGGCTGGCCTGCTCAATGATGTACGAGGGCATTTCCAGGCCCTTGGGCGACACCAGCGAGAACTTGACGTTCTTGTACAGGGCCATCAGCTTGATCAGCGAGTGCACGGTGCGGCCGTACTTCAAATCGCCCACCATGGCGATGTGCGCGCCGTCCAGCAGTTTGCCCAGGCGCGAGAACTCGGTCAGGATGGTGTACAGGTCCAGCAGGGCCTGGCTGGGGTGCTCGCCGGGGCCGTCGCCGCCGTTGACCACCGGAATGTTGGTGGCGCGCGCGAACTCGGCGACCGATCCCTGTTCGGGATGGCGGATCACCATCGCATCCACATAGCCGCTCATGACGCGGCTGGTGTCGTAAATGGATTCGCCCTTGGCCATGGACGAGAACGTGAAGCCGGTGGTGTCGCACACCGAGCCGCCCAGGCGGCAGAACGCCGAACCGAAACTGACGCGGGTACGGGTGCTGGCCTCGAAGAACAGGTTGCCCAGCACCGCCCCTTCCAGCACACGCGATATTTTCTGGCGACGCGCGATGGGCTGCATCATGTCGGCCACGCGGAACAGGTCTTCGACCGACTCACGCGTGAATTGGTCCACCGAGACCAGCTGATGCTTGCCTTCCACGGCGATCCGATCGCGTAGCGGGCCATCTTGTACGCTTTGCGTATACTTTTCGAGCAAAACCCCGTTCTGCACGATTTCACTGACGAAACGCTGCACCACTTCCGGCATCGCGCGAAATTCCTGCGACCCTTCGGGCAACAGCCAGGTATCAAGCGCCCGGCGCTTGACGCCGATCCGGGTGGCGAACACGTCGCGCGTGAGGTTCAGGCGTCGCATTGCGTCGCGCAGGAAAGCTTGCTGGGAAATGGTCATGACAGGTCCCGGATAAAGGGTTTATATACGCACTGCGCATATTATTCCCAACGAAAGTGCAAGTCCAACACTTTTGCGCACACGGGTTTACCCTTTTCTCTAGCGGTGAGCGTAGGTCGTCATGTGTGGCGCGGCATCCGTGGCGGCCTGCCCGGCCGCCAGCCAGCAACCGGCGCAAAACGCCAGTGCGCTGGCCACATAGCACAGCAGGGCCAGCGCCTGCGCCGGCAGATGCCCGCGCGTCACCCGGCCGTTGTAGCCCTGGCGCAACAGGCTGACCTGCGCCAGGTAGCCGAACATGGCCCCCAGGCACGCCGCCAGCAGACCGGCCAAGAGCAGGAACAGCGGCAACTGCAGATCGGGGGCGGCGATGTCGCCACCCACCATGCCCAGCGAAAACGCCGCCAGGCCCAGCGCAGCGCCCCCGTTCAGCCAGCCCAGGAAGCGGAAGGCGCCCGCCAGCAGCGCGAACGGCATGCCGGCGGCACGGATTTGCTGGGCGCGGGGATCCATGCGCTTAGCGTTGCTTGCGGCAGACCGGCGTGGCGCTCTGGATCGAAGCACGCGCAGCGGCGATCTCGGCGGCATCCCAGCGGCCTTGGCCCAGCACCGTCACCGTGACCTTGGAGGTGGCCGGACCGTCCGCTTCGGCGGACACGAGTTCCAGGACCGTCGCGGGTTCGCCGACCTTGTAGACCTGCACCTCGTCAGGCGCGCCCTTCTCGCCGATCGAGTGGCGCCAGGCGTAGGCCACGTTATAGGGATGCTGCACGTTGACGTGGCAGGTGCGCACGTACTCACCCGCCCGGCGGAAGGCCGCCTGGTAATTGGTGTCCACGCTGAAGGTCTCTTTCAGCACGGTATCGGACTCGTAGACACCCTTGCTGGCGCATCCGGCCAACAACGCCATCAACGTGACGCCCACCCATACAGACTTGCGCATGATTCTTCCTGCCATCAGATTCGGATTCTCGCGATTATGCCAGCGGCTGTAAAAAGGCCACGCCCGAAATGCCGAAACATTTCTGCGTGGCCCTTGCTGCGGCAGGTTGCGCGCGGACAGCGAGTCGCCGCTACTTGTTGGCGGCGCCCTCGATTTTTTCACCGCCGCGCTGGATGTCCTTGCCGGCGCCCGCAACGGTATTGCATCCCGCCGACAAGGCGGCAATCGAAAGCATCATGACAAGAATGACTTTGTTCTTCATGGGCATCTCCTATCGAGGCGTGGAAACCGAAGCCAGCATACCGCAAAGACCGCCTTTTGCGCAGGGTGGCCGCAACGCCCCCCTCGCCCGTGCGCCATGGCGCCGGGCGCGTCTGACCGGATGGTCACATTGCCCCACCCTGCGTGCCCTGTCGCGTATTTGCCGGCAATGGATTAGGATTCTCACATGACCACGAAACACGTATCGCAAAATAACGGCGGCTCCCCGCAGGCATGGGGCTGGGAGCAGCCACAATGCCGCGGACAGGCAGCATTGGCGCTCTTCATCGACGATTTGCACCGCATCTTGCAAACTCACGCTGCCGGCAAACTGGCCGATAGCAGCACGCTGGCCGACGCCCAGGAACAAGTGGACGAGCTGCTGGCCCGGTACAACGATATTGCCGCCGCCCCCGAGATTTTCCTGGGCCAGTCGGTTCAGCTCAAGGAAGGCGTCGATCGCAGCGGCGTCTCGCACACCGTACCTATTTTTTCAGCACGACTGAAGCAATCGCTGGTCGCGATGCTTGGACAAGGACCCGGCTGATAACCGTCTCCGGCGCACTGCCGGCGGCCAGCCAGAACAGCTCTACAGAGGGAGACCGCAGAATGAATACAGACAATGTCGTAGAGTTTCTCCGCCTGCTGTCGCTGGATGTGTCGCTGGGCACGGCTGCCCAGCACGCCGCGAGCCAGGCGGATGCGCCTCTGGCGTTGGCCCGTCTGGCCACCGCGCACGGCTTGCCTTGCAGCGCGTCGGATTGGTCCATCTTCGCTCGCAGCTGCCTGGATTCGTCCGACACCGCCGAAAGCGAAGCGGTGTCCGCCGACCCCAAGATCTGGCAGCTGGTGCAGGACCCTGGCCAAAGCGCCAGCATGCCCGCCAGCGCCATCACCCGGGTCATCGGTATCGTCGCGCAAGCCGACGGCCCTCCCGTGGTGGGCCATGTCGTCAACGATCTGGCGCCGCGACCGGCCCTCAGCGCGCCGGCCTACCCGAGCGGCTCTTGAGCCACAGGCCTCAGCGACTGACCACCCCGTCCTAGCGGGTGGCCAGGAAATCCACCACGCCCTGCGCCGCAATCACGCCGCTGGCGATGCACGCGGTCAGCAGGTAGCCACCCGTAGGTGCCTCCCAATCGAGCATTTCCCCCGCGCAGAACACGCCGGGCGCCGCTTGCAGCATCAGGCTGGGGGTCAAAGCGTCGAAACTGACACCACCAGCCGTGCTGATGGCTTCATCGATGGGCCGCGCCCGCACCAGTCTCAAGGGCAATGCCTTGATCAGCACGCCGAGCCGCGCCGCATCGCGGAAATCGTCCGCCCCCGCGCATTCACGCAGCAGGCCCGCCTTGACGCCTGTCAGCCCCAGCCGGCTCTGCAGGTGGCTGGACATGGAACGCGCGCCGCGCGGATGCGTTACCGCCGCCAGCACCTTTTCCGACGTCCAGTCCGGTGCCAGGTCCAATAAGGCGACAGCATGCCCGGTGGCATCAATCTGGTCACGCAGCGGCGCCGACAGGGCGTAGACCAGGCTACCCTCGATGCCGCTTTCCGTGACCACGAATTCACCTTGCCGTGCCGACCCGACGTCGCCGACGCGCATGGCCACCGATTTGACGGGCTGCCCGGCGTAGCGCTGCCGGAAGTGCTCGGACCACGCGACCTCGAAGCCGCAATTGGCGGGCCGCAAGGGTGCCACGGCGATGCCGTGCGCGGCCAGCCCGGGCAGCCAGGCGCCGTCAGAGCCCAGCTTGGCCCAACTCCCCCCACCCAGCGCGAGCACTGCGGCATCAGCCACGTACGTGCGCTCGCCATCGGGGGTATCGAAGCGCAGTTCTGCCGCGCTGGCGGCGACCGACTCGGGCCAGCCCAGCCAACGGTGGCGCATATGCAAGCGCACGCCGCTGCCGCGCAACCGGGCCAGCCAAGCCCGCAACAGTGGCGCCGCTTTCATTTCCGCGGGAAATACGCGGCCCGACGACCCAACGAAGGTTTCGATCCCCAGCCGTCCGGCCCATTCGCGCAAGCCATTGCCATCCAGGGCGCGCAGCCAGGGCGCCACCTGCGCGGCGCGTTCGCCGTAGCGGGCCAGAAACGGCGCCGCCGCTTCGCTGTGCGTCAGGTTCAACCCGCCACGACCGGCCATCAGGAACTTGCGGCCTACCGAAGGCATCGCGTCGTAGACGTCGACCTGCACGCCCCGCGCAGCCAGGCCCTCGGCCGCCATCAGGCCTGCCGGGCCGCCACCGATGACGGCGACACGCTTGACGGGTTCGCTCATGGCGCCGACGCCTTCGCGCCGAAGTACGGATGCGGGTTGAGATGCATAAAAAAGGAATTCAGGAATGCCGAGGCGGCATAAGCCGCCGGGGCAGCGATTGTCGCATGCGGGGGCGCGGAGCCTGCCCCAACGCCGCGACCGGACAAAAAAATGCCCCGCATGGGGCATTTTTTCATCGCTTGCAACAAGCCTTTGATATTTCAGGACTAATGCGACATGCGCAGCGTCTATCCCAAGGCTTGTCCACAGTCGCTGTGGGTAACTTGCGCCGGCTAGGCGTTGGCCGCGGCCTGCATGGGCCCCGACCAAGGTTCGGCATCGAGCTGAAAGCGGAGTTCCTGGTATTCGCCGTCAACCGAGACAGACCGCAAGAGGCCCGCCTCCAGCGCCTGGCCCAAGGCGCGGCGACAAAGCGTTTCGGGATCATCAGGCAGGGACTGGAAGACCCCGTCGGGAATGCGCAGGCGCAGCAGGGCCTGAGGATCGCCGCGTTCCGCGGGCCGGCCGATATGGATGTGCGCCGGATAGCCGTGGGGGCACCAAATGCCCACGTGGTACTTGCCTTCTGTGCCAGCATCGGCCACGTAGCCGGGATGATCGTATTTTGCGGTACCCATGGACCCTCCTCGTGTGCGGCGAACTAGCGCGCGTAGCCCATGGTAGCGCAGCGTCCGGCGGCTGTGCGGCCGACAAACCCCGGGAAACTCCGGGCTGGAACGATGGCTTGATGCAAGGCAAGAAGGCGGCAAAAAAAGGGCGAAAAAAAACCGCGACCTATGTCGCGGTTTTTTCGCGGCGCCTGCGGCAGGCTGTAAAGCATGCTGCCGGAGGGGCCAGGAACTACTTGAAACTGGTTGCGGGGGCAGGATTTGAACCTACGACCTTCGGGTTATGAGCCCGACGAGCTGCCAGACTGCTCCACCCCGCGTCTGATGTGTGAATCATACCTCATTTTGAAATCTTGTGCAGCGCACCGAGGCCTTTTAGCCAATTATTTTTGCTTGAGACCCGAAAAAACCTGGCCGCGACGGCCCGAATGCGCGCCGCAAAGCCCGGCGCGTCCGTGCAGATCGCCTGCGACCGACTCAAGGCTGTCAGCGTCAGCGGACCGCTCTCCGGCAAGTAGTAGGTTTCACCCGCGTTCAGGCGCAAAGGCGGCGGCAAATACATGCCAGGCGGCAATTCCGAGCGATATGGCGACTCGACGACCAGCAAGCTGCCGCTTACGCAGATCACCGTGGCGCCGCCCCGCAGGCGCACGTGCCGGCTGGCGCCGGACAGGATTTCAAAGCGTTGAGCGGGCATTGCGGGGGTGGGAAAAAGGGCCATGATCATCTCCAATCGGACCCCTACAGGCTACGTGCCCCCTGCTTTGCACAACAGCCACACAATCTGGGTTTCTGTACCGATGCAGCCTCTCGATTTTGGCGCTGTTCTGGTGTACTTTGCGTGAATCTGTGCCTACCCTCACACCTACCTAGGGGAGCATGATCGGCGCATGGAACCGCAACCGCTCTATTTACGCCTGGCCAACCACTATCGGCGCGCCATCCAGACGGGAGTGCTCGCCCCCGCCCAGCGCATGCCGTCAGTGCGCACCCTGGTGCGTACCCATCACGTCAGCCTGTCCACCGCGCTGCAGGCCTGCCGGCTGCTGGAAGACGATGGCCTGATCGAGGCCCGGCCCCGGTCCGGCTACTTCGTCCTGAAGCCGCGCCGCACCAGCATCCCCCCCGTCAACGAGCCGGACATCCGCCAGACCTTGGGCGCGGCCCAGTATGTGGGCATCCACGACCGGGTATCGGACTTCGTGGCCAAGTGCGAGGCCCACCCGGTCAGCGCCAATTTCGCGCTGGCTGCCGCGATGCCGGACGCCTACCCGATGGAAGACCTGAAGCAGGCCATGATCCGCACCTTGCGGCAGTCGCCCCACGTGCTGGTCAGCCCGGTGCCGCCGCAAGGCCACCCGGACCTGCGCACGGTATTGGCGCGACGCGCCCTGGCCAATGGCATCAACGCCACGCCCGATGACGTCATCGTCACGCATGGCTGCATCGAAGCCCTGAACCTGGCGCTACGTGCCGTCGCCCGACCTGGCGACACCATCGCGGTCGAGTCCCCCTGCTACTTTGGCTTGCTGCAGATCCTGGAAAGCCTGGGAATGCGCGCGCTGGAGATTCCCACCAGCCCGCAGCATGGCCTGTCCATCGAGGCCCTGGACCTGGCCTTCCAGACCCACGGCAATATCCGCGCGGTGGTGGTGGTGCCCAATTTCCAGAATCCGCTGGGCTGCGTCATGCCCGACGCTGAAAAAGCCCGCCTGGTGGCCCTGTGCGAACGCCAACAGGTGCCGCTGATCGAAGACGACACCTACGGCCCACTGACCGACGATGATGCACCGCTGGCGGCGGCCAAATCGTGGGACCCGACCGGCAACGTCATCTACTGCTCTTCGCTGCACAAGACGTTGGCGCCAGGCATGCGGCTGGGCTGGCTGCTCGGCGGCCGCTGGAAGGCCCGCATCGCCATGCTGAAATTCGCCCAAAGCCGACCCAACGAGCCGCTGGCGCAGATCGCCGTGGCCGAGTACCTGGGTTCACGCGCCTATGACCGGCACCTGACCCGGCTGCGGCGGCAGTTGAAAACCCAGCGCGACCAGACCGCTGAAGCCATCGCGGCACACTTTCCCCGCGGCACCCGGCTCAGCATGCCCAATGGCGGCATGCTGCTGTGGGTGGAAATGCCCGAGGGCCGCTCGGGGCTGGACGTGTTCGAGGCGGCGTTGCGGCAAGGCATACGCGTGGCCCCGGGCGCCATGTTTTCCAACAGCACCCGCTACAACCACTTCCTGCGCATCAGTTGCGGCCAGCGCCACACGCCCGACATCGCCCGGGCGCTGGGCACGCTGGCGCATATCGTCAGCGAGCGCCCCACATGAATCCGCACCTGCACCAGTTCATTGTCGACTACGGCCTGTGGGCGGTCTTCGGCGGCACCCTGCTGGAAGGCGAAAGCGTGGTGGTGCTGGCCGGCTTTCTGTCGCATCAGCGGCTGCTGCACCTGCCCTACGTCATGCTGTGCGCGTTCGCCGGTTCGTTCCTGGCGGACCAGGCGCTGTTCTATCTGGGCCGCCGCTATCGCGATCACCGCTATGTGACGCGGATCCGCGCCCAACCGGCGTTCGGCAAGGCGCTGGCGGCCATCGACCGCTACCCGCACGGCTTCATCCTGGCCCTGCGTTTCCTGTATGGCTTGCGCACCGTGGGTCCGGTGGCGCTCGGCGTGTCGCAGGTGTCGCCCCTGCGCTTTCTTGTGCTCAATGCCATTGCAGCCGCCATCTGGGCGGTGTGCTTCAGCCTGGTGGGTTATCTATTCGGGCAGACCATCGAGTCCCTGCTGGGGCGCCTGCATGGCGTGGAGACCAAGCTGGCGGTCGCTGCGGCGATCGGCATCGCGGTGTGGCTGGCATACCGCCTGTATGCGCGGCATCGGCGCCGGTCGCAGCTAGCTGGGCGCAGTTAGCCGGGTGCTGCCTGGCGAGCGCACCTGGCCGGCCGCACCTAGCCGGCCGCCTCAGAACACCAGTTTGCCGCTGGCGAGCAGGACGTAGCGGCGGCGGGCCTTGCGGTACAGCCGGCCGATGAACGGCAACAGGGCCAGGCGCCGCAGGATGGGGTGGCGTTGGTCGAAGTCGTGCCATGCCTTGAAGCCATGGCCCATGCGCTCCCAGCTTTCGCGCGCCTCGGGAGAAAGTTTGCCGGGGTCGAACGCCGCCAGCTTTGCCGCTTCCGAAACGCGAGCCCCCAGGGCCCGGTTCCGGTACTCCAATGAATACTGATTCCGCATGGGGCCGCATATTACCCGGCTTGTGGGGTGCGTGCCGGCCCCGGCTGCATGGGCATCGAACGGCATTTTGGCGCGTCCTTTGATCGCCCTTTGCAAGCCCTTGTAAACAAAGGAAAAAGACTATCTATGCCCGGACTATCCCAAGGCTTGTCCACAGAAGCTGTGGGTAACTTTGCCGGCCGCGCCGGCCCCACAGGCTACTTCAGGGCCGCGATGACCTGGTCGCGTACGCTCTCGAAGCCCGCCACGTACTGCGGGTTTTCGGAACGCGCGAGCAGGCTGGAATAGTTCTGCTCGAGCTGGGCCTCGATGGCCTCGCGCAGCCCGGGCGAGCCCTTGGCCAGATGCAGCATCGTCAACAGCGCCGAATTGAGCGCATCGATACGGCCGCCCTGGTGCGAAATGGTATGCACGATGACCGCGATTTGTTCCTGGGTATCCATGGATAAAGCCTCCTGGCAATAATTGTCGGCGCAAATCCTAGCATGGGTGCGCGCAGTCGCTGGGCAAGGTCCGTCGCCCGCGCTAGCATGAAGCGTAGCGCCGTGGCGCAACCGGAGCGTGCCCATGAAGACGATCCAGAACTATGTGCCTCCCGATGCCGCGTCCCTGTTGCGGCTACAGGAACGGCTGGGGTACAGCGATGCGCAGATGGCAGAGCTGGCCGGGCTGGACGAGGCTGCCCCCTGGTCCAGCTACGTCGGCGGCCCGCAACCCCGGACACTTGGGCGCCAGCGGTTGATGGCCATGGCCGCGCGCCTGGCGCTGGACGAGCCGGCGTGGCAACGCGTATTGGCCGCCATGCGCGATGCCGGCGCGCGCTTCGACTACGGCGCCCCCACGACGGCGCCCGCGGCGCCGGCGCCTGCCCCCAGCCCCGAGGAAGAAGACAAGTTCGGCATGCGCCTGGTCAGCGATCGCGGCGCCTTCCATGAAATGGAGCAACTGCGCGAATTCGCGCACTTCGCCAACGAGTTCGGCGTCAGCGACGCGGTGCGCGCCGCCCGCTACGACAGCGGCGCCGACCTGTGCCGCTTCACGCTGGACGCCGCGTTGGCGCAAGACCCAGCCCGCCGCGACCGGGTCTTTGATGCGGCCTTCAAGACCATCACGCGCTTTGAGTTCGAGGGCCGCGTGTATCAAGGCGGCATTCCACCCGAGTCCGACGGCTAAAGCCATGCGGTACCGGCGCCCGCGTTGACGATCGCCAGGCGCCTGCGCATTGACTCGCGCCGCGCCGCCCTTGTATGGTCTGGCGCATGAACGAACGCCTAGACGCCATCGACCGGCAACTGCTCAGCCTGCTGCAGGCCAACGCCCGCGAACCCGCCGCCATCCTGGCGCGCAAGCTGGGGCTGGCCCGCACCACCGTGGTGGCGCGCATCGCCCGGCTGGAACGCGAGAGCATCGTGGCCGGCTACGGCGTGCGCCTGGGGCGCCTGCTGGAAGAGGCCGCGGTACGCGCCTATTGCTTCATCAGCGTGCTGCCGAAGACGCCGGCCGCGGTGATCCGCGAGCTGGAAAGAATGCCCGAGGTCGAAGAGGTGTCGTCGGTCAGCGGCCCCTATGACTACCTGATCTTCCTGCGCTGCGAAACGCATGAACAGCTGGACGCGCTGCTGGACCGCATCGGCCTGATCGACGGCGTAAAGCAGACGCAGACATCCATCGTGCTCAGCCGCAAAGTCGACCGCCGCAGCGCGGTCGGCGCCCCCTGAGACCGCAGCCGGAGCAACGGCGCGGCCACAACGGACAGGGCTTCCGCTACCCCTACGCAACGCCAGTCTTTCTCTGTATTGTGACGTGCGCCCGATCCGGGCGAACAAGAGGAGACAATAAAGTGAAGCAATTAAAGCGTTATCTCGCGCTATCCCTGGCCGGCCTTGCGCTGCTGGGCGCCGCCGCGGCGCATGCCGGCACGTTGCTGACGGCGCAACTGAAGTCGGAAACGTTGGCCCGGCCCTGGACCTACAACGTCTACCTGCCGACCGGCTACGAAGACGGCAAGCTGGACTACCCGGTGCTGTATCTGCTGCATGGCAACGACGGCAGCCGCAATGATTGGGCGGTGAAGGGCCGCTTGAAGCCGACCGTGGACGCCCTGATCGAATCCGGCGACATCCCCCCAGCCATCATCATCATGCCGGACGCGGGCACCACCTGGTACGTGGACTTGAAGGAGAAGATGGAAACCGCCTTCTTCAACGACATGATTCCGCACGTGGAAAAAACCTACCGCACCCTGACCACCCGCGACGGCCGGCTGATCGGCGGCCTGTCGATGGGCGGCTACGGCGCGCTGCGCTACGTCTTGAAGTACCCCGAGAAGTTCCAGGCGGCGGCGCTGCTCAGCCCGGCCATCTACAACCCCGAGCCGCCGGCCGATTCATCCGCACGCAGCGTGAAGGTGTTTGCCGCACCCGGCGGCGATGGCGCCTACGATGCAGAAGTCTGGAAAGCCTACAACTACCCGGTGCTGTGGGACGCCTTCTTGAAGAAGGGCATCAAGGTGCCGATGTACATCAATTCCGGCGACGACGACGAATTCCGCATCGAAAACGAGGCGACCCAGTTCTACGCACTGCTGCGCAAGAACAAGCAACCGGCGGAATTGCGGATCGTCAACGGTCCGCATGACTGGCCGGTCTGGGAAGCCACCATCGGCGACGCGCTCAAGTACGTGTTCCGCACGGTCAGCCGGCCGGCCGCACGCTAGGGCCTACCGACAGCAGGGTCTGCCGACGGGGCAGGCCCTACCCCGAGGACGGCGGGGGCGGCATAATGTTGTAATGTGGTTTATCGCCATTCACGGATCTCCCATGCTTGCACGCCTTGCCTCCGCCTCCGCCCTGCTCGTTCTGCTGGCCGCTTGTTCCAGCATGAGCGACGTGACGTCCACCGGCAAGAACAGCTACAGCGTCACGTACAGCTCCGGCACGCAGCTGCTGACCTGGGTTGAAATCAAGAACCAGGCGCTGCAACGCGCCGACCAGTACTGCCAGTCCATCGGCCGCAAGCTGCAAAAACCCGCCGTTACGTCCAACCACGCCACCGGCCTGGGTTCCAAGCGCGCCACCGTCACGTTCGAATGCGGCGCGGTCGAACCGCCCAAGACCGACAAGCAGTAGCCAGGAACGCATCGTGAACACTTCGCCGCCCGTGGGAATCACCATGGGGGATGCCGCCGGCATCGGCCCCGAAATCATTGTCAAAGCTTGCGCCCAGGGCCTGAACGCACCGTGCGTGGTGTATGGCGATGCAGGCGCCCTGCGCCGCGCCGCCGCCCTGCTGGGCGCGCGCCTGGACATCACTGAAATCGCGCATGCCGGCCTGGCCACGGGCGACGCGGGCCGCATCGAGGTCATTTCCTGCAGCCCCGCCCTGCCGTCCGACCTACCCTATGGTCAGGTCAACGCGGCCGCTGGACGCGCGGCCTACGACTACGTTTGCGCGGCCATCGACGACGCCCAGGCCGGCCGCATCCGCGCCATCGTCACGGCACCGCTGAACAAGAAGTCCATGCACGAAGGCGGCATCGACTATCCCGGCCACACCGAAATCCTGGCCGAACGGTCCGCCACCCAGGACTTCGCGATGATGCTCGCCAACGACGAGCTGCGCGTGCTGCTGGTGACCATCCACGTGGCCCTGGCTGACGTCATGGCGCGCATCACGCCGCAGGCGGAACTGAACGCCATGCGCCTGGCCGACCGCGCCTGCCGCCAGATGGGCATTGCCCAGCCGCGCGTCGCGGTGGCCGGCCTGAACCCGCACGCCGGTGAAGGCGGCAAGTTCGGCCGCGAAGACCTCGACATCATCGAGCCCGCCATCCGCCAGGCCCGCGACGAAGGCATCGACGCCAGCGGCCCGTGGCCCGGCGACACGATCTTCATGCGGGCCCGCCGCGGCGAATTCGACATCGTGGTGGCCCAGTACCACGACCAGGGCCTGATCCCGGTGAAATACCTGGGGCTGGACCACGGCGTCAATGTCACCGTGGGCCTGCCGTTCGTGCGCACCAGTGTCGACCACGGCACCGCCTTCGACATCGCCGGCAAGGGGGTCGCCGACCAGGCCT
>JBEBOQ010000129.1:0-14387 GCA_040396375.1 Achromobacter xylosoxidans
GACAGCATCATCTCGCGCGCCACCGAGGCGCTGCTGGCCATTCCGTTCCTGATCCTGGCCATCGCGCTGGCCGCCTTCCTGGGGCCTAGCCTGATCAACGCCATGATCGCCATCGGTGTATCGGCGGCGCCCAAGTTCGTGCGCCTGACGCGCGGCCAGGTGCTGGCCGTGAAAAACGAAGACTACGTCCAGAGTTCCCGCGCGCTGGGCGCCTCTGACCTGCGCATCATCGCCCGGCACGTGTTCCCCAACGTCATGCCGCCGCTGATCGTGCAGGCCACCATCACCATCGCCACGGCCATCATCGCCGAGGCCAGCCTGTCGTTCCTGGGCCTGGGCCTGCAGCCGCCCAACCCGTCGTGGGGCTCGATGCTGAACACGGCCAAGAACTTCATGACCCAGGCGCCCTGGATGTCGATCTTCCCCGGATCGGCCATTTTCCTGGTGGTGCTGGGCTTCAATCTGCTGGGCGACGGGCTGCGCGATGCGCTGGATCCCCGTCAGGAAAAATGATCACCATGGCAACAATGGATCCCAAACGCGTCGTTCAGGTCAATGATCTGACCGTGCGCTTCAAGACCTCCGAACGCACCGTGGAAGCGGTGCGCAACGTGTCGTTCCACGTCGACCGCGGCGAAACGCTGGCGATTGTCGGCGAGTCCGGCTCGGGCAAGTCCGTGACCTCGCTGGCGCTGATGCGCCTGGTGGAATACGGCGGCGGCAAGATCGTCAACGGCGGCATGCTGCTGCGCCGGCGCAGCGGCGACGTGCTGGATCTGGTCAACGCACCGGACAGCACCCTGCAGCGCGTGCGCGGCGCCGACGTGGCCATGATCTTCCAAGAGCCCATGACCTCGCTGAACCCCAGCTTCACGGCCGGCAACCAGATTGCCGAAGCCTTGCAGCTGCACCAGGGGCTGGACGCCGCCGCGGCGCGCGCCGAAACGCTGCGCATGCTGGAGCGGGTGCGCATCCCCGAGGCCCGCGCCATCCTGGATCGTTATCCGCATCAACTGTCCGGCGGCATGCGCCAGCGCGTCATGATCGCGATGGCGCTGTCCTGCAAGCCGCAGCTCCTGATCGCCGACGAACCCACCACGGCCCTGGACGTCACCATCCAGGCGCAGATCCTGCAGCTGATTCGTCAGCTACAGGAAGAAATGGACATGGGCGTCATCTTCATCACCCACGATATGGGGGTGGTGGCGGAAGTGGCCGACCGGGTGCTGGTCATGTACCGGGGCGACAAGGTCGAAGAGGGCGGTTCGGACGAAGTGTTCGCGCGGCCGCAGCACGCCTATACCCGCGCCTTGCTGTCGGCCGTGCCGCGCCTGGGGGCCATGCACGGCACCGACGAGCCCGCGCCGTTCCCCCTGCTCAAGGTCGAAGAAGCGGCGCACCGGGCCGTGCCCGACCAGACTCCCGTGGCGGCCCCGTCCACCGTGCGCCGCGAAAACGGTCCGGTGCTGAAGGTGCGCGACCTGACCACCAGTTTTGACATCACCGGCGGCATCCTGGGCCGGGTGCAGAAACGCGTGCACGCCGTGGAAAAGGTCAGCTTTGACCTCTATCCGGGCGAAACCCTGTCGCTGGTGGGCGAGTCCGGTTGCGGCAAGACCACCACCGGTCGCTCGCTGCTGCAACTGGTCAAGAGCCAGGGCGGCTCGATTGAATTCGACGGCCAGAACATCGGCGCGCTGCGCGGCAGCGCGATGCAGACGTTGCGCCGGCACATCCAGTTCATTTTCCAGGACCCGTTCGCCTCGCTCGATCCGCGCATGCCGGTGGGCTATTCCATCATGGAACCGCTGCTGATCCACGGCGTGGCCCGCGGCCGCGCGGCGCAGGAGCGGGTGCGCTGGCTGATGGACAAGTGCGGCCTGGTCCCCGAAATGATCGACCGCTATCCGCACGAGTTCTCGGGCGGCCAGCGTCAGCGCATCTGTATCGCGCGCGCCCTGGCGCTGAACCCCAAGGTCGTGATCGCCGACGAATCGGTATCGGCGCTGGACGTGTCCATCCAGGCGCAGATCGTCAACCTGCTGCTGGACTTGCAACGCGAGCTGGGCGTGGCGTTCCTGTTCATCTCGCACGACATGGCCGTGGTCGAGCGCGTCAGCCACCGCGTGGCGGTGATGTACCTGGGGCAGATCGTTGAAATCGGCCCGCGCCGCGCCATTTTCGAGAACCCGCAACATCCCTACACCAAGAAGCTGATGGCCGCGGTGCCGATCGCCGATCCCCAGCGGCGCCACCGCGAACGCTCGCTGCTGGTCGACGAGATTCCCAGCCCCATGCGCAAGCTGGGCGACGATCCGCTGGTCGAGCCCCTGGTGCAGGTCGGCGAAGGGCACTTCGTTGCCCGCCACGCCATCGGCGTCTACTGATTCGCCTGACCCCGTCCGCCGACTTTTCCGGCGGGCCCCCAGCGCGGCCGGACAGCAGTCCGGCCGCGTTTTATTTTGTCTTGCAGGGCGCCGCGGCAGGCTTGCGATGAAACAAATATATCGGGGTAATCATTAATGGATCAAACGTTTCATACGCATCTACCATGAACGCCGTGGTCGAGCCGTCGGCCGGCCAGGGATGATCCAGGGGAAATCCATGCTGCACCGAACTTTGAAACGTTGCGTCGCGCTGCTGTCGATCGGCGCGGCGTCCTTGCTGGCGCAGGCCAGCCATGCGCAGGACTTTCCGTCGCGCCCGATCCGGCTGATCGTGCCGTCGGCCGCGGGCGGATCGCCCGACACCGTGATGCGCATGGTGGCGCAAGAGGCCGGCAAGCGGCTGGGCCAGCCGCTGATCGTCGAGAACAAGCCCGGCTCGTCGGGCATCGCCGGCATCCTGGACGTGTATCGCGCGGCGCCCGACGGCTATACGCTGGCCTACGCCAATAACGTCACGCTGGCGATCAACCGCAGCACCTTCAGCCAGTTGCCCTACGACCCGCAGAAGCTCACGCCGGTGATATTCGTATTGAAGGTCGCCAACGTCCTGGCGGTCAATCCGGACATGCCGGTCAAGACCTTGCCCGAATTCATCGACTACGTGCGCCAGCATCCTGACAAGGTCACGTTCGCCTCGCCTGGCCAGGGTACGTCCGGCCACTTGACCGGCGAAATGCTGGCGCAGGCCTCGTCGCTGCGGATGGTGCACGTGCCGTACCGGGGCAGCCCGGCGGCCACCACTGACGTGATCGGCGGGCAGGTCGACGCCATCTTCGACAACACCATCAGCATCACGCCGTACATCCGCTCGGGCAAGCTGCGGGCGCTGGCGTCGACGGGTCTACAGCGTTCGCCGCAATTCCCGGACCTGCCCACGGTGGCCGAGGGCGCGTTGCCCGGCTTCGAAGGCGTGGCCTGGGGCGGCATTGTGGCCCCGCCGGGCACGCCTGCCGCCATCGTCGACCGCTTGAACCGCTGCTTTAACGAGGTGCTGGCCGACCCGGCCCTGCGCGAGCGGCTGGTGGCCTTGGGCAACGATGAAATCGTCGGCGGTGCGCCGCAAGCGCTGGCGGACTACGCTGAAAAGGAAACCGTTAAGTGGGCCGCCGTGGTGCGTGCGGCCAAGCTGCCGGTGCAGTGAAAATACGGCGCAGCGGCCGGCCGCGGGCGGGCCCGAGGCCCCGGCGTCAGCGCTTTTCCAGCGCCAGCCGGATGCCGAAGGCGATGAACACCGCGCCGGTCATGCGGTCCAGCCCGCGCATGACGGCGGGCCGTGACAGCCAACGCGCCAGCGGCCGGGTGGCGGCCACCAGCAGCGCGAACCACACCACGCCCAGCAGCGCGTGGATACCGGCCAGCAACAAGCTGAAGCGCAGCACGTCCGCGCCGGCGGGAATGAACTGCGGCAGGAAGGTGATATAGAACACGCCCACCTTGGGATTGAGCGCATTGGTCAGGCAGCCGCGCGCGAACCAGCCGGCGGCGCTGGCGCTGGCCGGCGTGGGCGGGGTGTCCGTGCCGGTTGCGTCCGCCGTTTGCCGGCGGCCGGGCAGGGTGCGCCACAGCAGCTTGGCGCCCAGGTAAAACAGGTACACGGCCGCGCACAGGCGCAAGACGTCGTAGGCTAGCGTGGACACGGCCAGCAGCGACCCCAGCCCCAGCGCCGCGATGGCGCCCCACAGCAGGCAGCCGGCGCAGATGCCCAGGCCGGCCATGAAGGCGCGGCGGCCGCCTTCGACCGCGGCCGTGCGCAGCACCAGGGCGGTGTCCAGGCCCGGCGTGATGGTCAGTATGGCGGCGGCCAGGGTGAAGGCGAGCAGGGCGGCGGCGGCGGTCATGGGGTCTGCCGTAGGGAACGGGGCGCCGGC
Source organism: Achromobacter xylosoxidans (assembly GCA_040396375.1). Lineage (GTDB taxonomy): Bacteria > Pseudomonadota > Gammaproteobacteria > Burkholderiales > Burkholderiaceae_B > Achromobacter > Achromobacter xylosoxidans_D. Next base: position 4,316 of record JBEBOQ010000129.1, read on the forward strand.
GGCGGGCCGGCCAAGGGCGCCAGTATAGTGCCGGGCGGACCGGGGGCGCAGGCGGGCACGGCGTCTACAACGGGCGCCTGGCGCGGGCGCCGGCCGCCGCGATGCCGCGCAGGCGGTATCATGGCGGCCTTCAGCAATTCGCTCTCTCAACGGATTTTTCGCCATGGCCCTGCGCGCCACCATCTACAAGGCCGAGCTCAACGTGGCCGACACCGATCGGCACTACTACGGCAGCCATTCGCTGACCGTCGCCCGCCACCCTTCCGAAACCGACGAGCGCATGATGGTGCGCCTGGTCGCCTTTGCGCTGCACGCGCAGGAAGAACTGGCTTTCACCAAGGGCCTGAGCGACACCGACGAGCCGGACCTGTGGGTCAAGGACCTGACCGGCGCGGTCAAGCTGTGGATCGAAGTGGGCCAGCCCGAAGAGCGCCGCATCCTGCGCGCCTGCGGTCGCGCGGACGAGGTGATCGTGTATTGCTACGGCGGTTCGGCCAGCAAGATCTGGTGGGATGGCGTGCGCAACAAGCTCGAGCGCACCCGCAATCTCAAGGTCATCAATTTGCCGTCCGACCAGAGCCGCGCGCTGGCCAAGCTGGCCGAGCGCACCATGCAGCTGAACGCCAATATTTCGGACGGCATCGTGTATTTCTCGGCCGACAAGGGCGAGGTCAGCGTCGAACCTGAAGTCTGGCGCTGACGCGCCGGCAGGCCAGGGCCACAGGCATTAGCCGCGCTGGGCCAGGGCCTGGATGTCGGCAGTTTCCAGCACCGCCGACGGCGCCCCATGGCGCACCGCCGCCAGCATCGCCTGGCCCATGCTGCGGGTGGTCAGGATGTGCCGCGGCAGCAGGCGGCGCAGCGGCGTGAGCAGCGGGCCGATCACCCGGTACAGCCAGCGGTAGGCCGGCGTCTTGGACTGGATGCCATCAAGTGGCTGGATCATGCCGGGCCGCAGTAAATACACGGCCTTGAACGGCAGCCGCAGCAGCGCGTTTTCGGTACGCCCCTTGACCCGCGCCCACATGCTGCGGCCCTGTTCGCTGGCATCGGTGCCGGCGCCCGACACGTAGATAAAGGTCATGTCGGGGTTGGCGGGCGCAAGCGCGCTGGCGATATCCAGTGTCAGGTCAAACGTCAGCCGGCGGTAGTTGGCTTCGCTCATGCCGCCCGACGACACCCCCAGGCAGAAAAAGCATGCGTCGTAGCCTTGGGGCAGGGGCTGGGCGTTGGCAAAGCCGAACAGGTCCGGCAAGATCAGATCGCGCAGCTTGGGGTGGGCAAGGCCCGATGGCCCGCGGCCCACGGCCAGCACCTCGGTCACATCGTCCGCTTGCAGGGCGGCGCGTAGCGCGCCTTGCCCCACCATGCCGCTGGCGCCGAACAAAATCACTTTCATTGCGCGCTCCTTACATTTTTCCCGGCAGGCCCATGAACGCCCGTGTCGACCAGTCCCGCAGGCGGTCGCTGCCCAACAGCTTACCCACCCACAGCATGATGCGCGCGGCGCGCGGCGCGGTGTAGGCCGATTTCGGCCGGGTCGCAGTGACGGCGCGTTGCGCCACGTCGGCGATCACGGCCGGGTCGCCGGCCATTTTCTGCAGACGTTCGCTGGTGAACAGCGTGTGCAGCGCGCCGACCGCGGCGCGGTAGGGGCCGGCGCCGGACACCTCGCGCATGTGGCCTGCCGCAATGTCGGCCCATTCGGACCGGATGGCGCCCGGGCGGATCAGCACCACGTCCACATCGAACGGCGCAAGCTCCTGGCGCAAGGACGAAGACAGGCCTTCGACCGCGAACTTGGTGGCGTGGTACCAGCCGCCATAGGGCGCGGCCTGCACGCCGCCGATCGAGGTGATGTTCAGGATCTTGCCCCAGCGCTGTTGCCGCATGTGCGGGATGACGCAGCGGGTCAGCGCCGCCAGGCCGAACAGGTTCACTTCCACCTGGCGGCGCGCGTCGTCCATCGGCATTTCCTCGACCGAGCCGTAGGCGCCGTAGCCGGCGTTATTGACCAGGATGTCCACGCCGCCGTGACGCGCGCTGATCTGCGCCACGCAGTGGTCAATCGAGGCGGCATCGGTCAGGTCCAGCGGCAGCACGTGGATGCCATGCTGAAGCAACCCCGCCATGCGGTCCACGCGGCGGGCGGCGGCGTAGGTGGTGATGCCCATCGCGGCGAACCGCAAGGCAATGGCTTCGCCGATGCCGGAAGAGGCGCCCGTCACCAGGGCGACGCGTTGCGTAAGAGGGGTGGTCATGGGGAAAGTCCGGTCTGAATATCTAAAATCCAACCAACTGGTTGGTTTTGATGAATGTACGAGGACTGCGGTAGCGTTGTCAACCAACCGGTTGGTTATAATGCGCCATGGCTAGAAATTCAGAAGACACCCGCAAACGCCTGCTCGAGGCCGCCGCCGCCGAGTTCGCCGCGTACGGCATTGCCGGCGCCCGGGTCGACCGCATCGCCGTCGCGGCCCGCTGCAACAAACAGGCAATCTACGCCTACTACGGCAGCAAGGACGGCCTGTGCGACGCCGTGCTCGACGACATGGTGGAAGACATCCTGGAAAGCGTGCCGATCGACGCCAACGACTTGCCCGGCTACGCCGTCCGCCTGTTCGACCGCTACCAGGCGCACCCCGAAACCCTGCGGCTGGCCGGCTGGTACCAGCTGGAAGGCAAGCCGCTGCCGCCTGCCGCGATGGCCTCGATGGGGCACAAGATCGACGCCGTGCGCCAGGCCCAGGAGGCGGGGCGGGTCAGCAAGCGCTTCAGTCCCGAAATCTTGCTGCTGCTTGTGCTGACCCTGACCCGGATGGGCGCGCCAGACAGCCCCGAAGCCCATAGCGGCATGGTGCCCCCGGCCGATTCGCGCCAGGCCATCGCCGCGGCGGTGGCGCGGCTGGTCGAACCCTGACCTCGCTGTCCAGCGCCCGATAGCGGCGGGCGTAGCAGCGCGGCAGACTGCTGCTAGACGACTGGTCTAATCGCTGCTACAGTGCGGCCATGGATACCCCCGCCGCGCCCTCCGACGTCCGCCAACACATTCTTGACGTGGCTCGCCCGCTCTTGCTGGCGCGCGGCTACACGGCGGTCGGCCTGGCCGAAGTGCTGGCGGCGGCCAAGGTGCCCAAAGGCTCGTTCTACCATTACTTCGGTTCCAAGGACGCCTTTGGCGTGGCCCTGCTGGAAGACTATTTCACGGGCTACCTGGCCTACATGGACACGCTGCTGGCCGCGCCGGGCACCGCGTTGCAGCGCCTGATCAGCTACTTCCGCGATTGGCGCGACACCCAGGCCTGCGCGGGGGCACAGAGCCGCTGCCTGGTCGTGAAGCTGGGCGCCGAGGTCTGCGACCTGTCCGACCGCATGCGGGCGACCCTGCAGGACGGCACCCGAGCCATCGGCCAGCGGCTGGAACGCGCCATCGAAGCGGGCAGGGCGGATGGCTCGCTGCCCGCAACGCCGGGCGCGCCCGACGCCGCGGCCTTGGCCGCCACCCTGTACCAGAACTGGTTGGGCGCCAGCCTGCTGGCCAAGATCCTGCGCGATCGTCAGCCATTGGATACAGCCATGGCCGCTACCTGGCAGGCGCTGGGCGTGGCCAGCGACGAATAATTCCCGGGCGGGGCGCGACAGCGTACCCGCCTTTTTTTTACCCAGTTAATAGACGACTGGTCTACTTTTAACGCTTATCAGGATCGCACCATGCCGCAACTAGCAACCGTCAACCGCCGTATCGTCCTGGCCGCGCGCCCCGCTGGCCTGCCCACGCCCGCGGATTTCCGCCTGGAACAAACGGCGGTGCCCGAACCCGCGGAAGGCCAGGTGCTGCTGCGCACGCTGTACCTGTCGCTGGATCCCTACATGCGCGGCCTGATGAACGCGGAAGGCCCGGGTTACGCGCCGGCCACGCTGCTGGATGCGCCAATGGCGGGCGGCACGGTGAACCGGGTGGTGGCGTCGCGCAACCCGCGTTTCCAGCCGGGTGACCTGGTGCTGGGGTATGCCGGCTGGCAGGATTACGCGTTGTCCGATGGCCAGGACCTGGCGCCGCTGGGCGACATGGCGCAGCCCTCGCTGGCGTTGGGCGGGCTGGGCATGCCCGCCTTCACTGCCCATTACGGCCTGCTGGATATCGGCCAGCCCAAGCCGGGCGAAACCGTGGTGGTGGGCGCGGCAACCGGGGCCGTCGGCGCGGTGGTGGGGCAGATCGCCAAGCTCAAGGGCGCGCGCGTGATCGGCATCGCCGGCGGCGCCGAGAAGTGCCGCTACGCCGAACAGGAACTGGGCTTTGACCTGTGCCTGGACCGCCACGCCCCCGATCTGGCGGCGCGCCTGGCCCAGGCCTGCCCGGGCGGCATCGACGTCTACTTCGAAAGCGTGGGCGGCGAGGTGTTCGATGCGGTGCTGCCGCTGTTGAACATCGGCGCGCGGGTGCCGGTGTGCGGTTATATCGCCGGCTACAACGACCAGGCGCTGCCCGCCGGCCCCGACCGCCTGCCGCTGCTGGTGGCGACCGTACTGCGCAAGCGCATCCGCATGCAGGGTTTCATCATCCTGGACCATTATGGCGACCGCTTCGACGCCTTCCGCCGCGACATGCAAGGCTGGCTCGCCAGCGGCCAGGTGAAGCTGCGCGAACAGACGGTTGTTGGCCTGGAAAGCGCACCGGAGGCCTTCATCGGCATGTTGCAAGGCAGCAACTTCGGCAAGCTGGTCGTGCAGGTGGCGCCGAACGCGTAGTGCACCGCAACAAAAAAACACGTGCAAAGTGCGCGGGCCAGGCTTATATTACGATCATCATATTCAAGGAATCCTGATCATGGCCGGCCCCGTCTCCCGTAAAGAGATCTCCCACGAGCGCATCGTGGAAGCGGCCGCGCGCGCGATCCGGCGCGAGGGATACGCCGGCGTGGGCGTGGCCGATGTCATGAAAGAAGCCGGGCTGACGCACGGCGGCTTCTACGCCCATTTCCCGTCGCGTGACGCCATGCTCGCGGCCGCGATGGAACGCGCGGGCCGCGACGGCGCCGCCCGCATGGCGCAAAGCATGGAGCGCCGCCGCGCCGAGGGCGCCAGCCCGCTGCGCGCCTGGGTCGAAAGCTATCTGTCCGACACCCTGCTGGCCAACTGCGAAAGGGGCTGCCCGATTTCCGCGCTGGCTTCCGAGATGCCGCGCCAGTCGGCCGAAGTGCGCGAGGTGTCGGCCACCCGGGTGCAGCGCCTGGTCCAAGCCTTGCAGCAGGTGTTGCCTGCCGACGCGGGCGAGCACGCGGCCATGGCCGTCACCAGCAATCTGGTGGGCGCCATGCAACTGGCCCGCGCGCTGGGCGACAACGCGCAGGGCCGGGCCATGCTGGCGGCTACCCGCAAGTCCATCCTGGATCAATACGACATCGAGGGCCGGCAAGCGTCCCATCAGCCTGCCCATTGACGCCTGCCCTCCCTGGCCGCGGTCCGCGGCCTTTTTAACCCCCGTAAATATGATGATCATCATATTTATATAACCGGCCCCTCACAACAGGCCCTTGCAGCGAATCGAAACCCGAAGGAAACCCATCATGGAACTGAAGAACGCAACCGTACTGATCACTGGCGCCAACCGCGGCATCGGCCTGGCATTCGCCCGCGAGGCGCTGGCCCGCGGCGCCCGCAAGGTCTACGCCGGCGCGCGCGACCCGGCCAGCGTCACGCTGCCGGGCGTGCAGGCGATCAAGCTGGACGTCACCCGCGACGAGGACGTGGCCGCCGCGGCCGCGCTGGCCAAGGATGTGACGCTGGTCATCAACAACGCCGGCGTCGCGGCCGTGGGCGGTTTCCTGGCCCAGGGCAGCGCGGAGTCGGTGCGCTGGCACCTGGAAACCAACGTCATCGGCCCGCTGCGCGTGGCGCAGGCGTTTGCGCCGGTGCTGGCCGCCAACGGCGGCGGCGCGCTCTTGAACGTGCTGTCCATCGCCAGCTGGATCAATCGGCCGATGCTGGGCGCGTACGGCCTGAGCAAATCCGCCGCCTGGGCGCTGACCAACGGCCTGCGCCATGAACTGCGCGAGCAGGGTACCCAGGTGCTGGGGCTGCACATGGGCTTTGTCGATACCGACCTGACCCGCGACCTGGATGCGCCCAAGCTCAGCCCCGAAACCGTGGTGCAGCAGGCGTTCGACGCGCTCGAAGCCGGCGCCGAAGAGGTGCTGGCCGATGAGCAGACCCGCCAGGTCAAGCAAGGCCTGTCCGCCGAGCAGGCCTCTTACCTGCAAGCGTAACGGGCGCGCGTTTCCCGATTGCCCCCGAAGCCTTTTTCGAGCCCGACCGACATGTCCTCCCACGCACCTTCCGCGGCGGCCCAGCCCGTCGCCGCGCCGCCCGCGGCCGTTTCCCCCTGGCCGATCTTCTGGATCGCCAGCGTTGCCGTCTTCCTGGTATCGCTGGACGCGACCATGCTGTACGCCGCGTTCAGCGCCATGCGCGCCGGCTTTCCCGAGGCCTCGGCCGCGGACATGTCGTGGGTGCTCAACGCCTACACGGTGGTCTATGCGGCGATGCTGATCCCGTCCGGCGGCCTGGCCGACACGCATGGGCGCAAGCGCATGTTCATGGTCGGGGTGCTCGTATTCCTGACCGCGTCGGCAGCCTGCGGCCTGGCCGGCAACGTGGCCTGGCTGATCGCGGCGCGTGTGGCGCAGGCGGTGGGCGCGGCGCTCTTGACGCCGGCCTCGCTGTCCATCGTGCTGGCGGCCTTCCCGGCGTCGCAGCGTTCGGTGGCGGTCAGCCTGTGGGGCGCCGTGGCTGGCCTGGCGGCGGCCATCGGCCCCAGCCTGGGCGCGTTCGTAGTGGACGCCGCGGGCTGGCCGTGGGCGTTCTACATCAACCTGCCGCTCGGCGCGCTGTCGCTCTGGTTCGGCGCCGCCCGGCTCAAGGAATCGGTGCGGCCCGAAGCACGGCGCCGGGTCGACGGCGTGGGCATGGCGTTGCTGATGGTGGGCGTGGGCGCGGTGGCGCTGTCCATCGTGCAGTCGGAGTCGCCCTCGTGGACCCGCAGCGAACTGTGGGTGGTGGCGGCGGTGGGGCTGGTGTCGCTGGCCGCCTTCGTGGGCTGGGCGCGCACCACGCCGCATCCGCTGGTGGACCTGGCGCTGTTCAAGCACCGCACCTATCGCTACGTGAACCTAGCCACGCTCAGCTTCGGTATTGCGTTTGCGATGATGTTCTTCGCGTTCTTTTTCTACATGACGGGCGTCTGGCATTACAGTCTGCCGCGCGCCGGCCTGGCGGTCACGCCGGGGCCGCTGCTGGTGATGCCGACCGCGATCATCACCGGCAAGCTGGCCGCCCGCATGGGCCACCGGCCGTTCCTGGTGGGCGGGGCGTTGATCTACGCGGCCAGCGGCCTGTGGTTCCTGCTGGTGCCCGGCGCCGAGCCCGCCTATCTGACGCAGTGGCTGCCCGGCTTGATCCTGAGCGGGCTGGGCGTGGGCATGGTGCTGCCGTCATTGGCGGGCGCCGCGGTCAACCGCCTGCCGCCGCAGCATTACGCCGTGGGCAGCGCCGTCAACCAGGCGACGCGCCAGATCGGCGCGGTACTGGGCGTGGCGCTGACGGTGCTGCTGCTGGGCAAGGGTACGCTGACCCACGCGGATTTTGACCCGCTGTATATCGCCCACGTGGGGCTGGCGCTGTTGACGGCCTTGCTGTGCCTGGCGGTGGATACCCGGCCACGTCCCGCGCATGCCTGAACGTGCGGCGCGTCCCGCGCGGGAGAGATCAGCGCGGGGTGCGCTGGTGCGGCACCAGCGGGGGCGCCTGGCGGCCGGCGACCCGTTCCCAGAAGCCCGGCAGGAAGCACTCCGCTACCAACAGCGGCTGGCCTTGGCGCCAGAACACCGAACGCCTGGCCCAGACGCGATCGGCATCCTGGGCGCGGCCGCCGGCCGCCAGGGCGGTCGCGGCGGTGGCATGGAACGGCACGGGCGAGGCCAGGCGGCGGCAGGCGAACGGCGAGCGGATGACGGTGCTGTCGTGGTAGAGCATGTCGGCCAGCGGCCGCGTCAACAGGCGGCGCATGCCTTGCCAGGCGCCGTGCGAGGCGCGCAGCGGCGTCAGGCTGCGCGCCGGCACGCTGTCCACGCCGTTGACCGACATCAGCACCTCGCGCACCCAGACGGGCGAGCCGGGCGCGATGCGCATGGCGCGGGCCTCGTCGGCGGGTGCTCCGGCGGCGTATTCGGCCAGCACCCGCAGGCGCACCTGGCCGACCTGGCGCAGGCCCGCGGTCAGCGCGCCGGGGCGGAACAGCCAGTGGCGCTGGGCCAGGGACAGGACGGGCGGCGCGCTGGCCAGCCAACCTGGCGCCAGAGGAGGGTGATGTGCTGCTGCAAGGTTCATCATGGCTGCGTATTATGCCAAGGGCCGAGCGCGGATTCGCGGTTCGGCCCTGTGGCCGATTGCCGCAGGGGCCCGGGCTGATGCGCCGCGCCGCCTGCGCTTCGGGCTCCGCATACAATACCGCCCATGGAAAAAGTACGAATCTCCAAGCTCATGTCCGAGCGTGGACTCTGTTCGCGCCGCGAGGCCGACAGCTATATCGAACGCGGCTGGGTCCGGGTCGACGGCGAAGTGGTATCCGAACTGGGCGCCAAAGCGTTTCCGGACCAGGTCATCACGCTCGAACGCGCGGCGCAGGCGCGCCAGACCTCGCGCGTCACCATCCTGATCAACAAGCCCGTGGGCTACGTGTCGGGCCAGGCCGAAAAGGGCTACACGCCCGCCGTCGCCCTGATCGACGCGCGTTCGCGTTCTGCCGGCTGCCGCAGCCCGCAGCGTTTCGAGCGCGGCCACCTGGACGGCCTGGCCGTGGCCGGGCGGCTGGACATCGACTCGCAAGGCCTGCTGGTGCTGACGCAGGATGGCCGCATCGCCAAGCACCTGATCGGCGAGGACTCCAGCGTCGACAAGGAATACCTGGTGCGAGTGCAGGGCGACCTGTCGGACAACGGCCTGGCGCTGCTCAACCACGGCCTGTCGCTGGATGGCAAAGCGCTCAAGCCCGCGGTGGTGCGCTGGCAGAACCACGACCAGCTGCGTTTCGTGCTGCGCGAAGGCAAGAAGCGCCAGATCCGCCGCATGTGCGAACTGGTCGGCCTGAAGGTGATCGGGCTCAAGCGCGTGCGCATCGGCCGCGTGTCGCTGGGCGACCTGCCCTTGGGGCAATGGCGCTATCTGCGCGACGACGAGCAGTTCTAGGCCGCTGGCCCAGCCCTGGGCGCCGTCCGTATAGGCGGCGCGGGGAAGCCAGCTGCGAGCAAATTTTTCAGTCTGTTTCCAAACCGCCGTCATTTCATGAAGGGCGCGGTATCCTTCGCCTGCCCGTCGGCACCCAGGCGTTCCATCAGAAATTCGATGAAAATCCGGGTCTTGGCGGGCAACAGCCGCGTTTCCGTGACGGCATACACCGGGAACGGGCCCAGTTGCCAATCCGGCAGTACGCGCCGCAACTGGCCCGATTTTTGTTCGGCGGTCTGGCCGCCGACCAGCACGGTGATGCCCGCGCCCAGCATTGCCAGGCGCCGGGCCATCGCCACGCCGTTCACGGAAAACCGGTTGCCGGGCGTGAACTGGATGTGCTGGTCGCCGCAGTTCAGCGGCCAGCGGGTCACGCGGCCGGCGCCTTCGGCGCGGAACTCAATGCACTCGTGGCGGGTCAAGTCGCTGGGGTGCTTGGGTTCGCCATGTTTCTCCAGGTATTCCCGCGAGGCGTACATATGGGCCGGCAGCATGCCCAGCAGCCTTGCAATCTGCGTCGAATCGGGCAGTTCGCCGATTTCGATGGAAATATCGCAGGTCTGGAACACGCGCTGTGCGTGGTCGGGATTGGCAAGGTCCAGGAAAAAGGTGACGTCCGGGTAGCGGCGCGAGAATTCCATGAACGATTCAGCCAGGAAGTCCGTGCCGAAGTCCGCCGGCATATTCACCCGCAGCGGCCCCGACGGCGTGTCGACCAGCTTCTGCAGTTCTTCATGGGCGATCTGGGCCTCGGCCACGATGCGCTGGCAGCGTTCGAAGTACAGCCGGC
>JBEBOQ010000130.1:0-14269 GCA_040396375.1 Achromobacter xylosoxidans
CCGGTAACGGCAGCTACTCGCAAGAGCAGCTGAACTCGATGCAAGACGAAATCAAGCAACGCCTTGACGACATCGACCGCATCTCGCAACAGACCGACTTCAACGGCGTGAAGGTCCTGTCGGCCAACGCCAAACCCCTGACGCTGCAAGTCGGCGCCAACGACGGCGAAACCATCACCCTGAACCTGTCGGAAATCAGCGTCAAGACGCTGGGTCTGGACGGCTTCAACGTCAACGGCTCGGGCGTGACCCAGAACCGTTCGGCCACCGTGTCCGACCTGCAAGCCGCTGGTGGCACGACCGTCGCCGCCAACGAATGGCAAGTGACGACCACGCACGCCGCCGCCACCGCCGACCAAGTGTTCGGCAAGCTGGAAAACGGCAACAAGGTCACCGTCGGCACGGCCGCTACCGGCACGACCTACACCTACGACGCCGCCAACAAGAATTTCACGTTCACCGACAAGTCGGCCTCGAACGCCGCCGCCGTCAACGCCCTGGCTGACAAGCTGCGCCCGGCCACCGGCACCGCCACCGGCACCTACACCCACAGCAACGGCGCCGCATCGACCTCGTTCGAAGTGGATGCGACCGGCAAGGTCACCATGGGCGGCCAAGCTGCCTTCCTGGACGCCGCCGGCAACCTGACCACCAACAGCGCTGGTGGCACCGCCGCCACCATCCGTGGCGTCATGACGGCCGCTGCGCAGAACACCGGCGCCGCCGGCACCTCGTCGGTCGCCATCGGCGGCAAGACGTACTCCAACGTTGGCGGCGCGGGTGGTGTGGACCAGCTGCAGTTCACCAACACCATCGCTTCCGACGCGCTGCTGGCCAACGTCAAGGCCAACACCACCGCCGGTGACGTGACGATCACGCTGGGTTCGGGCATCACCAGCGCGACGGTTGCCTTCAACGCTGGCAACTCGACCAACACGTACGTCGACGACAAGGGCACGTTCACCTCGACCCCGACCTACACCACCAACTACCTGGTCGACCCCAACACGGGCAAGGTCACGGTCAAGAGCGGCACCGGCACGGGCGACTATGCTCCCAAGATCGGCGCCGAAGCCAAGGTCAACAGCTCGGGCAAGCTGACCACGGAAGACACCAGCAAGGGCACGCTGACCGCCGACCCGCTCAAGACGCTGGACGCCGCCTTCACCAAGCTGGACAAGCTGACCGGTGAACTGGGTGCCGTGCAGAACCGTCTGGAATCGACGATCGCCAACCTGAACAACGTGGTCAACAACCTGTCCAACGCCCGTTCGCGCATTCAAGACGCCGACTACGCGACGGAAGTGTCGAACATGTCCAAGGCCCAGATCCTGCAACAGGCTGGCACCTCGGTTCTGGCGCAAGCCAACCAAGTGCCGCAAACCGTGCTGTCGCTGCTGCGTTAATTCACGGCAAGCAGTACGGCCGGGCGGGGAAATCCCGATTCCCCCGCCCGGCTGGTCGGCCAGGGGCCTTCGCGCCTGGCCGACGCCTCCAAAACCCGCCTCTCGGCGGGTTTTTTCATTGCCGCCGCGCATGCACGGTTTCACCCAAACTGGCGGGGAATTCGCACGCTGATTCGCCGAATGAGACCGTGCCCGAATTCATAGAATTACCGCAATAGTCTTCCGGGCACGCCCCCGCTCTTCCGAATCACATGTCTTATCCGGCCCATAACCACCGACAAGCCGCCGCCGACCCCGGCCGCCTGGCCCCCAGTCATTCGCCCGCGAGACTGCGCGCCACGGCCCATCTTTACGGCATCGAGACCGGGCCCCTGGAGCGCGCCCGCGTGCTGGCGATCGGTTGCGGCGATGGCGCCGGCCTGCTCCCGTTCGCATTGGCCTATCCCCAGGCGCAGGCCGTCGGCATCGATGTATCCGAGACGCTGGTCGCCCAAGGCACTGCGGCGGCGCAACGCCTGGGGGCATCCAACCTGACGTTGTACGTCGGCCAGGCCGCCGACATCGGTACGCAGCTCGGCCTGTTCGACTACGTCATCGTCACGGGTCTTTATAGTTACCTGCCCCCCGAGGCCGGGCAGGCGCTGCTGCAGGCATGCGGCCAGTTGCTGTCGCCGCGCGGTATCCTGTACCTGGACAGCCACGTGTATCCTGGCGCCAAATCGCTCGAAGTCGTGCGCGACGCCATCCTGCTGCACGGCCATGCCGCGCAGAACGATGCCGAGCTGCGCCAGAGCGCCATGGCGGCGCTGTCCCTGTTCAAGGAGGGCATGGCGGCAGCCAATCCGCATGGTGCCACCCTGGCGGCGGCCGCCGCCAGATTCGAGCACGCCCTGGCTCAGGGCGACACCCCGGACGGCGCCGACCCACTGGCCTGCAATCCCTGCTATTTCGTTGAACTCGCGGGCGTGGCGGCGCAGGCCGGCCTGGCGTATCTGGGCGATGCGCAACCGCTCAGCGAGATCCCCCTGACATTCGGCCAGGGTGTCTCGCTCAACCACAGCCTGCTGGCCATGGGGCAGCCCAGCACCGTCCGCCAGCAGTACCTCGATTTCGCCACGGGCCGGGCCTTTCGCCAATCCCTTTGGCTGCCCCAGGAGCGCGCCGGCGAAGTGCTGGCCAAACCCGACCTGGCCCGCCTGCGCGACCTGCGCTTTGCCGCGGGCATGATCCGACTGGCTCCGAACGGCCGGGAACAGGGCACCGTCCATATCAACCACCTGGGCCGCGCCCTGATCACGCAAGACGCCGACGTGGTCACCGTGGTCGAGACCCTGGCCCACGCCTGGCCCGGCTCGATACCGTACAGCACCCTGCTGGCGGTTCTGCTGCACAAGAACCAGGGCGACGACGCCGCGACCAGAAAGACGCTGAATCGCGTGCTTCAGACGTTGATGGAAAACGACCTGGCGCATTACTGCCTCGATCGCGGCCCCTACGAGCCCGAAACGGGCATGCCGGTGCGTCCGTTGGCGTTTCTCCTTGAACCGCCAACGGCGGACGAGGCCGCGCTGCCCCGCTTCAATCTGTGGCATGAACCGACCAATTACCTCCCTTCGCCGGCTCAGGCCGCAATCCTGAACGACCTGGCGGCCGGCCGGCTGCCAGGCGAAGCCGCCGCGGGTGACTCGCCAGCCGAACCGTCGGAAGTGGGCGAAACGCTGGCGTTGCTCAAGCGCTATGCGCTGGCGCAGGGCGATGCCAAAGCCTGGGCCGACTTGCTGGGCCGCACGCTGAAGGCGGCAGAGAAAAGCTACATGCCGCTGACGGGCCTGTATGTCAGCGCCCTGGCCAGCTTGAACCTGAATGCGCGCGTATTGTCGGCAAGCGGACACCAGCCCAATCCGGCACCGAGCATCGCGCCGCAGGTCAAGCGCGTGCACGAGCTGATGGTGCAAAGGGCCTACGCCGAAGCGGAGCCCGTGGCGCGCCAGCTGACAAAGGTGGCGCCCCGTTTTTGGGACGCCTGGGAAGCCCTGGCCGTTTCCCTGTTCAGCACGTTCCGCAGTCCCGAGGCCCTGCAACCCGCCTTGACCATGCTGGACCTGGCGCCCGCGGATTCCCAAAGCCATATCGTGTTGGCCGCCATACTGGCGCAACTGGGCCGCACCTCCGAAGCGATCGCGGTTGGCCGCCGCGCAGTCGAGCTGGGCCCTCGGAATGCCGAGGCGCACGCCATCCTGGCGGATGCCCTGGCTGCCGAGCGACGCCACAAGGAAGCCCAGGCCAGCAACCTGACGGCCATCGCCCTCGATCCCAAACAACGCAAAGCCCGCATCAACCTCTGCAAAGCCTACATCGATGCCGGCGAGGTGTCCCTGGCCGAACAAGCAGCCCGCGAAGCCGTCGCGATATTCCCGACGGACGCCATTGTTCGCAACAACCTGTTGTTCGCCCTGAACTACTCGCACGAACGCACGGCCGAAGAGGTGTTCCAGGCCTACCAGGAATGCGACCGCCAGCTGTTCCAGCCCTTGCGCAACAAATGGCGGCCGCATGCCAATCCCAGGCATGCCGACCGCAAGCTGAAGATCGGCTACGTTTCGCCTGATTTCAGAAAGCACTCCGGCAACAACTTCGTCGAACTGGTCTTCGCTCATCATGACCGACAGGCATTCGAACTGACCGCCTACGCCGAGCTGTTGGTCGAGGACGAGGTGACCGAACGCTTCAAGACATACTTCGATCATTGGACGCCCACGGCGGGGTTGACCGACGCCGAGCTGGCGGAACAGATCCGCGACGACGGAATAGACATCCTCATCGACTTGGCGGGACACACCCAGGGCAATCGGCTGGGCGCCTTCGCCCGCAAGCCGGCGCCCGTATCGCTGACCTGGATGGGCTACGGCTACACCACCGGCCTATCGGCGATCGACTACATCGTGATGGACGAAACCATGGCGCCGGCCGGCAGCGACACACTGTTTTCCGAGAAGGTCTGGCGCCTGTCGACTGCGGGCGCCTATCGGCCCATCGCCACCATGGGAGAGGTCAGCGAGCTTCCCGCCCTGTCCACGGATTTCATCACTTTCGGCACCCTCTCGCGCGCCATCCGCATCAACGAACGGACGATCCGCACCTGGGCCGCCATCCTGCGACGGCTACCCCATGCCCGTCTGGTGGTTGACAGCGGCAGCTACCAGGATGCGGCGATGTGCGAAGCTTTGGTCGCCGAGTTCGAGGCCAGGGGCGTCGACCGCAATCGGCTGTCGATCGGGTTCCACAGCCCTCCCTGGGATGTCTTGCGGCAGATCGACATCGGCCTGGACTGCTTCCCCCACAATTCCGGCACGACCCTGATGGAGTCCATCTACATGGGAGTGCCCTATGTGTCGCTTGCGGACAGGCCCAGCGTGGGCCGGCTGGGTGGCTCCATCCTGAAATCAGTCGGCCTTGCCCACCTGATCTGCGCCACCGAGGAAGAGTACGTGGAAAAGGCGATCGCACTGGCCAGCGACCTGCCGGCGCTGGCCGATATCCGCCGGGGCCTGCGCCAGGCGGCGCACGACAGCGTCTTGATGGACGAAGCCGGTTTCACGCGGGAATTCGAAATGGGACTGAAGAAAATGTACAGCCAATGGTGTGAGGAGCAAGCATGAAGGCCGTCATCCTCGCGGGCGGACTGGGCACTCGCATCTCGGAAGAGACGCAGGCACGCCCCAAGCCAATGATCGAAATCGGTGGCCGCCCGATCCTGTGGCACATCATGAAGTCCTATTCGGTCCACGGCGTGAACGACTTCGTGATCTGCTGCGGCTACAAGGGCTACATGATCAAGGAGTATTTCGCCAATTACTTCCTGCATATGTCCGACGTGACGTTCGACATGGCCGACAACCGCATGGAAGTGCACCAACGCAAGGCCGAGCCCTGGCGGGTGACGCTGGTGGACACCGGCGAAACCACCATGACCGGCGGGCGCCTCAAGCGCGTAGCGGATTACGTAAAGGAAGAAGAGGCCTTCTGCTTCACCTACGGCGATGGCGTGTCGGACGTCGATATCAGCGCCCTGATCGCCTTCCATCGCCGACATGGCAAGGCGGCCACGGTGACCGCAGTGCAGCCGCCCGGACGCTACGGCGCGTTGCGGCGCGAGGGTGCCATGGTGACCGGTTTCACCGAAAAGCCGCGCGGCGATGGCGGCCTCATCAATGGCGGCTTTTTCGTACTGTCGCCGAGCGTGCTGTCG
This sequence comes from Achromobacter xylosoxidans, assembly GCA_040396375.1. Taxonomy (GTDB): domain Bacteria; phylum Pseudomonadota; class Gammaproteobacteria; order Burkholderiales; family Burkholderiaceae_B; genus Achromobacter; species Achromobacter xylosoxidans_D. Next base: position 5,656 of record JBEBOQ010000130.1, read on the forward strand.
CTGATCCAGAGTGATGATATGCCTTGGGAAGCGGTGCCACTGGAAACCCTCAGCCGCAATGGCGAGCTGCAGGCCTACGAGCATCTGGGGTTCTGGCAACCCATGGATACGCTGCGCGACAAGAACCAGCTGGAAGCCTTGTGGGCGCAGGGAAATCCGCCATGGAAGAAATGGGCGTAAGGCAATTCCTCGGGGCCTATCAGGGCACCCGGGTACTGCTCACCGGCCACACCGGCTTCAAGGGAAGCTGGCTGGCCGCCTGGCTGGCCCAATTGGGCGCACAGGTGACCGGCCTGTCCCTGGCACAGCTCGACGAGCCCAATCACTGGACACAGCTGGGCGACTGCGCGGCCGACTTGCGCGGCGACATACGCCACCCTGGCACCGTGGCCGACGCGATCGCGCGGGCCCGGCCCGAGATCGTCTTCCACCTTGCCGCCCAGACACTGGTGCGGCAATCTTATGGCGCGCCGCTGGACAGCTGGTCCACCAACGTCATGGGCACGGCCAACGTGCTGGAGGCGTGCCGCCGCGCGCCCAGCGTGCGCGCGGTGGTCATCGTCACCACCGACAAGGTCTATGCCAACCGGGAATGGCATTGGGGCTACCGCGAGAACGACACACTGGGTGGACATGATCCGTACAGCGCCTCCAAGGCGGCCTGCGAAATCCTGGTGCAGAGCTATCGCAAGTCATTCTGGCAAACGGCTCCCTCCGTGCTGGTGGCCTCGGCGCGGGCTGGCAATGTCATTGGCGGGGGCGACTGGGCGCAGGATCGCCTGGTACCGGATCTTGTCCGGGCGATTCGCCAGGAACAGCCGCTGGAGATCCGCTCGCCGGCGTCGACGCGGCCGTGGCAGCACGTACTCGATTGCCTGGCCGGCTACCTGATGCTCGGCCAGCAACTGCTGGCGGGCAACGCGACGTTCGCGGACAGCTGGAACTTCGGGCCCACGTCGCAGGACAACCGCAGCGTGGCCGAACTGCTAGGCATGCTGAACGGCCATTGGCCTGAACTGAAATGGAATGCACGGCCACCCGCCGAAGCCTTGCACGAAGCCACCCTGCTGCTGCTCGACTGCGCCAAGGCGCATAACGTCCTGGGTTGGCGGCCGGTCCTGCCGCTGCATGATGCCGTGGCGATGACGGCCAACTGGTACCGCCATCACCACCAAACCGGCCAATCTCTGACGCGGGAACAACTGCGCCAGTATGTAACACAGGCAGCTGCCGCCGGCAGCGCATGGGTGCAAGGGTGAACGTACGCTCCACCCCCATCGCCGGCGCCGTCGTCGTCGAGACGCGCCCCCACCAGGATACGCGCGGCGCATTCACCCGCCTCTTTTGCGCCGACGCGCTCAGTGCCGTGATCGGGTCGCGCCAGATCGTGCAGATAAACCAGTCGCGGACTCTGCATGCGGGCGCCGTGCGCGGCATGCACTTCCAGCGCCCGCCGCACGCTGAAATGAAGCTGGTGCGCTGCATTCGCGGGCGGGTCTGGGACGTGGTCGTGGACCTGCGCGCGGGCTCGCCGACCTTCCTGCGTTGGCATGCGCAGGAACTGGACGCGGAATCCGCTCGCATGCTGGTGATTCCGGAAGGCTGCGCGCATGGCTTCCAGGTGCTTGAGGCCAATAGCGAATTGCTCTACCTGCATACGGCGTACTACACGCCGTATGCCGAAGCGGGGGTGCGCCACGATGATCCCAGGCTAGGCATCCGCTGGCCGCTGGCCGCCACCGACCTTTCCTCCCGGGACCAGGCCCACGCCCCGCTGTCCGATGATTTCGCAGGAATCCAAGTATGAAATGCCGTCATTGCGCAACCCCCTTGCGGCTGACGCTCGTCGACCTGGGCGCGGCGCCGCCCTCGAACGCCTATCTTTCCGAGGCAAGCCTGTCCCGCCCTGAGGCTTTCTACCCCTTGAAGGTACGCGTCTGTGACGCCTGCTGGCTGGCGCAGACCGAGGACTACACAGAGGCCGACGCGCTGTTCACGCAGGACTACGCCTACTTCTCATCCACCTCGGCAAGCTGGCTGGAGCATGCCCGGCGCTACAGCGAAATGGCCACCAAACGGTTTCGCCTGAACGGCGAAAGCCTGGTGGTGGAGCTGGCCTCCAACGATGGCTACCTACTCAGGAACTTCGTGGCGTCCGGCATCCCTTGCCTTGGGGTCGAGCCCACCGGCAGCACCGCCGACGCCGCACAGGCGCTTGGCATCCCGGTGCTGCGGGAGTTCTTCAACGAACCGCTGGGCCGCCAGTTACATGCACAGGGCAAGGCGGCCGACCTGATCATCGGCAACAACGTCTATGCGCACGTGCCGGACATCAATGACTTCACGCGCGGCATGAAAGCGCTGTTGAACAGTGGCGGCACGATCACGCTGGAGTTCCCGCACCTGCTGCGCCTGCTGGCCCATACCCAGTTCGACACCATCTACCACGAGCATTTCTCGTACCTGTCGCTCTACGCAGTAAGCCGCATCTTCGCCAGTTGCGGCCTGCGCGTCACCGACGTCGAGGAACTGTCGACCCATGGCGGCAGCCTTCGCATCTATGGCTGCCACGTTGACGACGGCCGCACCGACAGCCCCGCGGTCGAGCGTGTCCTACGAGCCGAGCGTGACGCCGGTCTGCAGTCGCCGTCGGTCTACCAGGCCTTCCAGGCGCGGGTGGACGAGATAAAGAACGGCTTCGTCGACTTCCTGATCCGGCAGCGGCGCGCTGGCAAGACCGTCGCCGCCTACGGCGCCGCCGCCAAGGGCAATACATTGCTGAACTATGCCGGCGTCAAACCGGATCTGCTCCCGCTGGTGTGCGACGCCTCCCCCCACAAGCAGGGCAAGTACCTGCCGGGCAGCCGCATTCCGATTCACGCCCCGGAAAAACTGAAAGAGTCCCGACCCGACTACGTAGTGGTACTCCCGTGGAACATCATCGAGGAAGTGATGCAGCAGAACCAACACGTCCGGGACTGGGGTGGAAAGTTCGTCACGGCCGTTCCCACCCTGGAAATACGATGAGCGCACGGATTCACTACACCAAGCCGTCGATCACCGACCTCGAGGTCGAATTCGCCACGGACGCCGCCCGCCATGGCTGGGGCGAACGCTGTTACGAATACCTGGGACGTTTCGAGCAGGGCTTCTGCCACCACATCGGCTCGGGCCACGCCATCGCAACTTCCAGTTGCACGGGCGCCCTGCATATCGGCATGGCTGCCCTGGGAATCGGCCCGGGCGACGAGGTCATCATGGCCGATACGAACTGGATCGCCAGCGCCGCGCCGGTCGTGCATCTCGGCGCCAGGCCGGTCTTCGTCGACATCCTGCCCGACTCATGGTGCATCGATCCGGAACAGGCCGAAGCGGCGATCACGCCGCGCACCAAGGCGATCCTCGCGGTCCACCTGTACGGCAACTTGTGCGACATGGACCGGCTGCTGGCCATTGGCGAGCGTCATGGCATCTCCGTTATCGAGGATGCCGCTGAGGCCATCGGCTCGTCCTATCATGGCAAGCGTGCCGGCAGCATGGGCGTGTTCGGCGCATTCTCCTTCCATGGCACCAAGACGCTGACAACCGGCGAAGGCGGGATGTTGGTCACCAGCGATCCCACGCTGTACGAAACGGCCGCCACCTTGTCCAACCATGGGCGCCATGCCAAACAGACCAAGCAATTCTGGCCCGATCTACTTGGCTTCAAATACAAGATGTCGAACATCCAGGCGGCAATCGGTTGCGCCCAGCTCGAGCGCATCGACGAACTGATCGCCGGCAAGCGTCGGATATTCGAATCCTATCGCAACGCCTTGGGCGGCATCGCCGGCGTCGTGCTGAATCCCGAAGCGGAAGGGACACGCAATGGCTATTGGATGCCGACCGTGGTGTTTGACCGCGGGCTCGGGATTTCCCGCGAACGCCTGCAGGCCGCGCTCAATCCAGAAGGCATCGATGCGCGCGTGTTCTTCCATCCCCTGTCGAGCCTGCCGATGTTCGAGGCCTGCCCACGGAACGTCAACGCCTACGATATCCCGCAGCGCGCGATCAACCTGCCGAGCTATCACGACATGACCGACTCGGATCTGGATCGCGTCATCGGGACGATCCGACGGCTATTGGGGGAACCCGTCCATGGCTGACAGCCGGACCCACTGCCTGGTCATTTCGCAGCCTATGTATTTTCCTTGGGTGGGAATGCTCGAACAAATCCGGCTCGCCGACCATTTTGTCTATTACGACGACGTTCAGTTTTCACGCGGCGGTTTTTCCAATCGCGTGCAGATCAAGACCCGGAACGGTATTCGCTGGCTGACGGTGCCGCTGGCCGACCAGAAACTCGGACAGCTGATCAACGAAGTCCGGATTGACGACCGGTTCGATTGGCGACGCAGCCACGTCGACCAATTGAAGCAGGCCTACGATGGCGCGCCATTCCGGTCGGAGATGCTCAGCGTGGTGGACCAGGTGTTTTCGACGCCACATCAAACCCTTGCCGACCTGGCGCAGGCGTCGATGGACGCCCTGGTCCGCTATTACCCGCAGCTTGGCGCGCGCAAGCCCTTCACGGTTTCCTCGACGCTCGGCATTCCCGGCGCCAGCACGCAACGGGTGATCGACCTCTGCCTTGCCCTGCGGGCCGACCATTACCTGACGGGCCACGGCGCGCGCCATTATCTCGACCACCAGGCTTTCGAAGCCCGCGGTATCACGGTGTCGTACATCAAGTACGGCACCCCGCCCTATCCCCAGCTGCATGGCGAATTCACGCCCTATGTCAGTGCCCTGGATCTGATCGCGAATCGCGGTCCCGAGGGCATCGCTGATATCGGCGGCCAACCCCTCGCCTGGCGCGAGTTCCTCTCCACGCCGGCGCCGGCCACGACCTGAACATGAAACCTGACCTGAACGCCGTCTCTTCGGAGTACCGCCCCAACGGCGCGACCGAAATCGAAAACAACCTGGTGCTGAACTGGTACCCACGCAGGATCATCGACCGCTTCAAGCATGCCGATTCATTGCTGGAATTGGGCTTGGGCCACGGCTATACGTCGCGGATATTCGCACAGGCGAGCAACCGCCACGTCATCCTCGATGGCGCCAGCGTGGTTATCGAGCAGTTTCGCCAGAACACGCCCGATTTTTCCGGCGAGATCATCGAGACCTATTTTGAGGATTACACCTCGGACGAACGATTCGATGTCATCGTCATGGGTTTCATCCTTGAACACGTGGAAGACCCCGACCTCATCCTGAGCCGCTACCGGCGCTTTCTGAAGCCTGGCGGGAAAATGTATGTGGCCGTGCCGAATGCAAAATCCCTGAATCGCCGCCTCGGGCTGGAACTCGGGTTGATCGACGACATCTACAGCCTCAACGCCAACGACATCGCGCTGGGACACGTGCGACAGTATTGCCGCGATACGTTGACCGCCGCCGTGCGCCTAGCGGGCTACCGTATCACGCACGAGGAAGGCATTTACCTGAAGCCGCTGCCGCTGGCCGTGCTTAAGACCATGGACGACTTCGATGCGAACCTGCAGGCGATGTTGCGAGTGGGCGTCGATTTTCCCGATCTGTGCGTCGCGCTGCTCATGGAACTGGAACTGCAATGAACCCGCTTGCGGATCAGCGCCCTGGCGTGGCGGCCGGATCGCAAGGCCCGTGGGCGGTCGCCGTCACCGGCGTGGGGGCGATCATCGGCCAAGGCATCGTCAAGAGCCTGCGGCAATGCAAGTATCCGGTGCGCATCATCGGTGTCGACCGTAGCGCCGACTCGCCCGGACCCCGGTTTTGCGACGCGTTCGAACAGAAGCCCGATGCGCCGGAAGACAGCCAGGCCTATCTGGATTACTGGACCCATATCGTCCATGCCCATGGCATCCAATTGATTCTGCCCGGCCTGGAGATCGATGTGGCCTTTTTCGACCGGCACCGGGAGTTGTTCACGAGCCTGGGCGTGCGGCTGACGCTGAATACCGCCGACCTCATCGCAAAAACCAGCGACAAGTGGGATTTTGGCCTCGTATTGGACGCCTTAGGCTATCCGTCGATTCCTTCGGCGCGCCCGACCTCCTGGGTCGACGCTGTCGAACGCCTCGGCCCGCCGCCGTTGCTGCTCAAGCCGCGGCAGGGCAACGGCTCGCGAGGCATCCACGTGCTTGAAGACGAAACCGACTTCGCCTACTGGCAACGCAAGGCGGGATCCGCCTGGATGTTGCAACGCATTGTCGGTAGCGCCCAGGAGGAGTACACGGTTGGCGTTTTCGGGCTCGGAGGCGGTCGATGGCTGGGCCCCCTGATATTCCGGCGGCGCCTGTCGACCGCTGGCAATACGCTGGTCGCCGAGGTGGTAAATGAGCATCCTGTCATCCAGGCGGCCCTCGACAGGCTGTGCAAGTATTTCAAACCGTGGGGTCCGACCAATTTCCAGTTCAGGGTGGAAAACGACACCGCCTTCCTGCTGGAAATCAATCCGCGCTTTTCCAGCAGCAACTCGTTGCGGACGGCATTCGGTTTCAACGAGGCGGAAATGGCGATCGAACTGTACCTGCTGGAGCGGGAACCTGGCGCTCCCCGCATCCGCCCCGGCAAGGCCTGGCGCTACACCGAGGATTTCGTGACCCATGCTGGCCATCCTCTCTGACATCCACGGGAACCTTCCGGCATTGCAGGCGGTCCTCGCGGACGCCAAGGCCCAAGGCTGCACGCGCTATATTTCACTGGGCGACGTGGCTGGCTATTACGCCGAACCCGGCGCCTGCATCGACCTGCTGCGCGAACTGGGCGTGCCCAACGTGCTGGGCAATCACGACAGCTACATCACCCTGGATGAGAACTGCCCGCGCTCGCGGGTGGTCGCCGAGATCATCAATTTCCAGAAATCCGCGCTCAGCAATGAACAGGTGGACTGGCTGAAGGCATCGCACCCGTTCATCCGCCAGGATGACTGCCTGTTCGTACACGGCGGGCCCGAAGACCCGCGCGACCAGTATCTCTACACGATCAGCCGCGACAAGATCCCGGCGGATGTGCGGCTGCTTTTCTCGGGGCACACCCATGTACAGGTTCTGGCCGACTTCGGTCCGCAGCGATATTGCAATCCAGGGTCCGTCGGCCAGCCCCGGGACGGAGACAGCAAGGCAGCCTATGCCATTCTCATGGACGACCAAATTCGGCTGCGCCGCGTGGCGTACGACATCGATCGGACCGCCCTGGCCATGAAGGCCGCGGGGTTCGAGCCCTTCTGCTACGAAAACCTCTACAAGGGCGCGCAAATCGGCGGCAGGGTCGATCGCGTCAACATCATCCATACCTCAGAGTAGACACACCATGGACGCAATCAAGCAGTTCAACAGCGAAGTACAGGCAAACATCCAGCGGCTGGGACAGGATCCAACGCTGGCCGCCGACACCCTCGCATGGATGATCAAGGCAGGCACGGTCGGCGCCTACACCTACAACTTTCAATGGCTCGGCCGGCCCATCATCCAATATCCCCAGGATATCCATGCGATGCAGGAACTGATCTGGGCCACCCGCCCGGATGTCATCATCGAAACCGGCATCGCGCACGGCGGTTCACTGATCCTGAGCGCCTCCATGCTCGCATTGCTCGATTACTGCGACGCCCAGGTCAACGGCACGCCGCTCCTTCCCGGAACCTCGAACCGGCGCGTCATCGGCGTGGATATCGATATCCGCGCCCATAACCGCAAAGAAATCGAAATCCACCCCCTGAGTCATCTGATTACGATGATCCAGGGATCCAGCATTGCTCCGGACGTCATCGACCAGGTACGCCAAGCGGCCGGCGACGCCAAGCGCGTGCTGGTGTGCCTGGATTCCAACCATACCCACGATCACGTGCTCGCCGAACTGGAGGCGTACGCTCCGATGACCTCAGTCGGCAGCTACTGCGTGGTCTTCGACACATTGATCGACGACATGCCGGCTGAACTGTGCGCGCATCGCCCGTGGGGCCGCGGCAACAGCCCGAAGACAGCGGTCCACGCCTGGCTCCCGCGACACCCCGAGTTCGAGCAGGACTTGTCATTGCAACACAAGCTCCAGATCACGGTGGCCCAGGACGGTTTCCTGAAACGCATCCGCTAGCCGGCGCGGCGGGATCCGGTCCAAAGCGCCGAAGCGCCAGCGTCCGTGCTGGCGCTTCGGCGCTGTGGGACGCGCGCAGGTCCGCCGAATCCATGCCAAGGCCCGTTTTTTCCCAGCTGTTCGGGCTATGCCCCGGCGAGGCCGTCCTTCATAATTCAATCCGGCCGCTTTGTATCTATATTTTTCTTAACATGACCATCCCCCCGCTCGATCCACTTGCTACGCAGCACGATGGCACCCCGGATCCCGAGAGTGAAGGGCCAGTGGATCCGCAGACGGCGCGCCTGCGCGAAGAAAACCGCGCCTTGCGCGAGCTGTTGGCCGCGCAGGTCCAGGCCTCGATCCCGCGCCCCGGTCCGCTCAAGCGGCTGGGCTGGTGGCTGATCAGCGCGCCGGGCGCCGCGCTGGTCGGGTGGCGCAGCCTGGTGGGCCGTGAAGATACCACGCCGATCACCGGCAAACGGGTGGGCTACGCCACGCTGACGGTGCTCTACAC
>JBEBOQ010000131.1:0-14263 GCA_040396375.1 Achromobacter xylosoxidans
ACACCGTCGCGCTGATCGTGTTCATGCTGGTGCAGCCCGTGTTCGGCATGCTGTCCGACCGCATTGGCCGCAAGCCGCAGCTGATCTTCTTCGCCGCCGGCTACCTGGTGTTCTTCTACCCGCTGATGAGCACGCTGGGCCCGTCGTTCGGTTCGATCCTGGCGGTGGAGCTGTTCGGCCTGGTGCTGTACGCCATGTACACGTCGATCGCGCCGGCCATCATGTCCGAGCAGTTCCCCACCAGCGTGCGCGCCGTCGGTATCGGCACGCCGTACAACCTGGTCGTGGCGCTGCTGGGCGGCACCACGCCCTACCTGCTGACCTGGCTGCAAAGCAAGGGCATGGAGCGCTGGTTCTTCTATTACGTGCTGGCGGGCGCCGTCATCACGCTGATCACCTTCATCCGCATGCCTGAAACCCGGGGCCAGTCGCTGAAGTAACGCTGACTGTAGCCATGACCACGCTTTCCGGCCCCCCCAGGGCCGGAAAGCTTTTTCTTTTTCCGTGAGAGCCATGCCAGACCACGACACCGCCCTGCATTTCCGAGAGGCCCGCGAACTCGCCCGCGCCATCCGCGACGGCGAACTGAGCTCGCGCCAGGTCACCACTCACTTCCTGGACCGCATCGAACGCGCGCCGCAACTGGCCGCCTACAGCGAGGTCACGGCTGAACGCGCGCTGGCACAGGCCGACGCCGCCGACCGCCTGCAAGCTGCAGGCATCTCCATGGGCCCCCTGCACGGTGTGCCGGTGGCGGTGAAAGACAGTGTGCAATGGGCAGGCACGACTGCCAGCGGCGGCTCGCAAACCCGCCGCGGCGTGGTCAGCGACGAGACCGCCGCAGCCGCGCACCGGCTGGCCGCGCAAGGCATGCCCATCCTGGGCAAGACCCGCATGACCGAATACGCCTTCGGCCTGTCGGGCCAAAACCCCACCCAGGGCACAGCCCGCAACCCGTGGGACGCTCGCGAGGCGCGCGCCCCCGGCGGTTCGTCCAGCGGCGCCGGCGTCGCCGTGGGGGCCGGCCTGGCTCCCCTGGCGCTGGGCGGCGACACGGGCGGCTCCGTGCGCGCCCCCGCAGCGCTGAATGGCGTGGTGGGCTACAAGCCGTCCTCCGGTGTCATCAGCCGGGCCGGTTGCCTGCCGCTTTCGGACACCCTGGACGTGCTTGGCCCCATCGCTCGCAGCGTGGCGGACGCCCGCCTCCTGACGCAATTGCTGGCCGGCCCGGATATCGATGATGACGCGACGCTGGCGCTGTCACCCCGCTGCATCGCCGACTTGCGCCGGCCTGCCGCCCGCAGGCCCGTTGCGGTGGCGGTCTTGGCGCCGCAAGCGTGGCCCGCGCCGCTGACCGACGAAGGCCTGCGGATCTGGCACGACGCCCAAGAACACCTGGACCAGGCCGGCTGCACGCCCGAAGCCTGGCACCCGCCCGCCGCGCTATCGTTCACGCGCATGGCGGACGACAACTCGCTGGTGCTGGCCTACGAGGCCTATCGCTATTACGGCGCGCTGGCCGAAGACCCCGCACAACCGCTCTGGGAAGTGGTGCGCACGCGCATCGCGGCCGGAGGCCGGATCTCGCGGGCGGACTACGAGGCCGCGCTGCAGCGGCGCCAAGCCGACATGGCCGCCTTTGCCACCGCGATGCGGGGGCTGGACGCCCTGCTGATGCCTGCTTGCGACCAAGCCGCGCAGCCGCTGGACGCCGCCGACGTGCGTCACGCCGGCCTGGGCAAACTGCTACGCCCGGCCAACTTCCTGGGTGCGGCAGCCATCGCCCTGCCGGCCGGCTTCGATGCCGACGGCATGCCGATGGCGGTGCAATTGCTGGCACCCGCGGGCGGCGACGCAGCGATGCTGGACTGCGCCGCGGCGCTGGAACGCGTGCTGTCGCCCGTCCCGCGCACCCCGGACCTGTCGTCCTGGGGCCTCTGACCCGACCTGCTGCGCCTTAAAAAAAAGCCCCTGCATGCAAATGCAGGGGCTTTTTGCTTGAAGCAGGCGGTTTACAGCGCCTTCTTCAGTTCCTGGACCTTGTCCGTGGCTTCCCACGAGAATTCCGGTTCGGAACGGCCGAAGTGACCATAAGCGGCGGTCTTGGTGTAGATCGGGCGCAGCAGGTCCAGCATGTTCACGATGCCCTTCGGACGCAGGTCGAAGTGCTCACGCACCAGCTTGGCGAGTTGGTCGTCGGGGATGACGCCGGTGCCTTCGGTGTAGACGGTGATATTGATGGGTTCAGCCACGCCGATGGCGTAGCTGACCTGCACCTGGCACTGACGCGCCAGGCCGGCGGCCACGATGTTCTTGGCAACGTAGCGGGCAGCGTAGGCAGCCGAGCGGTCGACCTTGGACGGATCCTTGCCCGAGAACGCGCCGCCACCGTGCGGGCATGCGCCGCCGTAGGTGTCGACGATGATCTTGCGGCCGGTCAGGCCGCAATCGCCTTGCGGACCGCCGATGACGAAGCGGCCGGTCGGGTTGACCAGGAACTTGGTCTTGGGCGTGATCAGGCCTTCCGGGAAGCTCGGCTTGATGATGTCTTCGATGACCGCTTCGCGGATGGTCTCTTGCGATACTTCCGGCGCGTGCTGGGTCGACAGCACCACCGTGTCGACTTCCGCCGGGCGGCCGTCGATGTAGCGGAAGGTCACTTGCGACTTGGCGTCGGGGCGCAGCCACGGCAGGCGGCCGTCCTTGCGCAATTCGCTCTGGCGCTGCACCAGGCGGTGCGCGTACCAGATCGGGGCAGGCATCAGGTCAGGGGTTTCGTCGCAGGCATAGCCGAACATCAGGCCTTGGTCGCCCGCGCCCTGGTTCAGGTAGTCTTCCGAGCTGCGGTCCACGCCCTGGGCGATATCCGGCGACTGCTTGTCGTAGGCGACCAGCACCGCGCAACCCTTGTAGTCGATGCCGTATTCGGTGTTGTCGTAGCCGATGCGGCGGATCGTGTCGCGCGCGACCTGGATGTAGTCGACGTTGGCGGTGGTGGTGATTTCACCGGCCAGCACGACCAGACCCGTGTTGCACAGGGTTTCGGCCGCAACACGCGCGTTGGGGTCCTGGGTGAAGATGGCGTCCAGAATCGCGTCGGAAATCTGGTCGGCTACCTTGTCGGGGTGCCCTTCGGAAACGGATTCGGAAGTAAAGAGAAAGTCGTTATTGGCCACAGATGCGTCCTTGAGAGTCCGGTACAGCCGGAACAGAGGTTCACGAGGCGCGTAGCACCCCGGTATGCATTGGCAAACGCTGATCTGGGCGCGACGCTTTAGCGGATTTGGCAAGAGCCGCGCAATGCGCTTGACCCCTGCCGTCGCCCCGCAAGTTGTCGGTTAACTCGGCGACGTGCTGATTTTAAGCGAAAATGCGATTCTTATGCTTGTGCCGCGCGTGGAGTCTTTCCCGCGAGCATCGGCATCACCATGCCTGACCTCTCTCATTTGCCGCATGCTGCTCGTCCTGTTCCGCCTGTTTGCCTCCTTGCCCCTGCCCGTCGCACACGCGCTGGGGCGCCTGCTCGGGCGCCTCGCCTATGCCTTCCCGGGCAAGTACCGGCGCCGGCTCCAGGCCAATGCCGCCCAGGCCGGCTACCCCGGCGCGGCCTTTGCCCGCCGGTCGGCGGGCGAAGCCGGCGCGATGATCCTGGAAATGCCACGCGTCTGGTTCCGTAATGAACCCAGCCTGGCCCAGGTCGTGTCCGACGACAATGCAGTCGTGGCCGCCGCCCGCGCGGAAAACCGCGGCATCCTGTTTCTGACCCCGCACCTGGGTTGCTTCGAGATCACCGCCCGCTACCTAGCGCGCCAAATGCCCATGACGGTGATGTTCCGTCCCCCGCGCAAGGACATCCTGGCACCGCTGCTGGAAACCGCGCGCAACGGTTCGGCCGTCAACGCGGTGCCGGCCACCATGCAGGGCGTGCGTGAATTCGTGCGTGCCCTGCGACGCGGCGAATCCGTGGGCATGCTGCCCGATCAGGCCCCTGGCGTCGGCGACGGCGTCTGGGCGCCGTTTTTCGGGCGCATGGCCTACACCATGACCCTGCCCGGCAAGCTGGCCAGCCAAACCGGCGTGCCGATCATCCTGACCGCCGGCGAACGCCTGCCGGGCGGCCGCGGCTGGCGCATCCACTACGTGCGGGTGCCCGAACCCCTACCGGCCGATCCCCAGGCCCAGGCCGCACTGCTGAACGCCGCCATGGAAACCCTGATCCGCCGTTGCCCGCAGCAATACCTCTGGAGCTACAACCGGTACAAGACCCCTCGCGGCGCACCGCCCGCGCCGGCCGACGACGTCGCCGCCAAGCCCGGCTGACGCCGTCACAGCGCCCTTTCCGCCGCCCTGGTCTCATGCCCCTTTTTTATCCATGAACGACTCAAAAACGCGCACGCTGGTTTCCCTGCTGAAGTGGTTCGGCCGCATACGGCCCGCCACCCGGCAACGTATCGGCGCCACGCTCGGCTGGCTGGGCATGCGCGTCGCCAAATCGCGCACCCGCATCGTGCGCCGCAACCTTGAACTGTGCTTTCCCGACCAGCCCGAAGCCGTGCGCGAGCGCTGGGCGCGCGAACATTTCCGGGCGCTGGCGCAATCCATCGTCGACCGCGGTGTGCTCTGGTACGGCACGCCCGAGGCCATCAAGGACATGGTCACCATAAGCGGCGCCGAGCGCATCAACGCACTGATCGCCCAGGGCCGCCCCGTCATCCTGCTGGCGCCGCATTTCATCGGCCTGGACGCCGCCGCCACCCGCCTCACCATGGAAATACCCAGCGCGGCCACTATGTACACCCCGCAAAGCGACCCGCATATTGATGCGGTCGTGGCCGCCGGACGGGCCCGTTTCAACGAAGTCTTCCTGGTCAGCCGCAAGGACGGCGTGCGCGAACTGATCCGCCACCTGCGCGCGCCGCGACCGGTGTATTACCTGCCGGACATGGACTTCGGCCGCCAGGGCGCCGTGTTCGTGCCGTTCTTCGGCGTTCAGGCGGCCACGCTGGTGGCCACCGCGCAGTTGGCCAAGAAATGGGACGCGGCGGTGTTGCCCATCCTGGAGACCTGGAATCCGGAAACCGGCCGCTACCACGTCGACGTGCTGCCGCCGCTGGAGAACTTCCCCGGCGAGGACACGCTGGAAGACGCCACCGCGCGCCTGAATCGTGAAATGGAAGCCTGGGTTCGCCGCTGTCCCAGCCAGTACTACTGGGTCCACCGCCGCTTCAAGACCCGGCCGCCGGGCGAGGCCAAGATCTACTAGGCGGCGGCCACGTTTTCCCTGGCCGGAATGGGCGATAATCCCCCCATGAACTGGAACTTCACCAAAATGCATGGCGCGGGCAACGATTTCGTCGTGCTCGACGGCGTCCGCCAGGCCATCGACATGACGCCTGAACGCGCCCGCGCGCTCGGCGACCGGCACTTCGGCATCGGCGCCGACCAGATACTGCTGGTCGAACGCGCCACCCGGCCCGACGCCGACTTCCGCTACCGCATCTTCAATTCCGACGGCAGCGAGGTCGAGCATTGCGGCAACGGCGCGCGCTGCTTCGTGCGCTTCGTGCACGAACAAGGCCTGTCCGACCGCAATCCGTTGCGCGCCGAGATCGCCACCGGCATCCTGGTCCTGGACGAAGGCGACGACGAACAAGTCACCGTCGAAATGGGCAGCACCCGCTTCGACCCCGCTGACCTGCCGTTCAACACCACCGGCCTGGCCTCGCGCACCGAAGGCCAGGACACCCTGTGGGAACTGCCGCTGGATGCGCCCGCCGGCCTGCCGCAAAGCGTAGCGCTGTCCGCCGTGGCCATTTCCAACCCGCACGCGGTGCAGGTCGTGGATAACGTCGACACTGCACCCGTCGCCGTCATTGGTCCGTTGGTCGAAAACCACCCGCGCTTCGCGCGCCGGGTCAACGCGGGCTTCATGCAAGTCGTCGACCGCCACAACATCCGGTTGCGCGTGCACGAGCGCGGCGCCGGCGAAACCCTGGCTTGCGGCACCGGCGCCTGCGCCGCTGTCGCAGCCGGCATCCGCCGCGGCCTGCTCGATTCGCCGGTGCGCGTGCAAACGCGCGGCGGCGTGCTGACCATCGCCTGGACCGACGGCCAGTTGCGCATGACCGGCCCGGCCGAATCCGTCTTCACGGGGCAGGTCGACATCGACAAGCTCGTTTTCTCCATGGCGCTGAACCGATAACCCCATGACTGATACCGCTTTCACCGCCCAGGACATCGCCACCTTCCTGCAGGAACACCCCGGCTTCTTCGATGAACACGCCGAAGTCTTCGCCACGCTGCAGGTGCCGCATCCGCACGGCTCACGCGCCATCTCGCTGGGCGAACGCCAGATCCTCACGCTGCGCGAACGCAACCGCGAACTCGAATGGCGCCTGAACGAACTGGTGCGCAACGCCACCGCCAACGAAACCATCGGCAGCCACGTCGCCAAATGGTGCTGCCGCCTGTTGTCCGAAAACGACCCGCAACTGGTGCCCGGCGAAATCGCCTTGGGCCTGGCCGAGCAATTCGACATCAACCATGTGGCGTTGCGCCTGTGGGGCCTGTCGGAACTGCCCGAAACCGGCTATGGCGAGCCCGTCACGCCAGACGTGCGCACCTTCACCGACAGCCTGAAAGCACCGTATTGCGGCACCGACACCGCCTTCGAGGCCGCCGGCTGGCTGGATGCCAAGCCGAAGTCGCTGGCGCTGGTGCCCCTACGCCTGGAAGCCGACGGCGCCAGCGTGGGCCTGCTGGTGCTGGGTTCGGATGACGCCGAACGCTTCACCCCTGACATGGGTACCGCGTTCCTGGAATCCATCGGCCAACTGGCCTCGGCCGCGCTGCACCGGCTGAATCCGGCCGCCCCCAAGGCCTGACCCCATGACAGCGGGGGCTCCGGAGCACGCCATGCCAGACTCGCAAGCCCCGGACGCCCCCCTGCCTGACCCGATGGTCGCCTGGCTGCGCCATCTGGAAGCCAACCGCCGCTATTCCCCGCATACGCTGGACGGCTACCGCCGCGAACTGCACTTCCTGCGCGAGCTGGCCGAGCGCGCCAAGCTGCCGCTGGACACGCTGGGTAACGGCCACATCCGCCAGTTCGTCGCACGCCTGCACGCCCAGGGCCGCGGCCCGCGCAGCCTGGCGCGCACGCTGGCGGCATGGCGCGGCTTCTATCAATGGTGGGCGCCCGCCGCCGGCCTGGCCGGCAATCCGGTCGCGGGCGTGCGTGCGCCCAAGGCGCCGCGCGGCCTGCCGAAAGCCCTGTCCGTGGAACAGACCCAGGCCCTGCTCGACCGTCCGCAAGCCCAGGTCGCCACCGAGCCGGCCGCGCTGCGCGACCAGGCCATGTTCGAATTGCTGTATTCCAGCGGGCTGCGACTATCGGAGCTGGTGGGGCTGGACCTGCGCTACGAGCGCTCGGCCCAATATGAATCGCGCGGCTGGCTCAACCTGGACGAGGCCGAAGTGATCGTGCTGGGCAAGGGCGGCAAGCGCCGTTCGGTGCCGGTGGGCCAAGCGGCCCTGGCCGCCTTACGCCGCTGGATCGACGTGCGACCGCAACTGGCGCCGCCAGCCGCGCAGCCGGAAGACGCCGCGGCGCTGTTCCTAGGCGCACGCGGACGACGCATTTCGCCACGCGTGGTGCAACTGCAGTTGGCACACGTCGCGCAGGCCGCCGGCCTGCCCACCCATGTGCATCCGCATGTGCTGCGCCACAGCTTCGCCAGCCACGTCCTGCAATCGGCCCAGGATCTGCGCGCCGTGCAGGAAATGCTGGGTCACGCCAACATCTCCACCACCCAGATCTACACCCGGCTGGACTTCCAGCATCTGGCCCGCGCCTACGACCAGGCGCATCCGCGCGCCGGCCGCAAGTCCTGACGACGGCGGCTGTTCAGCCGCCACCGGCCAACAAGCCGCCCAACAGCAACACGCCCAACGCCAGCACGGCGAAAGCCGCCAAGGCTTCCACGCCATAGCGCAGGCGCGCCGCGCCGGTACTGGATAAGCGGCTGCCCAGCGCCGTGGCCGCGCCGCCGGCCACCACGGCCAAGCAGGCCAGCGCCGCCACCGTCAGGCCCGTGCCCAGACCCATCGCCAGGGCCGATGCCACCCCCGCCAGGAAGAACCCCTGCGACAAGGCAAACACCAGCACGATCAGGGCGCCGCTGCAGGGCCGCAGGCCCACCGCCAGGATCGCCGACCACGCCCGGCGCCAATTCAGCGGCCCCGCCACCTGCTCCGGCGGCGGCACATGGGCATGACCGCAACTGCAGTCGTCGTGATGTACATGATGATCATGGACTGGGCCGTGCGAAGCGCCGCGCCCAGGGTCCGGCGCATGCACGGCGATGGCACGCAAGGCCGCAGCCCCTTTCAACGGTTGACCCGATGTGGCGGGCCGAGCCGCAATCGGCACCGCGATTGCGACCGGGGCGGCGGCCAACACAGCCGCAACAGACTCCCGTCTGCGCAGCAACGGCCGAACCGCCTTGACCCACACCAGCCAAGCACCCAGCAGCGTCACCAGCCCATATGACGCCAGTTCCAGCCAACGCGTGGCCTGGTTCATGGTGGCCGCCGTGGCGTTGAATATGAGCGCCAACACGGCCACCATTGCAATCGCCACCAGCGCCTGCACCAGCGATGACACCAACGCCAGCAAGGCGCCGTTGCGCGCGGTCTGCCGGTTGGCCAACACATACGAGGAAATCACCGCCTTGCCATGGCCCGGCCCCAGCGCGTGGAACACGCCGTAGGCGAACGACAGGCCGATCAACGTCCAGGCTGCGCCGCCGTCGGCCTGCCAGGCCCGCACCGCCGCCGTCAACTGGCGGTAGAAATGGCTTTGCCACACCGACACCTGGCCAAAAAAACCCGCCAACCATCCGGGGCCGCCCAGACCCGCGCCACTTTCCGGCACGCCGAAGGGATGCGCGCCCTGCGCATCCGCCGCGCCCATCCAGGCCATGGCGCACAGCGCCAGCAACCCTGCCAGCGCAGCGGCAGCCGGCCGCTGGAACGTCAGGCGCATTGCACCTCGATGCGGTGCGTCAGCCCTTTGGTGATGGCGAAAAGCTCTTCCGGCAATGCGTCCGGATCGGCCGGGATCGCGGCCAGTTGCTGCATGGTGTTCCAATCCAGTTCCTTGGGCTTGCGGTAAGCCTGCTTGCAGGCCGCCGCGCCGGGTCCGCCCAACGCGACCGCCCCTTTTTCTTCGAAGGCGTACGCCACGAAATAGGTCGGGTCATAGATATCGACCTGGGCGCCGGCGGAGTCCAGCGCGGCAGGCTCGGCCAGCGGCAAGGTGAACGCCAACGCCAATCGACCGGTCTTGGGGTTCCAGGTCACGCGCGCATCGCGCGGCGCGGCGAACACCGCGCTCTTGCCGGCCACGGTGACACGCGTGAAGTAATGCGACACCGGCTCGCCCAGCGCCTTCATCCAATCCTGCGCCATGGTCTTCAAGGTGTCGTCGGGCAGGGCGCCGCCCTTGCCCTTCTTGAGACCCTGGGTGGCATAGGCGCCGAACATTTCGTCGAACAGCCAGACCTGCCTCACGGCCGTGATCCGATGTTGCTCGTCCAGGTCGATCACGGCGCGGGCATCGATCCACATGTGCGGATGGGCGCCGGCGGTGCTGGCCGCCAGTGCGCCCGTGACAGCGATCAGGGCCGCAATGCGGCGGTGAGCTGACGTACGTTCCATTCAAACATTTCCAGGTAGGTGGCGCCGGGCTGTCCGGGCTTGGACAGCGCATCGGAATACAGCGTACCACCCACCTTGGCGCCCGTTTCACGCGCGATCTGCTGCACCAGGCGCGGGCTGGTGATGTTCTCGACGAACACCGCCGGCACCTTCTCGCGCTTGACCTGTTCGATGATGCGCGCCACATCGCCGGCAGCGGGTTCGGCGGCGGTCGAGATGCCCACTGCGGAAATGAACTCCACCCCGTAGGCATCGCCGAAATAGCCGAACGCATCGTGCGAGGTCACCACCTTGCGGCGCTCCGCCGGAATCGCCGCGAAGGTCTTGCGCACCGCCGCGTCCGCCGCCTGCAGCCGAGCGATGTAGGCATCGGCACGCTTGCGGTAGGCGTCGGCATGGGCCGGATCCGCGGCGGCCAGGCCGTCGGCCACATTGCGCGCGTAGATCACGCCGTTGGCCAGGTTCTGCCAGGCGTGCGGATCGGCGTCGCCATGGCTGTGGCCCGCTTCGCCGCCATGACCGTGGGCCTGACCGTGGTCGTGGTCCTTGTCGCCGTGATCGTGGCCGTGGCCGGCGAACTTGCGCGGCGTCACGCCCTTGGACGCCACCACGGTCTGGCCGGCGAAGCCCGAGGCCTTGACCAGCCTGGGCAACCAAGCCTCGAAATCCAGCCCGTTCACGAACAGCACGTTGGCAGCCGCCAGCTTCTTGGCGTCGGCAGGGGTGGGTTCGTACTCATGGGCGTCGCCGTCCGGACCCACCAGCGTGGTCAATTGCACGTCATCGCCACCGACTTCGCGCACGATGTCACCCAGAATGGAAAAGCTGGCCACGGCCTGCAACGGCGGGGCGGCATGCGCCACGCCGAACGTCGCGGACAACCACAGGCCGGTGGCGGCCAGCAAGGCGCGGCGGCGCGACAGCGCCGACAATAGGGAAGGCATAGCGTATCTCCTTGAGGGGTCAGGCCCGGCGCGGTTTGCGCGGCGCCCGCAGCAGCCCGCCTTGCGGGCCGCAAACGATGGAAAACAGGTAACAGACGCCGGCCGCCAGAATGATGGCGGGCGAAGCCGGCACATTGAAGTGGTATGACACCAGCAGGCCAGCGACCGACGCGGCCACGCCGACGGCGGCGGCCAACGGGATCTGGCCGGCCGCCGAACGCAGCCAGAACCGGGCGGCGGCGGCCGGCAGCATCATGATGCCCACCACCATCAAGGTGCCCAGCACCTGGAAGCCCGCCACCAGGTTCACCACCACCAGCACCAGGAAGCCCATGTGGACCCAGCCGCCGCGCCCGCCGCTGGCGCGCAGAAAGCCCGGGTCCAGGCATTCCGCCACCAACATCCGGTACAGCGCTGCCAACGCCACCAACGTGACGCTGGCCGTGGCCGTAACCAGCAGCAGCGCCGCATCGTCCAGGCCCAGCACCGTGCCGAACAGCACGTGCAGCAGATCCATGTTGGAGCCGCGCAGCGACACCAGCAGCACCCCCAGGCCCAGCGATATCAGGTAGAAGGCCGCGAAACTGGCGTCTTCGCGTAGCGGCGTCAGGCGCGCCACCAGGCCAGCCAGCAGCGCCACGGCCAGGCCGGTGGCGATGCCGCCCAGCATCATCGCGCCCAGCGACAGCCCCGACAGCAGAAAGCCCGCCGCCACGCCCGGCAGGATGGCGTGCGACATCGCGTCGCCCATCAGGCTCATGCGTCGCAACACCAGGAACACGCCCAACGGCGCCGCGCCTAGCGACAAGGCGCTGGCACCCGCCAGCGCGCGGCGCATGAACCCGTAATCCAGGAAGGGCGCCACGGCCCACTGCAGCGCGGTCATGCGAACGCCCCCGCGTGCCATTGGCGCGCCGTCTTCAGGTGCGCATCACAAAGGGCCGTTGCCGTGTCGCTCCACGCCACCACCGAGCCAGACAGCAGCAGGCATTGCGGAAAGTGGTCGCGCACCATGTCCAGGTCATGCAGCACGGTGATCACCGTGCGGCCCTGTCCGTGCAGTCCACAAAGCAGCGCCATCAGGTCGTCGGCCGTGTGGCTGTCCACGGCGGCGAAGGGCTCGTCCAACAGCAGCACGGGCGCGTCCTGCACCAGCATCCGCGCGAACAGCGTGCGTTGCATCTGCCCGCCGGACAGCGTGTCCACGCCGCGCCCGGCCATGCCCGCCAGACCCACCGTTTCCAGCGCCTGCAGGCAGCGGTCGATTTCCTCGGCCCGGTACCGGCGCCACGCGCCGACCCGGCGCCATGCCCCCATCGCAACCAGATCCAGCACCGTCACGGGAAAAGACCGGTCCAGTTCGGCCGCCTGGGGCAGCCAGGCCAATTCGGACCGGCCGGCGCCCCCGATGCTGACGCTGCCCGACATCGGCCGCAACACGCCCATGATGCCCTTGATCAGGGTCGACTTGCCGGCGCCGTTCGGACCCACCACGGCGGTCATCGCGCCCGGCTCGAAGCGGCCCGATACGCCACGCAACGCCGCGTGCCCGTGCCAGCCAAAGGACGCGTCCCGCAGCTCGATGGCAACTGGCGCGGCGCTCATCGCGGCCACCAATCCATGGCCCAGCCGGTCAGCGCCCACAGCACAGCGGACGCGGCCAGCGCATAGGCCATGCGGCGCCATGCGGACGCCAAAAAACTGGAGCGGAGGGAAGCGCCCGGACCCGGCGCGGCGCCGGGCCGCGTAGGCAAAAGCGTGAAATGGGACATGGAAACGGCAAGCTGCGGATCGGAATTATTATGTTATATCATAACTAAAAAGCTTGAAACGGCGGGTTTCGCCCGCACCAAGGTGTTTTCTGCTACCTTCCAGGCATCTCGCGCGCGTCGCGCGCGTTCCTAATTCAGATGAAGCCCGCCATGCCCGCTCCGCCCCGTTCTCCTCGCAGCGACACCGTAGGCGCCCAGCTCAGCGTCGCCGAGACGCTGTGCGAACAGCGCGGTCGCCGCCTGACCCCCATCCGCCGCAAGGTGCTGGAACTGCTGCTGCGCCACGGCCGCAGCCTCAAAGCCTACGAACTGCTCGACGCCATGCGCGAAGTGCATCCTGGCGCCGCGCCCCCCACGGTGTATCGCGCCCTGGACTTCCTGATGGACGAAGGCCTGATCCACCGCCTGGACGCGGTCAACGCCTGGAGCGCCTGCCACGACGCCGGCGGCGCGCCCCACGACCTGCTGGTCGTCTGTACTGGCTGCGGCGCGGTGTCTGAAGTCTCCGACCCCGCCATGAGCCGCCAGTTGGCCGAACGCGTCGCCCAGACGGGCTACGTCCTGGCCACCCACGAAACCGAAATCCGGGCGCTGTGCCCGCAGTGCCAGCAGAAGCAACCCGCCGACGCCGGGCACCACCACCATCATCATTAAGCCCCCGGGCGCGGCCTGCCCGCCGCGGACGCGTCCGCGCCCTGGCCGCAGCCCCCTGATCCGGACCCTTGAAATCCGGAAAATCGCCCCAAAATAGTGATATCGCCCGATACTTGACGGCGTACAGCCGCGATCTGGGCGGCTATGGCCCCCGGGTTGGCCCGGGGTTTGCCCCCTGCCCCCGACTGTGCTGTAATCCTGCGTCCGGCCCCCCTGTAGGCGGCCCTCGCAGCCTGTGGCAGTGACCTTTCGCCGCCTTACTTCACGCAAGCAGCTTCGCCATGAACACCCCGCGCAGTTTGGACAAAATGGTTCCCGTCACCATCCTCACCGGCTTCCTCGGTGCGGGCAAGACCACCCTGCTCAAACGCATCCTGACCGAATTCCACGGCCGCCGCGTTGCGGTCATCGAAAACGAATTCGGACCGGAAAGCATCGACAACGACCTGCTGGTGCAAGACAGCGATGAAGAAATCATCGAACTGTCCAACGGCTGCGTCTGCTGCACGGTGCGCGGCGACCTGATGCGCACGCTGTCCGAACTGCGCGTCAAGCGCGAAGCGGGCGACCTGAAATTCGAACGCGTCATCCTGGAAACCACCGGCATGGCCAACCCCGGCCCGGTGTGCCAGACGTTCTTCATGGACGACGACATCGCCGAGTACTACCGCCTGGACGCGGTGGTCACGGTGGTCGACGCCAAGCACGGCATGGCGACGCTGGATGAACAGCCCGAAGCCCAGAAGCAGGTTGGCTTCGCGGACCGCATCCTGATCTCCAAGAAAGACCTGGTCAACGACGTCGACTACGAAGCGCTGCGCGCCCGCCTGCTGCGGATGAACCCGCGCGCGCCCATCACCGCGGTCAACTTCGGCGACGCCGACCTGAAGTCCATCATCGACATCAGCGGCTTCAACCTGAATTCCATTCTGGACATCGACCCGGAATTCCTGGCCGATGAACACCCCGACGCCGCCCACAGCCATGCCCACGGGCACGACCATGGGCACGACCACGGCCATGATCACGGTCATGACCATGATCACGAAGGCGATTGCGGGGCGCATTGCGATCACGCGCATCATCACCACCACCACAAGCACGACGACGAAATCGGTGCGTTCGTGTTCCGTTCCAACAAGCCGTTCGATCCCGCGCGCCTTGAGGAATTCC
>JBEBOQ010000132.1:0-13950 GCA_040396375.1 Achromobacter xylosoxidans
GTGGGCGCCCACGATTGCGGTCCGGCGCGCGGGCGCCGGACTTCCCCTTCGTCATCCTCGTCCGCCTTCGGCTCCCTACGGATTCCCTCGGGCGCATCGAGGTTGCCCACTCCGCAAGCCACCGCCACGACGGGCTACGTCTTTTGAGATTTGTCGCGCTGCTAGACCTGTGGTCAGGGAATGAGATCTACAGGGCCGCCAAGCCGCGGCCGCGCGGGCGGCCACGTTTGGCATTCGCGTTGCTGACTATGTTGCCGGTGCGCTTCGCGCTGATGGGGACTGGTTTTCTAGTGAGTCCGCATGTCGGGGGGAGGGGCGGTGATGGGCGGCGCGGCAGGCTCCAACTTGCGCATGGCGACCCTCTCGCGCGCCGCCCATCGGGCGCTACAGACTGGGGTCAACCGCCATGGCATCCGCGCCGATAGAAGACCCTGCTAATTTGGGCGTGTTGCTTCATGGCTAAACACAACCTCGTACTAGCACGCACTTACAACGCCACCCACACGCGATAGCGGCAGTGGATTACGCAAGACGACGCGTAAGCCTCGTAAGGCCGCCCGCGCGGCCGGCACGAGGCGGGCACCGCACCCTCCTCCATACCCCCCCTGACCGTGGCTACCATGCCAAGCACACTGACCCTCCCGACATCCGTAGCTAAACCGCTTCGTGAGCGCTTGGCGGGGTCGGCGTGGGGTGGGCGGGGCGTGTAGATGCGCCCGAGGGAATCCGTAGGGAGCCGAAGGCGGACGAGGATGACAACGGGGCAGTCCGGAGCGAAGGCTCCGGACCGCAATCGTAGCCCCGCCCTATGCCCGCCGACACCGCCAAGCGCGACTTAAGAACCAAACTCGCCAAATCACTCCAATTTAATATCCGCCGCCTTAATCAACTCCCTCCACTTCAAAACCTCGGCCCGAACAAACTCCCCAAACTCCGCGGCACTCCCTGGTTTAGGCTCAGCCCCAGCAGCCAACATAGCCTTAGCAGTCCCAGCATCCGATAACACCTTCACCAAGTCCGCATTCAACTTGGCAACGATCTCTCCCGGCGTCCCCTTAGGCGCCATCAGCCCGCTCCACGAATAAGCCTCATATCCCGGCAACCCCGACTCCGCAATCGTCGGCACCTCCGGCAACATGCTCGACCGCGTTGGATTACCGACTCCCAATGCGCGGACTTTTCCTGTCTTCAGATGCGGTACCGCCGACGGGCCGTCCGCAAACATCACTTGTACCTGGCCGCCCAGCAGGTCCTGCATCGCCGGTGCGCTGCCCCGGTACGGAATGTGCTGGATCTTCACGCCAGCCATCGCGTTGAACAACTCCCCCGCCAGATGCGTGCCGCCGCCCGTGCCCGATGAACTGAACGACAGCTTGCCCGGATTCGCCTTCGCATACGCGATCAGTCCGCTCACCGAATTCACTGGCAGCGAAGGGTTCACCACCAGCACGATCGGAAATACCGCCGCCATGCCCACCGGCACGAAATCGCGGTTGATGTCGTACGTCAGGTTGTCGCGCAGGCTGGGCAGCACGGCGTGGTGGATCGAGGCGAAGAAGAAGTTGTAGCCGTCGGGCTCGGCCTTGGCCGCGAACTGGGCGCCCACGATGCCGCCCGCGCCCGAGCGGTTGTCCACTACCGTTGGTACCGACCACAGATGGCCCAGCGGTTGTGTCGTGAAACGCGCGGTCGTGTCTACGGGGCCGCCCGCCGGGAACGGCACGATGAACGTCACTGCGTGGCCGGGCCAGGTGGCGGCTTGGGCGAAACGGGGTAGCAAAGCGGTGGCGCACGCGGCGCCCAGCCCCGCGACGACGCGGCGGCGTTGTGGATCTAGCAAGGCAGTCTCCTGAGTCTCGTTCTTGTCGGTGGCGTAGCCGCAAACCGCACCAGAACCGCGCGGTGCCTTGCCGCTTGCCTGCCCCGTTTTGGATTGGGTCGCGCGTCAGGCGCGGCCGGGGCTTTTTTTATTATTTGTCGCTTGCCCGCTTTTGCCGCTACACATTTTCAAAAGCCCCTCTTTCGCACCGGCGCCGCGTTCGGTCATCGGACACTATCTGACGCCCAGCGTCGCAGCGGCGCGACACCTGCACAAATGGGGCCGTGTCAGTGCGCTCGGTCGGCTAGGGACAAACCCGCCCTGCCGCGCTATGCCCTACTGCCCGCGCGCGGCGCGTTGCACGTGTTCGATGAAGCACTCGGCAAAACTGGGCAGGTCGCGGCCGCGCTGGCGGCACAGCAGCCGGTCGCGCAGCGCCCAGGGGTCGTCCAGTTTCAGCACATGCAGCGCGTCGGGGCGGCTGTAGCGGGCTGCGCAGGCGCGCGGCACCACGGCGATGCCGGCGCCGGCTTCGACCATGCGGCACACGGCTTCGAAGCTGCCTACGTGCACGCGTTGGCAGATGCGCTTGCCCAGACCGCTGGCGATGTCTTCCAGGAAGGTCTGGATCGCGCTGTCGGGGTGGATGCCGACGAATTGGTAGGCGTCGACCAGGTCGACGAAATGGGCCGATTTCGAGGCCGCCAGCGGGTGGTTCAGTGCCGTCACCACCGTCAGTTCATCGCGGAACAGCGGCGTGACGTCCAGGCCTTCGACGTCGATATTGCCGGCCACCAGCCCCAGGTCGCCGGCGCCCGCGCGGATCGCGATGACGATGTCGCCCGAGATCTTCTCTTCCAGCTCGACGTCCACGTCGGGGTTCTCGGCCAGGAAGGTCGACAGCGCGTCCGCCAGGAAGGAATTGGTGGCGGTGGTGTTGGCCAGCAGGCGCAGCCGCCCCTTCAGGCCGCTGGCGTAGGGCTGCAGGTCGGCGTTCAGGCATTCGAGCTGGCGGAACACCGCGTTGGCGTGCTTGAGCAGCACCTCGCCGGCCGGGGTCAGCGCCACGCCCGTGGCCATGCGCACCAGCAGCCGCGCCTTGAAGGCCTCTTCCATGTGCTTGACGCGCGCGCTGGCGGCGGGCAGCGACAGGAAGGTGCGTTCGGCCGCGCGGGTCAGATTGAGCGTTTCCCCCACGTTCACGAATAGCCGCAGGTCAGTCAGATCATGTCTCATGTTCCACCACACAGAAGGGGGGCATTTCTAATTTTGAATTCTTCGAATGCCGTGACGACCATACCATGGGGCAACCCCGTAAACCATACGGTTTGACGCGGAACTGTTTCCCACGCGGCGCGCGCCGCGGCATCTGGAGTAAGCCCCAATGAGCGGTATTGTTTCCGGCAAGGTAGTGGTCGTTACAGGCGCGGGCGGCGGCATCGGCCGCGGCATCGCGCTGGCCATGGCGCAGGCGGGCGCCAAGGTGGTGGTCAACGACATCGGCGTCTCGCTCACCGGCGAGGGCGGCGGCGAAGGCCCCGCGCAGGCCGTGGTGCGCGAGATCGTGGCGGCGGGCGGGCAGGCCGTCGCCAACACCGACAGCGTGGCAGCCTACGACAGCGCCAGCCGCGTCGTCCAGACCGCCATCGACGCCTTCGGCCGCATCGACGCGGTGGTCAACAACGCCGGCAACCTGCGCGACCGCGTGTTCCACAAGATGAGCGAGGAGGAATGGCGCCAGGTCATCGACGTGCACCTGAACGGCTCGTTCTTCATGAGCCGCGCCGCCGCGCCGTATTTCCGTGAACAGGAGTCGGGCGCCTTCGTGCACATGACTTCCACGTCCGGCCTGATCGGCAATTTCGGCCAGGCCAACTACGCCGCCGCCAAGCTCGGCATCGTGGCGCTGTCCAAGTCGATCGCGCTGGACATGGCGCGCTACAACGTGCGCTCGAACTGCATCGCGCCGTTCGCCTGGAGCCGCATGACCAGCTCCATTCCCGCCGAGACCGACGAAGAGAAGGCGCGCGTCGAGAAGCTCAAGAAGATGGAGGCCAACAAGGTCGCGCCGATGGCCGTGTACCTGGCCAGCGACGCGGCCAGCGCCATCACCGCGCAGGTGTTCGCGGTGCGCGCCAACGAGATCATGCTGATGAGCCAGCCGCGGCCGCTGCGCACCGTGCACCACGGCGAAGGCTGGACGCCCGAGCGCATCGCCGAGATCGCGGTGCCCGCCATGCGCAAGCACTTCTACGCGTTGGAGCGTTCGCCCGACGTGATCGACTGGGATCCCATCTGAGGCCGCCATGCCGCTGCACTACGCAACCGTGAAGAACTGGCGTTTCGACGACGTGCGCCAGCACTATGAAGACAAGGACACGATGCTGTATGCGCTGGGCATCGGCCTGGGGCAAGATCCCGAAGACGCGCGGCAGCTGCGCTATGTCTATGAAAAAGGCTTGCAGGCGTTTCCTACCATGAGCGTGGTGCTAGGCTATCCGGGCTTCTGGATGAGCGATCCGCGCGCCGGCATCGACTGGGTGCGCCTGGTGCACGGCGAACAGCGCATGACGCTGCACGCGCCGCTGCCCACGGCCGGCACCGTCATCGGCAGAAGCCGCATCACGCATGTGATCGACAAGGGCGCGGACAAGGGCGCCATCGTCATCACCGAGCGCCGCTTGCACGATGAGGCCGGCGCCTTGCTGGCGACGCTGCAGCAAAGCACGTTCTGCCGCGGCGACGGCGGCTTCGGCCAGGGCGATGCCAGCCCCGAGCCGCTGCCGGCCGCGCCCGACGGCGAGCCCGAGCGCCGCTGCGAACTGCGCATACCGCCGCAGGCCGCGCTGTTGTATCGGCTGAACGCCGATCGCAACCCGCTGCACGCCGACCCCGAAGTCGCGCATCAGGCCGGCTATCCGCGCCCCATCCTGCACGGGCTGTGTTCGTACGGCGTGGCGGCGCACGCCATCGTCAAGACCTGGTGCGATTACGACGCCACCCGTCTGACCCGCCTGAACGCGCGCTTCTCGGCGCCGGTGTATCCCGGCGAGACGCTGCAATGTGACATGTGGCGCCTGCCCGACGGCCAGATCCGCTTCATCGCCCGCGCGCTGGAACGCGGCACCGTCGTCATGAGCCACGGCACCGCCGAGGTGCAATCATGACGCGCCTGCCTGCGCTGGACGGCATCCGGGTGCTGGACCTGTCGCGCATTTTGGCCGGCCCCTGGTGCACCCAGAACCTGGCCGACCTGGGCGCCGACGTCATCAAGATCGAACGGCCGCGCGTTGGCGACGACACCCGCGCCTGGGGGCCGCCGTTTCTCAAGGACGGTCAGGGCGCGGACACCAACGAGTCCGCCTACTACCTGAGCGCCAATCGCAACAAGCGCTCGGTCGAAGCCGACATGGCCACGCCCGAAGGCGCCGCGCTGATCCGCGAGCTGGCGGCCGTGAGCGACATCCTGGTCGAGAATTTCAAGGTCGGCGGCCTGGCCAAATACGGACTGGACTACGCCAGCCTGCAACAGATCAACCCGCGCCTGATCTACTGCTCGGTCACCGGCTTCGGCCAGGATGGCCCGTTCGCCCGCCGCCCCGGCTACGACTTCATGATCCAGGGCATGGGCGGCCTGATGAGCATTACCGGCGAACGCGACGACCTGCCCGGCGGCGGCCCGCAAAAGGCCGGCGTGGCCGTCACCGACATCGTGACCGGCATGTATGCCACCGTCGCGATCCTGGCGGCGTTGCAGGAGCGGCACCGCAGCGGGCTGGGCCAGCATCTGGACATCGCGCTGCTCGACAGCCACGTGGCGCTGCTGGCCAACCAGAACTCCAACTACTTCAACTCAGGCGTGGCGCCGACGCGGGCGGGCAATGCGCACCAGAACGTGGTGCCCTACCAGGTGTTCGCGGCCAGCGACGGCCACCTGATCGTGGCCACCGGCAACGAATCGCAGTACCGCGCTTACTGCACGGCCATCGGCGTGGCCGAGCTGGGCGACGACCCGCGCTTTGCCACCAACCGCTTGCGGGTGACCAACCGCGACACGCTGGTGGCGTTGCTGAACGCGATCATGCGGCAAGGCAAGCGCGATGACTGGATTGCCAAGCTCGAGGCCGTGGGCGTGCCGTGCGGCCCGATCAACGACATCGCCCAGGCCTTCGCGCATCCGCAGGTGCAGGCCCGGCAACTGCGCCGCGATCTGCCGCATCCGGCTGGCGGCGTGGCGCCGGTGACGGCCAGCCCGCTGCGGTTTTCCGCTACGCCCGTGGTGTATCGGCGCGCGCCGCCGCTACTGGGCCAACACACCGAGGAAGTGCTGCGCGAGGTGTTGGGCAAATCGCCGCAGGCCATCGCCGCGTTTACCGCGGGCAACGCGCGCTGACCGTGGGCCGGCGTCACGCCGGACTGCGCAAGCAACCTCGCGTATCCAGGGCGCATGGAAAGTCGGCTCCGTGGCAGCCCGTGCGCCGTCCATTCAGGATTGCGCGGCCTGAATGCCAGGCATCACGGATGCCATTGCGTACGCACCGGCGCGACGCGTTGCGCGCCGCCGCTCAGCGCATACGACAACTGGCTGGCCTTTTGGCTGACCAGCTTGGCAAAGCCCTGCAACTTGGCGCGCGGCAGGCGGCCCGCCGGGCCCGATACGCTCAACGCGCCCAAGAGGCGCCAGTTCGATCCGAACACGGGCGCGGACACGCTGGCGATCTCGGCTTCGCGCTCTCCGATCGAGATATAGAAGCCATCGCGGCGGATGCGTTCGTACAACGTACCCGCCTCGCCTGAGAACGCCAGCAGCACGCGCCCGGGTGAGCCCTTTTCCAACGGCAGCACCTCGCCCATGCGGATGTGATGGCGGATGGCCTTGGGCCCTTCCACCCGCACCAGGCAGGTGCGGATATCACCTTCACGCACAAAGAACGACGAGCTTTCGCCGGTCTCGCGTGTCAACGCGCGCAGGGTCGGTTCGATCTCGTTGTCCAGGTCGAACGAGGCCTGGTAGCGCGCCCCCAGCCAACCGGTCGCGGGCCCCAGGCGCCAGGCGCCGTCTTCCTCGCGTTGCACCAGATAGCGCGCCTGCGCCAGCGTGCGGGCGATGCGCAGCGTGGTGGTCTTGTGCATGCCGGCGCGGCGGCTCAGTTCGGCCAGCGACAGGAATGCATCGTCGACCTGGAAGGTTTCCAACAGGCGCAGCGCGCGCGCCACGGCGATCACGCCATCGGGTTCACGGACCTCGGCAACTGGAGCAGCGATTTTCTTCATGGCGGGAGCGTTTCACGGCACGGGCCGCGTTTCATTCAGTGAAACAGCATTGTATGCAGCGAAACGAATTTCTATAGTTCGACGGCCATCAAGCCCGCACACGACAGGCGGTGGCAACCGGCCCGCGGGGCCTGTGAACATCAAAAAAATATCGGAGACAAGACAATGAAACTGCTTTCGCGCGCGGCCGTCCTGGCCGCCGGCCTGCTGTGGGGCGCCGCCTGCGCCGCTCAGACCTTTCCCGACCGCCCGATCCGCCTGATCGTGCCGTTCCCGCCGGGCGGGGGCACCGACATCATTGCCCGCGAATTGGGCGTGGCCATGAACAAGACGTCGGGCTGGAGCCTGGTGGCGGAAAACCGGCCTGGCGCCGGCGGCAACCTGGGCGTCGAAACCGCGGCCCGCTCGGCGCCGGACGGCTACACGCTGGTGCTGGGCCAGACCAGCAACCTGGCCATCAACCCCACGCTGTACACCAAGCTGTCGTACGACCCGTCCAAGGACCTGGCGCCCGTCGCCCTGGTCGCCACCGCGCCGCTGGTGCTGGTGGTGGCGACGAACTCGCCCTACCGCACGCTGGCCGACGTAGTGCAAGAGGCCAAGGCGCATCCGGGCGCGCTCAACTTCGCCTCGCCCGGCAACGGCACCGTGGCCCACCTGACCGCCGAACTGCTGCAGCAATCGGCCGGCATCCAGTTGCAGCACATCCCCTACAAGGGCGCCAACCAGGCGCTGAACGATCTGTTCGGCGGGCAGGTGCAGCTGTTCATGTCGTCCATTCCCACCGCGCTGGGGCAGATCCGCACCGGCAAGCTGCGCGCGCTGGCGGTGACCTCCGGCAAGCGCGTGGCCGAACTGCCCGATGTGCCCACCGTCAGCGAAGCAGGCTACAGCGGCTTTGACGCCACCACCTGGTTCGGCCTGCTGGCCCCGGCCGGCACCCCCGAGCCGGTGATCCAGGCGCTGAACGCCGCCGCCAACAAGGCCATGGCCAGCGCCGACTACCAGGAAAAGATCCGCGCTGAAGGCGGCGAAGTGCTGGGCGGCACCCCGCAGGCGCTGGCCGACCGGCTGGGCCATGACCGCGAACTGTGGGCCGGCATCGTCAAGAAGTCCGGCGCGAAGATCGACTGAGCCCGGTTCTCTTTTTATCCAGACATAGGAAGCAGCATCATGAACCAGACCTCCCTGCCCGCCATCCGCCGCGACATCCAGCGCGTGCGCCCTGAACTGGTCGAACGGGCCCGCGGGTTCCAGGCCGCCATCCTGGCCGACGTGGGCGGACGCCGCGGCGCCCTGGGCGGACGCATCGCCCCGCTGTCGCCGCGCATGACCGTGGCCGGCCCGGCCTTCACTGTCGAACTGCGGCCGGGCGACAACCTGATGTTCCACGCCGCGCTGGCGCTGGCGCAGCCGGGCGACGTCATCGTCGTCGAAGGCAAGGGCGACCAATCGGCCGCGCTGTGCGGCGCCATCATGGTGACGCAGGCGCGCGCCAGCGGCCTGGCCGGCTTCGTGGTCGACGCCGCCGTGCGCGACGCGGCCGAACTGGTCGAAGGCGACTTTCCCGTCTTCGCCGTGGGCACCAACCCGAACGGGCCCACCAAGGGCCTGCCGGGCCGCGTGAACTGGCCAGTGACACTGGCCGGCGTCACCGTCAACCCGGGCGACCTGATCGTGGGCGACGCCGACGGGGTGGTTGTCGTGCCGCGTGAAAACGCCGAAGCCATCCTGGCGTTGGCGCAGCAGAAGGTGGACGCCGAAGCCCGCCGCATCGCCGAGATCAAGGCCGGCAAGCTGGGTGCGCCGTGGCTGGAAGACGCGCTGCGCGCGGCGGGGGCGTTGCGCGCCGGAGAAACGCTGTGACAGCCGCAGTGAATTCGGCATCCCGCGCCACCATCCTGGTGACCGGCGCCGACCTGGCCGACGAAGCCGTGAAGACGCTGGACGGCTACTGCCTGGTCTACGCCGGTGCGCGGCCCACCGAGAGCGATCTATTGGCGTTGGTGCGCCAGCATGATCCGGTGGCGCTGATCGTGCGCTACGGCCGCATCAGCGCCGCCATCATCGACGCCGCGTCATCGTTGCGCGTGATCTCCAAGCACGGCAGCGGCATCGACACCATCGATACCGCCGCCGCCTCGGCCCGCGGCATCGCCGTCAGGGCGGCGGCCGGCGCCAACGCCGCGGCGGTGGCCGAGCACGCCATCGCGCTGCTGCTGGCCTGCGCCAAATCCATCGTGCCGCTGGACGCCCGCATGCACGCCGGCCATTGGGACAAGGCCACGCACAAGAGCATCGAGCTGGCCGGTCGCACGCTGGGCCTGGTGGGTCTGGGCGCCATCGGCCTCCGGGTCGCCGCGGTGGCGCATGCAATGGAGATGCGAGTGATCGGCCACGATCCCTATGCGCAAGACCTGCCGACGTGGATCGAACCCGTGGACCTGCCCCGGCTGTGGGCCGAATCGGACGCGATCTCGCTGCATTGCCCGCTGACCGACGCCAACCGCGACCTGATCAACGCGGCCGCGCTGGCGCAATGCCGCGATGGCCTGCTGCTGGTCAACACCGCGCGCGGCGGCCTGGTGAACGAAGCCGACCTGCTGGCAGCGGTGCGCAGCGGCAAGGTGGCGTGCGCCGGACTGGACAGCTTCCAGCAGGAACCCCCGCCCGTGCCGCATCCGTTCCACGGCCAGCCCGGACTGCTGCTCAGTCCGCACATCGGCGGCGTCACGCAGGACGCC
This sequence comes from Achromobacter xylosoxidans, assembly GCA_040396375.1. Classification (GTDB taxonomy): domain Bacteria; phylum Pseudomonadota; class Gammaproteobacteria; order Burkholderiales; family Burkholderiaceae_B; genus Achromobacter; species Achromobacter xylosoxidans_D. Next base: position 9,838 of record JBEBOQ010000132.1, read on the forward strand.
TACGTGAAGATGGGCGTGGGCGCGGCGCGCAATGTGCTGCAGGCGTTGCAGTTGCTGCAGGCTGCCTGAAGCGCTGGGCCTATACCCGGCCTGCCGGCACGGCCAGGGCGTGCGCCCTGGCCCGCTTCAGACGGGCGCGTCCAACATCCAATGCCGCGTGGCAAACCAGCCGCGGAACACCCGTGCGCCCTGCTCGCCGGCCTCGTGCTGAGGCAGCGTGGCGCCGCGTGCCGCCTGTTGCAGTCCGCGCATGACGGGACGGAACTGCGTCTGGAACGCCGCCCCCTGCGCCGCCAGGTGCGCTTCCATCGCGGCGATCGCGGCAGCGCGTTCCGCCGGCGTCGTCAGCGACAGGAAGAACAATGCCTGCCGCCAGGCGACGGCGGTATTGCGCAGCATGCGGATGCGCGCATGCCAGACATCGATCTTCATCTGCTGGCGCGCACAGAGCCATTCGAACGCAGCCAGAGCCAGTTGCCCGTAGCGCGCGCTCAAGGCCGGTCCCAGTCCGGCGTCGGTCACCAGCAGCGCCAGATTGTGGGTGGTCAGGATCTGCTGCTGTTCGATCACCATGCCGTTGGCGCCGACCTGCCCAAGCGCCGGCGGCACGCCAGCGCGCACGGCGCAGAGCCGACCAAACGCCGCCTCCCCGCGTGCAAGCGGCAACGCCAGGATGGCGGGCACATCCATCGCGTAGTAGCGGGCGTACAGGCTGCCATCCAGCAAGGTCGCCGCGCGCCGCGCCGCCTCGACGAACTTGGGGCCAAACTCGCCCATGAAAATGTCGGCGGCCAGTTCCTCGACCCAGGGCAAGTCGCGTCCCGCCCGTTCGCTCAAGGCGCGCAGTTCTTGCAGCAGCTTGTTGGGCAACGCGGCATGCGCAAACGCGGTCACGGCCAGGCCGGCAATCTCGGTCAATGCGGCGCCGGCCGCGTCGGCGTCCTGTTGTGCCGGTTGGCGATGGCTTTCGATGGCGGCGATCCAGGGTAGATCGCCCAACGCGGCCTGACGCGCCAGATTCAGCAGCAACAGGGATCGACGACGCCGGAACGCGCGATAGGTCGCCTCGTACAGCGCCCGCAACGACGGATCGGCAAAGCCGCCCCCTTGCTGCGAGGCAGTGACCTGCGGGGTCAACGTGGCCAAGAATTCGCCCGAGCGTATCAAACCTCGCTCGACCAATTGCGGCAGCGAGCCGGTCTGACAACGCAGCAACCGCCGCGCGATGGGCGCCGGTACCGCCGTCCCTGCCGGCAGGCCCGCGTCGCGCGCCTCGCCGGCAGCCAGAGACGCCAGCACGGGCGTCGGGTCGGGCAAGCCGCCCTGCGCGGGGTAGTCCTGCAAACGCGCGGCGACGACACGCGCCACCGCGTCGAAAGCCGGCCCGGCGACATCGTGGCGCTGCCGTGCCCGCAGGGCCTGCACGGCCTCGCCATCCGGCACGCCATGCGCGGCCACATAGTCATGCAGCAGGCGACGGACCCGGCCCACCTGCCTGCCTGTCAAGGCCTCGGGAGCCCGGACGCACAGCGCCAGCAGATCGAACAGTTCACGCTTGTGCCGATGCCGGCGCGACACGCCGGCCAACGCTTGCCCGGATTCAGCCAAGGCCTCGTCGACCTCGCGCAGCAAGGCCGACGCGCGGTCTGCCCAATCGTCGGGATAGCGCCGGCAGGGCCAATCGTCCTGCACCGTCTCCAGGAACAAGGCGACGGCGCGATCATGGCGCGGCAGCAGCTCGCACACGGTGTCCCGCTGCGCCCGCAGACGCGGCTGCGGCGCCAGAACAGCCAACTGCTTGGCCACCTCGCCCGCCGATCGCACATACAGGTCCGCGGCCGCCGGTTCGTCGCCGGCCCACGGCGCGGGATAAAAGCGCAGGCGGTCAAAGAACGGCGCCAGCACCGCGACCAGATCACGCGCCGCCTGCGCCTGCCCTTGCCCCAGCAGCCAGGCCACGGTCAGCAGCGCCGCTTCCTCCGGCAGATTGACGTGATAGTCGCCATTCGCCAGGCGCGCCTGCAATTGCGCGATGCCCCTCTCGGACAGGAAATACGTATTCAGATCGCGCCGCTCGGCGCCCGCCCGGATGCCCGGCGTGCCGGCGGCCAGCTCACGCTCGAAGTCCGCCAGCGGTCCGCCCGCCAGCAGCGCGCCGGTCGCGAAACCGCCCGTGATGACCTCCAGCGTGACCCAGTCGGGGATGCCGGCCAGCGGCGTGCGCGAACCATGGTCGACGGTGCCGGCCAGCGCTTGTTCCAGCACTTGCCGCCAGCGCAGGACGCGCTCGGCGGCGCGTTCCCGCACCTCGGGATCGGCGTGGGTCTCTTGGGTCAGGAAAGCCTTGGCGAGCATGGCGGCCGCGTAGCCGCTGCCTATCCCGCCCGCATCCGGCGCGTCGTCGTGATGCATGGGGCACCTGGAAAAATGGGGATCCGGGAGCTGGAGTCGAACCAGCGCCTATCCAGAGTGGAGCCGGATGTTCTACCGCTGAACTATCCCGGAATAGGGGCAGTATAAACACTGCCCTGCCCGAACAAAAAAAATCGGCCGCTGCAACAGCGGCCGATTTCATGGCGGGCGAGGCTTACGCCACCGCGACCGGGATCTTGCCGATCTTGGCCTGCCATTCCTTCGGGCCGGTGGTGTGGACCGAAGTACCCTGGGCGTCAACCGCCACGGTCACCGGCATGTCCTTCACGTCGAACTCGTAGATGGCTTCCATGCCCAGGTCGGCAAAGCCCAGCACCTTGGCGCCGCGGATAGCCTTGGACACCAGATAGGCAGCACCGCCGACAGCCATCAGATAGGCCGAGTTGTGCTTCTTGATGGACTCGATCGCGACCGGGCCGCGCTCGGACTTGCCGATCATGGCGATCAGGCCGGTCTGCTCCAGCATCATGTCGGTGAACTTGTCCATGCGGGTGGCGGTGGTCGGACCGGCCGGGCCCACCACTTCGTCGCGCACCGGATCGACCGGGCCGACGTAGTAGATGACGCGGTTGGTGAAGTCCACCGGCAGCGGCTCGCCCTTGGCCAGCATGTCCTGGATGCGCTTGTGCGCGGCGTCGCGGCCGGTCAGCATCTTGCCCGACAGCAGCAGGGTCTGGCCCGGCTTCCAGCTGGCGACTTCTTCCTTGGTCAGCGTGTTCAGGTCGACCTGCTTGGACTTGTTGTAGTCCGGCGCCCAGTGCACTTCCGGCCATTCCGACAGCGACGGCGGGTCCAGGCGCGCCGGGCCCGAGCCGTCCAGCTCGAAGTGGGCGTGGCGGGTGGCCGCGCAGTTCGGGATCATGGCGACGGGCTTGGACGCGGCGTGCGTCGGGAAGGTGCTGATCTTGACGTCCAGCACGGTGGTCAGGCCGCCCAGGCCTTGCGCGCCGATACCCAGCGCGTTGACCTTTTCGTACAGCTCGATGCGCAGCTCTTCCAGCTTGTTCTGCGGGCCGCGGGCCAGCAGTTCGTACATGTCGATGTCTTCCATCAACGACTGCTTGGCCATCAGCATGGCCTTTTCGGCGGTGCCGCCGACGCCGATGCCCAGCATGCCCGGCGGGCACCAGCCGGCGCCCATCGTCGGGACCGTCTTGAGCACCCAGTCCACCAGCGAGTCGCTGGGGTTGAGCATGGCGAACTTGGATTTGTTTTCCGAACCGCCGCCCTTCGAAGCCAGCTGCACGTCGACCTTGTCACCGGGGACAAGCTCGACGTGCAGGATACAGGGCGTGTTGTCGCGGGTGTTCTTACGGGCGAACAGCGGATCGTCCAGCACCGAGGCGCGCAGGGGATTGTCCGGGTTCAGGTAGCCGCGGCGCACGCCTTCGTCACAGAGTTCCTGCAGGGTGCGCTTGGTGTCGAAACGCACGCCCATGCCGACCTTCAGGAACACGTTGACGATGCCGGTGTCCTGGCACAGCGGGCGCTTGCCCTCGGCGCACATGCGCGAGTTGGTCAGGATCTGGGCCATCGCGTCGCGCGCGGCCGGGCTTTCCTCGCGCTCGTAGGCGCGGGCCAGGTGGCGGATGTAGTCGACGGGGTGGTAGTAGCTGATGAACTGGATGCCATCGGCTATCGACTGGATGAAGTCTTCTTCTTTGATGAGGACGGACATGG
>JBEBOQ010000133.1:0-13713 GCA_040396375.1 Achromobacter xylosoxidans
ACCACGCCAGCCGGGCCGAAGTTCGGCCACACGGCCTGGAAGTCGGGCCACAGCATCAACCGGTGGTCCATATCGCCCAGCCACGGCGTGGTGATGGTGCGCGTGTACCAGAGGGCGCCGAAGAACGCCGCAAAGAACATGACTTCCGAGAAGATGAACCAGCTCATGCCCCAACGGTAGGAACCGTCGATGCGCTTGCTGTTCAGGCCGATCTCGGATTCGTGGATGGCGTCGCCGAACCAGTAGTACAGCACCACGATCAAGCCGATGAAACCTGCCAGCAGGGTCCATTTGGCCCAGCTGACGCCGTTGATCCAGGCCGCGGCGCTCAGGCCCATGAACAGCAGCGCCACAGCCGTACGCACGGGATGACCCGAATCGGCGGGCACGAAGTAGTACGGTGCCTCTTTACCTTGAACCGAGTGGCTTGCACTCATGGCTTTCTCCCTGGTACTGATTTATAGAATTAAGTGATTCAAGTCAGGCTGGCTACAGCCCAACGCACAATTAACACCAGCACGGTCACGAAGATGGCCGCCGCCAACAACCCCGCCACGATCACATGGACCGGATTGAGCCGGGCGCTGTCCTCACGGTAGCCTGCGCCCTTGCGGACACCGAAAAACCCCCACGCCACCGCCTTCATCGTCTGAAGAAAGCTCAGCTTGCGCTGGGCGGATTCGCGCAGGTCATCGCTCAAGGCTACCCCCCGACGGCTTTGCCCGTCAGCAGCGCCGAGCCCCGGAATACGGTCCAGGCGAACACGGCAATGACGAATACCAGCAGAATCAGTCCTGCGATCTTGTTGCGACGGCGCTGCTCGGGTGTCATTGCTATGCTGCCTGTTGCGTGATGGGGGTCGGACTTATTTGACTTCGGGCGGCGTCTCGAAGGTATGGAACGGGGCCGGCGAAGGCACCGTCCATTCCAGCCCTTCGGCGCCTTCCCACGGCTTGGCCGACGCGACTTCGCCCTTGCCCATGTAGCAGCGCAGTACTGCCCACAGGAAGATCAGCTGCGACAAACCGAACCAGAACGCGCCAATGGTGGCGATCTGGTGGAACGTCGTGAACTGCGCGGCGTAGTCGGCGTAGCGGCGCGGCATGCCGGCCAGACCCAGGAAGTGCATCGGGAAGAAGGTCACGTTGAACGAGATCAGCGTCGACCAGAAGTGCAGCTTGCCCAGCTTTTCGCTGTACATGCGGCCGGTCCACTTGGGCAGCCAGTAGTAGGTGCCGGCGAACAGGGCGAACAGCGAGCCGGCCACCAGCACGTAATGGAAGTGGGCCACCACGTAATACGTGTCGTGCACCTGGATATCGATGGGCGCCACCGACAGGATCAGGCCCGTGAAGCCACCCATGGTGAACACGAAGATGAAGCCGATCGAGAACAGCATCGGGGTTTCGAACGTCATGGAGCCGCGCCACATGGTGGCGACCCAGTTGAACACCTTCACCCCGGTCGGGATGGAGATGAGCATGGTGGCGTACATGAAGTACAGCTGGCCGGTCACCGGCATGCCCGTGGTGAACATGTGGTGCGCCCACACGATGAACGACAGCACGGCGATCGAGGCGGTCGCGTACACCATCGAGGCGTAGCCGAACAGCTTCTTGCGGGCGAACGCGGGCACGATGGCCGACACGATGCCGAACGCCGGCAAGATCATGATGTAGACCTCGGGGTGCCCGAAGAACCAGAACACGTGCTGGTACAGCACCGGGTCGCCGCCGGCGGCGGCGTTGAAGAAGCCGGTGCCGAAGTGGCGGTCGGTCAGCACCATGGTGATGGCGGCGGCCAGCACCGGCATCACGGCCAGCAGCAGGAAGGCGGTGATCAGCCAGGTCCAGCAGAACAGCGGCATCTTCATCAGCGTCAGGCCGGGCGCGCGCATGTTCAGCACGGTCACGATGATGTTGATCGCGCCCATGATGGACGAGGCGCCCATGATGTGCAGCGCGAAGATCGCCAGGTCCATGCCCGGGCCCATCTGCAGCGACAGCGGCGCGTACAGCGTCCAGCCGGCGGCGGTGGCGCCGCCCGGCACGAAGAACGAGGCCGTCAGCATGATCGCGGCCACCGGCAGCAGCCAGAAGCTGAAGTTGTTCATGCGGGCGAAGGCCATGTCGGACGCGCCGATCTGCATCGGGATCATCCAGTTCGCGAAACCCACGAACGCCGGCATGATGGCGCCGAACACCATGATCAGGCCGTGCATCGTGGTGAACTGGTTGAACAGTTCGGGGCGGAAGAACTGCAGGCCCGGCTCGAAGAGCTCGGTGCGCAGCAGCAATGCCAGCGTCCCGCCTTCGAGCAGCATGACGAACGAGAAGATGAGATACATCGTCCCGATGTCTTTGTGGTTCGTGGCGAAAAGCCAGCGGCGCCAGCCGGTGGGGATGGCGTGGTGGTGGTCATCGTGACCGTGGCCGTGGCCCGGCGACACGTGGTCTACAGTGACGCTGCTCATGATGGACTCCTTCCTGCTGAGTGCCGGCCCCGTTCCACGGAACCGGCAGGGTATCTCTAACTAAACGGAACCAGCTCTGACGATGGGAAAAAGCGGGGCGCGATCAACGCGCGGCCGCAACGTCCTTCGGCATGACTGTCGGGTCCTGCCCCTTGCCGGCATTGCTCCAGGCATGGCGCGTATAGCTGATGACCGCTGCGATTTCGACATCGTTGAGCTGCCCGCCGAATGCCGCCATCGCGGTGCCGGGCTTGCCCTTCAGCACGGTGTTGATCTGTTCCGCCTTCGGGCCCAGAACAACCTTGTCTCCGTCGAGCGCGGGGAAGCTGCCCGGGATGCCCTTGCCGTTGGCCTGGTGACAGGCCACGCAATTGGCGGCGAAGACCTTCTCGCCACGGGCAACCAGTTCGGCTTCCGTCCACTCTTTATTGGGATCGTCGGCGTTTGCCGCCATCTTCTTCTTTTGGTCTTCAACCCACTTATCGTAGTCGGCCTGCGCCAGGACTTCCACGACGATGGGCATGAACGCGTGATCCTTGCCGCAAAGCTCGGCGCACTGTCCACGATAGATGCCGGGCTTTTCAGCGCGGAACCAGGCGTCGCGCAGGAAGCCGGGAATGGCATCCTGTTTCACGCCGAAGTCGGGAATCATCCACGAGTGGATGACGTCGGCCGCGGTGAGAACGACGCGTACCTTCTTGTCGACGGGCACCACCATGTGGTTGTCCGTTTCCATGAGGTAGAACTCGCCCTTGGGCTCGCGGTTCTCGATTTGAGCGCGCGGCGTCGACAGCGTGGAAAGGAACTTGATGCCGGCGGCGGAGCCATCGAGATACTCGTAGCCCCACTTCCATTGGTAGCCGGTGACCTTGACGGTCAGATCGGCGCTGGAAGTGTCTTTCATGGCGACGACCGTCTTGGTGGCCGGTAACGCCATGGCGATGACGATGATGAAGGGGATGACCGTCCAGGCCACTTCCACGCCGAGGTGTTCGTGGAAGGTCGCGGGCTTGTGCCCACGGGACTTGCGATGCGCCCAGATGGAGTAGAACATCACTCCGAAGACGCCGACGAAAATCACGATACAGATCGTGAGCAGCATCCAGTGCAGCCACATGACATCACGCGTGATCTGCGTAACGCCTTCGTGCAGGTTCAGCTGATTGACCTTCGGGCCGCCGGGCATGTCTTGCACCTGAGCGCTGGCCACGCTGCCAATCAGCATCGCACAAGCCCCCAGTATCCCTCTCCACTTCTTCATGCTTACCTCGAAACACGGCGCGAGGGCCCTTGTCGCCTAGTGGCACGGATGTCACTGCAACAGGACTACGCGCAATTATTAGATGGCAGGGCTAGGCAGGGAGATAGAGCGGCCCCCGCATTCCCACTCGAAATCACAAAGAAACTGGCGGATTATAGCGGACGCGCAAATAGATGTAAGTTGATGCTCTTGAATTCATGCGGCCCGCCCCCATCTGGCCGCACCCCCTTGACGCGCCGGGTAAAGAGGGTGGCATAAAATCCCGGGCAGTCTCATCACAACGGCCTCACGATGCCCAAGCAGTTGTCCGATTTATATGCCGACCTGAGCGCGCGCGCCCAAGAGCCCGCCCCCCTGGGCGCACACGCTTTATATATAGCGGGGCGACGCTGCGGCTGGGCCACCCATGCGGCGTGCGACGCGCTGCAAGGGGCCGACCACATCGACGTCGACGACGCGGCGCTGCGCATCGGCGCAACGCTGGCCCCGGGGTCAACCCTGAACGCCGTGCTGGAACAAGCCGCACAACTGTTGCGTCAAGCCAACTGCTTGCGCGGCTGGCGCGACGAATTGCTGGACGTGCTGGACGGCGATATTGCGCTGGGCGTCATCGAACGCGCGGCGGTTCGCCCGCTGGGCCTGTTGACCAAAGCCGTGCACCTGAACGCCTGGACCCCGGACGGCCGCGTCTGGATCGCGCGACGGGCATTGAGCAAATCCACCGACCCCGGTATGTGGGACACCCTGGTGGGCGGATTGGCCGGCTGCGGTGAAGACCTGGAAACGGCGCTGGTGCGCGAATGCGGCGAAGAAGCCGGCCTGGACGCGCCGGACCTGGTGCAGCGTTCGCCGCTGCGCACCATTTTGCGCATCCACCGCCGCCTGCCCGAGGGCTACCAAGTGGAAGACGTGCTGACCAGCACCTGTGTGCTGGCGGCCGACGCCCGCCCCGCCAACCGGGACGGCGAAGTCATGGAAATCGCCGCTGTCGACGTAGCCACGGCCGTGCACCGGGTGGCCGACGGCGAATTCACGCTGGAAGCGGCGCTGGTGATCCTCGAAGACATCATGCAGCGCCAGGCCGCCGGCGAAATCTGACGCCGCGCGGCCCGCGGCCGCGCTAGCGCGGCTGCACGCCGGGTTCGCCCAGCACGCCGTTGCGCCGGGTGTCTTCGTCGCGGGGTTCGTCCGCCTCACGCAGATCGGCGCTTTGAACGGTTTCGTGCCTGGCGGCCTCGCGCTGACCCGTCTCGTGCGACGCGGCGTCATTCCTGCCGGCATCATATTTGCCGATCTCGTGCTGGTCGGCTTCTCGCAGCGCGCGCGCGGCACGGGCGTCGATCCCGCTATCCGTCGACCCGGCCCCTGCGGCCTCGGCCGCTTCCGCCGCCTGCGAGGGAGTGGGGGCCGAAGCGGGTGCGGGAACCGGCGCCGGCGCCGCGTTCGACGCCTGCGAGAACTGCTTCCAGACCTCGATGGCGCGCAACCGCTGCTTGGCCACCACCTGGATGCGCTCGCGCAGATGCTCATCGCGCGCCAGCAGCGCATGGAAATCGCGCGACGACAGCATCAGCAGCTTGCTGTAGCCCAATGAGGTCACTTCCGGCGCGATCTGCTGTTCGCCCAGCAGGCCCAGCTCACCGAAGAACTCGCCGCTGCCCAGCTCGATCATGGTGTTGTCGGGCAGGTGCACCGCCACGGCGCCCGACGCCACGAAGCACATTTCCTCGCCGTGCCGGCCCTTGGTCAACACCCGTTGGTCCGGCAGCGCCAGGCGCGGCTTGAGCAGCTTGCTGATGGCGCGCAGCGAATCGGCCGACAGGCCTTCAAACAGCGGCACGCGGTTGATCAGGTCTGCCGCGCTCATTTCAATATCCAGCGGCGGGTGCGTATCGATGTGCGACCAGCGGCTCTTCAATTGCGCCATCAGGTCGGCGTAGACCTCGCCGCTGATCAGGAACTGCTCGAGCATGTCGCGGTAGCGGATGCGTTCCAGCTCGCGGGCGACGCGGCCCAGGTAGCTTTCCTGCAGCCACTGCGCATACGACGGATACTGCAGGTTCAGGGCCTGCATGGCGTTTTCGATCAAGTCCAGGCGCCGCTGGTGCAGCGACACGATGCGCTGCGTGGCCGCTTCGCCCAGCAGCGGCGTGATCTGTTCGCGCGCGAACACGATCAGGCGCTGCGCCACCGACCGCTTGCTCATCAGGTTGGCGAAACGCTGGCCCAGTTCGCGCGCCAGCCAGCCCTGGAAACCGAACACGTAGTGCACCCGCAGGGCCAGCCGGAAGCCGGTGGAATAGCGCACGTCGGCGACGATGGCGCGCTCGAAGCCCGGCACCCCGCCCATGCGGATCGCGTCCTCCAGCCGTTCGGCCCGCGCCAGCAGCGTTTCGGCCATGCGCCAGTCGACGATCTGCGCCTTGAGGATGTCGAAGAACATTTCCTCCTCGCGCTGCGCCACGATCGCCAGGCCCACCGCCACCCGCTGCTCGTCGCTCATCTGGCTGACCTGGCCGTCGTGCACGCTGGTCAGGCTGGCGTCGAACACGGCGCGGATGCGGTCGCGGACCTCGGTGCCGATGTGCTCGGTCTTGGCGACCTCTTCGGTCTTGCCCTGCAGGTCTTCCAGCGCCACGGCCAGGGCCTGGTTGCGGATGGTGCGCTCCACCGGCGACAGCTGGTTCAGGCCCAGCATGCGGATCAGCGGGCGCAGGCTGATGCCATTGACGAACAGCGTGATCAGCACGAAGCTCGTGGTGGCGACGGCGATGAACTGGCGCGCCTCTTCGGGCACGCCGGTCTGCTCGGTGACGGCCAGAGCCAGCGCCAGCGACACCGCGCCGCGCAAACCGCCCCACAGCATCACCACCTTGTAGGGATTGCTGACCTTCGTGCCCAGCCGGGTCAGGCCCAGCAGCGGCAACAGGCCGAAGACCACGATGGCGCGGGCCACCAGCGTCGTCACGAAGAGCACCGCCACCAGCACCAGTTCCTGCCAGTCGGCCGCCGCCATCAGCTTGGGGATCAGCATGGCCGCGAACAGGAAGATCAGCGAATTGGCCCAGAACCCGAATTGCTCCCAGGCGCTGGACAGGTACTCGAAGGTGGTGGGCGACATGCGGGTGCGGCCGGTCGACCCCACCACCAGGCCGGCGATCACCGTGGCGACCACGCCCGACACGTTCAGGTAATGTTCGGAGATGAAGAAGGACAGGTAGGCCAGCGTCAGCGTCAGCGTGATCTCGGCCGTGGGAAAGCCGCGCAGCCAGGCAAACAGGAAACAGGCCAGGCGCCCCATGGCGAAACCGGCGATGCCGCCGCCGATGAAGTGCACGATGAAGTCATTGAAGATGCCGCTGGCGGTCAGCTCGCCGTGCCCGCCCAGCACGGCCAGCAGCACCGAGTACAAGGCAATGGACGCGGCGTCGTTGAACAGGCTTTCGCCTTCCACCAGCGTGGTCAGGCGCTTGGGCGCGCCCACTTCGCGGAAGATGCCCACCACCGCCACCGGATCGGTGGTCGCCACGATGGCCCCCAGCAGCAGGCACACCACCAGGCCATAGGGCGAGATCGCGTCCAGCGTCACGCCCACCACCACGGTACACACCACCACCGCCACGATCGCCATCATCAGGATCGGGCCGATATCGTCCATCAGGCGCCGCACGTTCATCGACAGGGCGGTCTCGAACAGCAGCACCGGCAGGAACACCATCAGGAAAGTCTCGGAGGAAATCTCGAAGCGTTCCAGCGAATCCAGGAAGTCGCCGATCCAGCTCGGCGCCCAGCCATGGACGTGCACGATGATGCCCAGCAGGCAGCCGACGATTGCCAGCAGCACCGAATAGGGCAGCTTGAGGCGCCCGGCCAGCGGCGGCATGAAGCACACCAGGGTCAACAGCCCGGCCAGGCCGAATACGAGAAAACCTACATCCATGGATAGCGCCGCGTCCCGATCATGAAGCTTGTGAGAAGTTCCACAAGAATAGCGGGTTTTCTTGCAAGTCCTGGCGCTGATAAGGCAGTGCGCACGTTTCGTTACCCCGAACGGACCGCGTCATGCGCGCTGGGCCGCGACTTTTTCGGTAATGTAGGGGCCGTGCAGAACATTGCAGGAGCCGCACTTGGCACGCGTCCATACCCTGGCCCGGCGCAACGACGCCCCGGCCATGCTCGTCCAACTGACCGATTGCCATCTATTCGGCGAACCCGATACGGTAATGCTGGGCGTCAATACCGATGCCAGTCTGCGCGCCGTGCTGCGCCAGATCGAGGCCGACGGCAAGCATCCCGACCTGCTCCTGGCCACCGGCGATCTTTCCCAAGACGGCGAGCCTGCAGCCTATCGGCGCCTGGCCGCCACACTGGGCGCGGCCCCTGCGCTGGAAGGCGCCCAGATCCGCTGCCTGCCCGGCAACCACGACCTGCCAGCCGCAATGCGCCAGGAACTGCCGGAGTGGTCAGCGCCCGTCACCGACGTGGGCGCATGGCGCGTGGTGTCGCTGGACACCACCGTACCGGGCTCGAACGCCGGCCATCTGCCCGATAGCCAACTGGATTTGCTGGAGGCCGCGTTGGCCGAAGCGCCTGGGCGGCACACGCTGCTGGCAATGCACCACAACCCGATGCAGATCGATAGCCACTGGCACGACTCGATGATGATCGACAACCCGCAGGCGCTATTCAAGCGGCTGACGCACTGGCCGCAGGTCCGCGTGCTGCTGTGGGGGCACGTGCACCATGAGTTCGACCGCAGGCGGCACAACCTGCGCATGCTGGCCACGCCATCCACCTGTTTCCAGTTCAGCATTCGCGACGGCAAGCACGTGGTGGACAACCTGGCGCCCGGCTATCGCTGGATCAAGCTCTATCAAGACGGCTCGATGGCCACTGGCGTGCGGCGCGTGCAGGATGCCCAGTGGCATACGGCCCAGGTCGACCCGGACAACGCGCAGGCGGCTTAGCGAGCGGCTTGATTCGACAGTGGTGGTTGACGTGCGGCGCGATCGGCCCAGGCTTGCGGATCCGGCTCGCGTTTCGAGCGCGCAATAAAAAACGGGGCACCATATGCGTGGTGCCCCGTAAGCATCCGTCTCATAGGGGAGGGGAAAGAGGAGAAGCCGAGACGGATGACAAGACTGCCAACCAAAGTTTGCGGTCTACGTGAAGTTAGGCGGTGCGCACTTCATTAAGTTTCTGGAATCGCGCGATATTTCGCGATGAATTTGTATCAATTTATTGACACAGTGCGACGCCATGCGCGAACGGCCTGCGCAACTACCGCCCAAATGGCGCCGGCAAAAGAAAAGGGCTGCCCGAGGCAGCCCTTTGCGTGGCGCTAAAGAAAGATCAGGCGGCCAGGTTGCCGCGCATTTTCTTCAGTGCCGCGGCTTCGATCTGGCGGATGCGTTCGGCGGACACACCGAATTCCTGGGCCAGCTCGTGCAGCGTGGCGCCGCCGTCGTCCTGCAGCCAGCGAGCCTCGACAATGCGGCGCGAGCGCGCATCCAGGGCTTCCAGGGCGGTAGTCAGGCCCGTGCTTTGCAGTTGGTCGCGCGCGGCGCGCTCCAGCACACGGGTCGGCTCCTGGCGGCCTTCGTCGGACAGGTAGGCGATGGGCGCGTAGCTGTCGTCATCGTCGTCCTGGTTTTCCAGCGACATGTCGCGCCCGGACAGGCGCACTTCCATTTCGCTCACGTCTTCGCGGCGCACGTTCAGTTCGCGCGCGATGTGGTCGACCTGGTCCGGATCCAGCGTCTGACCGTCCGGGCGCATGCTGCGCAGGTTGAAGAACAGCTTGCGCTGGGCCTTGGTGGTCGCGACCTTCACCAGGCGCCAGTTGCGGATGATGTATTCGTGGATTTCAGCCTTGATCCAGTGCACGGCGAACGACACCAGGCGCACGCCGCGCTCGGGATCGAAGCGTTTGACGGCCTTCATCAGGCCCACGTTGCCTTCCTGGATGAGATCGGCATGCGGCAAGCCGTAGCCCAGGTACTGACGGGCCACCGACACCACCAGGCGCAGGTGCGAGAGAATCAGTTCGCGCGCGGCGCCCAGGTCTTCCTGGTCGCGCAGACGGCGGCCCAGCTCGGTTTCGCGTTCCGCGGACAGGACCGGCAGGCGGTTAACCGCGGAAATATAAGCGTCGATCGTGCCAAGTGCGCCCGGATTGGCAATGGCCAACGCCAGGGCGTTGCCGGAAGCGGCCAACGAGGTACTGGGTTGTTTCATAGCGGCGGTCTCCGGAAAGCGAAGGGGTAACGACATGGATTCGATGTTAGCACTCTAGTAAAGGGAGTGCTAATTCGACTATTGCGGCGCGTCAAAGTTTCCTTTTAATGATGCGCCCCCAATTTAAATTCAATCCGTTTTACCAACCCAGGCGTTTCAGGCCTTCGGCGGTGCCCTCGCCGTCTGGGCGTACGAACAGCGCGCCACGCGGATCCATGAAAACCTGGTATTTCGCGCCGTCGAACAGGGGCATGTAGGCGGCGCTTCCAAATTGGACATCCACAAAGGGGAACCAGTTCGGGAAACTTTGCTTGAGCGAGCCCAGGTCCGGCGCCGGCCAATCGTCCAGGGCGTGGACCGAGCGCGTGGCCGATGCCTCGCGTGCCACGTCGCTGTAGCGGCCGGACAGGCGCTCCAGGCGATACAAGGGCGGCACGCCCGCCATCAGGGCAGGCAGGCGCCAGCGCACCACCCGCGCGTCGATCTGCCATTGGTCGCCATACAGCACGTACTGCTTGGCGCCCACGCCCGGCGCGGTGGCGCTGACCTGGAATTGACCATCGGCCTGCTGGCGCGCTTCGATCCGGGCGACGGGTTCATCGGTGGTCAGCCTGAAGAACTGCACCAGCGACAGCGCCAACAAACCGGACACGCCGCCCAGCAACAGCAGCATCAGCCCGAACAAGCGGCGCACGGGCCGGAACTGGAAGGTGCGACGGCCGCGCTCATCGCGCGGGCCGCCCTTGCCCAGCAGCATTGCGATGCCCGGCAGGAACAGGACGACCGCGGCCAGCAGGATCCAGACGAAGGGAGCGATTCCGTTGATCAATCAGGCGATCCTTTGCGAAGAACGCCGGGGTTGGCGACCGGGCGCGCAGGGCGCCAGGAGCCTGCCTCGGCAGGCTGCCCAGTATAGAAGCGGGGCGCTAGGCGGCTGGTTTTCCAAGCCGCTCGACGTGAAACCGGATGTGATCTTCGATGAAAGTCGAGATGAAGTAATAGCCGTGGTCGTAGCCGTCCTGGCGGCGCAGCGTCAGTGGCTGTCCGGCGGCGGCGCAGGCGGCCTCGAATACCTCGGGATACAACTGCTCGGCCAGGAACTGGTCGGCCGTGCCCTGATCGATCAGGATGCCCGCGGGAAACGGCTGGCGCAAGCCGCGCATCAGCGCCGAGGCATCGTAGGCGGCCCAGTCGTCGGGATTCTCGCCCAGATAGGCGCCGAACGCCTTCTTGCCCCAAGGGCACAGGCTGGGCGCCGCGATCGGGGCAAAGGCCGAGACCGAACGGAACTGACCAGGGTTGCGCAGCGCCAGCACCAGGGCGCCATGGCCGCCCATCGAGTGCCCGAAGATGCCGACGCGCGCGGCGTCGCCGGGCAGCGCGCTGGTGACGATGGCGTGCAATTCACGCGTCACGTAGCTGTCCATGCGGTAATGGGCGCGCCAGGGGCCGGTGGTGGCGTCCAGATAGAAGCCGGCGCCGGTGCCCAGGTCCCAGCTTTCGTCCTCGCCGGGCACGTTGGCGCCCCGCGGGCTGGTATCCGGTGCCACCAGCATCACGCCCAGCTCGGCGGCCAGGCGCTGGGCGCCGGCCTTGATCATGAAGGTTTCCTCGGTGCAGGTCAGGCCGGCCAGGTAGAACAGCACCGGCACCGGCCCCTGCTCGGCCTGGGGCGGGACGAAGACGGAAAAACGCATCGGCAGGCCGATCTCGGCCGACTCATGGCGGTAATAGCGCTGCGAACCGCCAAAACAGCGATGCTGGGAAATGAGTTCCAGGGCGGCGGGCATGGCAGCGGTCTCCGGGTCTGAGGCTGAACAAAATTCGGGCGGGATTAGGGTATATCCACGGTACGACGATCCGTCGCCGAATGTTAACCTGCCCGAAACACGGAGTCCTTCCCACAAAAAGTATCGATTCCGTGCCCATATTGTGATCGCGGGACTTGACCAGCGACCACCGTGGCACTATTTATATACGTGAGAGAAGACAACCCGTTCTTCTGGAAGCGCAAGCCCTGACACTATGGCCCGTCTGCCCCGTCTGTACGCCCCTGGGCTGCCCCAACTGGTGCAGGCCAACTTCATTCAGCCACTGGCGGCGCCGTCCCAGCCCGCCCCGGCCGATATCCTCAATCAGCTAGCCGCGTGGCTGGGCGAATCCGCTCAGCGCCACCGAGTGTCGGTGCACGGCTGGCTACTCGCCAACGACCGCATCCTGCTCCTGGCCACGCCGGCCGACGAAGAAGGTCTGCCGCGCCTGATGCAAACGCTGGGCCGCAACCTGGCCGCGCGCCTGCGGGGCGGCCGGGTGTTCGCCGGCCGCTACCGGTCCGCCTTGCTCGAACCTGGCGCATGGGTCCTACCGTCCCTGGTCTGGCTGGAAACCTACCCGGTGCGCAGCGGCGCCTCGCAAGATCCCGATTCCTGGCCCTGGTCGTCGGCATCCAGCCACACTGGCAACACCACGGCCGCGCCGGCGCAATGGCAGTCGGACCACGCCGACTACTGGGCTTGCGGCAATACGCCGTTCGACCGCCAGGCCAATTACCGCAAGCGCCTGCAAGACGGCTTGTCGCGCGAAGAAACACAGCGCATCGACCAGGCGGTTTCCGGCCAGTGGGCATTGGGCGGCGCGAACTTCATCGCCAGCCTGGCCCACACCGCCAGCCGCCGCGTGGCCCCCGGCCAGCGCGGACGTCCGCGCAAAAAGCCCGCAACGCCGGCCGCTGCCGACGCGGAACCCACCACCGCCACGCCAGCCTCACCGCCGACCCCGACCGGTTCGTCTTCCTGACACAGCGCCTTCGGGCGCTTTTTTATTGCCGCTTGCAGCCAAGGGCTGCCACGCGGCGATTGATCACGTCGGCACGATGTCCCAAGCAGGGTTCTCGTGCGCCAAAACATCAAAATAAATAGGGACAAAACACGGGAAAAATAGGGGTTTCACTACCCCTGTTGCTACATCCCGGAAAGCATGTCCCCGCTAAGCCTTTATCGGCGCGGCCTTTGATGCGTCACCATATTAATGCTCTATGATGGTGCCACACATTAATTAGGGTCATACCCCTTATATTCCTATTGCACCCTACTACCGGCGGGGGTATTGTCCGTCTCCTGCACTGCAACATTACGACGCAGGCTCACTGCGGAGCGCGCCATGCCCCAAATTACCCCGAACGAATCCTGTCCCACCCCCAAGGCGACCCCGATCGATGCCAGCCGCATCGGCCTGCCGCCTGCCCAGGGCCTGTACCACCCCAACAACGAGCATGACGCCTGTGGCGTGGGCTTCGTGGCGCACATCAAGGGCAAGAAAAGCCACGCCATCATCCAGCAGGGCCTGAAGATCCTGGAAAACCTGGACCACCGCGGCGCGGTCGGCGCGGACAAGCTGATGGGCGACGGCGCGGGCATCCTGATCCAGATTCCCGACACGCTCTATCGCGACGAGCTCAGCCAGCAAGGCATCATCCTGCCGCCTCCGGGTGAATACGGCGTGGCCATGGTGTTCCTGCCCAAGGAAACCGCCTCGCGCCTGGCTTGCGAACAAGAGCTTGAACGCTCGGTGCGCGCAGAAGGCCAGGTCGTGCTGGGCTGGCGCAATGTGCCGGTGGACGTCGACATGCCCATGTCGCCTACCGTGCGCGACTGCGAACCCGTCATCCGCCAGTTGTTCATCGGCCGTGGCGCCGACGTGATGGTGCCGGACGCGCTGGAACGCAAGCTGTACGTGATCCGCA
>JBEBOQ010000134.1:0-13445 GCA_040396375.1 Achromobacter xylosoxidans
CAGGCTTTTATTCCGCAAAACCCCATAGGCTCAAGCCTGTGGGGTTTTGTCTTTGTGTGAAACACCCGCCTGTGTGCGTTGCGATTATCGAGCTGTTGCTCTGATTGCGAAGAAACGGGTTGGTGATGCAGTACCCAGGATTAGAGCGTCCGCCATTGCGGCGAGATACTCAGCAAGTTAAGCCTGATACCCATAGCAAGGTGGTACCACTCCTTCCCATCCCGAACAGGACAGTGAAACGCCTTTGCGCCGATGATAGTGGACGGACGTCTGTGAAAGTAGGTCAGCGTCAGGCAGTTATTCCCAAGAAAAACCCCACAGGCTAGCGCCTGTGGGGTTTTTGCTTTGTGGGCGATGGCCGACGATTTGCTGGTGCATGGTTGGCCAGGTCTGGGTCCATGTCAGGCCGTAAGTCGATGGCCTGTCGCGCTAGCGCCGGGCGCCGTCGGGCAATTGGCGCCGCAGCGCGGCGAAGAACAGTTCGGATTGCAGGCGTTCGCTTTGGATTTGCGCGGCGACCTTGGCGGCGATGACCGGGTCCACAGGCACCAGCGGCCGGCCAGTGGATTGGGCCAGCACCTGGGCAGTACAGGCACGTTCCAGGAAGAACAGATCGTCATAGGCGTAATCGAGGCGTTCGCCGCAGACCACGACGCCGTGGTTGCCCAGGAAGGCGATGTCGGCGCCTTGCATGGCGCGGGCAATGCGTTCGCCTTCGCTCGCGTCCAGCGCCAGGCCGTTGTAGTCGGCGTCGACGGCGATGCGGTCGTGAAAGCGCATGGCGTTTTGGGATAGCGTGGTGTCCAGCGTCCGGTCGGCCGTGAGTGTCAGGGCGGTGGCGTAGGGCATGTGAGTGTGCAGGACACAGGCCTTGCCAGCGATGCGATGGATGGCGGCGTGGATGAACATGGCCGTGGGTTCGACTTCGTGGCGCCCGGCAAGCTTGTGGCCGTGCGCGTCGACCAGCACGATGTCGTCAGCCTGGACTTCGTTCCACATCAGGCCGCGTGGGTTCAAGAGGAAATGATCCGGATCGCCGGGCAGCGCCACGCTGAAATGGTTGCACACGCCTTCGCCAAGTCCGTGGGCGGCCGCGGCGCGCAACGCCAGCGCCAGGTCGCAGCGCAGGGTGGTGACATGGTCGGCATGGAAGAGCGCGTTGGCGAAGTGGGGATCTTTGTTCATTTGGCTGCCCGATGGAAGTTTCTAGGTCGAGGTCTTGAAGAGGAGCGACAGCAAAAAAGTGGCCGTCTTGTTCAGGAGCAAGCTGCGCAGCGGATCGCGCGGCCAGACGTTGCTGCCGTGAAAGTGACGTTGGCGTGCCTTGGATACTGCCTTACATCCAGCCGGCTTGTTGGAACAGGCCGGGGACTTTGTCCAGAGTCGATACGGTAGCGTCGGGACGGTAGTCCGGCAAGGGCTGGCGGCCGGTGCCGCGGTCGATCCAGACACAGCGAAAGCCGATGTCGCGCGCGGCGGCGTGGTCCAGGTGCGGGCTGGCGCAGATGTGCACGACCTCGTCGGGTGTGACACCCAGGCTGTTGTGAGCGTAGGCGAAGATTTGGCGCGACGGTTTGTAGGCGCCGGCCTGCTCGGCAGTGATGACGCGGTCGATGTAGCCACCCAGCTGGGCGACGTTGCCGGCGATGATGGCGTCGTCGGTATTGGAAATGATGCAGAGCTTGAAGCCGGCTTGTTTCAAGACGGCCAGCGTTGCGACGACTTCGGGAAATGGCGGCATGGCGGAGATGCTGCCGGTGAGCAGGCTGGCATCTTCCCGGCGATAAGCCAGTTGCAGGTCGTGCATGGTCAGCCGCAGCGATTCGCGGGTGACGTCGGCAAAACTCATGTGAGGCGGGGTGCGTTCGAGCCGATGTTCGTGTTCGTCGTAGACGCTCAGGAACTGTGCCGGCGTAGGCGTGTGTTGCTGCGGCTGGCCGCCGGCCAGGATGCGGGCCACTGCGGCCTGCAGACCCTCGTCCCATTGGATGAGCGTGCCGTAGCAGTCGAAGGTGAGCCACTGCGGGCGGGGAAGGCGGTCCAAGGGCATGGCGGGTCCTTTGTCTTCGGTGGTTAACGATCGGGTCAGCTTAGAAGCCATCGGCTAAGCTGTAAAATTAATAATAAGACTCTTGTCAGTGGGTTTATAAATAACTGATGCTCGGTCGTCTGCTCGACGACCTAAAAATAGCCCACCTAGATACCCCACCCCAATACCCCACCCCAATACCCCACCTCAATACCCGACCTCAATAGCCCGCGCCGATAGCTCACCCCGATAGCTCACCCCGATGGCCCACCCAGATAGCCTACCCAAATAGCGGACTCATCATGCTTGACCTTGAACTTCTCAGAACGCTGGTATGCGTGGTGGACGAAGGCAGCTTCACCCGTGCGGCGGGCCGCGTGCATCGCACGCAATCGACCGTCAGCCAGCAGGTGCGCAAGCTGGAGCAGATGGTGGGCAAGACGCTGCTCTTGCGGGACCGCACGGGCAATCAGGTGGCGGCTACCGAGGATGGCGAGCTGATGCTGACGTATGCGCGCAAGCTGCTGGCGATGGCGGACGAGGCCGAGTCGGTGTTGTCGGCGCCGCGCGCGGTGCAGGTGATTCGCCTGGGCGTGCCGGAAGATTTCGATGTGACGCGCCTGACGGCGCTGTTGGCGGGTTTTGCTGCGAGCCATCCCGACATTCGGCTGGAAACCGGCAGTGGCATGAGCACGGACTTGAAGGCCAAGCTAGCTGCGGGAGAGCTGGATGTGGCGCTGATCAAGCGCGAGCCGGGGGAAGGGCCGTGTCTGGCGGCGTGGCCCGAACGTCTGGTATGGGTGGGCGACGAGCGTTTGCTGCAGGGGCAGGACGCGGTGCCGCTGGTGCTGTTTCCGCAGGGGTGCATCTACCGCAAGCGCATGATCTATGCGCTGGAGAGTGCAGGTAGGCCATGGCGGGCGGCATATCACAGTCAAAGCCTGGCCGGGGTGCAGGCTGCGGTGGCCGCGGGGCTGGGGGTATCGTTGCTGCCGACGTTTGCGTGTTTGCCCGAGCACGGCGTGTTGGGGCGGGCGCAGGGCTTGGCAGAGGTGCCACTGACGGAGCTTGCGATTGTCGGCGATGGGCGTGCGGCCGTTGCGGCCCAGGCGCATTTGGTGGCGGTGCTGAAGCAGGCGGTGGGTGCGGATCTCGCGCCGCCACCCCGCCGCGTAGCGTCAGCTTAGGTCGCCGTCGACGTAGTACCAGCGTCCGGATTCGCGCACGAAGCGGCTGACTTCGTGCATCCGGCTGGCGCGGCCGGCCAGGCGGCTACGCGCCACGAATTCGACGGTGGCGTGGTCGGCGTCCTGATCGCGGGCTTGCTTGATCGACAGGCCCAGCCATTTCAGGCCGGGCGGGTTGGGTTCAAGCATGGCCGGCCGGGTGCTGGCATGCCAGGTATCGAGGAGATAGGGCAGTTTGTCGAGCACGAAGGCGCTATAGCGCGAGCGCATCAGGTCTTGCGCCGTCGGGGCCTGCAGCGCTTGCGGGCCGTCGTGCCAGCGGCCGCAGCAGGCCGCGTAGGTTTTTGCAGAACCGCAGGGACAGGCGGCGGAGATGAGCGTCGTCACGGAAATCAGAAAGGCCGGAGGATTCGTTGCTTGCCTGTAGTCAGGCGAGCAGGTCGTTGTATTCGGGATGCCGGCGCATGTAGACCGCGGCGTAGGAGCAGCTTGGGCGGACCTTCCAGCCTTGAGCGCGGGCGGTGTCCAGCGCGACCCGGGTGAGTTCGGCCGCGATGCCGCGTCCGCCCACCTGGCTGGGGACGCCGGTGTGGGTGATGGTCATTACACCGTCCTGCAACTGGTAGTCCAGCACGCATAGCACGCCGTCGACCGTAGCTGTGTAGCGGGAATGTTCGGTGTCGTGGATCACGGAAGTCATGGGGGAATTCCTGTGGGTAGGGGAAGGGCCGGCGGCCACGGGTAATTCATAGGATACCAGCGCCGCCAACGGGGTTTGAGCTACGTGTCAGCGTTGCAGGATCTTGAGCAGCGCGGTCAGTTGCGCATCGCGGGTCTGGACCAGGTCGGCGATGCTGCGCGGGCCGGCTTCGGCGTTGACGCCTTCGATCAGTCGGCGTTGCAGTTCGGGGGTGACGTCGGGCGTGCCCAGGTCGTCCCACCAGGTTTGCACGGGGCCCAGCAGGTGGTCCATGAAATGCGCCATGCCGCCCGCGCCGCCGCCCAGGTTGAAGGTCATGTGCGGTCCGAACAGGGCCCAGCGCAGGCCCGGGCCTTGCGATACGGCGGCGTCGATGTCGGCCACGCTGGCGACGTTTTCGGCGGCGAGGTGGATGGCTTCGCGCCATAGTGCGGCTTGCAGGCGGTTGGCGATATGGCCCGGCACTTCCTTGTTCAGGCGGATGGGGTATTTGCCCAACTGGCGGTAGAAGGCGATGCAGCGGTCGATGGTGTCAGCGGAGGTTTGCTCACCGCCGACGACTTCGACCAAGGGGATCAGGTGCGGCGGATTGAACGGGTGGCCGATGACAAAGCGCGCGGCGTGACGGCAGCGTGCTTGCAGGCGGCTCATGATGAGGCCGGACGAACTGGAGGCGACGATGGCGTGGGGCGGCAGGATTGCATCGATGCGCGCGAACAGGTCGGTCTTGAAGTCTTCGCGTTCGGGGGCATTTTCCTGGACGAAGTCGACGCCTTGCAGCGCGCTGCTCAGATCGGGGTCGAAGCGCAGGGCATCGGGCGTGGCGCCGGCGGCGACGCGTCCGAGTTCGGCCAGCACCGGCCAGGCGGCGGCGACGCGGGCGCGCGTGAGGGGTTCGGCGTCGGCGGCGGGATCGCTGACCACGACCTCCAGGCCGTGCGCAAGAAACAACGCGGCCCAACTGGCGCCGATGGTGCCCGCGCCGACGATAGCGACGCGGCGGATGGCGGGATGAGTGGACGTGTCGGTCATGCGGCGCTCCGGATGGGGGTCGAGGGAAGGTCCATTGTGAAGCAAAGGCGGCCGGGTTGCCACGCGCGGTGCCCAGCGGCAAGATGAGAGCCCTGATCTTTACTGGAGCGGTGGATGGACAAGTCGCGAGCCGGCGATCAACCGGCGGTGCCGTATTTCTGCCAATGGGAATCGGCGCATCTGGCGGGCCAGATCATCCGCAAGGAGCTGCGCCTGGAGGACGACCCCGCGTGGCGCGATTCGGGCGCCCGGGACGTGGACGAATACGCACGCTGGGCCAGCCATGTGTGCGGGATGGCATGCCTGAAGATGGTGTTGGCCGCCCGTAGCGGGCAGGTCCATCCGACCTTGGCGCTGGCGCGCCGCAGCATGCCTCACGGCGCCTATACGGAACAGGATGGGCAGATCAAGGGACTGATCTACGCGCCGTTCGTGCGCTTCGTCGCGCAGGAATTCGGCCTGGCAGCCGAGGTGCGTGTGGGGCTGCGCGCCAATGAATTGCCGGAGTTGATGGCGCGGGCGGAATACTTCATGGCGTCGGTGCACCCATGGATCCGCTGGCCGGACCGCGAACCGCCGGCCAAGGGCGGGCATCTGGTGCTGGTGACGCGCGCCACGGCGGACAGCGTGACATTCCACAATCCTTCCGGCGAGTCCGGGCAGCAGGCGGACGCGGTAGTGCCATTGCAGGTATTCGATACTTTTTTTGCCGGCCGTGGCGTCGCGATTCTGCCGGCAGGCCACGCCCCTGTGGCGGGCGGGTAGCGGAGTCGTCGCTGGCGCCGAACATGGTCTGCCCGCACGCGTTCGCCGGAAGGTGAACGCAGCGGGTCAGATGCAGCGGATCAGGCGTTGCGGGCGCGGCGTAGGTGGCGCCAGACCAGCACTGCGGCGATCAGGTAGGCGGCGGCGATGATGCTGTAGGCGGCGGGCAGGCTGGCGCGCCAGTCGGGCAGCAGGTGCAGGACCGTGCCCATCAGGGCGACGCCGACCAACGCGCCCGATTGGCGATTGGCGTTCAGGGCGGCCGCGGCGCTGTTGGCATGATGCTTGCCCGAGACCTGCATGACGACGCTGGTCATCGCCGGCACGGCGATACCGACGCCCAGGTTCGCCAGCGCCACGACGATGGCGAAGGGCCAATAGGCGATGTCCGGGGAGAAGGTGGCCAGGCCGACGGCGCTCATGACGGTGGCCAGCGAGATGCCGCCCAGTAGCGACGCCGAGACATTCCAGCGCGCGGAGACGCGGCCGGAAATCAGGTTGCCGATGGAGAACACCGCCAGCATGGGCACGAGCTGGATGCCTGTCTGCAAGGCGTCGGCGCCGCGGGCATGTTGCAGGAACAGACTGAGCAGGAACAACTGGCCATACGAGGCGAGGTTGATCAGGAAGCCGACGCCATTGGCCGCCGCGAATTGCGAGGTCTGGAACAGGGCGCGCGGAATGATGGGTTCGGCATGGCGCCGTTCGCGGCGCACCAGCACCAGGGTCGCCGCGGCGCACAGGGCGACCGCTGCGAGGATGGGGGATGACGACCAGCCGTAGGCGTTGCCCTGGATCAGCACGAAACAGAGCGACGACAGCGCGACTACGCCGAGCAGATGGCTGAGCGGGTTGAGCGCGCGCGGGCGGCGCGGCGCCGCCTGGATGCGGCGCCGCGCCAGCCACAGGCCGGCCAGGCCCAGTGGCAGGTTGATGAGGAAAATGCCGCGCCAGCCGAATTGGTGGATCAGCACACCGCCCAGCAGCGGCCCGGCCGCGCCGGCTACGGCCACGATGGCGGACCAGGCGGCCAGCATGCGGTTGCGCACGTGTTCGTCTTCATAGGCATGGGTCAGGAGGCTGAGCGAGCTGGGCATGAATAGCGCCGCACCCAGGCCCTGCAACATGCGGGCAGCGATCAGCAGATCGCCGTTGGGAGCGATGCCGCAGAGCAGCGAGGCCAGGGTGAAGACGCCCAGGCCGGCCAGATAGATGTTCTTGGCGCCGTAGCGGTCGGCCAGGGCGCCGGCTACCAACAGCAGGGCGGCGAAGGTCAGGGTGTAGCCGTCGACGATCCAGACCAGGTCGGTGAGCGGGACGGTGAATTGAAGCGCGATGCTGGGCAGGGCGACGTTGACGACGGTGACGTCCAGCATGGCCATGACGAAGCCGATGGCCAGGGTGACCAGGGGCAGCAGGCCGGTGGTGGCCGGCCGTAGCGCGGGCTCTGCCGGGGCAGGCGGGGTAGGGGCGGTGGTGCAGGCGGTGCGCATTGCGAGACTTCCGGGGGGCTTTCCGAGGTGCACAGCTTAGGAGGTTTTGCTGATGCAAAAAAGAGGAATAATTGCTTTATAGTGATGCAAAAATGCATCATGAGCCGAGTCCGTGGCCGTCATGATCGCAGCGGCGGCCTGCGGTATCGACAAGTGCCGGGATGACGGCAAAGGAGCTCACCCCATGGATTGGGACAACGCGCGGATATTCCTGGCGATCTACCGCAACGGCACGCTGCGCGGGGCGGCGGCATTATTGCAGATCGACCAGGCCACGGCCGGCCGGCGGCTGGCGGCGCTGGAAGCCTCGCTGGACGCCCGGCTGTTTCTGCGTACGCCCACCGGCTATGTGCCGACCGCCGCGGGCGAGCAGGCCTTTGCGGCGGCCGAGCGCATGGAACAGGCCGCGGACCAGTTGCAACGCCAGATGCAGGGGCTGGACCACCGGCTGTCGGGCGTGGTGCGGATAGCGACGTCCGAAACGGTCGCCAGCTACTTCATCATGGAAGCCATCCGCCGCCTGCATTTGCAGCACCCGGACATCCGTGTGGCGTTGTCGACGTCGATCCAGTTGAGCAACCTGACGCGGCGCGAGGCCGATCTGGCGATCCGCAATATCAAGCCGGACAACCCCGATCTGATCCAGCGTCACCTGACGCGCAAAGAGGTGGGGCTGTACGCCTCGAAAGCCTACCTCAAGGCCCACGGCGAACCGCGGCCCGGCACGGCGTTCGCCGGCCATACGCTGGTGACCTATCAGCAGTCGGTGTTGCCGGGTTGGTCCGATACGTTCTGCGGCGAGCCGACCGGCAACGGCCGTATCGCGATGGAGCTGAATTCGGGGATGATGATCATCGAGGCGGTGGTGGCGGGGCTGGGGATCGGCGAACTGCCGGTCCATATGGCGCCGCAGTATCCGGACTTGGTGCGGATCTGGCCGAATCGCAGCGAGCCCTACGATTTGTGGCTGGTGATGCACGGCGACCTGAACCGCACGGCCCGAGTGCGGGCCGTGGCCGATGCGATCATCGAGGTGTTCGAGGCGGAGTGAGGCCAGCCCGGCTTGTGAACAGGCGCGGCAGGCGCTAAGGTTGACCGTCCGGCGGCGGTAGGCCGCCCGGCCGTCTTCCGTGACCTAGACCGAGGAGTTGCGCGTGTCCGAGCTTTGGCGTTTGTCCGCAGTTGAACTGGCCGCGCGTATCCGCCGGCGCGATGTGTCGGCGGTCGAGGCCGCGCAAAGCGCCCTGGACCGTCTTGCAGCCGTGAACCCCGCGATCAATGCGGTGGTCGATTACCGGCCCGAAGACACATTGGCGCAGGCGGCTCAGGTCGACGAGGCCTTGGCGCGCGGCGACGAGCCCGGCCTGCTGGCCGGTGTGCCGGTGACGGTCAAGGTGAATGTGGACCAGGCCGGTTTTGCCACCACCAATGGCGTGACGCTGCAAAAGGATGTGATCGCCGCGGTCAATAACCCGGTGGTGGATAACCTGCGCCGCGCGGGCGCGGTCATTGTGGGCCGCACCAATACGCCGGCCTTTTCGCTGCGTTGGTTCACTAGCAACCGCCTGCACGGCCACACCCTGAATCCACGTAATCCGGCGCTGACCCCGGGCGGGTCTTCTGGTGGTGCCGCGTCGGCGGTCGCGGCGGGCATCGGCCACCTGGCGCACGGCACGGATATCGCAGGTTCCATCCGCTACCCGGCCTACGCCTGCGGGGTACACGGCCTGCGGCCTTCGCTCGGGCGCGTGGCGGCGTACAACGCGGCGCTGCCCGAGCGCACCATCGGTGGGCAGATCACCGCAGTGTCGGGGCCGCTGGGGCGCACCATTGCCGATGTTCGGCTGGGCCTGGCGGCCATGGCCGCACCCGATCCGCGCGATCCCTGGTGGGTGCCGGCGCCGCTGGTCGGACCCGAAGCGCCGCGCCGCGTGGCGCTGTGCTTGAACCCGGATGGCATGGAAACTGAACCTGCCGTGGTCAAGGCGTTGCAGGACGCGGCCAGACGCCTGAGCGAGGCGGGCTGGTCAGTGGATACGCTGGATGCCCTGCCGCCGCTGCAGGAAGCGGCCGATCTGCAGATCCGCATGTGGATGGCCGACGGCTACGACGGCATGGTCGAGGCCGCCCGAAAGGAGGGCGATGCCGGCGCGATCGCGGCGCTGGCCGGCCAGCGCGACCGCGTGGCCGGCATGGACATGGCGCGGTTTTCGGCGGTGCTGACGCGACGGGCGACTTTGACGCGGCTATGGGAACTGTTCCTGACGGAGTACCCGGTGCTGCTGTTGCCGGTCTCCGCCGAATTGCCCTTCGCCGACAATCTGGATCTGCAAGGCGATGCTGCCTATGACCGCGTCTGGCGCGCGCAGATGACGCAGATCGGCCTGCCTTTCATGGGGTTGCCGGGGCTGACGGTGGCCATGGGCAGCGCGGGCGACAGCCCGGTCGGCGTGCAGTTGGTCGCGGGGCGGTATCGCGAGGATCTTTGCCTGGCGGCCGGCGAGGCGATTGAAGCGGCCGGGCCGGCGGTCACTATCGCGCAGCCGCACCCGCGTTAGATCGGGGCGCCGCCGGCGGCGACAGGCTGCCATTCGGTGCGCAGCAGCCCCATCATGCCGGTATCCCAGCGCGCGTCGCCGGCGCGGGTGGACGAGCGCCGCACGCCTTCGAACGTGAATCCCAGCGTCTTGTAGAGGTGGATGGCGCGTTCGTTGAAAGTGTAGACGTTCAGCTCCAGGCGCTCGATGCCCGGGGTGCGGAAGGCCTCGTCGATCATCAGGGTCACCATGGGCCGGCCCAGGCCCTGGCCGCGTTCGCTGGGCGCGATGACGACGCGGCCCAGGCGGACGTTGCCGTCGCGCCAGTCGTAGGCCAACTGCGCATGACCCACCGGCGTGTCGCCGCGGCAGACCATCCAGCAGCGGCGCGATGGCGGCTGCGATTGGCCTTCTTGCAGCATGACGTCCAGGTCCGCAGGCGTAATCGGGTACGAGACGTGCGAACCGCCCCATTGCACCACGTCCGGCAGGCTATTGAACCAGCTGGAAAGCAGGGTGTAGTCCGACGGGGTAAACGGGCGGAGGGTCAGCATGGAGGGAAGTCCTGACGAGAGGGCGATGAATCTTAAGCGGCCGTGAACCGCAGTTTCAAGATGCCGAGATCGCCATAGGCGATAGCGATGTCGCGGTTGGCCGGCACGTCCAGGAAACCGGCATACGAGCCGGTAATGACGTGCTGTCCGGCTTGCAGGCCCAGGCCTTGCTCGCGCAGGAAATTGGCCAACCAATACAGCCCGGCCTTGGGGTGATCATTGGGGTGGATGCCGGCGTGCTGTTCGATTTCGACGCCGTCCACCGACAAGGTGAGTGTCATGGTGGCGGGGGCGTCGTCCGGCGACGACAGGCGTGGGCCCAGCACCAGGCCGGCATTGAACATGTGGTCGGCCAGCAGTTCGGGCAGGCTGGCGTGTTCGGGTGACGCGTAGCGGCAACCCAGTACTTCGAGCGCCAGGCGTGCGCCGCCGATGGCGGCATCGATCTCGGCGTGGCTGTAGGGTTCGCTGCGGGCAGGCAGGTCACGCGCCAGCTCGAACGCGATTTCGGGTTCGATGCGCACGATCTGCGTGCGGCTGGGGATGACGCCGGCTTGCGCCACGGTCGAGGCGTAGATCGGCGCGACCACGGTTTTTTCGGGCGAGGGCAGCGCGCTTTTCCAGGCCGCGATGCTGTCTTGACGGTTCTGGTGCAGCAAGCGGGCCGTGCATTGCTGGACGGCGAAGGCCTGGCCCAGCGTTTGCGGGCGGTCGGCCGAGGGCAGGCGCGGGCCTGCCACGCCGGCTTCGCGTGCCGCGATCAGGAAGCGCGCGGCGTCAACGCAGCCGGGATAGTCTTCAATCTGCAGGTGCATGCGCGTCAGGCTCCCAGGTACAGCAGGGTCCACAGCGCGATCATCGCGATCAGGCCCAGCCAGCAAGAACCCCAGAAACCGACGATGGGCCACTTCAGGGACAGCGGCGCTTTTTTGGGGTCCAGATGCGGCAGCAGGTCATTGGCGTTGCCAATGAGCCAGAAGCGGGTGCCAGGAAAGGTCAGGCGGAAGAAATAGTCGAGCATGATCGCGGCCTGGATGGCCAGCGGATAGGCCTTGAACGGGCGATGCTGCAGGTAGGGGTGCTTGAAGGCCGCGTTGATCTGTTTGCTTTTGACGAAAAACACCACGATGCCGCAGAGCGAGCAGGTGATGAAGCACAAAACGAAAAGGCTGAAGGCCATGCCCATGGCGGGTGAATGCATGAAAATCCCGGAAATGCGCGGCGCCGCCGCAAGATAAGGGTGGAAAGTTAGCCGCGGGTCTGGCCTTCGCCGGTCAACACCCACTTGAGCGTGGTCAGGCCTTCGAGGCCGACCGGGCCGCGGGCGTGCAGACGGTTGGTCGAGATGCCGATTTCCGCGCCCAGGCCGTATTCGAAGCCGTCGGCGAAGCAGGTGGGCAGGTTGACGTAGACCGAGCTGGAATCGACTTCGCGCTGGAAGCGTTGCGCCGAAGACAGGTCTTCGGTGACGATCGCGTCGGTGTGGCCGGAGCCCCAACGCGCGATGTGTTCGATGGCGTCGTCCAGCGAGTCGACGATGCGGATCGCCAGGATCGGGCCCAGGTATTCGGTGCCCCAGTCTTCGTCGGTGGCGGGCGTGGCGTGCGGCAGCAGCGCCAGCGTGCGCGGGCAGCCCCGCAGTTCGACGCCATGTTCGGTCAATGCCGCGGCCAGGCCCGGCAGGATGGAGACCGCCGCCACCGCATCCACCAGCAGGGTTTCCATCGCGCCGCAGATACCGTAGCGGTAGGTCTTGGCGTTGAAGGCGATGGCGTGGGCCTTGGCGGGGTCGGCGGCTGCGTCAATGTAGATGTGGCAGTTGCCGTCCAGATGCTTGATGAGCGGCACGCGGGCTTCTTGCGCCAGGCGCGCGATCAGGCCCTTGCCGCCGCGCGGCACGATGACGTCGATGTGCTCGGTCATGGTGATGAGCTTGCCGACCGCGGCGCGGTCGGCCGTGGCCACCACCTGCACCGCGTCCTGCGGCAGGCCGGCGGCGGCCAGGCCCATCTGGACGATGCGGCCCAGCGCCACGTTGGAGTGCAGGGCTTCGCTGCCGCCGCGCAGGATGGCGGCGTTGCCGGACTTCAGGCACAGCGCCGCCGCGTCGATGGTGACGTTGGGACGGGATTCGTAAATGATGCCGATCACGCCCAGCGGCACGCGCATCTGCGCCACGCGCATGCCGTTGGGGCGCACGGTGGTGGCGGTGACGCTGCCGATCGGGTCGGGCAGGGCGGCGATCTGGCGCAGCCCTTCGGCCATATGGGCCAGTGTTTTCTCGGACAGCGTCAGGCGGTCGAGCAGGGCCGGCTCCAGGCCATTGGCGCGCGCCGCGGCGACGTCCTTGGCGTTGGCGGCCAGCAGTTCGGCCTGGTTGGCGGCCAGCGCTTCGGCCATGGCCAGCAGGGCCTGGTTCTTGGCGGCGCTGTTGGCGCGCATCATGGCGCGCGAGGCCCGGCGCGCATTCTCGCCCAGGGTCAGCATGGCTTGTTCGATAGAGGACGAGGACATGACGGCGTCGTTCATAGTAAAGAGGGCGGCCAGGGCGCCGCTTGCGGATAGGGATAGTTTATCCGGCCAGGGGGCCGGGGGAGACGAAGGGGTGGCGGCCGGGGCCGCCTTCACGGTCGGTTGCCGGCGGCGGCCACGCGCAAGGCCAGGCGGGTCATTTCTTCCCAGGGGTCGGATAGACGCCCCGGTACGGACAGCCCCTTGATGAGGCGGTCCACTTCGTGAGCATGTTGCACCGCGGCGGGCCAGACGGCGGGGTGGACCCGCCCCAGCGCCTGCAGGGCCAGGCGTTCGTGCGCCCCGAAAATGCGCAGGCGGCGCATCAGTCCGTTGGCGTCCTGGCCCAGGCTGCGGGCTTCGGCGACGCGCGCCAGCAGGCGGATTTCTTCGCCCACGGCCCACAGCACCAGGGGCAGGGCTTCGCCTTCGGCGCGCAGGCCGTCGATCATGCGGATGGTGCGGGCGATGTCGCCGGCAAGCATCGCGTCGCGCAGGCCGAACACGTCGTAGCGCGCCACGTTGAGCACCGCGCGTTCCACGTCTTCGGCGGCCAGCTGGCCTTCTGGGTAGAGCAGGCCGAGCTTCTGGATTTCCTGGTGCGCGGCCAGCAGGTTGCCTTCGACCTTGTCGGCCA
>JBEBOQ010000135.1:0-13214 GCA_040396375.1 Achromobacter xylosoxidans
AAGCGCCCAACGTCAAGCCGGTGCTGGAAATCAACCCGGAACACCCGCTGCTGGCGCGCATCCGTGCCGCCGACGACGGTGAATTCGACCAGTGGGCACGCCTGCTGCTGGACCAGGCCTTGCTGGCCGAAGGCGCGCAGATCGCTGATCCGGCCGCGTTCGTGAAGCGCCTGAACGCGCTGCTGCTGAAGGCATAAGCGGCGGGTTGAACGGTGAAGAGGGCGCCCAAGCAAGGGCGCCCTTTTTATGTCCGCGCGGGACCCGCTTCATTTTGCTCAGCCCAGGTGCGCGGCCAGCATGTCCCTGACATCGGCCACGAAAGCCGGTTCGCCCCTACGCGGCGCAGCCAGGCTGAATTCCACGTCCGGCAACGAAGGCAATCTGGCATCGTCGTCGACCGCGGCGGCGGTGGGTGGCACAGCAGAAGCGTTCAGGCAGGCAATCCCAAGACCCGCCTCCAGCGCCAGGTGCAAGCCGCCGATATCCGATGCGGTGTGTTCAATGTTGTAGGGGACGCGATGCGCGTCCAGCGTGTGCACGGCAAAGCGCTGCAGCGAGCAGCTGTCCGGCAGCACAATCAACCCCAGCGTATCGTCGGCGGGCGGCAGGGAAAATGATTGGTCGGCAATCCAATGCAGCGGTTCGCGGCGCAGTTTGATGCGCCCCGGGGGCGCGTCGTTCGGCGCCTGGCCGTTGTGCAATATCGTCATCGACACGCCGATATCAAAGCTGGCGGCATTGGCTTCCTGCTCGATCCAGGCGCTCTTGCGGATGCCGACATGCAGGCGCAATTGCGGAAACTGTTCGCGGATGCGCCGGATGATGATCGGCAAGGCATGCGGCCGAAAGTAATCCGTGATGGCCAGGTGTAGGTCGCCGGTCAATTGGGCGCCTTGCATTTCACGCCAGGCCGCGTCGCTAAGCGCCAGCAGCTTTTGCGCATGTACCACCAGCCGTTCGCCCGCCGGGGTCAGGCGGGTGCCCGTCTTGGCGCGCACCATCAGCGAGACGCCGCACAGGTGTTCCAGCTTGCGTACCTGGTCGCTGATCGCGGACTGCGATCGGTACAGCCGAGGCGCTGCGGCCGAAAGGCTGCCCGCGTCGGCGACGACCACCAATGTGTTGAGAAGCTCCAAATCCAGGATGCGAGACATCTATCCACCTGCTTTTCCGATAGATGTCAGCATAACTTCCCGCTTTTCCGTGATCAAGGTGCGGCAGATACTGGCGGCTCAGGACACTGCAAGGAGCAAAACATGCCTGGTATCAATGTCACCGTTTCTGGCCAACCCGACGCGGCGCTGACCCGTGAACTGGTGGAGCAACTTACCCAACTCACCTGCGACGTGCTGAAAAAGCAGCGGTCGCGCACCCGGGTCATCGTCCAGTATGTGCCGGCCGACCAATGGTTCGTGGCAGGGCGCTCACTGGCCGAAGAAGGCAAGAAATCCTTCCAGCTCGAAGTCACCATCACGGGCGAAACCAATACCCGCGGCGAAAAGGCGGACTATCACAAGGCGGCGTTTGAATTGCTGGCCGGACTATTGGGCAATGTGCACCCGCATTCCAGTATTCACGTCGCGGACTGCCAGGCCACAGCCTACGGCTATGGTGGGGTGACGCAGGAATGGCGGTATCAGCACGGGTGAGGGGCAAGCGGGGGAGCTGTCCGCCTAAGCGGCGTCAGGCTTCGGGCCGGGCCGCTTCAGGGGGCTACGCGGCCCAGGGGGGGGGGGCATTCATGACTCCAGGTCAAAAGTGTTTCCTTGTTTAGTCGCTTTTTCCGCAAGGGTATCCCCGGCATACTGGGCGCCTGTCTTCCGATCGGGTTTTCCCTAGGTGCCGGCTGCCCCAAGCTGGATCGCCCCTGAACCTTCCGGTCGGCGCTATCCATCCAAGGAACCCAAATGTCTGCTCTTGAATCCCCGCCGGTGAAAGCCGGCTTGCCATTGCTGGCGCTGGCCGTCGGCGCGTTCGGCATCGGTGTGACCGAATTTTCGCCCATGGGCCTGTTGCCCGTGATCGCCGATGGCGTGGGAGTGTCCATTCCCAGCGCCGGCATGCTGATCAGCGCCTACGCCATCGGCGTGATGGTCGGCGCGCCGCTGATGACGCTGGCGTTTTCGCGCTGGTCGCGGCGCAAGGCGTTGATCTTGCTGATGGCCATCTTCACCATCGGCAACATCCTCTCAGCCCTGTCTCCTAATTACACGACGCTGCTGCTGGCGCGTCTTGTCACCAGCTTGAACCACGGGGCGTTCTTCGGCCTGGGGTCGCTGGTGGCGGCCAGCGTGGTGCCGCGCCACAAACAAGCGAGCGCGGTCGCGACCATGTTCATGGGGCTGACCCTCGCCAACGTGGGCGGCGTGCCCGCCGCGACATGGCTGGGCCAGGTGATCGGCTGGCGCATGTCGTTTGCCGCCACGGCCGTGCTGGGCCTTGTCGCCATGCTGTCCCTGTGGTTCGCGCTGCCAGCTGGTGAAGCTGGCCGTCGTCCCAACGTGCGCCATGAACTGGCGGTGCTCAAGAGCCCCGTCGTGCTGCTGGCACTGCTGACCACGGTATTGGGCGCCGGCGCCATGTTCACGCTGTACACCTACATTGCGCCGACCCTGGCGAATATCACTGGCGCGTCGCCCGCATTCATTACCGGCATGCTGGTGCTGATCGGCCTGGGCTTCACACTGGGCAACGGCCTGGGCGGCCGCATGGCCGACCGCTCGCTGGACGGCACGCTGATCACGTTCCTGGTGATTGTCATCATCGACCTGCTGGCGTTCCCGTGGGTTGGCGCTACGCCCGTCGGCGCAGCCGTGTCGCTCTTGATCTTCGGCGTGGCGACGTTCGCGGTGGTGCCGCCGTTGCAGATGGGTGTGATGCGCGCCGCGACGGACGCGCCGGGCCTGGCGTCATCGGTGAACGTGGGTGCATTCAACCTGGGCAATGCGGTGGGCGCCGCAGCGGGCGGTGCGGTGATTTCGGCGGGCATGGGCTATACCGCCGTGCCGATCGCGGGTGCGGTCATCGCCATCGCCGGCCTGGCCCTGGTGCTGGTGCAGCGCGCCGCCAACCAGCGCCGCAGGCTGGCAGTGCAAGGCTGCTGAGTCCTGCGCGATGCGTCCGTCGCAGCGCCATGACCGGTCGGCTGCGCAGACGATACGCATAAAAAAGGGCGCCCTTTGAACTGACCCCCGAAAGTTGGACGTAGATCCAACCTTTGGGGGTCAGTTCATTCACAGGCGCCCTTTGTCGCGGCAATACGTAGGATCAGGCTTCGATCCGCTCTACCTTGCCCACCAGCAGGATGTACGACAGCGCGCCCAGCAGGGCCAGCGACGACACATACACGATGGCCGGCGCGAAGCTGTCTTTCGACACCAGGAAGCCGATCACGATCGGGGTGCAGATCGACGACAGGTTGCCCACGAAGTTGAACACCCCGCCTGTCAGGCCCAACAGCCGCACAGGGGCCAGCGTGGACACCAGCGACCAGGTGATCGACGCCAGGCCGTTGCCGAAGAAAGCCACGGCCAAAAAGAAGATGATCCACGGCGTGGAATCGGTGAAGTTCGCGCCGATCATCGACGTGGAGATCAACAGGCCCAGAATGATGGGCAGCTTGCGAGCCAGACCGATGGTCGCACCGCGGCGGATCAGGAAGTCGGACAGCACGCCCGAGCACAGCACGCCGACAAACGCCGCCAGGAACGGCACCGATGCCAGGAAGCCCGACTTGATGAAGTCCATGCCGCGGTACTTGACCAGGTAGGTGGGGAACCAGGTCAGGAAGAACCACAGGGTCGACGTCAGGCAGAACTGGCCCAGGTACACGCCCCACAGCTTGCGGCGGCTCATCACCAGGCCCAGGTCGTTCCAGTCGAACGGGGCTTTCTTCGCCTTCACATTGCGGTCCAGGTCGACCACGCCGCCGCCTTGCTGGATCAGCTCGATCTCGGCCGCGTTGGCGCCTTTGAACTGGCGCGGCTCGCGGTAGATCATGTACCACAGCACGCCCCAGACGATGCCCAAGAGGCCCGTGCTGACGAACACCATGTGCCAGCCATAGTGGTGCTGCAGCCAGGCCAGCACCGGTGTCAGGAACGCCAGGCCGACGAACTGGCCCGAGGTGTAGAAGCCGATGGCGGTGGCGCGTTCCTTTTCCGGGAACCAGGTCGTGACGACGCGGTTGTTGATCGGATAGGCGGGCGCTTCCAGCGCGCCCACCGCCAGGCGCAGCACGAACAGGATCACGAAGCTGCCGGCAAAGCCCATGAAGAACGTCGCCGCCGACCACAGGATCAGCGCGGCCGCGTACAGCACGCGCGGCGACACGCGGTCCACCAGCCAGCCGCCGGGGATCTGCATGGCGGCGTAGGTCCAGCCGAAGGCCGACAGGATCAGGCCTTCGTGCACGGTGTCCAGGCCGAACTCGTCCTTGAGGGCGGGCGCGGCGATGGACAGGTTGCTGCGGTCCAGGTAGTTGATGACGACGGTGATGAACAGCATCACCATGATGAGATAGCGGCTGCGCGTCGGCCGCTGGGCGCTTTGCAGGCCCGGGTGGGTGGCGGTGGTCAAGGGGGTCTCCTCTTTCGCTTTTTTCTACCGGCTTACCACTCGGCGAAGCTGCCGTCGGCGTGGCGCCAGATCGGGTTGCGCCAGCGGTGGCCCACCGCCGCGCGTTCTTTCACGTATTCCTCGTTGACCTCGATGCCCAGGCCGGGGCCCTGCGGAATCGCGACCATGCCGTTCTCGTAGGCGAACACTTCGCGGTTGCTGACGTAGTCCAGCAGGTCGTTGGCGGCGTTGTAGTGGATGCCCAGGCTCTGTTCCTGGATGAAGGCGTTGTAGCAACCGGCGTCGATCTGCAGGCAGGTGGCCAGCGCGATCGGGCCCAGCGGGCAGTGCAGCGCCAGCGCCACGTCGTAGGCCTCGGCCATGGCGGCGATCTTGCGCGTTTCGGTGATGCCGCCGGCATGCGACGGGTCCGGCTGGATGATGTCGACGTAGCCGTCGGCCAGCACGCGCTTGAAGTCCCAGCGCGAGAACAGGCGCTCGCCCAGCGCGATCGGCGTGGACGTCAGCGGCGCCAGTTCCTTCAGCGCCTCGTAGTGTTCGCTCAGCACCGGCTCTTCGATGAACATCAGCTTGAACGGGTCCAGTTCCTTCATCAGCACCTTGGCCATCGGCTTGTGCACGCGGCCGTGGAAGTCCACGCCGATGCCGACATTGGGGCCGACCGCGTCGCGCACGGCGGCCACGTTCTCCAGGCACTTCTCGACCTTGTCGAACGAATCGATGTACTGCAGTTCCTCGGTGCCGTTCATCTTGACGGCGGTGAAACCGCGCTCGACCGCGCCCTTGGCGGCCGCGGCGGTGTCGGCCGGACGGTCGCCGCCGATCCACGAGTACACGCGGATGCGGTCGCGCACGTTGCCGCCCAGCAGTTGCGACACCGGCACGCCCAGGTCCTTGCCCTTGATGTCCCACAGCGCCTGGTCGATGCCGGCCAGCGCGCTCATGTGGATGGCGCCGCCGCGGTAGAAGCCGCCGCGGTACAGCACCGTCCAGTGGTCTTCGATGTTGCGCGGGTCTTTGCCGATCAGGTAGTCGGACAGTTCTTCAACCGCGGCGGCGACCGAGTGGGCGCGGCCTTCGACGACGGGTTCCCCCCAACCGACGATGCCGGCGTCCGTTTCAATCTTCAGGAAGCACCACCGCGGCGGCACGATGTAGGTGGTGAGCTTGGTGATCTTCATGCTTGGGTCTCCTGGGCGGGATAGGCGCGTTGCCAGGCCGCGATGAATGCGCGCGCGTTCTGGCCGACTTCGGCGGCCGACAGGCCGGGTTTGTACAAGGCGGAGCCCAGGCCGAAGCCGCTGGCGCCCGCCTGGGCGTAAATGGCGATGTTGTCGGGCGTAATGCCGCCCACGGGAGCCAGCGCGATGGGCGGGCGCATGACGGCGCGCCAGGCCTTGAGCACGGCGGGGCCGAGCTGCTCGGCCGGGAACATCTTCAGCACGTCGGCGCCAGCGGCCAGTGCCGCGAAGGCCTCGGTCGGGGTGGCGACGCCGGGGCAGGACGCCATGCCCAACTGCTTGGCGCGGCGGATCACCGCGGCATCGCTGTGGGGCATGACGATGAGTTCGCCGCCGGCCTGCTGGACGCGGGCGCAATCGTCGGGGTCCAGCACGGTGCCCGCGCCGATCAGGCAGTCCGTGGGCAGGGCCGCGCGCATGGCGCGGATGCTGTCCAGCGGGTCGGGCGAGTTCAGCGGCACTTCGATCAGGCGAAAGCCGGCCGCGTAAAGCTCCAGGCCGATGGATTCGGCCTCGGCGGGCGTGATGCCGCGCAGGATGGCGATCAGGCCGCAGTGGGCCATGGCGGTTTGGAGGCCGGGGTGGTTCATGTTCGATTCCTAAGCCGTGGTGGAAGGGGCGACCAGCCCGGCGCAGACGGCCAGGTGCCAGAGGCCGCGCTCGGTGGCGTTCTGCGCCTGCTCGGGCGTGCCCAGGCCGTAGTGCTGCATGGCCTGGATGTAGCGCTGGCACAGCGCGGCGTCGCCGCAAAGCACGATGCGGGGCAGTTCGCCCTGCTGCCGCAGCATGTCGGCCAGCGCCGCGATCTCATGGCCGATGAGCAGGCCGGACAGGTAGTCGGCCTGCGATTCGGGCGCGAGTTCGCCGGTCAGGCCGAGCGCGCGGGTGCTGAAGATGGTGGACAGCACGCCGGCGCGGCCGGCGGGCGCGCCGGCCACTTTCAGGCCGCGCTCGAAGGCGGCCATGTCGGCGCTGGCGGCGTCGGCCATGGTGCGGCCCAGGATGGTGTGGCCGCGCAGCGCGGCATAGACCTCGCCGGTCATGAAGGTATCGAAGTGGGTGACCTGGCCGCGGCGCGCGTTGACCCATTTCGAATGGGTGCCGGGCAGGCCGATCAGCACGCTGTCGGCGGGGTCGCCGGCCTGGTCGAACAGCACGCCGAAGACCTGCGTTTCTTCGCCGCGCATCACGTTGGGCAGGCCGTGGCGCTGGATCAGGCCGGGCACGATGTGCACCGGCGTGGCGCCGTTGCGCTCGACGCGCGTCAGCAGGGTGCCGATGCGTGCCAGGTCGACCGGCACGTCGAGGTAGGCGGCTTCTTGCCAGCCCTGCGCGCTGCCGACCATGCCGCAGGCGATCACCGGCAGCTGCGGTTCGGCCCGCAGCCAGTCGCCGCAGGCCTGCTCGAACGCCAGTTCGAAACCCGATTGGCCGCTCGGGGTGGCGGCGCCGTCCTGCAAGGGTTGCGGCAGGCGCATGATGCCCCACGGCAGGTGGCGGGTATCGAGCGTGCGGCCGGCGCCATCCAGGCGGTAGGCGCGCAACGAAGAGGTGCCCCAGTCCAGCGCTATGAGGGCCGCGCGGGCAGGCGATCCGGTTGTCATCAGAATCTGTCTCGTCTCGGGGCGGCGGCGCGCTGCGGGCGAGGGCGCGCAAAGGGCGCGTCATTCGCGGGCTTGCAGGACCTGGCCGGCCTTGTTGTCGTCAAGCCCGCGATGGCGCCGGAGCGGCGTCAGTCGGGCTGGGAAAAATTCTAGATCAGCGCTTGAAAAATCTCAAAATATAGAATTAAATCCCATATATAGGGAATTCGCTTCGATTCCCGCTCCCCATATCCGACTCCCAGCGCCAGCCTTGTCCATGCCCGATTCTTCGACCGTCTCCCCCGCCTACGATCCCGACGCCGCGGCGCCCGCCGGCACGCAGACCCTGATGCGCGGACTGGGTGTGATCCAGGCCGTTGCGGCGGGCGCGCGCGACCTCAAGGACATCTGCGCCCACATCGGCGTGGCGCGCAGCACCACGCACCGGCTCGCCAGCTGCCTGGTGCAGGAGCGCTACCTGCGCTCGCTGCCTGGCGTCGGCTACGTGCTGGGGCCGAAGCTGATCGAACTCGGTTTCCAGGCGCGCGAAGCCTTCCCCATGGCGACGCTGGCGCGGCCGTATCTCGATAGCCTCGCGGCCGACACCGGCGACACCATTCACCTGGCGGTGCGCGACAACGACGAAGTGCTGTATCTGGAAAAGATCCCCGGCAAGAAGGGGCTGGAGATGCGTTCGCGCGTCGGCCACCGCATGCCCTTGGCCGCCACCGGCGTCGGCAAGGCGCTTCTGCTGGATGCCGACGAACCGCAATGGAAGGCGCTGCATCGCGTCGGCGCGCCGGTGTCGTCGCGCGCGCCCGGCGGCCGCCAGACCTGGGAGGCCTTCCGCGACCGCATGCGCGACTACGCCGCCAACGGCTATGCCTTCGACCTGGAAGACAACGAGCCGTCGATCCGCTGCGTGGCGGCGCCGGTGCGCGATGCCTCCAGCGGCATCGTCGCCGCGATCAGCGTGTCCAGCACGGTGCCGTACATGTCGCTGGAGCGCATGCAGGAAATGGTCGCCGTCGTGCAAGGCGCGGCGGCGGATATCTCGGCGGAACTGGGCTGGAAGGTGGCACGCGGCTGAGCGCCGCGTCCATGCGCTGGTTTGTGCGTGCCGCTTATTCCAGCGGCAGCGTCAATACGCCCTGCGGCGCGGGGCGCATCATCACGCGGCGGTACCAGGCCGATAGCGCGGGCGTGTCCGGGCGTTCGATCGGCAGCGCCAGCCAGCGGTGCGCCGAACAGACCAGGGCGATATCGCCGATGGTCAGTTGGCGGCCGGCGATGAACTCGCGGCCTTGCAGCGCCTGCTCCAGGATCTGCGCGCGCGCATTGCTGCGCTTGACCGACAGGTCGATCGCGGCGCGGTCGCGCTTGTCTTCGGGCGTGCGGATCAGGCCCAGGAACGCCGGGCCCATGGCGCCCTGCCATTCGGTGGTCTGCCAGTCCATCCAACGGTCGGAGTCCGCGCGCATGCAGGCGTCCTCGGGCCACAACGTGCCGGCGCCGTAGCGCGAGGCCAGGTAGCGCACGATGGCGTTCGATTCCCACAGCACGAAACCGCCGTCGTCGATGGCGGGCACGGTGCGGTTGGGATTGATTTTGGCGTACTCGGGCGTGTCGACCACGCCGAACGGGCCGCCGGCCTCGATGAAGGTGTGCGGCAGCGCCAGTTCGCGCACGGCCAGCATCACCTTCTGCACATTGACGGACGTCAGCCGTCCCCAGATCTTCAACATAACCGGTCCTTGTAAGGTCAGGCGGGCGGCAATTGCCGCCGCGCAAAGCCGCTGTCGCGCCCGAAGCGCGTCCAGTTGAAAGCGGGCCCCGGGTCGGTCTTGCGGCCGGGGGCGATGTGTTCATGGCCCCAGGCGGCCGCCAGGGGGTAACGCGCGCGCAGCACCGGCGTCAGCCGGCGCAGCGCCAGATATTGCTCGTCAGTGTAGGGCAGGGTATCGGTGCCTTCCAGCTCGATGCCGATGGAGAAGTCGTTGCAGCGCTCGCGGCCAGCGAAGCGCGACACCCCGGCATGCCAGGCGCGCGCATCGGTGGAGACGAACTGCACGATGCGGCCGTCGCGGCGGACGAAGAAATGGGCCGACACCCTCAGGCCGCGCAGGCGTTCCAGCCAGGGGTGCGAGCCGTAGTCCAGCGTGTTCAGGAACAGGCCGGCGACCTCGGAGCCGCCGAATTGGCCGGGCGGCAGGCTGATGTTGTGCAGGACCAGCAGCGACACCTGGGCGCCGTGGGGACGCGCGTCGCAATTGGGGGAGGGCAGTCGGGAAACGCCCGGGGCCGGCGCCAGCCAGCCATGTCGATCCAGAAGCAGGGGCATGGGAGGAAAGCAGGTTGGTATCCAACATGCATTATGCCGTGCGTGTAAAAAGGGAGCGAATGAGGGCGGGGCCCACCGGGGGCGGTGCTGTCGTGCGT
The DNA here is from genome assembly GCA_040396375.1 of Achromobacter xylosoxidans. GTDB lineage: Bacteria > Pseudomonadota > Gammaproteobacteria > Burkholderiales > Burkholderiaceae_B > Achromobacter > Achromobacter xylosoxidans_D. Next base: position 9,842 of record JBEBOQ010000135.1, read on the forward strand.
CCTGTGATGGGCGAGCCTCTCCTGGCGGGCTAGCTAGCGGGCTGGGCCGGCTGGCGGAATGGCGGGCTGGCTGGCCGGCGAATCCGGACCGGCCAGCCGTTCAGGCCAGCCTTTATTTGGCCGCCGGCCCCAGCCGGGCGTGTTCCTGGCTGCACCAGGTCCGGCCGCCTTGCAGCAGGGCTTCGGAGCGTGGCAGGTGGATGCCGCAGTGGGCGCAGCGCACCATGGCCTCGGGGGCGCCGGCGGCGGGCGGGTTGGCCGTGCCGCGGGGCTTGGCGCCGGCCGAGGGGGCCTGGCGGGCCGCGGCCATGCGGCCGGCGATGCGCGCCACGAACAGCACGCCGATGACGATGACGATCCAGAACAGCAGCTTGCCCACGTCAGCCTCGATGCAGAATGACTTCCAGCACGAACCGGCTGCCGGTGTAGGCCAGGATCAGGAAACCGAACCCGGTCAGGGTCCAGCGCAGGGCGACGCGGCCGCGCCAGCCCCAGATGTGGCGCCCGGCCAGCAGCACGCCGAAGGTGAACCAGGACAGCAGGGTGAAGACGGTCTTGTGGTCGAACGGCAGGATCTGGCCGGTGAGCTTCATGGAGGCGATGGAGCCCGAGCCGACGGCCAGGGTCAGCACCACGAAGCCGATCCAGATGATGCGGAACAGCAGCTGTTCCTGCACCAGCAGCGGCGGCTGGGAGTCCAGCACGCGGCCGATGATGCTGCGTTCGGCGGGGGCGTCCAGCGGGCGGTGCAGGTGGCGGTCCAGCAGCGCCATCATCATGGCGTGCAGCGCGGCGATGGTGATCAGGCCATAGGCCGCCAGGGCGATCAGCAGATGGACGCGCAGCCAGGAATCGTTGGCATGGGGCACGAACTGCCCCTGCGGGAACAGGGCGGCCAGGCCGCTGGCGAGGGTGGCGGCGGGCAGCAGCAGCAGTTGCAGGCCGTCTATGCGCACCAGCAGGCTTTCCAGCCAGAACACCACCATGCCCAGCCAGATGGCGGCGGACAGGGCAAGTGCCCACCCTATGAACAGGTGCTGGGTCCCCAGCATGGATTGTTGCAGCCCGATTCCATGAAGAACCAGGGCGCCCAGCAGGCACAAACGGGCGATTTTGCCCGTGTGCTCCACTTCCCCGGCGCCGGCCAGGCGGACCCAAAGGGATCCTCCCAGCACTGCGTACGCCAAGGCAGCCGCTGTGTGAAATACAATGCCTAGTGACATAGAAACCGTTGTCTGGATGGGGCCTTGGGGTGCATACCACCCGAAAGCGCAGAATCCGCGCCTGCGGCCACCGTTCAATCAACTAGTTTAAGCGGAAACGCCTCTCATGCTCGATAACCTAACTCAACGCCTGTCGCGCGTCGTCAAGACGCTGCGCGGCGAAGCCCGCCTGACCGAGGCCAACACCCAGGAAATGCTGCGCGAAGTGCGCATGGCCCTGCTGGAAGCCGACGTGGCGCTGCCCGTGGTGCGCGACTTCGTCGCCCGGGTCAAGGAAAAGGCGCTGGGCGAAGAAGTCGCCAGCAGCCTCAGCCCCGGCCAGGCCCTGGTGGGCGTGGTCCACAAGGAACTGACCGCCCTCATGGGCGGCGACCTGGGCGCCGATTCCGGCGAACTGTCGCTGGCGGTGCAGCCGCCCGCCGTCATCCTGATGGCCGGCCTGCAGGGCGCGGGCAAGACCACCACCACCGGCAAGCTGGCCCGCTGGCTGAGCGAAGGCCAGCACACCCAGCACGGCCGCAAGACCGGCAAGAAGAAGGTGCTGGTGGTGTCCGCCGACGTCTACCGCCCGGCCGCCATCGACCAGCTGAAGAGCGTGGCGGCGCAGGTCGGCGTCGATTTCCTGCCGAGCGACCCCAGCCAGAAGCCCGAGGACATCGCCCGCAACGCGGTCGACCATGCCCGCCGCCACCACTACGACGTGCTGATCCTGGACACGGCCGGCCGCCTGGGCATCGACGAGGCCATGATGCGCGAAATCCGCGCGCTGCATGACCTGGTCAAGCCGGTGGAAACGCTGTTCGTGGTCGATGCCATGCAGGGCCAGGACGCGGTCAACACCGCGCGCGCCTTCGCCGAAGCGCTGCCCCTGACCGGCGTGGTGCTGACCAAGCTGGACGGCGACGCCCGCGGCGGCGCGGCCCTGTCGGTGCGTCATGTCACCGGCAAGCCGCTGAAGTTCGTCGGCGTCTCGGAAAAGCTCGACGGCCTGGAGCCTTTCTACCCCGAGCGCATGGCGCAACGCGTGCTGGGCATGGGCGACATCGTCTCCCTGGTCGAGCAGGCGCAAAAGAACATCGACATCGCCGAAGCCCAAAAGCTGGCGGCCAAGATCAAGTCGGGCAACAAGTTCGACCTGAACGACTTCCGCGACCAGCTCGGCCAGGTGAAAAAGCTGGGCGACATGGGTTCGCTGCTTGAAAAGCTGCCCGCCCAGTTCCAGCAGGCCGCCGGCCAACTGCAGGGCGGCCAGGCTGAAAAGCAACTGCGCCGCACCGAAGGCATCCTCAATTCCATGACCGCGGCTGAACGCGCCAAGCCCGAGCTCATCAAGGCCTCGCGCAAGCGCCGCATCGCCGCAGGTTCGGGCGTGCCGGTGCAAGAGGTCAACCGCCTTCTGGCTCAGTTCGAGCAGATGCAGGGCATGATGAAGCAGATGAAAAAGGGCGGCATGGCCAAGATGATGCGCGCCATGGGCGGCATGAAGGGCATGGGCCGCTTCATGAAGGGCTGAGCGGCGCGGCAAGGGGGCGGCACGGCCGGACCCGTCCCGTGGGCCTGTCGATGGCCGCCGGCCCTTGCTCCGGGATCTCCGCCAAAAAAATGGCCAGGCATTGCGCCTGGCCAAATCATCGCGGCAGGCAGGGGGTTCTGCGCCGCGATACTGGCCCGCGAGGGCCGGTTCGCATGGTTTACGACAGGGGCGGGATGCGCAGCACCTGGCCCGGATAGATCTTGTCGGGGCTGGTCAGCATGGGCTTGTTGGCTTCGAAGATCAGGGTGTTCTTGGCGCCCTGGCCCTTGCCGTATTGCGCTTCGGCAATCTTCCAGAGGTTGTCGCCCTTCTGCACCGTGTACATCTTGGCTTCCGGCGTAGCCTGTTTCACCTTCAATTGATTGTCCACCTGGGCCACGCCCACGGTGTTGCCCAGCGCCAGAGTGATCTTCTCCGCGGCTTCCGTACTGAGGGCCTCGCCCGCCACCGTGACCTTGTCGCCGTCGACCGAGATCTGCAGGCCGTCGGCATTCAGGCCGTGCTTATCCAGCTCTTTCTTCAATTCGTCCGCCGTCGCGGCCTTGGCCTCGCTGGCGCCGAAGAGCTTTTCTCCAACGTCCTTGATGAAATTGAGCAGACCCATAGTGTTTCCTTT
>JBEBOQ010000136.1:0-13184 GCA_040396375.1 Achromobacter xylosoxidans
CAATTAAACAAACACGCTATGTCGATATCGCCTCTGCGGTCATCGGCGCTTCTGCTGTGCCTGAGCGTAAGCTGACCGCACGGTTATTTTCCGCAGATCCTAAAATTCCGGCCGGTCATGTACTGGAATTTGCACCGGGTCAGGTTGATGAATTACTGGGGGCGGATTCGCCGGAAGCACAGTTTGCCCGTCAGTACTTCAGTTATGTCAGCCCGGCACCGGTCAGTAAACCGAAAGAGCTGCAAATTGCCTCATACGCACCCGTCGGGCGCACTCCGGCTTTGTTTGGTGTCAAAGCGGCTGCGCTGGAAGATTTGGCGGCAATTACTGACGGCACGCTGTCCGTATCTATCGGCCGGGTTACCAAAAACTATCAGGATCTGGATTTATCTGCGGCCAAATCGTATGCCGACATCGCTTCTCTGATCCAGGCAAAACTGAATGCTGAAAGTGAACCGCAGTTTGCGGGCAGCTATCTCACGTTTAATGCACAGAGCAGTGCATTCGAACTGAACGGAGGAGTTCAGGAAAGTGTCTCTGCCGGTGTGGCGTATTCCGCCCTGGCGGAGGCCCTGGGGCTATCGTCCGGCCTGTCATCTGAGGGTCACCCGGCACAAACGCCGCTGGAAGCCTTTATGGCGGCAGAGCAGGTATCTGACTCATTCGGCAGCGCGACGTTCCTCTCAGAACTGGCGGCAGAGCAGGCAGTACCGCTGGCACAGTATGTTGCCGGTGAAAATGTGAAATATCAGCTTCATCTCAGTGTGACTGCCGCAGAGGCCGGAGAGTTAAGTGCCGCTCTGGCGGGTACGGCGTCTGTCGGCCTGAATCTGAAAACGGATAACGGTTACTTTATCCAGGCACTGCCGATGGCGGTGATGGCGGCAACTGATTATGACCGCACGAATGCCGCGACTAACTACATGTTCCGTCAGCTGGGGGTAACTTTCCCTGCACAGGTGACCAAAGATGCGGACGCGGATCGTTTCGATAAGCTGCGTGTGAATTATTACGGCGAAACCGCTGTGGCTGGTTCACAAATTCGTTTCTACCAGCGCGGTTTCCTGTGCGGTGGTGTGTCTGATCCGCTGGATATGAGTGTCCATGCAAACGAACAGTGGCTGAAAGCATATATCGCGCAGCAGTGGTTCAGCCTGTTGCTGGCGACCCGCGGGGTTCCGGCCAACAAAGACGGTGAAGCGCAGGCGCTGATGGTGATCGCCGGTGCCGTTACCAAAGCCATCGATAACGGCACTATTCTCGCCGGTAAAAACCTGACAGAAGTACAGAAAATCGCAGTGGCAGATGCCTCCGGCGATGACCTGGCCTGGCACGATGTGCAGGACAAAGGCTACTGGTATGACGCGAAAATCACCGAAAACACCGGCAAAAGTGGTCTGCCGGAGTATGTCATGAAATATGTGCTGATTTACGGCAAAGGTGACTGGGTCCGTAAAGTCGAAGGCTCACATAACTTAGTGTAAGTAAGGAAGAAAAATATGATTGAAGTATCAGCAACCGGTCTCGCACTGGTGGTGAAAGCCAGCAAAACTTTTCCGTCCGGTATTCTTATCACCGCCTTTGCGGATGATGCGGACCCGCTGGATTTTCCGGCGACAGAGATTGTCAAAACGGGTGTGGATATCAACGGTAACCTGCTGAGCTGGTCAGCACCGGCTCCGCAGACGGTGACTATCAATGTCCCGGCCGGCAGTGAGGAAGATCAGAATCTGGCTATCCTGCTGGATGCCAACACGGCGAAAAGAGGCCGCCGCGCCGCAGGGGATGTTATCACGATGGTTGCCTCTTACGGCAGTGGTGCGACCACCACAGCACGTAACGGCCGTATTACCAGCGGCAGCCGCGGAAATTCAGTGGCCGGCGCGGGCCGTCTGAAATCCAAACAATATACGTTTGTATTCCAGGACTTTGATTTTACTCGTAATCGTTAATCACAGGCGGGCTGCGGCCCGCTTTTTTACGGAATAAAAATATGCTGATCAAACCGAAAGAAGTGGCGGTAAAAGATGCCGACGGTGTTGAGAAAACCTTTATCATCAGCCGGTTACCGGCGATAACCGGGCGGGAAATTCTCGCCAAATATCCGCTGTCTAATGCACCGAAAATCGGTGACTACGAAGTCAGTAAGGACGCGATGCTGAAAATGATGGCGTATGTGTGTGTGCAGGTCAGCGGTGAAGAGATCCCGCTGAAAACACAGACACTGATTGATAACCATGTGCCGGACGGGGAATCACTGATCCGGCTTGAACTGGAAATGCTGAAGTACAACACCAGTTTTTTCGGCAAAGACGGGAACCGAAATTTCCTCCCCTCCCTGCTCAGCAGGGCAGGCATTTCACTCCCGTCAGTTATAAAAACGCTGATGGCTTCTTTGCAGTCATCATCAGCGAAAAACTCGCCACCCTCAGCGAACTCAAAACCTCAGTAGATCTGGAGGAGGCACTGGATCTGTGGGAAATCGCCATTACCAACAGATATAACGAAGCGCTGGCCGCTTTAAAGGATAGATAATGTCGCTGACGGAAACCGTTTTTCAGTTAATTGAATCTGATGTCAGTCAGACAAACGACGCGCTTGATAATCTCCGGCGTTCCGCGGATGACATCTTTGATGATATTAAAAACGCACAGCAAAATACGCTGTCGTTCGGCAGCCTGCTGAAAGAGATGCGGTCGCAGGAGGAAAATATAAGCGGCCGTCACCTGATTGAATTTGAGAGTAATGCCGAAGAAGTCACAGGGCAGACCCGCGGGATGAGCACACAACTGAGTGCCATGGTGGCCTCGCTGATACAGTATGCCGGCGGGGAGACTGATGAGGCATTCAGGACGCTGAAGCAGGAGCATGATGATCTGCAAAACAGCATCTCAGAGACCCGGAACGCAGGAAACGCGGCTGCGGCAGCAGAAATTGATGTTCAGAAAAAAGTGCAGGAAGCACTCGGTGATACCGGTGCTGCCTGGCAGGCCGCATTTGATAAAGTCGCGGCACTGGCGGAAAAATCCCTTAATTTTGCCGGTATTTCAACGACGATCACCGGACTTATCAGTGATGCGACAGCCCGTGCCGCTGAAATTGAATCCATTGATAAATTAGGCCGGGAAATCAGTATCACCACACAGGATGTGGATGCTTTTTCCGAGGCGGTTTCCGCACTCGGCGGAACACGCAGCGCAGCACAGGCTGATTTATCCGCGATGGCAAAATCATTCGGTTTTGCCGGGGATTCGATGGAGAAAGTATTACAGACTGCAGATAAAGTGCAGGGCATGTCATTCGGTGAGGCAAAAAAGACACTCGGCGGACTGGGTGTTACGAATGACAGCACTGTTGAGTTGCTGATGAAGGGGCGGGAAGAATTATCCCGGATGATGGAAACGCAGAAAGACTATGGCGGCATCACCCGCGAGAGTATTGAGCAATCCATCAGTTTCAATAAAGCCATGCTGAGCCTGGAGCAATCCTCCGGTCTTCTGAAAAACAGCCTGATGGGCATGCTGATCCCGGTGCTGGCTCAGGGACTGGACTGGCTGGAAAAAATCGTTGTTTTCGCCAAAGAAAACAAAAATTTTGTGACCGGATTTTTTATCGCAGTTGCGGCCGCAGTGACCGGCAAATATGTTCACGCTATGAAACTGGCACAGATCAGTACATGGACCGCCATGCTGCCGGTTATGGCGGTGGTGGCGGGTATTCTCCTGCTGGCGGCGGTTTTTGCACTGGTCTATGACGATATCATGAATTTCATCGACGGCAATGACTCGATGATCGGACGGATACTCGACAGCTATCCGGGACTGAAAGCAGTCATTCTCACGGTGTGGGAGGCGTTTGGTGTCCTGTTTGATTTCATTATGTCGGTGATTGGCGTTGTGGCGGATATTGTCGTTGCGGCATACAACACGATGAGCACATCCCTGAATGAATTTATTGGCTGGCTGACGAAAGGTATTAAAGAGGTGATGGCCTGGGGAACGGAGTTTGAAGCGGTCTTTAATACCGTGTCAGATAACGTCGTTGGCATATTTAAGTGGTTGTGGAAGGAAGTTGAAAAGATCCTCGGCTGGATCAACAAAGGTCTGGATCTGATTAAAGAGGGCTGGAGCACGGTAAAAGGTTGGGTCGGTATGGACGATTCGGCTGAAATTGAGCAGAAAATTAACCGCACAATCAGTACGAAAGGCACGCTTGAATACCGTTTCCCGGAAATAACGGCACTCAGTGATGAGGAAACGCTGCAACTTGCCGGGCAAATCACCGGCCATGTCACCACGCTGGCGGCCAGTCCGATGGCATCCCTGACCAGCGGGACGATCAGTAATCAGTCCGCTGTCAGCAATGAAAGTAATGTCTCAATCGGTGAACTCCGTATTGTTGCCAAAGACGGTGATCCGCAGACCATAGCGGCGGATATCGTTGAGGTGCTGCGGCAGCATATTGAAAATATGGGGCATGAATATAACTCGGGGATGGAGAAATGATAACAGAAGTCAAAATCTTTGATGTGAATTCATTTGTCACGCTGTTTGATTCAGCAAGCCCGGTGAAGCTGACGATTTCTGACAGCCACAAAGCCACGTCATTTCAGGTGGAGTCCGGTGAAACACGCAGTGACCATGTTGTGGTTAATGCGGTGACTATCAGTATGGATTTAATGATCGCCGGTGAAACGGAAGATGAGTTTAAGGCAATACAGCAGGCGTATGACGGCCACAAACTGGTGTGTATCCAAACCCGGGTCAGAGCCTACGGGCCGATGCTGATCACCGGTTTTAATCATGATGAAACACCGGAAATGACCGATGGGCTCAGGCTCTCGCTGACATTAACGGAGTGGCGGGTGATCGAGCCGGAATACGGCGAATTACCGCCGCGTAAAGTGGTGAAGAAAAAACAGAGCAGCACGATGAACTGCGGCAAAGTACAGGCTCAGACGGCAGAACCGGCTCCGGTAAAAAAAGGATCTGCAACCGTGAAATCGGTCAGCGGTGCTGCCGGTAACCAGGGGGGCAAATGAAGATTATACCACTGAATACCGTGCCGAATCAGCGCCTGCGGGTCACGCTGAGTGAACAGGAATGGGAACTGACCATCAAAACCGCGCACGGGGTAATGTGTTGTGACATCCGCTGCGACGATGAGATTGTCGTTCAGGGAATGCGGATGCTTCCGGAACAACCGCTGATCCCGTACCGCTATCTCACGTCCGGCGGTAATTTTACGTTACTGACCGGCGGAGATGCGCTGCCCTGGTGGGAACAGTTCGGAAAAACACAGACACTGGTCTGGCGGGGGGATGATGATTGATTTACGCAGGATCCGCTGTGCTGTTGAAGTTAACGGCCGTCTGCAATGGTATGAAGGTATGCGAATGCATGCCTCGGGCACGAAATATGCTAATCCGTTACAGAATGATTGTTCGCTCCGTATTGATGGTCTGAATACACAAACCCGAAATATGCTGCTGACGGAAACCAGTCCTTTTGCGGAGAGTAAAACACCCCACCGGATTATCCTGGAAGCCGGGCGGCGCAGCACCGGTGTATTCCGGATTTTTACCGGCGATATAGTCAGTGCTGAAATCGCATCACCACCGGATGTAACACTGACGCTGAAAGCCAAAACCGGTAATGCCGGTACGCGCGATATTGTCACCTCCGGAGGGCAGGCAATGTCAAAAATGAGTGAGATCGCAGCAAAAATCGCAAAAGATTGTCGTGTTTCACTGGATTTTCAGGCGACAGATAAAAATGTCGCTAACTGGTATTTCTGCGGTCCCGCACTGAAGCAGATTGAGCGCTTACAGGATGCCGGGAATGTGAAAGCGTTTATAGACGACGATGTGCTGTATGTGAAAGACAGAGATAAAGCGCTGTCCGGCAGGCTGCGGATTCTGAGTCAGAAAACCGGCATGATCGGGATCCCGAAAGCAACAGAAAAGGGGCTGGAAGTCTCTTATCTGATCGACGGTGAATCCTGTCTCGGCGGTATGCTGCGGCTGGACAGCAAATTCAACCCGTCGCTGAACGGGGATTACATCATCGAGCAACTGAAATTCGATATCGCCTCACATGAAGATGCATTCTTCTACACGGCAACCTGCAAACGGGCCTGACACGGGTAAAACAATGAATAAACCTAATAGTGATATGGCCAGTGACGGCAGTCTGGCCGGACAGTTTGCGGCTGCGTTCCGTAATCTGCTGATGAATATTGACGATATGCTGCCCGCAACGGTAGTCAGTTATGACGACACCAGCAACCGGGCGGTGATCAAACCGCTGGTGATGATGGTGACAACCGGCGGCAGGAAAGTCGCACGCGGCGTGCTGGCGAATATACCGGTGTTCCGTTTCGGCGGCGGTGGTTTTTTTATCCGCATGCCGGTAAAACCCGGGGACTTTGGCTGGCTGAAAGCCAATGACCGGGATATCAGTCTGGTCTTCCAGCGCGGCGGGCTGGAGGATGAACCGAATACCGCACGGCTGCACACGTTCAGTGATGCCATGTTTTTCCCTGATACGCTCAAAGGCTGGGTAATCGACGGCAAAAATACGGATGCGCTGGTAGTGCAGTCTGCTGATGGCTCGGTGTGCTTATCGCTGCACGGCGATAAAGCCGTACTGGATACGCCGTTGTTTGAGGTTAATGCACCGGAAACCATTTATACCGGAAATGTGACCATTAACGGAAATCATGCCGTGAATGGTGACAGCAATGCGTCGGGGGGCACCCTGAAACATAACGGCAAAGATATCGGCTCAACTCACAAGCACAGCGGCATTCAGCGCGGAAATGAGGATTCAGGAGAACCGGTATGATGACATTTGATGTCAGTGAAAATAATGATCTGTTCACCGGGGGAGACGGTAATCTCGCCATCGCCCGCGATGAACAGGCAGTAAAAAACAGCTGTGCTCAGTATATCAAAGCATTGCGCGGCGAAATGCTGCATAAGCAGGACAAGGGTATTCCGTATTGGAAAACCACGTTCGGACGGCAGGCGGATCTGCCGGTGTTTGAAACGGCATTCCGTGAACGGATAGGGGAGATCCCGCAGGTCACAGAAGTGATTTCATTCACAGCCACGCTGAAAGATAACAATCTGAGCTATACCGCTGTTTTACAAACTGAATACGGGAGTATCAGGTTAAATGGCTGAATATAACTATATTACCTCATCCGGTGTGATTATTCCGGATACTGCTGAGCAGCGCACAGCTGTTGAAAATGAGTTTAAGGCGGTGTTTGGTCAGGATCTGGATATTTCGCCGGAAACCCCGCAGGGGGTGATGATCACGATGGAGACGGAGAATCGTGATGCTGTTGTGCGTAATAACGCGGAACTGGCGAATCAGATAAACCCGGATCTTGCAGGAGGCGTATTTCTGGATGCTATCTGGGCTCTGATGGGCGGTCAGCGCCGGGATGCCACCCGATCGATCCTGACGCAGGTACAGTTCGGTGGTGTGCCGGGCACGATTATCCCGAAAGGATCTCTGGCTGAAACACTGGCCGGTGACACCTTTGCCACGACAAAAGTACTGATTATCGGTAAAAATGGCACTATCAGCGGTGATATGCGTGCGGTTGATACCGGTCCCGTTGAGTGCCCGGCCGGGCAACTGATGACGGTGGCCAGCTCTGTTCTCGGGTGGGAAACCGTCACTAACCCCACCGGTGCTGTTACCGGGCGGAATGCGGAATCTGATTTACAGTCCCGCCGCCGCCGTAAACTGACGCTGGCAAAAAACACGGTCAGTGTGGGTGAGGCTATGACCTCCGCATTGTATGAACTGGAGGGTGTCCGCTCTCTGGCCTACCGGGAAAACTACACCAATGTCCCGATGGAAGCAGACGGTATCACGCTTGTACCGCACAGTGTATATATCTGCGTCGAGGGCGGGGAAAGTCAGGAAATTGCCGCCGCACTGCTGCGGACCAAAACTATCGGTGCTGCTTATAACGGCAGTGAGGAGGTTGAGGTGACGGAGCCGGTCAGCGGGCAGACGTACACGGTAAAATTTGATCGGGCAAAAGAGGTTGTATTGTTCTGTCGTGTGACGGTCAAAAAAACGGCGCTGGATGCGCAGGCGATTATCCCGGCGGCAGTGGAATCATGGGCAAACGGTGATATCGAAGGGGATGGCGGGCTGGTGGCCGGACGGGAAGTGTCGCCGTTTGAAATCTCTGCAGGGATTAACACCGCAGAGCCGCGCTTGTTTATCACCCGCGTTGAATTATCCGCAGACGGCACACACTGGTCTCCGGATATTTATCCGGTAAAACTGACGGAAGTCGCCAGAATTAACCGCAGCGCGGTTCAGGTGGTGTTTGTATGACACACTCCATTCAGTCGTTTTCATTTCATTCAGATCTGCTGCGGGCACTGTTATGGCAGTATGAAGACGCGGAAAATCTGAAAGCGCTGGCACAATATAAATCGGACTGGTTTGATCGGGCGACCGTCAGCTTCTGGCAAAACTGGTACAACGATGTGTTTAATATCGATACCGCCACCGATTTTGGTCTTGGTATCTGGGCGCGGATACTGGATGTCCCGCTTGGTGTGGATATCCCGCCAAGTGATAAAGAAAAGATCGGTACCGGGTTCGGAAAGAAAAAAGCCAATTTCAGCGCAAACTTCCGGCGAAATGCGGACTACACGCTGTCTCTGACACCGGAACAAAAGCGCCTGATCATCCGCATGCGTTACTTCAATCTGACGCAAAGCCCGACAGTCAGCAATATCAATGAATTCCTTGAGCGGTTCTTCGGCAATAAAGACAGCAGGGTATTTGTGCTCGATCCGCTGGATATGACGTATCTGTATTATGTATTTAATTTTAATCCTGACGAGCGCCTGCGCGTTCTGCTGGAAAATTTCGATCTTATGCCGCGTCCGTCCGGCGTCGGCGTCAAATACCGGATTGTGACCAAAAAAGCCTTTGGTCACGGTGAACACCGGAAAAACTTCCTGAGCAGTAACTTCGGAGCATAAAACGTATGACTAAATTATTTAAAGTCCCCTTTGCAACACAAGGGGACCGCACTGCTATTCCTGATGACATCCGGGCTGACGGCGCGGTTTCCTATACCCAGGGCTACGGGTATGACTACGAGCGCGACCAGGCAACGGATCCTGCTGCCAAGGATATCGAACGCGAGAAGATGAACAGCCTGTTTCACGATATTACGGAAGCGGTCGGTGAAATGCAGTCCTTCGGTGTCCCGGTCTGGCAGGAAGCCGGTAAACCGTACGCTGTCCGCAGTACGGTGTATCACAAAAATAAAACCTGGCAGTCAAAGATTGAAAATAACACCACTGAACCGGCTGCCGGAACAGCATGGGCAGAACTGAAAGCGGATATAACCGCCGGAGAGACGGGCGCTTACAGTAAAGGGGAATGTGATCAGAAATTCCAGCCTGCGGGAAATTACCTGCCGGAAGGTTACAGTTATTCCAAAGCAGAATCGGATACTGCTTTTCAGCCGAAAGGCAATTACGCCCCAGCCGGGAATTATGCCTTAAAAACCGATGTTTATACCAAAACAGAAGGTGATGGCCGTTATCAGCCGAAAGGGAATTATCAGCCGGCGGGGGAATATGCCCTTAATGCCGATCTGAATAAAAAGGTGGATAAGACAGCCATTGTGCAGAACACCGGTAATTCATCCACATCGGTTATGAGCCAGAATGCAGTAACAGAAGCACTGAAAAACGCGGTAAATATCGATACGATTTATCCTGTCGGGGTCGTTATTTGGTTTGCACAAAATAAAAATCCGAATGACTTATTTCCGGGAACAACCTGGTCCTATATCGGTGAAAATAAAACCATTCGTCTGGCAAACAGCAGTGGCAGCAATATACTGAGCAGCGGCGGCAGTGATAATATTACATTAACAGCAGCCAATTTACCGGCGCATAATCATAGTTTCTCCGGCTCTACGTCAAGTTTTGATTACGGGACGAAGACGACTAATACAACAGGCGAACACACGCATAACTACAATAATGTTACATCGTCTGGAATTCGCGGCCCATATCAAGATCAGAAAAGTTCAATATCGTATTCAGCGACCAGCTCAGCAGGAAACCATAACCATGCTGTTGTAATTGGCGCACATACCCACACCATCTCCGGCACAACCGGAAATACAGGCAGTGGTTCATTAATTTCAGTCGTCAACGCCTATATCACATTAATGGGCTGGTACCGGACCAAATAAGTATTTTAATACAGTGAATATGCGTACCGGCGGGAAATATTGTTTCCCTCCGGTTACTACCTGTATCATTAAACGTTATTATCACTGACCATAACTTAAACAAAAATAAGGACAAATATTGATATCTGCGGTACGCTTTCCCGGCAAATAACAAAAAAATCGGCACATCATCTGTCAGATAAAAAGGGTACACAACATGAAAATGATTGGTTTGATTGGCGGGATGAGCTGGGAAAGCTCTCAGCATTACTACCGCATTATTAATGAACAGACGATGGATTTCGGTGAAATTGAAGCATTGCAGCATGCCGGTAAATGGGATGAACTGGCTGAGAAAATGACTGAAGCCGCCGGGAAACTGGAACTGGCCGGTGCGGATTTTATTGTTATTTGTACCAACACCATGCATCGTATGGCAGACAGAATTGAACAGACAATATCGATTCCGCTGCTGCATATTGCAGATGCTACCGCAATGAAAATTCAGCAGGCCGGTATTAAAAAGGTTGGTTTGCTGGGAACCGCATTTACTATGGAACAGGATTTTTATAAAGGCCGGCTGACAGAAAAGTTTGGTCTGGATATTATTATTCCGGATGCGGCAGACAGAAAAATTGTTCATGATGTTATCTATCAGGAACTGGTCTCTGGGATTATTAATGAATCGTCCCGTGAACAGTATAAAACCATTATCAGTAAAATGATAAATGAAGGTGCAGAGGGTATTATCCTGGGATGTACTGAAATAATGCTGCTGATTTCTCAGAATGATTGTGCAATTTCAGTCTTTGATACAACAGAAATTCATGCGCTTGCAGCGGTTGATTATGCCCTGAGTTAATATCTTTAATATCGGTAACTCCGCCTTTGCGGAGTTATTCCGCATAAATACATATTCATAATTAATATTTTTTAATTACCACATGTGTAACCAGTGAATATCTCTGCCGGTGAAAATATAATGCCGGATAAACAGACTGTAATATTTTTCCCGGCGGGTAAGGTGCGGAGACAATAACGGCAGTAAAACGTTATAATCAATGTCCGGGATATTGCAGACAAGGATAATACGTTTATGACTGATAATGATGATATGCGGGAGTATCCGGAATTTTCTCCTGAAGTCGAAGCTATTGCGCAGTGTAATCAAATCAGGGATATGCTGGTGGCCGCACTGGAAAAACGAAATAAAGAAATGCAGCGCTTACGGAAAAAAACAGAGGAAATTCAGCGTGAATTTCCCGGTGATCTGAAAAAACTCCAGGCACATATGCGGGAAATGAAAGATTCCAACAATGAAGTGATGACGCTGGTCAGAGAATATAATGTCTGGGCTGAACGGGCCGGGCAGGATAAACTGGTACTGGAATGATCCCGGTAATCTGCTGATATGACAGTGCAGATGCAGACGGGTATTGTATCCGTAAATTCTGCTCCGGTGCCGGGGACTGATTTGCTGTTTACTGCAATACCCCGGTTACGTATTACAGCGTATTTTCCTGCTTTCTTTATCTTTTTTATTCTGTTTTTTTCTCTGTTACCGAAAGCCGTAACAGCTGAAACGGAATACAACAAGATATCCGGACGGAGTTACCTGTTATCCGGTCTCAAACTACAGAATTTTTACCGCATGGTTTACCTCAGTAATACGACAGAGCGGGAAGTATTACTGCAACAAACACCGGATGAAATTATTCTGCAATATGCAGAAAATCGTTTGGCATTATTTAATAATGCAATGGATAAAGATCCTTCCGGGGGGCTGTGTTTTGGTTTTATTTATCCGGCCGGACAAGATAACGGGACAACGGTTAAGTTTTTACCCGCAAAAAAGACAGAGCCGGGTTTATCTCAGGCAGAAACTGACGCATTATACATCAGTGTCTTTCTCCGGTTACGCCATACCTATGGCGATTTACTGGATAAAGAGGAAGCCGGAACGCTGGAAAAAGATGCCATACTGGCCTGTGAAATAAAATCAGCGTTGTATCAGAGTATATTACAGCTCAGTCCGCAGGATGCTGCCGGAGTATTACGGTATATCTGGAGCAACGACGGGATATTCTGAGCCATTGCGGAGGAATAATGCGTCGTTATATTACCTGGCCGGGGATTGTTTTGCTGTTTGCCGGAATAGTACCTGCCGGTCACAGTGCGGATTCGCTGAGTCAGGCTGCTCAGCAGCTTGATCGTCTGGTTCTGTATGATCCGTCTTATGAAAAAATCAGCTATCCGGGCGGGGATGTTTCTCCCCGGAAAGGGGTATGTTCTGATGTGGTGATCCGCAGTTACCGGAAAATCGGCATCGATTTGCAAAAAGAAGTTCATGAAGATATTAAAACGGCATTTTCCCGTTATCCGGGGCGTAAATTGTGGGGACAAACGCGGCCGGATACCAACATTGATCACCGGCGGGTACCTAATCTGATGGTCTTTTTCAGCCGGAAAGGGGAAAGCAAACCGATAACACAAAATGCGGCGGATTATGTGGCCGGTGATATTGTGACCTGGCAGCTGGATAACGGCCGTCCGCATATCGGTATTGTGACAGATGAAATAGCCCCGCGCAGCGGAAACCGGCTGATAATGCATAATATCGGCGGCGGGCAGGTCAGCGAGGATGTCCTGTTCAGCTGGAAAATTACCGGACATTACCGGTATAAAGCAGGGTAGTTAAAAAGAGTTATAAATAAAGAGTCATAAATAATGGTAATAGCAATGAAAGAGCCGGCAGAACGCCGGCTCCGGAAATTATTTTTTAACCTGGTTGCCGATAAGACCGCCGATTGCCGCACCGCCGACGGTTCCCAGTGCACTGCCGTCGGTCAGGATTGCACCACCGACAGCGCCGACACCGGCCCCGATAGCAGTATTCCGGTCACGTTTTGACATATTAGAGCAACCGGCCACAGCAAGCAGCAGGACAG
>JBEBOQ010000137.1:0-13178 GCA_040396375.1 Achromobacter xylosoxidans
AATCGTTCGGCGCTTCGATTCCCGCCGCCATCACTCCCGAGTTCGTGCGTGACGAGATCGCGCGCGGCCGCGCCATCATTCCCGCCAACATCAACCACCCGGAAGTCGAGCCGATGGCGATCGGCCGCAATTTCCTGGTCAAGATCAACGCCAACATCGGCAACTCGGCCGTCAGTTCGGGCATCGGCGAGGAAGTCGAGAAGATGACCTGGGCGATCCGCTGGGGCGGCGACACGGTCATGGACCTGTCGACGGGCAAGCACATCCACGAAACGCGTGAATGGATCATCCGCAATTCGCCGGTGCCGATCGGCACGGTGCCGATCTACCAGGCGCTGGAGAAGGTGGACGGCAAGGCCGAGGAACTGACCTGGGAGATCTTCCGCGACACGCTGATCGAGCAGGCCGAACAGGGCGTGGACTACTTCACGATCCACGCCGGCGTGCGCCTGCCGTTCATCCCGATGACGGCCGACCGCATGACCGGCATCGTCTCGCGCGGCGGCTCGATCATGGCGAAGTGGTGCCTGGCGCACCACAAGGAGAGCTTCCTGTACGAGCGTTTCGAGGAAATCTGCGAAATCATGAAGGCCTACGACGTCAGCTTCTCGCTGGGCGACGGCCTGCGCCCGGGCTCGGGCTACGACGCCAACGACGAAGCCCAGTTCGCGGAACTGAAGACGCTGGGCGAGCTGACGCAGGTCGCCTGGAAGCACGACGTGCAGGTGATGATCGAAGGCCCCGGCCACGTGCCGATGCAGATGATC
The DNA here is from genome assembly GCA_040396375.1 of Achromobacter xylosoxidans. Lineage (GTDB taxonomy): Bacteria > Pseudomonadota > Gammaproteobacteria > Burkholderiales > Burkholderiaceae_B > Achromobacter > Achromobacter xylosoxidans_D. The sequence goes on from JBEBOQ010000137.1 coordinate 768, forward strand.
AAGGAAAACATGGAGCTGCAGCTGGAACACTGCCACGAGGCGCCGTTCTACACGCTGGGCCCGCTGACCACCGACATCGCGCCCGGCTACGACCACATCACCTCGGGCATCGGCGCCGCGCTGATCGGCTGGTACGGCACGGCGATGCTCTGTTATGTGACCCCCAAGGAACACCTGGGCCTGCCGAACAAGAAGGACGTGAAGGACGGCATCATCACGTACAAGATCGCCGCCCACGCAGCCGACCTGGCCAAGGGCCACCCGGGCGCAGCCATCCGCGACAACGCACTGTCCAAGGCACGCTTCGAGTTCCGTTGGGACGACCAGTTCAATCTGGGCCTGGATCCGGACACGGCAAAGGAGTTCCACGACGAGACGCTGCCCAAGGACTCGATGAAGGTGGCGCACTTCTGCTCGATGTGCGGACCGCATTTCTGCAGCATGAAGATCACGCAAGATGTGCGTGATTACGCCGCGGCGCAAGGCGTGAGCGAGAAGGACGCTTTGCAAAAGGGCATGCAGGAGAAATCGGTTGAGTTCGTGAAGAAAGGGGCCGAGGTTTATCATCGGCAGTGATTGCTGAGTGGTTTTTGAAGTGCGTGCGGTTGAGTTCATGAGCCGCGCGTGACGGGGCAGGAGGAGGGTTCGGTGCCCTCCTCCTGCCGGCCGCGCGGGCGGCCTTACGAGACTTACTATTTCCGCAGACCTTCTATCGGCGCGGATGCCGTGGATTCCAACAAGTTCTCAAGCGCCCGATGGGCGGCGCGCGAGAGAGTTTGCATGCGCAAGCCAGCGCCTGCCGCGCCGCCCATCACCGCCCCTCCCCCCGACTGCGGAACCACTAGAAAACTAGTCCCCATCAGCGCGAAGCGACACCGCAACACTTTCCGAAAACGCAATGCCAAACGTGGCCGCCCGCGCGGCCGCGGCTTGGCGACCCTGTAGATCTCATGCCCTGACCACAGGTCTAGCAACGCGACAAACCAAGACGCGCGTAGCCCGTCGTGCAGGGCTTCGTGGCAGCGGGCAACCTCGATGCGCCCGAGGGAATCGGAAGGGAGCCGAAGGCGGACGACGATGACGAAGGGGCAGTCCGGCGCCCGCGCGCCGGACCGCAATCGTGGGCGCCCGCTGCCACGAAGCCCTGCACGGCGGGCGACCCACGAAGCACTGTTTTAACGCCCAGACCCTACAAAAGCTTCCCAGGATTCATAATCCCCTTAGGATCCAGAACAAGCTTAATCTCCCGCATCAGCCGAAGCTCCAACGCATCCTTGCTGTGCAAGAAATGATCCCGCTTCAACTGCCCAATCCCATGCTCAGCACTAATACTGCCGCCATACCGATTCACCTCATCCAACACCGCATCCGTAATCGCCGCCCCATGTTCCGCCACCCATCCTCGGTCTGCGCCTGCCGGTCTCGACAAGTTGTAGTGCAGGTTGCCGTCGCCGAAATGGCCGAAGATGAAGGGGCGCAGATCGGGGTATAGCGCGCGTATGCGCGCTTCGGCCGACGCCATGAAGTCGGGGATGCATTCGATCGGCAGCGACACATCGTGCTTCAAGTGGGGGCCGTCCGCGCGTTGCGCTTCCGAGATTTCCTCGCGTAGTTTCCAGAGTGCCTGCAGTTGGGCCAACGATGCCGAAACGGCTGCGTCCAGGCACAAGCCGCGTTCCAGCGCCGTGCCGATCACGTTTTCCAGCAACGCCGTCAGCGCCGCCTCATCGGCCGTATCGGCCAACTCCACCAACACGTACGCCGGGTAGCGCTGGTCGAACGGCTCCTGCACGCCCGCCGCGTGCGTCAGCACCAGGTCCAGGCAGTCGCCCGAGAAGTATTCGAACGCCTGCAAGCGAGCGCCGCATTGCTCGAACAGAATCTCGAACAGTTGCAGCGCCTGTGCCGGCGATTCGACGGCGGTCAACACCACCGAGCGAACATCCGTACGCGGGAACAGGCGCAGCGCCACCGCGGTGATGACGCCCAGGGTACCTTCCGACCCAATAAGCAATTGCTTCAGGTCGTAGCCCGTATTGTCCTTGCGCAGCGTGCGCAGGCCATTGAAAATCTCGCCGTTCGGCAGCACCGCTTCCAGACCCAGGACCAGCTCGCGCGCCATGCCGTAGCGCACCACGTTCACGCCGCCCGCGTTAGTGGCCACATTGCCGCCGATCTGGCTCGAATCTTCGGCGGCCAGGCTCAGGGGCAGCAGGCGGCCGGCGTCCTGCGCGACGCGGCGCAGGTTGCCCAGGATGCAGCCAGCTTCCGCAACCAACGTGTTGGCGACCGTATCGATCGACCGCACTGCGTTCATGCGGTCCAGGCTGAGCACCACGTTGACCGGCGCCGTATCCGGCGTAGCGCCACCGCACAGGCCCGTGTTGCCGCCGCGCGGCACGACGGGAACGCCGGCCTCGTTGCAGATCGCCAGGCAGGTTGCGACCTCGGCCGTGGTGCGCGGACGGACCACCGCTTGGGCGTGGCCGTTGTACAGGCCGCGCCAGTCGGCCAGCCACGGCGCAATGTCCTGCTCGGCGGTATAGACGGTGTCGGAACCCAGGGCCTGGACCAGGCGCTGTGCAATGTCGGTTGAGCTCATGATGTCTGTGGGAAGGCAGGGAAAAGGGAATCGAGTTGCAGGCGGTCCGCAGCCTGGCGCAAATGGCGCACCGCCATGAGACGGGCGCGTTCGGCGTCGCCGGCGCGAATTGCTTCGAACACGGCGACGTGTTCCTGGTGCACCGCGTGGGTCATGCCTTCTTGCCGGCGACTGTTGGAACGCGCGGTGCTGACGGCCAACCGCAGTTGCAGGTTCAGGTACTGCAGCAGGTCTTGGTAGAACGGGTTGTGCGTCGCCGTGGCGATGGCCAGGTGGAACGCGATGTCGTGTTCCACCCCGTGCTCGGGGTGGTCAAGGTGACGCTCCAGGTCGGCCAGGGCCTGCGCCATGGCGCTCAGATCCGCGGCCGTGCGCCGCTGGGCAGCAAAGGCCGCCGCGCCGCCTTCCAGCTCCATGCGCAGCTCGTACACGTTGGCCAGTTGCTCGCGGCTGACGGCGATGTCGGCCGGCACCTGGAACCCCTGTGCGCCCGTGCGCGACAGCACCACGCTGCCCGAGCCCTGGCGGCTTTGGATCAGGCCCTGGGCGCGCAGCCGTTCGGTGACTTCGCGGATGACCGCGGCGCTGACGCCATATTGTTCGGCCAGCACCCGGCCAGGCGGCAGCTTGGCGCCCACCGGGTAGGCGCCTTGGGCGATGTCGCCGGCAATCTGGCGGGCGACTTGTTCGGTCAGAGTGAGGCTTTTGGTCAGCATGGCCGGGCCAGTATAGCTCAGACTTTTCAGGTTATCTGATAACTTTAGGGCAAGCGAAGAGAGATATCCGTTCTTCACCCAATGGCGATAGCGTCACGGACGAGGGCGAGGCCCCCCCGAGGCGGTACGCCCTGCGCAGCCCGAACGACAGCCTGTCAGGCGGTAGCGGCAGCGCCGCTAGCCTCGGCTTCCTCCAGCTCCGGCGCGCCCGCGACCGCGCAGCGGCGGCCGCCGCGCGCCTTGGCGCGATACAGCGCCGCGTCGGCGGAATCCAGCACGGCCTGCGCCTTGCGGTTGGCGCCCGAGATGATGGATATGCCGATCGACAGGCCCACACTGACGCGCGTGCCGTCGGCCAACGTGATCGGTTGGGTAGCGTCGCGCAGCAGGTGGTTGCCCAGGCGCAGCGCGGCCGTGGCATCGATGCCGGTGGCCAGCACGATGAATTCGTCGCCGCCGATACGGGCGGCGACGTCGTCCACCCGCAGCATGGCCCGCATGCGCTGGGCGATGGTTTTCAGCACGTGGTCGCCCGCGGCGTGGCCATGGGTGTCGTTGATGATCTTGAAGTCATCCATGTCCATGTAGAACAGCGCGGCGGCGCTGTCGTGCTCGCGCGCGCTGGTGCAGATACGCTCGAGCGCGGCTTCGAGCCCGGCGCGGTTGGCCAGGCCGGTCAGGGCGTCCTGGCTGGCGCGGCGTTCGTTCTCGCGCTCGGCCAGCATGGTGGACACCAGGATGCGCCGCAGCCGTTGCGAGGCGATGCTCATGCTGACCAGGTAGAACGGGATCTGGATGAAGACGATGGCGGTGACGTATTCGCCGGCGAACAGCGCGCCCAGGCACATCGGCCCCAGGCTCAGGAATATCATCGCCGCCACCAGCCGCGGCGCGCCGTAGTTGCGAAAACAGATGCCGCCCGCCATGGCGCCGCAGGACACGCCGGCCAGCGTGGCGGCCAGCCAGTCATGGTTGAGGAACGTGACGAAGACCCCATAGCCGACGCTGAACGCCCACAGCAGCGCCAGCACGATGTAGACGTCGGTATGGGTGCTGCCGCCGCGGGCGGCATTGCGCAACGCCGAGCGCAGGACGGTGACGCGCACCACGGCCAGCAGGATCTCCAGGATCAGCCAGGAAATATAGAGCGGCTCGGGCCGGCGCCAGGCGACCACGCCGGAGATCATCAGGGTATTGATGACGCCGCCGGCAAAGATCGGCAACGTGCCGAACAGACTGGCGATCAAGGCGGCGCGGATGTCCGCGGGCGTGTCCTGCCCGGAATGCGTCAACCAACGGGTCAGCCGCCACTTGGGCAGGCTGAAGCTCAATCCTGTGTCCACACCGTTACGTCCAAAGCTGGCTGCCACGGAGCGGCAGGCTGGCTGGCGTTATAGCAGGTATTTCAAGCCTTTAATATTGTCCGCGAGGGCAATGGCGGGCCGCTTTAAAGGGGTCGGGATGTGCCGATGACGGCCGGATCAGTGCCCGCGCGCGCCACAGACCGCGCACTCGGGATCACGCTGGACATTGACGCTGCGCCACTGCATGGTGCGCACGTCCAGCCATAGCAGGCGCCCCGACAGGCTCTCGCCCACGCCGGACAGCAGCTTGAGGGCCTCGGCCGCCTGCATGCTGCCGATGATGCCAACCACCGGCGCAAACACGCCCATGGTGGCGCAGTTGGCCTCTTCGACGTCGTCCGCCTCGGGAAACAGGCAGTGGTAGCACGGAGCGTCCGGATCGCGCAGGTCGTAGACGCTGACCTGGCCGTCGAAACGGATGGCGGCGCCGGACACCAGCGGCTTGCGGTGCTGCACACAGGCGCGGTTGATGGCGTGGCGGGTGGTGAAGTTGTCGGTGCAGTCCAGCACCAGGTCGGCCTGCGCCACCGCGTCGGACAGGGCCTGGCCCTGCAGCCGCTCGACGCGGGCATGCACGCGGGTCTGGGGATTGAAAGCCGCCAGCATGTCGCGCCCGGACTCGGCCTTGGGCCGGCCCACGCTGGAAGTGGTGTGCAGGATCTGGCGCTGCAGGTTGCTGAGTTCGACGACGTCGTCATCAGCCAGCGTGATGTCGCCGACGCCGGCGGTGGCCAGGTAGAGCGCGGCGGGCGACCCCAGTCCGCCCGCCCCTACGATAAGCACTCGCGCCGCCAGCAGTCTTTCCTGCCCTTCGATACCTAGCTCGTCGAGCAGGATATGGCGGGCGTAGCGCAGCAGTTGCTCGTCGTTCATTTGTCCTTGCTGGGCTCGACTCCGGTCGGCGTGATCTTCAAGCGCTGGGCGCCGGCGGCACTGGTGCCGGGCTTGGCGTCGGCCTTGGCTTGCGCGCGGGCCGAGCCCTTCTGCACCGGCTTGCCGGCCAGCACGTTCAGCGCCTGCTGCAGTTGGAAGTCGTCTTTGCCGCCGAACTCGAACACCTTGGTCGGTACATCAACGTTGTCTTGGTCCGAGTTGGACTTCACTTCGTTGGACGTACCCGGGTTGGACAAGTGACGTTGCAGGTCGGCTTCGCGCGGCAGGCGGAACAGATCGCCGTCGGCGGTGTCGGCCACGACGTAGTCGGGTTCGATGCCGGTTGCCTGGATCGAACGGCCGCTAGGCGTGAAGTAACGCGACGTGGTGAGCTTGACCGCGGTGGTTTCCGACAGCGGCAGGATCACCTGCACCGAGCCCTTGCCGAAGGTGCGGTTGCCCAGCACCTTGGCGCGCTTGTGGTCCTGCAGCGCGCCGGCCACGATCTCGGAGGCCGAGGCCGAACCGACGTTGACCAGCACCACCATCGGCACGGTCTTGGTCCAGGCCGGCAGGCCCGACAGGTAATTGCTTTCGCCGCGGGCGTATTCCGACGGGGTCGCCAGGTACTTGTGGCGGGCGTCGGGGGTACGGCCGTCGGTCGAGACCACCAGGGCGTCGGCCGGCAGGAACGCGCCGGACACGCCGATGGCGCTGGTCAGCAGGCCGCCCGGGTCATTGCGCAGGTCGAGCACCAGGCCCTTGGGGGCTTCCTTGGCGCCCAGGTCCTTGAGCTGCTTGGCCAGGTCGGCACCGGTCTTTTCCTGGAACTGGGCGATGCGCACATAGGCCACGCCGTTGTCCAGCATCTTGCTGCGCACGCTGCGCACCTTGATGATGTCGCGCACGATCTTCAGCACGATGGGCTGGGGACGGTCGGCGCGCATGATGGTCAGCGTGATCGGCGACTTGGGCGCGCCGCGCATGAGCTTGACCGCGTCGTTGAGCGTCATGCCCTTGGTGGGCGTGTCGTCGATCTTGATGATGAGGTCGCCGGCCATGACGCCTGCGCGGGCGGCGGGCGTGTCTTCGATGGGCGAGATGACCTTGACGAAGCCGTCTTCAGCGCCAACCTCGATGCCCAGGCCACCGAATTCGCCCTGGGTGGCCGTCTGCATTTCGCGGAACGCGTCGGCGTCCAGGTAGGCAGAGTGCGGATCCAGGTTCGAGACCATGCCGGAAATGGCATTGTCGATCAGGGTCTTGTCGTCAACGGACTCGACGTAGTTGTTCTTGATGGCGGCAAAGACGTTGCTCAGTTGCCTGAGCTCGTCCAGCGGCAATGGGCTGCCGCGCTGGGCGACAGCCGTCACGCCCACGCTGAGCAAGACACCTGCCACCGCACCGATGGCAATCAGACCGAAACCGCGAAACTTGCGAGTGCTCATGCACACTTCCCGAATTTGTTTTCGCCGATGAGGGTTGGGCTTTACTGCGCCAGCCACTGGGCCGGATCCACAGGAGCGCCACGATGGCGAATTTCAAAGTATAGGCCGGATTCCACTTGGCCGCCGGTAGCCCCTACCGTAGCAATAGTATCCCCTGCCGCGACGGAATCGCCCACCCGTTTGAGCAGACTTTGGTTGTAAGCATAGACGGTCAGGTATTGCTGCCCATGATCCACAATGATGAGGTTGCCGAAACCCCGCAGCCATTCGGCGTAAACCACCGTACCGGGGGCCACCACCTTGACGGGTGTGCCTTCGGGCGCGCGGAGCACCACGCCACGCCAGACACCGCCGTCCGGGCGATCGACCCCGAAACGACCCTGCACCTGCCCCCGCACCGGCGCGGCCAGGCCGTGGCGCAAGCCGTTGCCGCCTCCGACGGGCGCGGCGCGCTGGGGCTGCTGGGTTGATGCGCTACGGGTTGGAGCGGCTTCCTCTTCAACTGGTTCCGCCTTTTTGGGCGGATCCGCGGGTTTTACCGGGGGCGGCTCTTCGGCCGGACCGGTCAGGCGCGGGTGGCGCTGTTCAGCTGGCCGCAAGCCGGCGGCGTCGGGATCGGCCACGGCGGCCGGGCCGCGACTCTGGCGCGAGGCGGCTTCGACCTGTTCGCGGGCTTCGGCGGCTTCGCGGGCCTCGCGCGTGTTGCGGTCGCGGCGGGCGTTATCGGCGGTGGCTTTATCGGCGGCCGCCTTGCGGTCGGCCTCGGCTTTTTTGCGGGCTTCGTCCGCCCGGCGGTCGGCTTCGGCCTTTTTGCGGGCTTCTTCGGCGCGACGGGCTTCTTCGGCCTTGCGCGCTTCTTCGGCGCGGCGCCGCGCTTCTTCAGCCTTGCGAGCCTCTTCGGCCTGCTTGACGATGGCGGCATCCAGATCGGTGATCAGGCGCGACAGGCGCTGGTCGTCGCGCCCCAGCTTATTGGCTTCGGCACGCTGGGCGGCGATCTGCCCTTCCAGTTGCGCCAGCAGTGTGGCGCGCGTTTTCTGCTGCTCGACGAGCGCGGCCTTTTGTTCGGAGGTTTCGGCCACGCCCTTTTCGATCTCGGCGCGGCGGGCATCGGCGCGGCCTTGCAGCGCTGCGAGGCGGTCGATGTCGGCGCGCAGCGCCTCGACGGCACGGGCCCGGGCCTGGGACACGTAGTCGAGATAGCCAAGGTTGCGCCCCAGCAATTGGGGATCGTCGCCCGACAGCAGCGCCGTCCAGGGCGACAGGCCACTGGTGTATTGGGTGCGCAGTTGGTCGGCCAGCTCCACGCGGCGCTTGGCCAGCACGACCTGCTGCGCGGCAATCTGCTTTTCCAGGCCGGACAGGTCCGCCGTGGCCTGGCGGTTGGCGTCGGCCAATTCCTTCAGGCGCAGATTGATCTTGGAAATTGCGGATTCGGACTGTTTCAGGGAGTCGGCGGCTTCCTTGCGGGCCGCCTCGCGCGTGTCGATGTCCTTTTGCAGGTTCTCGATGCGGTCGCGCAGTTGGGCCTGCTGCTTTTCAGCATCGGACTGGCGACCGGCGAGGTCGTTGGGCGCGGCGCGAGCCGACAGCGCTCCGCCGGCCAGCATGACCGCCAACAACAACCCCGCCATCCGCAACATGGATATCAGTCCTTCTTAGCCTTGCCTTGAGCCGCGACCGCAGCCATCGCCGCCTCGATCTCGGCGGCGTCGCCCAGATAATAGTGGCGGATGGGCCGCAGGTCATCATCCAGTTCATACACCAGCGGCTGGCCGGTGGGGATGTTCAGGTTGACGATGTCGTCGTCCGAAACGTTGTCCAGGTGCTTGATCAGGGCGCGCAGGCTGTTGCCGTGGGCGGCGATCAGCACCTTGCGGCCGGCGCGGATGGCCGGAGCGATGGAGTCGTTCCAGAACGGCAGCACGCGGTCGACCGTGTCTTTCAGGCACTCGGTGGCCGGAAGTTGGTCGGCCGGGATCTTGGCATAGCGGCTATCGAAACGGGGGTGGCGTTCGTCGTCCAGCGACAGCGGGTTGGGCGCGATCGCGTAGGCACGGCGCCAGATCAGCACCTGCTCGTCGCCGTACTTGGCGGCGGTCTCGGCCTTGTTCAGGCCTTGCAGGGCGCCGTAATGGCGCTCGTTCAGGCGCCAGTTCACGCCCACGGGGGTGTACATGGCATCCATGGCGTCCAGGGCGATCCACAGGGTGCGGATGGCGCGCTTGAGCACGGACGAATAGGCCAGATCGAAGGTGTAGCCTTCTTTCTTGAGCAATTCGCCCGCTTTGCGGGCCTGTTCGCGGCCCGTGTCGGTCAGGTCGACGTCGGTCCAGCCGGTGAAACGGTTTTCCAGATTCCACTGGCTTTCGCCGTGGCGCATCAGAACGAGTTTATGCATGGTTTGGCACGCTTGTAACGCGGGTTAAAGTGAGGAACTGCGCTCATTTTATAATTGAGCGATTTTGCCCTTGATTTTGCCCCGGCGCACCCGTCGATTTCGCGGCGCGGCGCGTCAGGGTTCGCCCTTACCAGGCTAGACGCCGCACTTCAGGATGCCCCGTGGACCTTCTGCAATTCTTGCTCGATAAAAACAACATCTTCATTGTCGCCGTAACCCTCGTTTCCGGCGTCATGCTGGCCATTCCCGCCCTGCGCAAGGGCCGCACCGGCTCGGCCGTGAGCACCACGGAAGCCATCCAGATGGTCAACCAGCGCCAGGCCGTCTGGGTCGACGTGCGCCCCGCCGAACAGTTCCAGGCCGGCCACATCGCCCAGGCACGCAGCCTGCCCGCCGCCGACCTTGAGCAAAAGATCGCCTCGCTGCCCAAGAACAAGCCGCTGGTCGTGGTTTGCGACAATGGCCGCGATTCGGCCCGCGCCGCCGCCAAGCTGCGCGCCCAAGGCTTCGCCGACGTGGTGCCGCTGGAAGGCGGCATGCGCGCCTGGCAGGCCGCCAGCCTGCCGGTCACCCAGAAGGGTTGAACCGGCGCGCCGCGCCCCCACCTAACCGATAGAATCCGCCTGGAGCGCCTATGAATAAAGTTGTCATGTACAGCAAGGACTATTGTCCCTATTGCGCCCGCGCCAAGGCGCTGCTGGAGCAACGCGGCGTGACCGATCTGGAAATCATCCAGATCGACCGCGAGCCCGGCCAGCGCGATCTCATGATCGAACGCACTGGCCGGCGCACCGTACCGCAGATCTTCATCGGCGATACCCATGTCGGCGGTTGCGACGACCTGATGGCCCTGGACCGCTCGGGTGGCCTCGCCCCCTTGCTCAACGGCCAGGCTCCCGGCTAATCGCCCCTTTTTGCCCCTCCCACCAACGGAAATACTCATGGCTGATCAAGACCAAAACACCCAGCAAGAAGGCGGCAACGACGCGCCCTCGTTCAATCTGCAGCGCGTCTACCTGAAAGACCTTTCGCTGGAAATGCCGAACGCGCCCCACGTCTTCCTGGAGCAAGAAGCGCCCCAAGTCGAAGTGAGCATCACCGTGGGCGGCCAGCGCCTGGCTGAAACCGTGTTCGAAACCACGGTCACGGTTACTGTCACCACCCGCATCAACGACAAGGTCGTGTACCTGGTCGAAGGTACCCAGGCCGGCATCTTCGAAGCGTCCAACATTCCCGAAGAGCAGCTCGATCCGCTGCTGGGCATTGTTTGCCCGACGATGCTGTACCCGTACCTGCGCGCCAACATCGCCGACGCGATCACCCGCACCTCGATGCCGCCGCTGCACCTGACCGAAGTCAACTTCCAGGCCCTGTACGAACAGCGCCTGGCCGAACTGCAGCAGCAGCAAAGCAGCGCCAACGGCAATGGCAGCGACTCGGGCATCATCCTGCCCGCCAGCGCCACCCGCCAGTAAGGCAAGCCGCGACGCCCCATGACTCAACCTACTCCGCCCAGCCTGCGCGTTGCCGTCCTGGGCGCGGGTAGCTGGGGCACCGCGCTGGCGGCGGCCGCAAGCCGCCGCCACCCCACCGTACTATGGGCACGCGACCCGGCACAGGCTGCCGATATGGCCGCCCGCCGCGAAAACGCGCGCTACCTGCCCAACATCGCCCTGCCTCAGGCGCTCGAGCTCACTTCCGATCTGGACGCCACGCTGCGCAGCTTGAAGCAAGACGGCGTAAAACCCTTGATCGTGCTGGGCGTACCGATGGCCGGTCTGGCCGCCACGTGCGCCGAACTCTCGCATCGCCTGCCCGCCCTGGGCCTGCAAGACACCCCTATCGTCTGGACGTGCAAAGGCTTCGAAGCCGACACGGCCAGGCTGCCTCACGAAATCGTCCGCGAAGCCCTGCCCGGCGCCATCGGTGGCGCCCTATCCGGCCCATCCTTCGCCCGCGAGGTCGCCCAAGGGCTGCCCGTCGCCCTGACCGTCGCCAGCGACAACGCCGCCCTGCGCGCCGCCACCACCCAAGCCTTCCATGGCGCCGCGCTGCGCGTCTACGCCAGCAGCGACCTGGTCGGCGTGGAAGTGGGCGGTGCGCTCAAGAACGTCATCGCCGTAGCCTGCGGCATCGGCGATGGCCTGGCCCTGGGCACCAATGCCCGCGCCGCGCTCATCACGCGCGGCCTGGCCGAAATGACCCGCTTCGGCGTCGCGCTTGGCGCGCAGGCCGAAACCTTCGCCGGCCTGACAGGTCTGGGCGACCTGGTCCTGACCGCGACCGGTGAACTGTCGCGCAATCGCCGTGTTGGCCTGGAAATCGGCGCCGGCCGCAAACTGGCCGATATCCTGGCCAGCGGCATCACAGCCGAAGGCGTACGCTGCGCCCGCGCCGCGCTGGAGCGCGCCCGCGCCATCAATGTGGAATTGCCGATCACCGAGGCCGTCTGCGCCGTGTTGTTCGACGGCGTCGCCCCCATGACCGCCGTGTCCGCCCTGCTGGCGCGTGACGCCCGCGACGAACAAAGCGGCGGCGGCTAAACCCCGCCCGCCGCCAGGCCCCATCCCTGCCCAAGAACAACACACGACGCACGACACCCAGGAGACACCTTTCATGACGCAAACCCGCAAATTCCGGGTCGGCCCCCTGCTGCGCGGCCTTTGCCTGAGCCTGGCGGCCATTCTGCCCGCCGCTGCCCACGCCGAGTGGCCCGACCGCCCCATTCACCTGGTGGTGCCGTTCCCGCCGGGTTCGTCGCCCGACATCCTGGCACGCACCATCTCCGAGCCGCTGGCCCAAGCGCTGGGGCAACCCATCGTCATCGACAACAAGCCCGGCGCCGGCGGCAACATCGGCACCCGCATCGTCGCGCAGGCCAAGCCTGACGGCTACACGCTGCTCTACACCATCAACGGCCCGCTGGTCACCGCCCCCACGCTCTACAAGAAAACACTGGGCTACGACCCGCTGAACGACCTGGCGCCCGTGACCCTGGTCGGCACCA
>JBEBOQ010000138.1:0-12900 GCA_040396375.1 Achromobacter xylosoxidans
CCGCGGCCGACGAGCATGGCATCGCCATGGTGCTGACCGGCACCCGCCACTTCCGTCACTGATGCGCGTCCTCGGCATCGATCCTGGCCTGCGCCGCACCGGTTTCGGTGTGATCGATGCCGACGGCTCGCGGCTGCGTTACGTGGCCAGCGGGACCATCGTGGTCCCGCCGGCGCTGACGTTGTCCGAACGCCTGAAGGTCATCCTGGACAACCTGCGCCAGGTGGCCCGCGACACGCAACCCGACGTGGCCGCGCTGGAAATCGTCTTCATGAACACCAACCCCGCGTCCACCCTGCTGCTGGGCCAGGCCCGGGGCGCGGCGTTGTGCGCGCTGGCCGACAGCTCGTTGGCGGTGCACGAGTACACCGCGCTGCAAATCAAGAAAGCGGTGGTGGGCACCGGGCGTGCAGCCAAGGAACAGGTGCAGATGATGGTGCAGCACCTCTTGGCGCTGGACGGCACGCCGGCCCCCGACTCGGCCGACGCGCTGGCCTGCGCCATCTGCCACGCGCACGTGGGGCCCATGCAGGAAAAGCTGGAGCGCCTGGGTACCACCCTGCGCATGAGCGGCAAGACCCGCATCCGCAACGGCCGCCTGATCGGCTGAGCGGTCCCTGCGGCGCCCCCGCGCTCCGTAGACCCGTATAGAATCCCGGCATCCGCCGCGGCATTCGCGGCCCTCTCTTTTGCCAGGCCATCCCCACCATGATCGGACGCATTACCGGAACCCTGATCGAAAAACTGCCGCCCACCGTCTGTGTGGACGTCAACGGTCTGGGCTATGACATCGACGTGCCCATGAGCACGCTGTATTCGCTGCCGGAAACCGGCGCGCGCGTCACGCTGTACACGCACCTGACGGTGCGGGAAGACGCCCATATCCTCTATGGTTTCGCCAGCGCCGGCGAACGCAGTGCGTTCCGCGAGCTGATCAAGGTCAGCGGCATCGGCGCGCGCACGGCGTTGTCAGTGCTGTCGGGCCTGTCGGTGGCCGACCTGGCCCAGGCCATCACGCTGCAGGAATCGGGCCGCCTGACCCGTGTGCCGGGCATCGGCAAAAAGACCGCCGAGCGCCTGCTGCTGGAGATGCGCGGCAAGCTGGGCGCGGACATCGGTGCCGCCTCGCACGCCACGCCAGACAATCAGTCCGACATCCTGAACGCGCTGCTGGCGCTGGGGTACTCCGAGAAAGAATCGTTGTCTGCCCTGAAGACGCTGCCCGAAGGCGTGGGCGTGTCGGACGGCATCAAGCAGGCATTGAAGTCGCTGGTGCGCTAGGGCGTTGCAGCGCGGCGGGGCCGGCCGACAGGCCGCCCGCTACTGCGCGGGCGCCAGGTAACCGGGCGCCACGGCTTCCAGCCCGGTCGGCACCACGTTCAGTTCGGGCGCGATCGGCCCGATACAGATATTGTCGCGGCGCAGGGAATCCAGGTTGTCGCGCGACATCAGCGGCGTGCCGGGCATGCATTCGAACAGCATCGCCTGCATGCGCCCCACGCCCATCGGCACGCCGATGACCGGCCGCGGATGGCCGCTCCAGCCGGCGCACAAGCGCGCGATCTCGCCCAACGTGTAGACCTGCGGCCCGCCCAGTTCGTAGGCCTTGCCCCAGGTGTGGCTATTGCCCAGCGCGGAGACCATGGCCGACACCACGTCGCCCACATAGACGGGCTGCATGCGCGCCTGGGCGCCCGCCAGCGGCAATACGGGCAGCCAGCGCGCCAGCCGCGCGAACATATTGGTGAAGTTGTCGTCCGGTCCGAACACCACCGACGGACGGAAGATCGTCCAGCCACCCTCGCCCCACTCGGCCAGTTCCTGCTTGATGGCGGCCTCGCCGTCGCCCTTGGAGCGCTGGTACATGCTGGCGCCGCCGGAATCGGCGCCCAACGCGCTGACGTGCAGCAGCCGGCGCGTGCCCTGGCGGCGACAGGCGCGCGCGATGCGCTGCGGCAGGTGCACGTGCGCCTGCGCGAAGTCCGACCCATAGGGGCGGCCCGACGTGCCATGCAGGATACCCACCAGATTCACCACCGCGTCGCATCCGCTCACGAGGCTGTCGAGCGCGGCGTCATCGTGCACGTTGCTATCGAGCAAGGTGACGGTGGGCAGTAACTGGAGGTCTCGCCCCAGGCCGTAGCGGCGGGTGGGCACCAAAATCTGGTGCTGCGCGCCGGATAGCCGGGCGATGAGGTGACGGCCGATGAAGCCGGTGCCGCCGATGACAAGGATACGCATGGAGCAGCCCCTGTTCTTCAGGATTCAAGCCCGATTCTGCCCTGCGCGGGCCGTGGCCGCAAGCACGCAGACGATAGCCCCGGGCGGCGCAAGCGCCCCGGGCCATGCGTACGGCGGTCAGCCAGCCAGCAACTTGCCGTAGGCCGGAAGATCGACGTTGCCGCCGCTGATGATGACGCCCACGCGGGCCCCGCGCACCGGCACCACGCTTTGCAGCACGGCCGCGGCCGCCAGGCAGCCCGTGGGTTCCACCACCATCTTCATGCGCTCGGCGAAGAATTTCATGGTGGATACCAACTGCTCATCCGTCACGGTCACGATATCGCGCACGTATTTCTGGATCAGCGGAAATGTCAGGTGGCCCAGATGGGTGGTGGCGGCGCCGTCGGCCAGGGTCTTGGGCGCCTGAATTCGGACGATTTCACCTTTGCGCAGCGATTGCTGGCCGTCGTTGCCCGCCTCCGGCTCGACGCCGTAGACCTGGCAGCGCGGGCTGAGCGCGAACGCCGACAGCGCCGAACCGGACAGCAGGCCGCCGCCGCCCAGGCAGACGAACAGGTAATCCAGCTCGCCGACTTCTTCGAACAGCTCTTTGGCCGCGGTGCCCTGGCCGGCGATGACGTCTTCGTGGTCATAGGGCGGGATCAGCGTGGCGCCGGTCTCGGCCTGGATGCGGCGAGCGATTTCTTCGCGGTCTTCGGTGTAGCGGTCGTAGGTGACGATCTGGCCGCCGTAGCCTTCCGTGGCGGCGCGCTTGGCCGCCGGGGCATCCAGCGGCATGATGATGGTGGCCTTGACGCCCTGCAGCTTGGAAGCCAGCGCGATGGCCTGCGCGTGGTTGCCGGACGAAAACGTGACTACGCCGGCAGCGCGCTGCTCGGGGGTCAGGCGCGCGATCGCGTTGTAGCCGCCGCGGAACTTGAAGGCCCCCATGCGCTGGAAATTCTCGCACTTGAAAAACAACGAGGCGCCGGCGATGGCGTCAGCCGTGGCCGAGGTCAGCACGGGCGTGCGGTGCGCGTTGCCGGCCAGGCGTTCGCTGGCGCGCGCGACATCGTCGAAAGAGGGCAGTTCGGGCAGCATGGAAACGGTCCTTTGATCGCGGATAGAGTCGAAATCGAAACCCACGGATCATAAACCCGCGGCGGCGTTTACGCCGCCGCTCCCCTGCCCTGCGCGGCTATTTGCCGAACAAGTCGCCGCCACCGCCGGACGCGCCGGCCGGTGGGTTCAGGCCCAGGTGGCGCCAGGTGGTCAGCGTGGCCGTGCGGCCGCGCGGCGTGCGCTGCAGGTAGCCGTGCTGGATCAGGTAGGGTTCGATCACGTCTTCGATGGTGTCGCGCTCTTCGCCGATGGCGGCGGCCAGGCTGTCCACGCCGACGGGGCCGCCGTCGAACTTGTGGATGATGGCTTCGAGCAGCTTGCGGTCCATCAGGTCCAGGCCCTGCGGGTCGACTTCGAGCATGGCCAGCGCGCGGCCGGCGACGTCGGCGTCGATCGTGCCGCTGGCCTTGACCTGGGCATAGTCGCGCACGCGGCGCAGCAGGCGGTTGGCGATACGGGGCGTGCCGCGGGCACGGCGCGCGACTTCGGCGGCGCCGTCCGGGGTGATTTCCGCATGGAGCAGGCCGGCGCTACGGGTCACGATGTGGCCCAGGTCGGTGGCGTTGTAGAACTCGAGCCGCGAGACGATGCCGAAGCGGTCGCGCAGCGGGTTGGTCAGCATCCCCGCCCGGGTGGTGGCGCCGACCAGCGTGAAGGGCTGCAAGTCCAGCTTGACACTGCGCGCGGCCGGGCCTTCGCCGATCAGGATGTCGATCTGGAAATCCTCGAGCGCGGGGTAGAGGATTTCCTCGACCACGGGCGACAGGCGGTGGATTTCGTCGATGAACAGGACGTCGTTCTTTTCCAGGTTGGTCAAGAGCGCCGCCAGGTCGCCAGGGCGTTCCAGCACCGGCCCGGAGGTCTGGCGCAGCTGCACGCCCATTTCATGGGCAATGATGTGGGCCAGCGTGGTCTTGCCCAGGCCCGGCGGCCCGAACAGCAGCACGTGGTCCAGCGCTTCGCCGCGCTTCCTGGCGGCGGCGATGAAGATCTCCAACTGTTCGCGGGCGCGCTGCTGGCCAACGTACTCGTCCAGCGCCTTGGGCCGCAAGGCGCGTTCGATCGACTCCTCGTTGGGCGACACCGGCTGGGGCGCCACGATGCGAGGGGCGTCGGGTCGAGAGGAAAGCGAATCGGACTGAATGGCCATGGTGCGGAAAACAACGGAATGCGAAGCAGGATGCTGCATCGTACCGCAACGAACCGGCTACACGCCTTCCGCGACCGGCAACTTGACCCGCACGCACAATCCGCCCGATTCGGCCTGCAGCAACTCGAGCGAACCGCCGTGGGCGCGGGCGATGGCCTCGGCCAGGGCCAGGCCCAAGCCCACGCTGCCCGTGCGGGTGCGTGCGTCGTCCAGTCGGCTGAAGGGGCGCAACGCCTCCAGGCGCCGTTCGGGCACGATGCCGGGGCCATGGTCGGACACGTCCAGCACCACGTAGCGGTCTTCGCGCCGCAGGCTGACCTCCACCGGCGCTGCCCCGTGGTTCAAGGCATTGCCGATCAGGTTGTCGAGCAAACGGCCCAGCGCCACGGCATCGCCCTGCACCACCAGCGCGGCGTCGTCGCCGGTAGTCGTGAGGTGGATGTCCGTGCCAGCGCCCTTCCAGGCGTTGACGCGCTCGGTCAGCCAGTCGGGCAACACCATCGAGGCGTAGCGATAGGCGGCAGGATCGGTGCCGCGCACGAAGCCGATGAACTGGTCGACCATGTGCTGCATGTCTTGCAAGTCGGTGCGCAGCCCTTCCTTCAGGGAGGAATCGTCAGCCAGCTCGATGCGCAGCCACATGCGCGACAGCGGACCCTTCAGGTCATGCGGCAAGCCCGACAACAAGGTGCGCCGCACGGAATCGGATTCGGCCAGCGCATCCAGCATGGCGTTGAAGCGGTCGCCCAAGACGCGGGTTTCGTGCGGGCCGGAGGGCTCTACCCGCTGCGGCTGGCCGGCGGCCAGGCGGTCGGCAGCGTCGGCCAGGCGCGTGATGGGGCGGGTGATATGCCATGAGAAGCCCACCGCCAGCAGCAGCAACAGGCCTAGCCCGCCCAGCCAGGCCGCGATGAACGGCGTGGCCACCGGCGGGTCCAGGCGGTCCAGCGGGATAACCAGCCATTCGCGCAGGCGGGGGGCGTCTTCGCTGGCCGGATTGGGGGCCAGCGAGATAAAGATTTCCGGCGTGGGGCCGCGCGACAGCGCTACCCGGGTGCCGTCGTTCAGGCGCTCGTTCAGTTGCTGCACCAGCGCCCGCAGGTCGCGGCGCACGTCGTCGGGTTCGGGCTTGTAGCGGCGCACATGCTCTTCGCGCTCGGCTACGCGCTGCTCGGCGCGTTGTTCGTCGTGCCCGTTTTCGACTTCACGCTCGTCAACGCGCATGTCGGGCGGCGGGGGCGGCCCCTGGAACTGCGTCGACGGCGGTGGGGGCGGCGGCGGTGGCGGCGGACGCTGGGTGGAATGCGGCGGCGGGCGGCGCCCGTTGAAGCGCTGCAACTTGGCCTCGGCGGGCAGCACCCGCGACCAGAGCCGCCATTGGTTCTGGGACGCCGAACGCACGAAGTCCGCGCGGTCTTCGGCGGGCACCTGCGACACGGCGGCGCGCAGGGTGCGGATGGTGGTGGTGATGTAGCCGATGGCCACGTCTTCCATGAACTTGTGGCGGAAGTACGAAACCGTGACCAGCGTGGCCGCCTGCGTCAGCAGCACCGACCCGAGGATCAGCAGGATCAGCCGCGCCCGCAGCGAGCGCGGCACCAGGGAACTGGCGGAGAAGCGCATCAGGGCGAGAACCGGTAGCCGATGCCCCAGACGGTCTGGATCCAGCGGGGTTGCTTGGGATCGTCCTCGATGACGCGGCGCAGGCGCAGGATGGCGATGTCGATGGCGCGGTCGTTGCGTTCGCCGGCGTCATCGTCGCGCGCCAGCGCCAGCAGGCGTTCACGCGACAGCGGCTTGCCGGCGTTGCGCACCAGCGCTTCCAGCAGATTGATTTCGCCGCCAGTGAGCTTGACCACGGTGCCCTCGCGCGACAACTGTCGGGTGGAAGGATCGAACAGGAACGGGCCGAAGGATACCGGCGCGTCTTTGGTCAGGGCCGACGGGCCGCGCTTGCGCCGCAGCACCGCCTCGATGCGCGCCAGCAGTTCACGCGGGTCGAAGGGTTTGCCGACGTAGTCGTCGGCGCCGGCCTCCAGGCCGATGATGCGGTCCACGGCTTCGTCGCGCGCGGTCAGCAGGATGACGGGGATGTCTTCACCTTGCTCACGCAGGCGGCGACAGGCATCCGCGCCATCGCCGCCGGGCAGCATGCGGTCCAGCACCAGCAGATCGGGGGCGTAGCGGGTGATGCGCGACGGCAAGTCGCTGGCGTCCGGCGCCAGCAGGGTGTCATAGCCGTGCCGGTTCAGGTAGTCGGCCAGCAGTTGCCGTAGGGCCGGGTCGTCGTCGACGACCAGCAGCTTGGTGTGGTGAGTGTCCATGGCTGTCATAGTGGAGCCGTCCGCCCTTCGGGGCAAGGGGCAGGAAATCATCTGAAATATACCTGTTGCACGATGTTTACCGCCGTTGGCGGCCAAATCAAGCCAGCATGGCAAACCCGCGGCAACTGGCCCTAAAATACCCGCCACTGTCCGCATCCCCTGGTCCGGTTTACTAAAAATCGTTTACAGCTGCGACAGCGTCCCCTTTCTACACTGTCGTTATGGTCGCCCCTGCAATCTGGCGCAGACGGCTGTTGCACGCGGCGTTGACGGCAGGCTTGGCCTGCCCGTTGATCCCGGCGTTCGGCGGCCCGCCCGCAGCCCCTTCATCCCCGAGCCCAGCTCCCACCTACGTGGCGCGCGGCATCGGCGCCTTGTCGCCGGTGCAGCCGGTACCGGTGCGGCCCGCGCCGTCGATCGAGTCGCGGGCAGTGCCGCTGGACCCCACGCCTTGCGACTTGCAAGCGGCCGAGCCTGCCGTGGATACCAGCGTCGCCGGCGCCACCGCCGACATGGACTTGATACCGGGGACGGGCTCGACCCTGTCAGGGGGCGGCGATGGCGTCGCCACGCTGGGCTGCGGGCCGACCGAGGCCGCCGCGCCCGCCGCCGATCCCCCCGACTATGCGCTCGACCTGGAAAGCGGGGACATACCCCGAATACCCGTGGTGGTGATCTCCGGCGTGTCGAGGCCCAGCCGCCCCTGGTTCTCGTCGGTCAGCGGCCAGGACGGCCTGCGCTATGGCGGCGACCGCAATTGGGTCTACCGCAACACCACTGGGCCGTCAGTCACCGTCGGCAACCTGAACGCCAATGCCCCGGCCTGGGGCAGCAGCGCACCCGTGGGCGGATTGCAGATCTCGAACTGGCAAGGCTCGGGCGCCACCCTGCCCGAGGGCAGCTTCGGTTACTCGTCATCGCTGGGCAAGCTCAACCGCATGGACCCGTCCGCTACCTCTGGCGCCGTGGACTACGGCGAATCGGTCGGCAGCGGCACCGTGCGCTACGGGCTGACGCCCGTGCTGACGCTGGAAGGCCAGATGCAAAGCGCCCCGTCCCTGACCACCCGCGGCATGGGCACCACCTACACCGCTGGCGAATACGGCACCTTCCAGGCCGGCGCCACCCAAAGCTCGTTCGATGCGTCCAGCGGCTGGCGCTACCGCTTCGGCTACAACGTGGACGTCGCCGAGGCGGTCAACCTGGGCTACACCAACGAACAGATCGGCGCCGGCTTCGGCGACCTGTCCACCTATTCCGGTGGCGTGGCCGCGGCGCCGCAGACCCGCAACACCCTGACCGCCGGCGTGCCGATCACCGGCTGGGGCACGCTCAGCGGCACCTATTCCGGCCTGCATGAAGGATCGGCGCTGGCCGAGCAGCGGCTCGGCCTGTCGCACAGCATGTTCGTGGCGCCCAAGGTCAAGCTGGCGGTGGGAGCCGACCGCGACATCATCTCCGGCAATTACGAATGGCGCGCCAATCTCAGCATGCCGGTCGACACCTTCATGCGCGGCACCTGGCTGAGCTGGTGAGCCGGCCCGCCCACGGACGGAAATGTCCGCCCGCGCCCGGGCGGTCCGATTTGCGGCTTAAAATCCCTGCCATGATGCTCACCGCCTACCCCCATGTCTGACGCGCGCGCCCTCGGAGTCCTGCAGCGCGTTTTCGGTTACGAATCCTTCCGCGGCGACCAGCAAGCCATCGTCCAGCAGGTCATCGACGGCGGCGACGCGCTGGTCCTGATGCCCACCGGCGGCGGCAAGTCGCTCTGCTACCAGATCCCGTCGCTGGTGCGCGAAGGCACCGGCATCGTCGTTTCGCCCCTGATCGCGCTGATGCAGGACCAGGTCGACGCGCTGACCGAACTGGGCGTGCGCGCCGCGTTCCTGAATTCGACCCAGGAATGGCGCGTAGCCCGCGATGTCGAAGAAGCCTTCGTGGCCGGCGAACTGGACATGCTTTACGTCGCCCCCGAACGCCTGCTGACCGACCGCTGCCTGCAACTGCTCGAACGCGGCAACGTCGCGCTGTTCGCCATCGACGAAGCGCACTGCGTGTCCCAGTGGGGCCACGACTTCCGGCCGGAATACCTGGGCCTGTCGATGCTGCACGAGCGCTGGCCCGACGTGCCGCGCATCGCCCTGACCGCGACCGCCACCGCCGAAACCCGCAACGAGATCGCCCAGCGCCTGTCGCTGACCGACGCGCACCACTTCGTCTCCAGTTTCGACCGCCCCAACATCCGCTACCGCATCGTCGAAAAGAACGAGGTGCGCAAGCAGTTGCTGGACATGATCCGCACCGAACACGAAGGCGAATCCGGCGTGGTCTACGCGCTGTCGCGGGCGCGCGTCGAGGAAACCGCCGAATTCCTCTGCAACCAGGGCATCGACGCCATGCCGTACCACGCCGGGCTCAGCCCGCAGGTGCGCGCCGCCAACCAGGCGCGCTTCCTGCGCGAGGACGGCGTGGTCATGGTCGCCACCATCGCCTTCGGCATGGGCATCGACAAGCCCGACGTGCGCTTCGTGGCCCACATCGACCTGCCCAAATCGGTCGAGGGCTATTACCAGGAAACCGGCCGCGCCGGCCGCGACGGCCTGCCCGCCACCGCCTGGCTGGCCTACGGCCTGCAGGACGTGGTGCAGCAGCGCCGCATGATCGACGAATCGCCCGGCGAAGAGTCCTATCGCCGCCGCCTGGGCCAGCAGCTGGACGCCATGCTGGGGCTGTGCGAAACGGTGGAATGCCGCCGCGTGCGGCTGCTGGCCTACTTCGGCCAGCAGATCACGGCTTGCGGCAACTGCGACGTCTGCCTGGATCCGCCGCAGGCCTGGGACGGCACGGTGGCGGCGCAGAAGGTGCTGTCCGCCGTCTACCGCCTGTGGAAGGAACGCGGCCAGCGCTACGGCGCCGGCCACATCATCGACATCCTGCGCGGCAAGGTCACCGAACGCACCCGCCAGCACGGCCACGAAACGCTAAGCGTGTTCGGCATTGGCGAAGACCTGAGCGACACGGCCTGGCGCGGCGTGCTGCGCCAACTGCTGGCGCAGGGGCTGCTGACGGTGGACAGCGAAGGTTTCGGCACATTGGCCCTGACCGAAGGCAGCCGCGCGGTGCTCAAGGGCGAACACCAACTGATGCTGCGGCGCGAATCCGAAAAGAAGACCCGTTCCAGCAAGACAGGCAGCACCCGGCCCAAGGCCGCGGCGGTGGATCTGCCCGCCGAACTGCAACCCGTGTTCGAGGCGCTGCGCGCCTGGCGCGGCGAAGTGGCCAAGAGCCACGGCGTGCCCGCGTATGTCATTTTCCATGACGCCACATTGCGGGAAATCGCGCTGGCCCAGCCCGAATCGATGGACGCCCTGAGCCACATCAGCGGCGTGGGCGCGCGCAAGCTGGAAGCCTACGGCGAAGAAATCCTGCAACGGGTGGCGCGGCCGGTGCCGTAAGGCCGGTGCACCAAGGCCGGCGGCCTGGCGCCGCAAGCGCGGTGCAGGCGCCGGGCCTCGCTTGCGGCGACCCGAGCGGCGTCCGCCGTCAGGGCGACGGCGGCGGCAACAGCGGCACGGGGGCGCGCTCTTTGCCGAATACCGAGCGGTAAGCCAGGATATTGAACACCAGCACCACCGGAATGCCCACCACGGCGCCCGCCATCACCAGCCGCATCGAGCCCAGCGCGCCAGCGCCGTCCCACAGGGTCATGTCGTCCAGGATCAGGTAGGGGAACAGGCTGTAGCCCAGGCCGCTGAGCATCAGCAGGAACAGCGCCACGCACAGCACGAACGGTAGCCAGTTGAAGCGGTCGGCGCGGCCCGGCAGGCGGGCCAGCAACATTTCGGCCGCGACGAAGCCGGCCAGCATCAGCACCCATACCGTGGCCGCCAGGCTCAGATGGGCGATGTTGCTCCATTTATAGAAGATGCCGGCGTTGGCCAGGCCCAGCGTGACCGCAATGGCGACCATGCCGACGGCGGTCCAGCGGATCGCGTGGCGCGCCCAGTTGGCGGCGCGGCGTTGCAGGTCGCCGTCGACCCGCATCACGAGCCACGACGCGCCCAGCAGCACATAGGCCGCCACCGCGCACAGGCCGACGAACAGGGCGAACCAGCCGTAGCCAGCATCGGACTGGTAACCGGTGGCGATGCGGCCCAGCAGCATGCCCTGGCCGAACGCGGTCATCAGCGATCCGGCCCAGAAGCCGAAGATCCAGCGCGGCTTGGCCTCGTTGCGGGCGCGGATGCGGAATTCGAACGCCACGCTGCGCAGCATTACGCCCAGCACCATGAACGTGAGCGGCCCGTAGAGCTTGCCCAGCACCGCGCCCCAGGCGAAGGGAAACGCCGACGCGAACAGGCCCATGCCCAGCAACAGCCAGAACTCGTTGGCGTCGCGCCAGGGGCTGAGCAGGCTCATCATGCGGCCGCGCTCTTGTTCCGGCGCCAGTTGCAGCAGAATGCCCACGCCCAGGTCGAAACCGTCCAGCACCATGCCGGCGGCAATGACGACGAACAGCAGGCCCATGAATGCCAGCGGCATCCAGAAAGAAGGATCCTCGGGGCTGAGCCCCTGCGAGGCGGCCAGCATGGCGATCATGGCGTGCCCCCACTCAGTTTGCGCACAGGCACCACGCCGTAGCGCGCGGCGTGGAACAGCATGCCGGCGAAGGCCGCCAGCAGCAACGCGTAGAGCAGGCCGTAGCCCAGCAGACCGTACAGCACGGTGCTGGACGATACGGCGCCCAGAATTTCGGATTGCGTGACGGTGCCGTTCACGGCGAAGGGCTGCAGGCCGATGATGGACACCCACCAACCGGCCACGACGGCGATGCCGCCAGAGAACATCATGCCGCACAGCACGCGCTGCCACCATTGCGGCAGCACGGCGACATCCAGGCCGCGGCGCCAGGTCCACAGGAAGGTGATCCAGGACACGGCCAGCATCAAGAGACCCAGCCCGGCCGCCACCCGCAGCGACCAGAAGGTCAGCGCCACCGGCGGCAGCATGCCCGAATACTTGTCCAGGCCGAGATAGGTGCCGTCGTCATTGCGATGCAGCCACATGCCGCCGGCGTTGTTCCAGGTCCAGTCGGCCACGTTGGCATGGGCGCGGGCGTCCGGCCAGCCGAACAGAACCAGGCGCGGTTCGCTGCCGCTTTCCCAATAGCCCGCGGCGGCCGCGGCCTTGGCGGGCTGGTACTTGGCCACCATCTGGCCGGCGCCGGTCGCCACCGGCACCTGCAGCACCGCGGCCAGGGCGGCAATCACCAGGCCGGTCTTGAAGGTGGCGCGTTCGCCATCGCCCAGCGGGCGGCGCAACGCCTGCAGCGCGGTCACGCCCATCATCAGGAAGGCGGCGGCCAGGGCCGATCCCACCACCACCACGGCCATGCGCCAGCCGACGGAGGGGTTCAACACCACCGCGGTCCAGTCGTAGACCTGGTAGCGGCCATCGACCAGCACCGCGCCGTCGGGCGTCTGCATCCAGGATTGCAGCGCCAGCACCCAGAACAGCGCCACCAGTTGTCCCACCGCCACCATCAGCACCGCCAGGGTATGGGCGCCGTCGGACACGCGGCGCTGGCCGAACAGCATGACGCCCAGGAAGCACGACTTGAGGATGAAGACCGACAGGATGCCGTAGCCCAGCAGGGGACCGGCAACGTTGCCGATCTTGTCCATCAGGCCGGACCACAGGCTGCCAAGCTGGATCAGCACCGGTACACAGGCGGCCAGGGTCAGCACGAACGACAGGGCGAAGATGCGGACCCAGAAGCGGTAGGCGGCGGTCCAGCCGCCCAGGCCCGAGAACCGGGCCCGGAGTTTGAAGAACAGCAGGACCCACGCAAGCGCCAGGGCCACGGCGAGAAACAACGCCAGGAAGCTCAGGCTGGCCACGAATTGCGCGCGGGCCAATGAAAGAGTGGAAATATCCATGATGGCCCGTAGTGTAGAGCCAGTTACATGACAATGGGGGCCAGTTTGAAACCGCTTGCAGCGAGCCAAAAATGGCTTGTCCCGGGAACGTGGCAAAATTGACGCTTTGTCGCTGCTTTTTCCTATTCTTTCAAGAATG
>JBEBOQ010000139.1:0-12853 GCA_040396375.1 Achromobacter xylosoxidans
TCCTGGCTGGCATGCTCGATGGGGTCCAGCCCCGGCTTGCTCATGGTGTTGGACATGGTTATCTCTCTCCTGGAATGCATCCTCCGATCCGGGGGGCGCGCCGCGCGCCCGCCTCGGCCGGTGGTCTTGTCTCTGGTTGGTTGACGCGTTCAAGCCTCGGCCGGCGTGCCGACGATCTGCCCCTTGATGCGATAGGACCGGCCCCGGAACAGGGCGACGTTGCGGCCGTCCTGGTTGGTGACGGTCACGTCGTACACCCCGGTGCGCCCGGCCAGCGAGCGCTCCTGCGCCACCGCGGTCAGCAGGTCGCCCTCGAAGCCGGGGGCCAGGTAATCGATGGTGCAGCCCGACGCCACGGTGCTGACGTTGCGCGAATTGCAGGAAAAGGCGAATGCGCTGTCGGCCAGGGCGAAGATGAAGCCGCCATGGCAGGTCTTGTGGCCGTTGAGCATGTCGGGACGCACCCGCATGGTCAGGCGGGCATAGCCCGGCGCCATGTCTTCGACCTTCATGTCCAGGCCTTGCGTGGCCGCGTCGCCGGCGTACATCACCGTGCCCACGGCCTGCGCCAGTTCCTGGGGATCGGTCGGCGCCTCGACGGGCGGAACGTGCGTGCTCATCATTGCCCCTTGAACTGCGGTTCGCGTTTGCCCAGGAACGCCGCCACGCCCTCGGCGTAATCGGCGCTGCGGCCCAGCTCGCGCATCATGTCGCGTTCCAGGTCCAGCTGCGTCGCCAGGTCGTTATCCAGGCTGGCCTGCAAGGCCCGCTTGGTATAGGCCAGGCCCTTGGTGGGGGCGCGCGAAAAATGCTGCGCCAGGTTGTCGAGCGCGGCGTCGAACGCGTCGTCGGCCACGCATTGCCAGATCAGGCCCCAAGCTTCGGCCTGGCGCGCGCTGAGCTTGTCGCCCAGCATCGCCAGTCCCATCGCACGAGCGCGGCCCACCAGACGCGGCAACACGAACGTGCCGCCGGTGTCCGGAATCAGGCCCAGCTTGCAGAACGACTGGATGAAATTGGCCGACTCTTTGGCGATGACGATGTCGCCGGCAAACGCCAGGTTGGCGCCCGCCCCGGCCGCCACGCCGTTGACCCCCACCACCACGGGCAGGGGCAAGGCATTCAGGCGGCGCACCAACGGCCCGTAGAATTTGTCGACGGTCTCGCCCAGATCCGGCGGCGTGCCGTCAGGGGCGGGCTTGCGCTCGCTCAGGTCCTGGCCGGCGCAAAAGCCGCGCCCCGCGCCGGTCAGCACCAGCACGCGCGCGCCTTCCGTTTCGACGCGCGTCAGCGCGTGGGCCACTTCACCGTGCATGTTGGCGGTGAAGCTGTTGAGCTTGTCCGGGCGGTTCAGTGTCAGGCGGGCGATGCCGTTCGCAAGATCGAACTGGATGTCTTGATAGTTCATGTCCGGTCCCGTCGCTTAAATATGACGGCGGGTCTGCACCACGCGGAAGCGGTTCGAGACAAAGGCCGAGTCGGACAGCGCCGCATTGGCCGCCGGGTTGGCGCCGGTGCCGTGGAAGTCGCTGAAAGCGGCGGTCTGGTTGACGAATACCGCGCCCGTCAGGTTCAAGGACAGCGACACGCCGGACTCTTCCGCCGCGTCCTGCACTTGCTCGGCCACGTCGTTGTCGGTGGTGTAGGCGGACAGGGACAAGGCGCCGTGCTGGATCACGCTATCGCGCGCCAGCTTGATGCTGTGCGCGGTAGAGTCGGTGGCCACCACGAACGCGATCGGACCGAACCACTCCTGGCTGATGGCGGCGTTGCCGGCTTCGGTGCGCAGAACCAGCGGCGTGCGCACGCGTGCGTTCTCGAATTGCGGATGAACCAGCGTGCGGCTGTCGGCCACCACCGGCAGGCCCAGCGCGCGGGCCTTTTCAATGCGCTCCACGATGCCTTCGTTCTGGATCGCGCCGGTCAGTTCCACGGCCTTGGCGGCATCGGCGCCGAGCTTGTCGACGGCGGCGCCCAGGGCGGCGGCGACCTCATCGAAGCTGACCCGGCCTTCCGGCGTCTGGATACCGTCGCGCGGCACGTAGATGTTTTGCGGCGCCGTGCACATCTGGCCCGAATACAAGGCCAGCGAGAACGCCAGGTTGCGCGCCACGCCTTTCAGGTCGGCAGCGGAGTCGATGATCACCTGGTTGACGCCGGCCTTCTCGGTGTAGACCAGCGCCTGGCGGGCGTTGTTCTCAAGCCAGTCACCGTTGGCGGTGCTGCCGGTGAAGTCGATGATCTTGACGGCGGGATCCAGCGCCAACTGGCGGGCGGTGTCTTCGTTGGCGGCATGCGCGGCCAGCAGTACCACGTCCGGATCGAAGCCCGCTTCCTGCAGCACTTCGCGCGCCACCTTCACGGTGATGGCCAGCGGCAGGATCGCGCCCGGATGCGGCTTGACGATGACGGTGTTGCCGGTCGCCAGGCTGGCGAACATGCCGGGATAGCCGTTCCAGGTCGGGAAGGTCGAGCAGCCGATCACCAGCGCGACGCCACGCGGCACCACGGTGAACTGCTTTTCCATGCGAATGGGTTCGTTCTTGCCTTGCGGCTTTTCCCAGATGGCCACGCCGGGAATGCGCGACATTTCCTGCCAGGCGTAGGCCACGGCCTCGAAGCCGCGGTCCTGCGCGTGCGGGCCGCCGGCCTGGAAGGCCATCATGAAGCCCTGGCCGGTGGTGTGCTGCACGGCGTAGGCGATTTCAAAGCTGAGCTTGTTCAGGCGCGCCAGGATCTCCAGCGACACGCCCACCCAGGCTTGCGGACCGGCACGGCGCCAGTCGGCCAGCGCGCGCTTGGACGCTGCCACCAGCTTGTCGGCCGGCACGTGGGGATAAGTGATGCCCAGGTCGAAACCGTAGGGGGACTTTTCGCCGCCCACGGTGCCGTCGGCATCATGCAGGTTCAGCGGAAACGGTTTGCCCTGCAGGGCTTCGAAGGCGGCGCGGCCGTCATCGTTGGCGGTTTCGCCATAGTTGCGGGGGCTGGGCGACTCGGCGAACGGGCTCCAGTAGCCACGCAAGGCGGTGGCGGCCAGGGCTTGTTCCAGCAAGGCTTGGTGGCGTTCGAAGAATTTCTGGGACACTGCGTCTCTCCAAATATTGAATATTCTCTGTCCGGCCACATCGGCCGGATCCGATGACTTGTCTCGCGACGGTCAGGTTTCCTGGTCGAAGTCGATCACCAGGCGGTCGCTGACCGGAAAGCTCTGGCAGCTCAGGATGAAGCCCCGCGCCACCTCGTAATCTTCGAGGGCGAAGTTGGCATCCATATCCACTTCGCCTTCCACCACTTTGCAGCGGCAGGTGGAGCACACCCCGCCTTTGCACGAATACGGCAGCTCGATGCCTTGCGCCAGCGCCGAATCCAGCACGCTGTCTTTGTTCTTGTCGATGACGAACATGCGGCTGCGGCCGTCCTGCACCACGGTCACCTCGCACTGCCCCTTGCCAGGAGCTTGGCGGGCTTCCTGCCCCGTGCGCAACGCGCGCGGCCCCTTCGGGGCGCCGAACAGCTCGAACTTGATGTTCGCCTTCGGGATACCGCGTGCCTGCAGCCGCTCCACCACGCTTTCAGTCATGGTCTGCGGACCACAGACAAAAGCGTAGTCGATATCCTCGGGGCTCATCCAGGCCGACATCAGCTGGTCGACCTTGTCGCCGTCCAGGCGGCCGTTGAACAGCTCGATGTCCTGGGTTTCGCGGCTCATGACGTAGACCAGCGAGAAGCGGTCCATGTACAGGTTCTTCAGGTCCTCGATCTCTTCGCGGAACAGCACGGCCGACGAGGCGCGGTTGCCGAAGAACAGCGTGAACTTGCTGTTGGGTTCGGTGGACAGCGCGGTCTTGACCAGCGAGAACACCGGCGTGATACCGCTGCCGACCGCGAAGGCCACGTAGTGACGCGCATTTGCCGGCGAGAAATCGACAGTGAAGTTGCCGGCCGGCGCCATCACTTCCAGCGTCTGGCCCGGCTGCAGTTCGTGGTTGGCCCAGCTGGAAAACGCGCCTTCATCGACCTTCTTGATGGCCACGCGCAGCAGTTTGTCGCGCGGCGCCGAACAGATGGAATACGAACGGCGCAGTTCTTCGCCGTTGAGCTGCGTGCGCAACGTAAGGTATTGCCCGGGCAGGAAGGCGAATTCCTCGGCCAGCGTCTCGGGCAGGTCGAAGGTCACGACCACGGCGTCGCGCGTGTTGCGCGCCACCGAGGCTACCTTCAGGGAATGGAATTGGTTCAGGCTCATACTTGAAACCACGCTCAGTGAGTCTTGAAATAATCGAAGGGCTCGCGGCAGGCGACGCAGCGGTACAGCGCCTTGCACGACGTCGACCCGAAATGGCTGACCAGGCGCGTGTCGCGCGAGCCGCAGCGCGGGCATTCGATGGCGGGGCCGGCGGCGCGCCGGCTGATACCCGAGATGTCGATGGCCTGCTGCGCGGGCGCGGCGATGCCGTAGCCCTTGAGCGCGGCACGCCCCTTTTCGCTCATCCAGTCGGTGGTCCAGGCGGGCGACAGGCGCGTCTGGACGCGGACCTCGCCAATGCCGTGGCTCGCCAGCACCTGGCGGATGTCCTCGGTGATCTCGCGCATCGCGGGGCAGCCGGAATACGTGGGCGTGATGACGACCACACAGGCCTGCCCGTCCCAGGACACGTCCCGCACCACGCCCAGGTCCACCACCGACAGCACGGGGATCTCCGGATCGGGGACCTCCTGCAGCCAGGCGTAGACCTGGTCGGCGGAAATGGGCGCCAGCGCGTTCACCAGGTGGCTCCCGGATAGGCGCGCGGCAGGTACTGCATTTCCGCCAGCACGTAGCCGAGCTCTTCGGTGTGCCTGCCCTGACGGCCGCCGCGGTAGGCCAGGTGGTCGGCGGCTGCCGCGTCCGGCGCCGTCAGCGTGGCCTCTTGCAGCACGTCGCGCACATGTTGTTCCCAGGGGGCGCGCAAGGCCGCGAGTTCACAGCCGATGCCGCGCGCCGTCATGTCCTGGTCAATCGCGTCGTCGGCGAAAAGCTCGCCGGTGAAGCGCCAGGCGTCGTCGATGGCCGCCTGCATGCGGGCGTGGCTGATCTCGGTGCCGTCGCCCAGGCGCACCACCATGTCGGACGAACGCCGCACGTGGTAGGTGACCTCTTTGAGCGACTTGGCGGCGATGGCGGCCACGCGCTCGTCCGAGGACTCGGCCAGGCGCTGCAGCAGGAAGTAGTGCCAGACGTCGAACAGGAACTGGCGCGCCATGGTGTCGGCGTAGTTGCCGTTGGGCCGTTCGACCAGCAGCGGGTTGTGGAACTGGTGAGCGTCGCGCAGGTAAGCCAGTGCGTCCTCGTCGCGGCCGGCGCCTTCGACCTCGCCGGCCAGCGTCAGCCACATGCGGGCCTGGCCCAGCAGGTCGAGCGCGGTGTTGGTCAGCGCCAGGTCCTCTTCCAGGATCGGGCCGTGCCCGGTCCAGGCGCCCAGCCGCTGCGACAGGATCAGCGTGGTATCGCCCAGGCGCAGCAGGTATTCGAAGAAAGTCTTGTCCATGTCTCCCCCGCCGCCTTACATGTGCTTGATTTCTTCAGGCATCGGAAAGAACGTGGGATGCCGGTAGACCTTGCTGTTGGCCGGCTCGAACAAGGGATCCTTGTCGCCCGGGCTGCTGGCGGAAATGTCGGAAGCCCGCACCACCCAGATGCTCAGGCCTTCGTTGCGGCGGGTGTAGACGTCGCGGGCGTGGTTGATCGCCATTTCGGCGTCGGGCGCGTGCAGGCTGCCGACGTGCTTGTGCGCCAGGCCGTGCTGGCTGCGGATGAACACTTCCCACAGAGGCCAGTCTTTGCTCATGATGGATATCCTCGTATGCCGGGCGCGCATCGCGCCCGGGTATGAATAGGTGTCAGGGTGAAAACGCCGGGCAACGCCCGGCCGGGCTCAGGCGGCTTTGCGCTCGGCTTGCTTGTCGGCGTGGGCAACCAGCGCGTCGCGCACCCAGGCGCCGTCTTCGTGCGCCTTGACGCGCGCCGCCAGGCGCTCGCGGTTGCAGGGGCCATTGCCCTTGAGCACCGCATAGAACTCGGACCAGTCGATCTCGCCGAAGTCGTAGTGACCGCGTTCGGCGTTCCACTTCAGTTGCGGATCGGGCACGGTCAGGCCCAGGTATTCGGCCTGCGGCACGGTCTGGTCGACCATCTTCTGGCGCAGCTCGTCGTTGGAGAAGAGCTTGATCTTCCAGGCCATCGACTGGGCGCTGTTGGGAGAGTCGGCATCCGACGGGCCGAACATCATGAGGGCCGGCCACCACCAGCGGTTCAGCGAGTCCTGCACCATCGCCTTCTGTTCGGGCGTGCCGTGCAGGCACATCTGCATCAGCAGGTCGTAGCCCTGGCGCTGGTGGAAGGACTCTTCCTTACAGACGCGCACCATGGCCCGCGCATAGGGGCCGTAGGAACAGCGGCACAGCGGGATCTGGTTGATGATGGCCGAGCCGTCGACCAGCCAGCCGATCATGCCGATGTCGGCCCAGCTGAGCGTGGGGTAATTGAAGATGCTGGAGTACTTGGCGCGGCCGGCGTGCAGGTCGTCGATCAGGTCGTCGCGCGATACGCCCAGGGTTTCGGCGGCGCTGTACAGGTAGAGGCCGTGGCCGGCTTCGTCCTGCACCTTGGCCAGCAGGATGGCCTTGCGCTTGAGCGACGGAGCACGGGTGATCCAGTTGCCTTCCGGCAGCATGCCGACGATTTCGGAGTGCGCGTGCTGCGAGATCTGGCGCACCAGGGTCTTGCGGTAGGCCTCGGGCATCCAGTCCTTGGCCTCGATCCGCACGCCATCGTCGATGCGGCGCTGGAACGTCTGTTCGCGGCCTTCGAGCTGGTCCGCGGTCTTGACCTGCTTGACGCCGGTTTCGACGAGTTGAGCGTACATGGTTGTCTCCTTGAGACGGTTTGCGATAGCGCAAAGCGAACGCCGCGCAGTGCCGTCATGTCATAGGCGGATTATTTAATACAAAAAAACCATTGTCAAACTCAAATCTGTATCACATTGGATTTATGTATCATATCCAGGATCCCGATATCGGCCCCTTGCGGCCCCCCTTATGGCAAACCCTCAGTCGCCCCTGGACCGTTACCTGTCACGCCTGATCAAAAACGATCCGCCGCGGGCCAAATCCCTCTGCGTGAGCCTGCTGGGAGACGCGCTGACGCTGCATGGCGGCGCCATCTGGCTGGGCGACCTGATCGAGCTGCTGGCGCCACTGGGCATCAACGAACGCCTGCTGCGCACCAGCGTGTTCCGGCTGGTGGCGCAGAACTGGCTGCAATCCGAACGCCATGGCCGGCGCAGCCTGTATCTGATTTCCGAACATGGCGCGCGTCATACCGCCCACGCCTCGCAGCGCATCTACGAAGGCGCGCCGCGCGAGTGGAATGGGGAATGGACGCTGGTGGCCCTGCCGCGCACCGGCAACGGCCTGGCCGAACGGGCGGAATTGCGCCGCGAGCTGGTCTGGGAAGGGTTCGGCATGATCGCCCCGGGCCTGTTCGCGCACCCGCACACCGAGGCCCGCGCGGCCCACGAGATCCTGGAAAAGCTGGGCATTCCCGACCGCGCCCTGGTGCTCTCAGCCCGCGACCTGGCCGGCGCAGGCGGCCTGCCCATCGCCAGCCTGGCATCGCAATGCTGGAACCTGGACGGCGTGGCCGAGCAATACCGGCAATTCATCAAGAATTTCGGACCGCTGGAAAAACTGCTGGAAGAACCGCCGGCACCAGCCGAGGCCTTCATCGCGCGGGTGCTGCTGCTGCACAGCTGGCGCCGCATCGTGCTGCACGACCCGCAACTGCCCGCCCCGATGCTGCCCGACAACTGGCCCGGGCATGCCGCTCGCGAACTTTGCGGCCGTATCTACTGGCAGGTCTTTGACGCGTCGGAAGCGCATCTGGATGCCCTGGCCGGCAAGGACAACGACCGCTACACGCCGCTGACGGCCGAAGGCGAGTCGCGCTTTGGCGGACGACCGCAGGCCGCCTGACGGCCACGCTCGGGCGGCAACGGCTTGGTCGTACAGGACTAAGACAGTACGGTCCTGCAACGGTCAGGGCCAGCGGCAAGCGCTGGGGTCGTTCAGTCTGCGGTGGCGTGCGGCGGCATCGCCACGCCCAGGTCATCCACGTAGCATTCGCCGGCAGCCTCGCGCCCCTCACCTGGCGCCGCGAGGCCCCGCGCCATCGCAATGAAACACAACGTCCAGCGAGCGCGCACGGGCCGGCCCAGCGCCCGGCCGGTATCCGCGTCGATGCCGCTGGGCACGTCCAGCGCCAGCACCGGCGCACCGCCAGTATTGACACGGTCGATCAGGACCTGCCAGCACGCTTCCAGGGGACGGTTCAGGCCGATGCCGAACAGCCCGTCGATGATGACGGCGTAGCGATCGGGATCAAACAAAGTGGCGAGACGCTCGCCCCCCGCTTCATGCCAACCTCGCCAGGCGCGGGCGGCGTCCGGCGGCAATGCGTCCGGGCCGGCGGGCATATACAAGTCGACCGCGTAGCCGAGCACTTTGAGCCGCGTGGCGGCGGTCAGCGCATCGCCGCCGTTGTTGCCGGGGCCGGCCAGGGCCAGCACCCGGGCCGGGAGCGCGAACCGCGAGGCGATGAAATCGGCCGCGGCGGCGCCCGCAAGGGGCATCAGTTCCCGTCCCTGCGACACAGGGCCTGCCGTTCGGCAAGGCGTATCTGGGCGACGGGAAAGGACAGCAAAGGCTTACACCTTCAGGAAGTGCTCGCGGTAGTACTTGAGTTCGTCGATCGATTCGTAGATATCCGCCAGCGCTTCGTGGCGGCTTTTCTTCTCGAAGCCCTTGTACACCGCGGGGGCCCAGCGGCGCGCCAATTCCTTCAGCGTGCTGACATCCAGGTTGCGGTAGTGGAAGAACTGTTCCAGGCGCGGCATGTAAGCAAACATGAACCGGCGGTCCTGGCTGATGGTATTGCCGCACAGGGGCGATTTGCCCGCCGGCACGTGCTGCGCAAGAAACGCCAACAGCGTATCCTCTGCTTGCGCTTCGGAAATCGTTGACGCGCGCACCTTGTCGATCAGGCCGCTCTTGCCGTGGGTGGATTTGTTCCAGTTATCCATGGCGTCGAGTTGGCTGTCGGACTGGTGCACCACCAGCACGGGGCCTTCGGCGACGACCGTCAGGTCAGGCTCGGTCACCACCACGGCGACTTCGATGATGCGTTCTTTCTCAGGGTCCAGGCCGGTCATTTCCATGTCCAGCCAGACCAGGCGGTTTTCGTTCACAGCCATATAATTTGCCTATAAAACACGCGATTTTCGCACATACCTACTAGAGCCAGCCGCATTGCCCATGTTCACACTGCTGTTCGTTGCCTTCCTGCTGACCGATATCGCCGTGCGCATGTGGCTGGCCACCCGACAGATCCGCCACGTGGTGCGCAACCGTGACCGGGTACCTGCTGAATTCTCTCATCGTATCGGTTTGTCCAGCCATCAGCGCGCCGCCGACTACACAGTGGCCCGCGTCAAGCTGGGCATGCTGGAACGCACCTACGACGCCATCCTGCTGGTCTGCCTGACCCTGATGGGCGGACTGCAATACATCGACCTGATGATAAGCCAGGTCACCGAACACGATCTGCTGCGCCAAGTGCTGCTGGTGGTGGTGGTCATCGTACTGCTGGGGCTGCTGAGCCTGCCTTTCACCGTGTGGCGACAGTTCCGCCTGGAAGCGCGCTTCGGCTTTAATCGCATGACGCCCGAGCTGTTCATCATGGACGCCGCCAAGGGCATCGCCCTGACCGCGGTGCTGGGCCTGCCGCTCATTGCCGCGGTGCTGTGGATCATGGGGAGCGCGGGCACGTACTGGTGGATCTGGGCCTGGGCGCTGTGGTCAGTCTACAGCCTGATGATGCAGGTCATCTTCCCGACGATCATCGCGCCGGTCTTCAACAAGTTCACCCCCCTGGCCGACCCGGACCTGATCGAACGCATCAATCACCTGGCCCGGCGCTGCGGCTTCTCGCTCAAGGGCTTGTTCGTCATGGACGGCTCGCGCCGCTCGGCCCATGGCAACGCCTATTTCACCGGGTTCGGACGGTCGCGGCGCATCGTGTTTTTCGACACGCTGCTGGCACGCCTGAACGCCGACGAGATCGAAGCCGTGCTGGCTCACGAACTGGGCCACTTCACCAAGCATCACATCACCAAGCGGATCGCGCTGAGCTTTGGCGCGGCGCTGGTGTTTTTCGCCTGCCTGGGCTGGATCGCCCAACAGCCCTGGTTCTACGAAGGGCTGGGCGTGCTGCCCCAGTTGGGCGGACGCAACGACGCCATGGCGCTGCTGCTGTTCCTCTTGGTGATGCCCGTCTTCACGTTCATATTCACACCGCTCGCCAGCCTGCTCTCGCGCCGCGATGAGTTCGAAGCAGACCGCTACGCCGCCGAGCAAAGCTCGCCGGACCGCCTGGTTTCCGCCTTGGTCAAGCTCTACGACGACAACGCCACCACTCTTACCCCCGATCCCGTGCACTCCGCCTTCTACGATAGCCATCCCCCCGCCGCCGAGCGCATCCGCCACCTGATGGCGCCCGCCGCATGAGCCTATCCGACCGCTCCAAGGCCTCCTTCGCGAACGCGCCACAAGACAGCGGCGCGCCCACCAACGCCGCCAACGAAGGCCGCATCATCGCGGCCCACGGCCGGCATTACACGGTCGAGCTCGCCGACGGCAGCCTGCGTAAATGTTTTCCGCGCGGCAAGAAGGCCGGCGCAGCGGTTGGCGATCGGGTCCGCATCACGCCCCAAGGCCAGGACGAAGGCGCCATCGACGCCATCCTGCCGCGGCGCAACCTGCTGTACCGCTCGGACGAAATGCGGTCCAAGCAATTCGCATCCAACGTCGACCAGCTGCTGATTGTCGTTGCGGTGCAGCCGACCTTCTCCGACGACTTGACCGGCCGCGCGCTGGCCGGCGCCTGGAGCGCGGGCATCGCGCCGCTGATCATCCTGAACAAGACCGACCTCGTCGATGCCCTGCCCGCCGCCCGCGCCCGCCTGGCGCCCATCGCCGCGCTGGGCGTGGACATCGTCGAACTGAGCGCACTGGAACCCGAACGGGTCCATACCGTGCTGGCGCCGCGCCTGGCGGGCCGCACCAACCTGCTGCTGGGACAAAGCGGCATGGGTAAATCCACGCTGCTCAATGTGCTGGTGCCCGACGCCCTGGCCGCCACCCGCGAGCACTCGACGGCGCTGGACATGGGCAAGCACACCACCACCAGCACCCGCCTGTATCACCTGCCCGCGCCGGGTGGCGACCTGATCGACTCGCCGGGGTTCCAGGCCTTTGGCCTGCAGCATCTGACGCGCGAAGACATCATCCGGGGCTTCCCCGAATTCACCCAGCCGATCGAATCCTGCCGCTTCTACAACTGCACCCACCGCCACGAGCCGGGCTGTGGCGTGGTCGCGGCGCTGCAGGCGGGCACGATCAATCCGGCCCGCTACGCGCTGTACCAGCGCATCCTGGAAGAAAACCTGGCGGGACAGCAGCGCTATTGATCGCGGCTGCGGGGGCCAAGGGCTGCTGCCCTGCCCCGCGGCATGCGTGCCGCTTGCGGCCAACCTGCCTCAGCGCGGCTGAAAGCCGTTACGCAGCAGGTGGTAAAGATTGCGCAGCATGCCAGCCGTGGCGCCCCAGATGAAGTGCCGACCATAAGGCATGCCGTAATACTGGCGCACCCGGCCATCGTCGAGCCGCGCTTCGTACAAGCGGTGGTTGGCCGGGTCCATCAGGAACGACAGCGGCACTTCGAACACTTCGGCCACCTCGAACGCATCCGGCGCCAGCTCGAAGCCGGGCGTCACCAGCGACACCACGGGAATGATCGAAAAACCCGTCGCAGTCAGGTACGGAGGCATGCTGCCCAAGACCTCGACGTGATTGGCAGGCAAACCGGTTTCTTCTTGCGCTTCGCGCAGCGCCGCGGCAATCGGCGTGGCGTCGCTGGTTTCGATGCGCCCGCCCGGAAAGCTGATCTGGCCCGCGTGATCGTGCAGATGGGCAGCGCGCTGCGTCAGCATGATATGAACCCCGTCGTTGCGGGTGACCAGCGGGATCAGCACGGCTGCGGGCACCGGCACGCCTTCGCGTCCGGGATAGCGCAGGTCGTTGTCGCGCGACAGCTCCAGGGTCCAGGTGGACGGCTGGCTGAGCGTGCCACGCAACAGATCGGGCGTCAGCAGATTGGCGGGTACCGCCGGCAGGGAATGGTTGGCGACAACCCAAGGCTGCGACGCCGGATCGAATCCGGGACGCGCCAGTGGCCGACGGGGCCGACCAGAAGACGAGGAATCAGACATTCGGCTTTTCAAAAAGAAAAAGGCACCCTCGCAGGTGCCTTTTTAACCCGGAAACCCGTGCCGAACGAAAACGCTGGATGGCGTGTGCGTCCGACACTGGTAGGGCCGTGTGCCGATAAGCGATCAAGCCGCCGAGGCTTGCTTGCTGACCAGCTTTTCCTTGATACGCGCCGACTTGCCCGAGCGGTTGCGCAGGTAGTACAGCTTGGCGCGGCGCACGTCGCCGCGGCGCTTGACTTCGATGCCGGCGATTTGCGGCGAGTACAGCTGGAACGTACGTTCCACGGCTTCACCCGACGAAATCTTGCGCACGGTGAACGCGGAGTTCAGGCCGCGGTTGCGCTTGGCGATCACGACGCCTTCGAAGGCCTGCACGCGCTTGCGGGTGCCTTCAACGACGTTCACGCTCACGATGACGGTGTCACCGGGGGCAAATTCAGGCTTGGCTTGGCCGCCGGTCAGGCGGGCAATCTCTTCCTGTTCCA
>JBEBOQ010000140.1:0-12627 GCA_040396375.1 Achromobacter xylosoxidans
CGCTGGATTTCAGCCCGCCCAAGATGCTGGTGGTGGTGGACAAGAACACCTACACGCGCAAGCTGATCGAAGCCTCGGGCGAATTCGCGCTGTGCATCCCGTCGCGCGCCCAGGCGCAGGCCACCTTGCAGGTGGGTTCGCATTCCGGTTCTGACGCCGACAAGTTCCAGGCCGCGGGCCTGACCACTTTCCCCGCCAGCAAGATCAGCGCGCCGCTCGTTGAAGGGTGCCTGGGTTGGCTCGAATGCAAGGTCGTGCCCGAGCCCCACAACCAAGAGGCCTATGACCTGTTCATCGGCGAAGTCGTGGCTGCATGGGCCGCGCCCGATGTGTTCTCGGGCAATCGCTGGCACTTCAATGACGACGCGCGCCGCTCGGTGCATTACCTGGCGGGCGGCTCGTTCTTCGCCACCGGCGAAGCCTTCACGGTTTCCGATCCGGAATAACGCGCCATGCGCCGCGTCTACCTGGCCGGTTTCGACGTGTTCCTGCCCGACGCCGTGACGCAGGGTCAGCGGCTCAAGGCATTGGCCGCCACGTACGGTTTCGAAGGCCTGTACCCGCTGGACAACCTGCCACCACCCGGCTTGGCCGGCGCGCCGCTGGCGCAGTGGATCTACCGCGCCAACGTCGCGATGATCCGGCGGGCGGATCTGGTCATGGCCAACCTGAATCCTTTCCGCGGCGCCGAGCCCGATTCCGGCACGGCCTTTGAGGTCGGCTACGCGATCGCCTGCGGCAAGCCGGTATGGGGCTATACCTCGCAAGCCGCCAGCCTGCTTGATCAATCCGCCGTGGGCGCGGCGGGCGATGATCCCGGCCGCGCGGTGGATGCGCAAGGGTTTACGGTCGAGGACTTCGGCTTGAATCTGAACCTGATGCTGGCGTGCAGCGCGCGCATCGTGGTGGGCGATGCGGCCGCCTGCCTGGCAGCCATGGCCCGCGGCTAAGCGCGTCTGGAAAATTCCGCTTCGGCAGCGCTTTCAGTGGCGGCACGCGCCGGCCCCGGCAAGCCCTCAGGTCTTGGCGCCGCGCGCCGTTTTGCGAACCGGCTTGGCAGAGGCGGCTGCCTGCGGCGCGCCCAGGTAGCCCATCACGGCATCCACCACCGCCTGTTCCAACTGCGCCGGGCTGAAGCCGGCCGGAGGCTCCAGCGCCGCCGCATGCACCAGCGATTCGATGATGCGCAGCACCACATAGGTGGCCAGCTCGCGGTCTTGCTGCGCGATCTCGGCGCGGTGTAGTTCCAGCAGGTGGCGCATGCGCCGATGGATGTCCTGGTCGGCTCGGCTGTGTTCACGCGGTTGGTCGAATAGCGGGAACTCGCGTTCCAGCACGCGGTGCAGCGCAGGTTCGAGCAGGTGTGCATGCAGCGAGGCGCCGACGATTGCCGCGACGCGTTCGCGCAGGGTAGCCGCCGGATTGCCGAGCAGCGCCTGGTCAATGACATCCAGCATCTGGTTGTCGTGACGGTCGTGCAGGGCGGCGATCAGCGCATTCTTGTTGGGGAAGTACTGATACAGCGAACCGACGCTGACGCCCGCCGTCTCGGCGATCAGGTTGGTGTTGGTGCCGGCGTAGCCGTGTTCGGCCAGAACGCGAGCTGTCGCTTGCAGAATGGTCTCGACTGTCTGCTGCGATCGCTGCTGGCGCGGCGATTTACGGGGCTGCGGGATGGATGTCATGGAATTCGGGGAAAGCGAGTTTCAAACCTGAGCTTGGGCTCATAAAATTTGTGGCAGGCAACTTGAGTCACGCCATGTACTGGCGGATTATGCCATCGCCGATTCCGGCGACCCGGCATCAGGTTGCACTTCTCCGTTTCAAGGAATACCTATGTCGGATTCATCGACGGCCGGGGCCATGCCCGCGGCCGGCGGGGTCGCGCGCCCCGTTTTCATGCAGATACTGCCGCTGGTGCTGGCAGTCTTCGTCGGCTTTTTCATGGTCGGCTTGCCCATGCCGGTATTGCCGCTCTATGTGGACGGGGTGCTGGCGCAAGGCGCGCTGATGGTGGGCATCGTGGCCGGGATGCAGTTTGCGGCGGCGCTGCTGTCGCGCGCCTACTCGGGGTCGTTGACGGACCGCCGCGGCGCCAAGCTCGCGGTGGTGATCGGCTTCCTCCTGGGCTCGGTCGCGGGCCTGTTCTATCTGCTGGCCGATGGGCTGGCGCAGCAGCAACCGCAGGCGGCGTTGGCCGCGTTGATGGCCGGGCGCGCCATCATGGGCTGCGGCGAAAGCCTGATCGTCACCGGCGCGTTGAGCTGGGGCGTGGGCCGCGTGGGGCCGCAGAACGCGGGCCGGGTGATGGCGTGGGTGGGCGTGGCGAT
This sequence comes from Achromobacter xylosoxidans, assembly GCA_040396375.1. Lineage (GTDB taxonomy): Bacteria > Pseudomonadota > Gammaproteobacteria > Burkholderiales > Burkholderiaceae_B > Achromobacter > Achromobacter xylosoxidans_D. The sequence continues at coordinate 2,331 of JBEBOQ010000140.1, forward strand.
CTACGCCGCGTTTGGCCTGGGGGCGCCGGCCGGCATGCGGCTATACGGCGCGACGGGCTTCGGCGGCATCGCCTGGGCCACGGTGCTGATCCCCGTGGCGGCATTGGCGCTGGTGTTGCCGCAGCAGGGCGTGCGCGCCGCGGGCGGCACCCGCACGCCGTTCTACCGGGTGCTGGGCCTGGTGATGCTGCCTGGCCTGGGCCTGGCGCTGACCAGCGTGGGCTTTGGCGTGATCACGGCGTTCATCAGCCTGTTGTTCGCCGAACGCGGTTGGGACGGGGCGGCGTGGATGTTCTCGCTGTTTGGCGGCGGCTTCATCCTGGCGCGGGTGTTTTTCGCCGGATTGCCGGACAAGCTGGGCGGCGCGCGCGTGGCGCTGGTGTGCGTGCTGATCGAAGCGGTGGGCCAGTGGCTGATCTGGACGAGCGCGACGCCGGCATGGGCCTTTGCAGGCGCCCTGCTGAGCGGCGCGGGCTATTCGCTGGCGTTCCCGGCGTTCGGCGTGGAAGCGGTGCGGCGCGTGCCGGCGGCCAGCCGCGGCGCGGCGATGGGCGCGTATGTGGCGTTCCTGGACGTGGCGTTGGGGATCGCGAGCCCGGTGGCGGGTTGGTTGGCCGGCCAGCAGGGGTACGGCGCGGTCTATGCCATGGGCGGCGCGTGCGCGCTGGGCGCGATGGTGGTGGCGCTGGCGCTGCGGGGCCGGGTGGCCGCCGCGTAGGACAAACGTAGCGGGCGCATCACCCGCATGACATCGGCGCGTCACTGGCGGCGCCCGCTCACGCGGGCGCCGTTTTGCTTTAGACCGTAGCGGCCATTTCCAGGACCTGGTCGTCGACGCTTTCGGCCTGGCCGTCGCGCACGCGTTGCAGGTGGTCGGCAAGTTCGGCAATGGTCAGGGCGACCAGGCCGTGCTGGGCGGCGTAACGCTCCAGGGCGGCGCCGCGCATCATGGTGCCGTCGGCGTTCATCAGTTCGCACAGCACGCCGGCGGGGCGCAGGCCGGCCAGGGTGGCCAGGTCGACCGAGCCTTCGGTGTGGCCGCGGCGGGTCAGCACGCCGCCGGGCTGGGCCCGCAGCGGGAAGACGTGGCCGGGGCTGACGATGTCGTCGGCCTGGGCGGTGGGAGAGATGGCGGCGCGGATGGTGGTGACGCGATCCACGGCCGACACGCCGGTGCTGACGCCTTCGCGCGCTTCGATCGAGACGGTGAAGGCGGTGGCGAAGCGGCTCTGGTTGCGCTGGACCATGGGGGCCAGGTCAAGGCGGTCGAGGGTTTCGCCGGGCAGGCACAGGCAGACGATGCCACTGCCGTCGCGGATCAACTGGGCCATGACGGGCACGGTCAGCTTGTCGGCGGCGACGATGAGGTCGGCTTCGTTTTCGCGGTCGAAGTCATCCATGAGGATGACGGGACGGCCCAGGCGCAGGTGATGCAGGGCGCGTTGCAGGCGCACGGCGAAGGGCTGGGAAGCCAGGCTGGGGATGGGGGACTGCGGGGTAACGATGGGGTTGGACATTGAAACGCTCTCGCGAAAAAAGTGGGCGAAAAACGTTTCAGGGCTATTCGACAGCCGAACGCAAATCCGCTGGCCAGGCGTTCGAACACCCGGGCAGCCGGTCCTGTGACGGCACATCTTCTCTCATCCGGACTATGACCGTCGGCTCTGGCATTTCACCAGATCTGCTGACCCCGGTGTCCTGTGACGGACGCCGGGCGCTCGCGGGCTCACCATATTGCATGGCATACCGCCGGTGGGGAATTACGCCCCGCCCTGAAGACGTACTGCATGTCGTGTTAACGACATCTGGGGGATTTTACGCTTGTCTTGGAATCGGGGAAGAATATGCATATTGCCTGCATGGGTTTAGTGCTGGCGCGGGGGGCATGTTCTGTTGACGCCCGGTGCGGCGGGGCCTTGGGGTGCGCGGGGCTACGATTGCGGTCCGGAGCCTTCGCTCCGGACTTCCCCGTCCTCATCCTCGTCCGCCTTCGGCTCCCTACGGATTCCGTCGGGCGCATCTACACGCCCCGCGCACCCCAAGGCCCCGCCGCACCGGGCTCGAGCGGTTTCAGCTTTGCGGTTGCGGGAGCGGGTGGGGGCGGAGGATCTTGCGGGGTCGCCAAAGCGACCGCGCGGGCGGTCTTCTTTGGCATTTGGGGGGCTTGCGTCGGGGCGGAGCTGCGGTGGTGTTGCGTTACGGATGGGGCTCGTGGGTAACGCAATGCGCGGCTGTGGCTTGGTGCGGCGGGATGGTGGTCAGGGGCTGCCGTCTTTGGGGACGGCAGTGTTGTGGTCGCCCTGCCCTGCTTATTCCGCGGCTACCTATTCCGCGGCTACCGGCGCAGCGTCTTTGCTGGCGGCTTCTTTCTTCTTCTTTTTCGTCGGCAGGGCCAGCATGGTGCCGCGGCACGGGGGGGTGCCGCAGAGGCAGCGGTAGCCTTGCTTGAGGGCCTTGGTGATGCGGCCGTCCAGGACCAGGCCGTAGTCGTAGAAGAGTTCGGTGCCGCGCGGGATGTCGTTCAGGGCGACGATGTAGACGCGTTTGCCGTGGGTGCCTTCCTGGGCCTCGCAATTGGGGGCGCAGGAGTGGTTGATCCAGCGGGCGTCGTTGCCTTTGTCGCCGCCGTCGATGACGCGGCCGGAGCTGAGGGCGAAGAAGAAGGTGTGGAAGGGATCGTCGGGGTTGGTGGGGTGGCGACGGTCGGCTTCCTTGGCGCTGATGCGGGCGCCGCCGTACTCGATGATGCGGGTGCCCGCGGGGATCTTGCGGGCGGCGAAGACGCCGTTGCCGTGCAGCTTGGAGCGGCGCACGACGTGCCAGGGCTTGATGGAGGTGTCTTCGGTGGTCATGGGCGGCGGGTGGGGCGTTGAGACGAAACAGAATTATATCGGCGCGCTCATGACGAGATGACAGGCGTATAGTGAGCGCGCCTTGTTTCTTACCGATACGCACCATGATTGTCCGTCCGCGTCCTTCCGCGCTGGCTCTGTTCTTTGTTTTGCGCGGCTCCATCATTCCCCGCATCTTCAGCCGAATCCTGGTCATCACGCTGCTGTCGTGCGTGGTGGTGTGGATGTATCACCGGCAGCTGTTTTCACCCACGCATTTGTCGGGGGTGCCGTTTTCGCTGTTCGGCCTGGCGCTGTCGGTGTTCATGGGGTTTCGCAACAATGTTTGCTATGACCGCTGGTGGGAAGCGCGCAAGCAGTGGGGCGACCTGATCGTGCAGGCCCGCAGCCTGGCGCGCGAAAGCGCGGTGCTGCTGGCTGCCAGCACGGCCAATCCTTTGCAGGAAAGGCTGGTGCGGCGCTGCATCGGTTTTGGCTACGCGCTGGCGGCGCGGCTGCGCGATGAAGACATGCTGGCGGCGGCGCAGCCGTGGGTGCAGCAGGACGAACTGGAAACGCTGGCCGGGTGCCGCAATGTGCCGGACGCGTTGCTGATGGCGATCAACCGCGACCTGGCGGCCTGTCTGCGGCGCGGGGAACTGAGCGACATCCTGTACCAGGGGCTGACCCAGCGCGTGGCGCAGTGTGCGGCGATCCAGGCCGCCTGCGAGCGCATCAAGTTCACGCCCTCTCCCTTTGCGTATTCGCTGCTGCTGCATCGCACGGCGTGGCTGTTCTGTCTGCTGTTGCCGTTCGGGCTGGTGGGCACGCTGGAATACCTGACGCCGGTGGCGGTCACCATCATCGCCTATACGTTCTTCGGGCTGGATGCGCTGGGCGACGAGCTGGAAGATCCGTTCGGCCTTGAGGAAAACGACTTGCCGCTGTCGGCGCTGGCGCGGGTGATCGAGATCGACCTGCTGGAAGGGCTGGGCGTGCGACCCCTGCCCGAGCCGGCCACGCCGGTGGATTTCGTGCTGCGCTAAGGGCTTGCCGGGAGCGTGTATGGCGGCATACCGGCTTACCGGTGTACGAGCTTACCCGCATACGGGCCACCGGCTACGGGCTCACCGGCGTGACAGTGCTGCCTCAGGCGGCCGGGCCGGTCAGCGGCAGCATGGTTTCCTTCAGGCGGCGCAAGACGAAGCAGGATTTGCTGTGACGGATGCCGGGGATGCGGTAAAGCTGCTCGCGCAATAGCCGTTCGTAGTCGCGGGTGTCGCGCACGGCGATGCGGATGTAGTAGTCGTAGTCGCCGGACACCAGAAAGGCCTCGAGCACTTCGGGGATCTGGGCCAGCGCCCGCCCGAATTCGTACAGCGTTTCTTCGCTGTGGCTTTCCAGGGTGACGTGGACGATGACGGTGTCCATGAAGCCCAGACTGGCCGGATCGATGTCCACGGTATAGCCGCGGATGACGCCGGCGGCTTCCATTCTTTTGATCCGATTCCAGCACGGCGTGGACGACAGGCCCACGGCCGAGCCGATGTCGTTCAGGCTGGCGCGGGCGTTCTCTTGCAACACCCGCAGAATCGCCAAATCAAACTTGTCCAGGTTCATTTTCTTCGTATCCTCCGATCCAGAGATAAATTTACTGCGTTTGACGGCAATTCGTGGAAAAGAAGATAAAAATTCTTCGAACTTCACCCTAAGATGGATAGCATGAACGATCGCCTGCACCCCTCCGCCGTCACCGCGCTTGCCGCCCCTGAACTGCCCCCTGCGAACGGGGCAAAAATTTTGCTGGATACGCTGATTGCGCACGGTGTGGATACCGTCTTCGGCTATCCCGGCGGGGCCGTGCTGCCGCTGTACGACGCCCTGTACGCCGAGCCGCGCCTGCGCCATGTGCTGGTACGTCACGAGCAGGCCGCGGTGCACGCCGCCGAGGGCTACGCCCGCAGCACCGGCCGCACGGGGGTGGTGTTCGTCACGTCCGGCCCCGGCATGGCCAACACCACGTCCGGTTTGCTGGACGCCATGTGCGATTCGATCCCGGTGCTGTGCATCAGCGGCCAGGTCACCACGGCCGCCATCGGCACCGATGCCTTCCAGGAATGCGACGCCATCGGCATCTCGCGGTCGGTGACCAAGTGGAATACCCAGGTGCGCGCGGTGGACGATGTGGCGGCGGTGACCGCCCGCGCCTTTGAACTCACGCGCCAGGGTCGGCCCGGCCCCGTGCTGCTGGATTTTCCCAAGGACGTGCAATTGGCGGTGCCGCGTGACGCCGACGATGATTCGGGCGCGCCGTCGCAACAGAAGCTGGCCGCGCTGCGTGCGCGGCGCCAGGCGGGCAAGCTGGCACCCAAGCTGCCGCAGTCGGCCGTGCGCCGCGCGGCTGCGCTGATCGCCCAGGCCAAGCGGCCGATCTTCTACGGCGGCGGCGGCCTGGTGAACGCCGGCCCCGAGGCCTGCGCGGCCTTTACCGACCTGGTGCGCGCCAGCGGCGCGCCCTGCACGCTGACGCTGATGGGCCTGGGGGCGTTTCCCGCGTCCGACCCGCAGTTCGTCGGCATGCTGGGCATGCACGGCACGGTGGAAGCCAACCTGGCGATGCACAATTCCGACCTGGTGGTGTGCATCGGCGCCCGCTTCGACGACCGCATCACCGGCAAGTTGTCCGAATTCTGCCCGCATGCGCGCAAGATCCATATCGACATCGACCCGGCGTCCATCAACAAGGTGGTGCGGGTGGACGTGGCGCTGGTGGGCGACTGTCTGCCGCTGGTGCGCGCCCTGCGCGCCGAGCTGGGCGACACGCCGCTGGACCCGGCCCGTCTGGCGCCCTGGTGGGCGCGGGTAGAAACCTGGCGCGCCCAGGACTGCCTGGGCTACACGCCGGCAGCCGACGCCATCCTGCCGCAGCACCTGATGTCGCGCCTGAACAGCGCGCTGGCGGACCGCGACGCCGTCGTCTCCACCGATGTCGGCCAGCACCAGATGTGGGCCGCGCAATACCTGCGCTTTGACCTGCCGAACCGCTGGCTCACGTCCGGCGGCGCCGGCACCATGGGCTACGGCGTGCCCGCCGCGATCGGCGCGCAGATCGCGCATCCCGACAAGACGGTGGTGTGCGTCAGCGGCGACGCCTCGGTGCTGATGAACATCCAGGAACTGTCGACCGCCATGCAGCACCAGGCGCCCGTCAAGGTCGTGCTGTGCAACAACGGCTACATGGGCATGGTGCGCCAGTGGCAAGAGCTGATCCACGGCGGCCGCTACAGCCACAGCTACAACGCGTCGCTACCTGATTTCGTGGCGCTGGCGCGCGCCTTTGGCTGGGGGGCAGCGCGGGTGGACGACCCGGCGCAGTTGGACGCCGCGCTGGCCGAATGCCTGGCGCACGACGGCCCCTACTTCCTGGACGTGGCCGTTACCGCGCAGGAAAACTGCTTCCCGATGATGCCAGCCGGCCACGGCCATCAGAAAATGATGCTGGCCGAAGGTGTCTGGTACCAGGACGAAACGACCTGAGTATGCCCCCACGCTGCGCGCGCTTTGCGCGCTTGCTGCCCCCCGCGGGGGCTGCCCGGCCTTCGGGCGGCCGGGCGGCTGTTCTAGCGGGAAGTTAAAAAAAGTCCGCGGCGGGCGGCGCTTGGCTTCGGCCTCAGCGTTGGCGGGCAGCCATGCTTGGGCTGAGGTTTTAGAACTGAATCGACAGTCCCCCGTCCACCACCAGCACGTGGCCGTTCACATACGACGCGGCCTTTGACGCCAGGAACACCGCCGCCCCGGCAATCTCTTCCGGTTCGCCCCAGCGGCCGGTGGGATTGCGCGCCGCGATGCGCGGCCCGACGGCGGGGTCGGCCACCATGCCTGCATTGGTTTCGGTGGCGAACGTGCCCGGCGCGATGGCGTTGCTGGTGATGCCACGGCCGCCGAATTCCGCCGCCAGCGCCCGCACCAGACCGGTCAGGCCTTGCTTGGCCGCTGGATAGACGGCATCGCCGGCGCGCGCCAGTTCCCCCACCACCGAGGTGATCGCGATCAGGCGTCCGCCGCCCTGGCGCACCATGCGTTCGGCGGCCAGCTTGGCCAGCAGGATGCCGGCCACCAGGTCGGTGTCGATCAGTTCGCGGATCTCGGCGGCGCTGGTGTCGGCCAGCGTCTTGCGGTTGCGCGCGCCGACGTTGTTCACCAGGATGTCCAGGCGGCCGTGCTCGCGGTCGATGCGCTCGAAGGCCCGCGCCATGGCGGCGTCGTCGCTGACGTCGAAGGCCAGCGCATGCGCGTCCAGGCCATCGGCGCGCAGCGCGGCGGCGGTGCTTGTCGCGGCCTGCTCGTTGCGGCCGTTGATCAGCACGCGCGCGCCGCTGCCGGCCAGCGCGCGGGCGATACAGAAGCCCAGCCCGCGGGCCGAGCCGGTCACCAGCGCGACCTGGCCGCTCAGGTCGAAGTTGCGCAGATAGGGCAAGGAAGTCGTCATGGTTGCGGCTCGGTTCATTCGCGGAATTCGGGCGCCCAGTGCAGCAGCCGCCGTTCCAGCCAGGTGACGCAGTACACCAGCGCGATGCCGACGATGGACAGCAGCGTGACCGCCGCGAACATGTCGGTGGCGTTCAGTGTAGCCAGCGCGGTGATCATCAGGTAGCCCATGCCGGTGGTGGAGCCGACGAACTCGGCCAGCACCACGCCGATCAGCGCGAAGCTGATGGCGTTGGGCAGCGCGGCGAAGGTCCAGGCGGCGGCGGTCGGGATGCGCACGCGCCACAGGATCTGGCGCGGCGAGCCGCCCAGCGTGCGGCAGAAGTCCACCAGTTCGCGCTCCACGCTGCGGCCGCCCTTGTAGGTGTTGAAGAACACCAGGAAGAACACCACGAACCATGACGTCACCACCTTGGACGCCAGCCCCAGGCCGAAGAACATGGTGATGAGCGGCACGAAGGCGATGCGCGGCATCGAGTTGAAGGCCACGATGAACGGGTTGAACACGTCCGCCAGGAAGCGGCTGCGGCTGAGCGTCATGCCCACCAGGAAGCCGCTGCCCACGCCCACCACCAGCCCGACCAACGTGGCCTGCAGCGTCAGCCACAGGTGCGGCCAGACCGAACGCGGCCCGGGCTGCAGCCATTCCCACAGCCGCACCGCCACGCGCGACGGCTGGCTGATGAAGAACGGATCGAACAGCGTGTTCTGGGTGAACCACGGGATGCGCGTCAGCGTTTCCCAGGATCCCAGGATGATGGCCAGGATCAGTACCTGCCACAAGGTGATGCGCACGCGCCGCAAGGTGCTGGCGCGGCGGTCCAGCCGCAGCTGGTCCTGCAGGGTATCGGTCAATTCGGGAGCGGTCATGGCGGAATCAGGCGGCGGCGCGGAACTGCTGGCCCAGCACGCTCCAGAGGCTTTGCACGTGGGTGACGAACTGCGGCGTCTCGCGCAGGGTGAAGACGTCGCGCGGATGCGGGATGGCGATGCGCTCGTCCAGCAGCACGCGGCTGGGCGGGCCCGACAGCACCACCACGCGATCCGACAGCAGGATGGCCTCGTCCAGGTCGTGCGTGACCAGCACCACGGTCTGGCCCAGCTTGCGCCAGATCTCCATCAGTTCGCGGTGCAGGTGGGTCTTGGTGTGCGTATCGAGCGCGCCGAACGGCTCGTCCAGCAGCAGGATGCGCGGCTCCACCGCCAGGCTCATCAGCAGCGCCACGCGCCGCCGCATGCCGCCCGACAGCTGGTGCGGAAAGGCGTCGGCGAAGGCCGTCAGGTGGCCCAGCTCCAGCAGCTCGGCCACCCGGCTGGCGATGCGCGCGGCCGGCACGCCCTGGAACTTCAGGCCCAGCGCCACGTTCTTCCTGACGCTGAACCAGGGCAGCAGCGTGTCCTTCTGGAAGATGTAGCCCAGCGCCGGCGGCACCTGGCCGTCGACCCCCCGTCCGTCCACCACGATGCGGCCGGTGGTGGGCGGCAGGAAGCCGGCGATCATGTTCAGCAGCGTGCTCTTGCCGCAGCCCGAGGGGCCGACGATCGACACGAACTCGCCCGCCGCGATCTCCAGGCTGACCTCGCCCACCGCGTGGGTGGTGCCCTGGCGCGTCTGGTAGGCCTTGCCCACCCGGTCCAGCGTGATCATCACAGCCCTCGCGCTTTGCGCACGAAGCTCATGTCGACGCACTTGGCGTACGGCACCGTCTTGATCTCGTCGTTCGAGAACTGGCGGCCGTCGCCCATGATGGCGGTCATGCGGTCGTAGGCGTCCTGGGTGATGAGGTTGTCCTTCAGGAACACGGTTTCCTTGTACACGCCCAGCGTTTTCTCGATGGCGGCGCGCGGGAAGGCGTTCAGATAGTCGTCGTAGATCGCGTCGGCGATCTCGGCGGCGCTGTGGGCCGTGATGAAGTCCTGTGCCTTCACCAGGCCGGTGACGAAGGCCTGCACGGTCTCCGGCCGCTTCTGGATGGTGTCCTGCAGCGTCAACGCGGCGATGCCCGGCACGTCGCCGCCCATGAATTCGTTCCACGAGGCCTCGGTGGTGGCGTCGAAGATCGGCACGCCCCAGCCTTCCTGCCGGGCCTGCTCCATCATCGACATGGTGGCCATGCTGGCGGCCACCGAGCCGGTCTTGAGCGCGCCCAGCATGGTGGCCAGGTCGCCCAGGGGGCGGATGTCGACCTTGTCGGCCACGCCGGCCTTCTGCATCAGGTACAGCGCCATCAGCCAGGTGCTGGACTGCGGCTGGGTCGCGCCCACGCGCTTGCCGGCCAGGTCCTTGAGCGACTTGATCTTGCCGCTGTCGAAGTCCTCGCGCCGCACGATGACGTTGGCGTAGGTCAGCTTGCGGTCGAAGCCGAACACCAGCGTGGCCGGCTTGCCGGCCAGCGTCAGGGCCGGCGCGGCGGTGGCCGCGGTGGCGCCGAAGGCGATCTGGCCGGCCGCCAGCAACTGGTTGGTGCGCGGGCCGCTCTGCGAATTCAGGTACTCGACCTCCAGCCCCGCTTCGCCGAAATAGCCCTTTTTGAGCGCCACGTAGCCGGCCGCGAAGAACGGGTCGATGCTGCCCTGCCCGTAGACCACGCGGCCCAGCTTGGGCTGCGCGAAGGCGACACGGCCGCCGATCAGGGTGACGCCGGCCAGCGCCCCGGTAGCGGCCAGCATGCGGCGGCGGGTGGTGAAGTGGGGGCTCGTGCTCATGTCTTCCTCGGTCTCGATCGGGTGTGGTTGTTTGGCGTCAACAATACCGCAGCGGCGCCTGCCGTCCAACAATGGAAAACGCCCGGTTGCCCGGGCGTTCTCGTCGTGCCACGCAAGTGTAGACCGTGGCGGCTTATGCCGCGGTCTTCTTGGGCGCGGCCTTCTTCACGGCTTTCTTGGCGGCGGTCTTGGTCGCCGTCTTGGTGGCCGTTTTCGTGGCGGTCTTGGTGGCGGTCTTCTTCACCGCGGCCTTCTTGGCCGGCGCCTTCTTC
>JBEBOQ010000141.1:0-12398 GCA_040396375.1 Achromobacter xylosoxidans
CGCCCGGCAGCGGTGACGCTGCCTGTAGACATGACGGCCGCGAAGGCCTCGAGTTGGCGAAGTTCCATCTGGGGTGCTTTATGCTCAGAACGAATTCTTGCCTACTCAGTATGCGCTCTGCAAATAATTAAAGGGCATAAGCAAATTCCCTAATGGGGATTTCCTGATGCTCTTTCATTACTGCGAGTTATTTCAATGACTTACGGGATTTCCCTTACGTCACCCGTCGCAAGCTGGGGACTTTTAGGGGACTTCACGTTGGGCAGATGGCGAGCAGCGTGCCGTTCCGCCGAGCGAGACAATGATTGGCGGCACGTTTGTCGGCATGCTTTGCATCGCCTTGTGGGTCTGTCGGCGATGACGGGCTTTGCTGATTGACGCCAGCGGGCTAGCGCAGCCGAGCCATGCTGTACACGTCCGCATAGCCCCCGTCGCGGATCGCGTAGTCGCGTAATTGCCCTTCGACTTCAAAGCCGTGCTTGCGGTAGAGCGCCACGGCGGCGTCGTTGTCGCAGTAGACCGAGAGTTCGACCCGGCGCAGGTTCATCCAGTTGTCGGCGATGTTCAGCAGTTCACCCAGCAGGCGGCTGCCGATGCCTTGGCGGTGCCAGGCGCCCGCCACGCCCATGCCGATGGCGCCGCAATGGCTGCGACGCACGCGCGAGAATTGTTCCAGTGTGGCGCTGCCGACGACCTCGCCTTGATGGGTAGCCACCAGCGCCACCAGGCGTTCGTTATCGGGGGCCAGCAGCCTGCGCCAGCGGTCCGCCGGCTGGTAGGGCATTTGCAGGACCTGGCGCGCGATCGCCGGGTCGTTGTTCAGCGCGGCCATGCCCGTCAAGTGGTGGTCGGTGAAGCGTTCGATGAGGATTTGCGGGGTCACGGGTGATGGAGCTTGGGGTTAGTCGTTGCGGGTAAGCGTTTGGATGAAGTCGCTGCAGTACAGCCGATCCAGGTGGTACCCAGTATGGGGCAGGGAGCAGTTTGTGCGGGAGGCGGCCAGTGCGAGCACAACCAGCGCCAGCACCACGCAGAACACGACGGCCGCTATTTGGGGCAGGGCTGAAATTACATAGTGGCGGCTGCCGGCCCGGGGCAGGCGGCGCAAAGGTTTGCCCTGGACGAAAGCGTCTTGCAGCCCCCGCGCCTTGTCATTGAGCAGGGATTGCCGAAGCTGCAGGTTCGCGAGGCTAAGCACAACGGGCGCGAAGAACGCCAGCGACAGGATGACAACCCCTGTTGTGCCAACAAGCTTCAATTGCGCTATGGCCGCCACGCCGGCGATGGCCGCGAACGACAGGGTGGCAATCAGCTTCGCCAATTCGCGCTCGGCGGCGATCTCCTGTTCCTGGACCTTGGACAAGCGTTCAGATTGGCGCGGATCCAGCGACAGCGTGGGATCCTCGTCGGCGGCGTCGGGCGGTTCGTTGTCCTGCCGCCCATACACGCTGAGTTTGCCGATCCCAAACGCGACGATGCCCACGATAATCGCCGTCATCCACACCGCTAGCGTCATGCCGGAATCCTCGGTGCTCTATATATAGATAGCGTTCAACGCCGCTTTTCCGGACGACGCGGCGCCGGCAGCGGCGTGCCGACGTGGCTGGCCAGCCAGTGTTCGATCTTGTCGTCGCGACGGGCGGCCCAGTCCTTGCCCAATTCCAGCACCAGCATGTTGCGGGTGTCGCCGAAATCCTGCCCGGGCGCCTTCTGGAACATGGCCTGCCAGATTTCCGAGGCGACCAGTTCCGTGGTGACCAAGACGCCGATGCCCTTGGCGTCGATCCACAACGGCGCCGCGCGCTCGTCGACGTGGGTTTTCAGGTTTTCCAGCAGCTTCTGCGCCATCGAGGCGTTGTCTTTCGAGGCGGCGATCAGGACCAGGTACTGGCGCCGGGTGCTGGACGGTTCGTCCGAGTCGCCAAAGGGATTTTCCATGGTCGTGCCTTCAATGAATAAAGAGTCTAAGGGGTGACGGCCGATCATCGGCCGCCATTTCCTCACCTTAGCACCTGCCGCCTATTTCACCTGCTCGAAATCGCCCGGTTTCCAGCTCTTGTCGAAAGCGGCCGTTTCCGGCCCGTAAATGCGGATGTAGGCAAACCAGCCCTTGCCGGGCGCGGTCTTGATCCAGTGGTTCTCCTTGCCTTTGGGCGCCTTGGGGCCGAAGTACAGGTCCAGCGGCTTGGTCTTGTCGATGTCCTTGAGCTCGAACAAGGAACGCAGCGCGGCCTTGTCCTGGTCGGTCTGCACCTGTGAACGGGTTGCCGCGTCATAGACGGTGACCGACCAGAACAGCTTGCCGGGCACGGGTTGCGGGACGGTCAGCCGATAGGTCTTGCCGCCGTCCAGGTAGGCGCCTTTGTTGTCGCGCGCACCCAGCCAGTACAGGGACCCCGCGCCGGCGTCGCGCCGGAACATGGCCGGAGAGGCCACGATCGCCTGGGCGAACCATCGGTCACGGGCTTCCAGGTCCATGCCGGCAGGGGTCGAGAATTGCGCGTTGGTCGGCACCAGACCGGCCCATTCCCACTGACGGTCGGGCCAGTTCTTGCGGTCGGGGCGGGTGCTGTCAAACGCTGCCACCAGCATCTGACCACGGCCGTCGCGGGCGGCGCGTTCCAGGATGCCTTTCATGCGGGCGTCCGGCTTGAAGGGCTTGCCCTTTTCGATGCCCAGTTCAGCCAGCAAGCCATACATCGGCAGGAATTCCGGCACGCGGGTTTCTTCCTGGATCACCTTGTCCAGTTTTTCCCAGAACTGGATATTGTTTTCCCACTGCAGCGATGAGCTGTCCATGGCCTTTTGAGAGGTATCGACGGCCGTCAGGGCAGTGGGATTGGCGGCGCTGGATAGCGGATAGATCTTGATCGAACGCAGGCCTTCCAACGCCTTTTGCAGGTCGCCTTCCGTGGGCAGGGCGCGCACCGCGACCAGGTTCTTCAATGACTTCGAATGGCCCACGTAGTAGCCGTCGGGTACGTCGCCTTTGTAGTCGGGCGGCAGCACTAGGTGCTTGCCGCCTTTGCCGGCGTCCGGCCCCGGCAGGCCCATGTCCAGCACCCAGCCCTGGTTGTGATCGTCGACCAGGCCGATGAAGGCGCCGGGCGGCAACTCGATCACCATGGGGCCGTCTTTCAGGTCCAGGACGCCGGACCCGTAGGGCGTATCGGAATTGAGCGTGAAGCCGACCTGGCGCGGGCCGGTGGCGGCGATGCCCCATTGCTTGCCGTCTTCGATGCCGACCTGGCGGTTGCCGTTGAAAATGCCCTCCACCGACACGGTGGGATACCAGAACCGATAGGCCACCAGGGCTCGTTGCAGGTCCCCGGCGTCGCGCGCCTGCTTGCCGGTCTTGGCGGTGGGGAATCCCTGGGTGTACTGATAAGAGGAAGCGGCGTCCGCGGCCAAGGCGGAAGCGCTGGCGGTCAGCGACAGGATCAATGCGGCGAGCAACGTGCGTTTCATAGTGGGCATCCTGGGTAGATGTGGGTTCGGCGCGGCATCCTGTGGATGCGACGGGACTTGCCTGGGTAACGTCAGGAAAGGCGAGCGGCGGCGTGGCCCGGATGCCGCGCGGGCATCCGGGCCGCGCAGGGCCTTACTTCACTTTTTCGACGTCGCTGGGTTTCCAGGTCTGGTCGAAAAACGCCTGCTTCGGTCCGTAGAGACGAAGAATCACGAAAAAGCCCGAGCCGGGCACCGTCTTGAGCCAATTCTTGCTTTGGCCTGCGGGCTCGTTCGGCCCGAAGTACAGGTCGATCGAGCCGTCGGTGTTGACGTTGGGGCGGTCCATGGTGTTGATCGACGGGAATGGCTGGCCATTGGCCAGACCCGAAGCCGTCTCGGGCCTGTACACGGTGACCGACCAGAAGATGCCCGCGGGGACATCCTTGGGCAGGTGCAGCTTGTAGGCTTTGCCGCCAGACAGGGGGTCGCCATCCGCGTCGCGGAACGCCACCGGGTACTTGGCGCCCATGCCCGCCATATTTACCGCCATCGCCGGGCTAGCCGAATAGGCCAGCGCGAAAAAGCCCGTGCGCAGGTCCAGGTATTTGAACGACGGCCCGGTGAATTCGGTGTTGGCGGGGAAGGGGTTGACCCATTGGCGGTCCGGATACCAATGCGTATTGGGCACGATGGGCGGCGGGTCGTAGGCAATGGCGCGGCCGATGCGATACGCAGTCTTGCCCGCCTTGTCCAGGATCTCGCGGGTGTGGGCATCAGGTTGGAACGGCTGGCCTTTGATGATGCCGATGCTGGCCAGCATGCCGCGCATGTCGGCGTCGCTCGGGTCGACGTATTCGCTATCGATAAAGCGCGACAACATGTCGAATGCGCTGCCGTCGGTGGGATACAGCATGTTGGGCGCGGCCTTGGACCCGTCCGGGAACTCCATGGGCTTGGCGGAGGCCTGCTGGCCCAGAGGATAGATGCGGGTGCGCGTGATCAGATCGACCGGGTCGGTGAGATTTGCGGGGTCTTTGAAGAATGCGCGCCAGAAGACAAAGACGTTATAGGTGCGCGATTGGTAGACGATATAGCCCGCCGGAATCTTGCCCTTGTAGTCAGGCGGAATGACCAGGTATTTGGCGCCCTTGCCTTTGTCCGGACCGGGCAGGCCGACGTCGCCGCACCAGATGTCCTTGGCATAAGGCGCCGTATACCAGGTTTTCTCGGCCACCGGTTTCGGGTTGCAGATCGGGCGTTGGAAAAAATCGTCCAAAATCCCCTGCAGCCCAGGCGGCACTTCCAGCACCATCGGGCCATCCTGCTTCAAGTCCAGATACCCCATGGCGTAAATCACGTCCGAGTTCGGCGTGGTCACCAGGGTGTTGGCATTCAACCGTTCCTTCCAGACCGGCAGGACGTTGTAGCCCTTGCCAAACAGCCGCTCGGAGCCTTCCTTCATGGCATAGATATTCAGGGCGGGCTGCGCCCAAAGATAACTTTGCACCGCGCGCTGGAACAGCAGCTCGTCCTTGAGCGTAGCGGTGTCCTGTTTGGAGAGGTAGCCCTCGGTCAGTGGGACCGTGGCCAATGCGTCATAGCGGGAGGACGGCGAGGAAGCGGCGGGCGGAGAAGCAGGGCGAGAGGCGCAACCGGCGATCAGCGTGGTGATCGCGAG
This sequence comes from Achromobacter xylosoxidans, assembly GCA_040396375.1. GTDB lineage: Bacteria > Pseudomonadota > Gammaproteobacteria > Burkholderiales > Burkholderiaceae_B > Achromobacter > Achromobacter xylosoxidans_D. Next base: position 5,129 of record JBEBOQ010000141.1, read on the forward strand.
TGCCGAGAAAACTGCCTTGACTGTCATATACGTTCCTTAGCAATGGTATTGATAGGAACAACGGACATGCCAACTGCTGTTGCGACACGCTAGGGAGTAAAGAATGAGGAGGATTGCGGGAAAGGAAAATCAGATATTCGAAAAAAGATGAATATTCGAATACGAGTGGAGATTATCACGAGGCTTTTGTTTGGCAGTACGCGTGCCCACTGGAGATAGTTGGCAATTTGCAACCGCTCTAGGCAGAGTTTGCCTGCCGCGAAGCGAGCCAGGCATGGCCTTTCGCCGTCAGCACCGCGATGGCTTGTCCGTCGGCGCGTATGTCCGCGCGCGCCATGTCCACCAGGCCGTTGGCAGTGGCATCTTCCCAGGCCGAGAGCCTGGGGCAGGATGTGCGCCAGGCGTCCATGATGTCGGCGTAGGTGCGGGGGCGTTCGGAAACCCAGATCAGGAACTGCGTCAGGTTCCCCAACTGCGAGGCGCTGGGCTCGATCGTGGGACTATCAGGCATGACCGGCTCCGTGTTCAAGTCGCTGGCAATGATGACGATACTCCCGCAATCTTCACGACACTACTGGCCGTCAAGCGACGATGGAAACCGTATCGCCCGGCCGGCCCAGCTCGTGATAGATGTCGTCCAGGTATTCGGCCAAGTCGTCGGCCGCCAATTCTGGCGGAACGACGATGCCGGCTGCCCGCACCCGCTTGCCGGCGCCGGTCTGGTAGCAGACCCAGGCGGCGCCTTCGCGGACGATCTCGAGCTGGAAGCGGTTATAGATGTTGAATCGCATTCACTGGATCATATCCAACACACGCTTTTCCAGGGAGCCCGTCGCCCGGCATTCCGTCTGTCCGGGGAATTGCGCGCCTTCGCCGGAATTGAACGGGATCGAATCCTTGTCGCTTCGCGTCTGGCCGCGCATGTTGCGCACCAGAATGGTCTTGGTCATCACGTAGCGGGTATTGGCGGTGACGCGGGTTTCGTTTTTGCCGAGCGCTTCGAAAATCAGGTTGATGCGGCCCTCGAGCTCCATTTTCCGCTGATAGGCATAGAGCTCGCCGTTGAGCATGACCTCGTATTCCTGATAGGCGGACGCACCCGGAAAACTGTAATCGCGTTTGCCCATCGCGTTCTGCACGGACGACGTAATGTGGCCGCAATCCACGAAATTCTCCGGCTTGCCGCTGTAGCTGACGTTGATCAGCCCAGAACCCTTGTCCATATTATTGATGACGTAGAACGCCTTACCCAGCGCAGGAATCGTCGCGGTCCAGACTTCTTCCACGGGCTTTTGGATGACCTTGGAGTTGACGCCTCCCTGGCCCATCGCTGGCGGGCGGTAGTTATAGCTGCCACAGCCGGCAAGGCTGAGCAGTGCTGCACATAGAAAAGCGATTCTCATTTTGTTACGTCTTCCTTGGATGGGTTCTGTGCGGCGGCAGGGCTCCTCGTCCTGCCTTGGAATGCGTGCGGACAGAATGTTGGCCGTAGCCTCCATTTGCGCGATAGCGAGTATATAGGGGGCGCATTGGACCAGCGGCATTATCTGCGCGCGTCAATCGGGGTGAGGGGCTACGATGCGCTTGTCCGCAACAAAGGAGCCAACATGGAAGAACAGGACGGATTTCAGATCACGCGCGGCGCGGTGCAAGTGCAGGACGGCTTTGTGCCGGTCATCGAGGCGCACGGTCCTGCAACCGACGGCCGGATATTGCGGGGCGCGGTAACGGTGACTGAATACGGCGTATTCGATGATCAGGAAGAGGCGATCAATGCGGGATGGACGATCCGCGTGCGTTCTATCGTGGCCGAAGGCGACGGATTGTCGATACGGATCGACCAATAAAGCGGCGCGTGAGCGCTGCCCGGCAACGCCCCTGCGGGGGCGTTTTGTTTTGGGGCAAAACACGGCAGACAAAAAAAATCCGGCCCGAAGGCCGGAAAAAATTACAACAACAAGCACAGCGGCTCGCCGGCACGAGCCAGTGCGGTGAGAAATTTATCAGATATGCGATAAATTGAAAAGGCGGAATGTCCATAAGTCGGACATATTCCGTTCAGTCGGCTCGGTTTGTGAGCAGAACCGACCGTGCGGCGTCCACCGGTACGGGGTGATGCGAGGCGCGTGCCATAGGGGCCGCCCGGGCCTACACGACCCGCGTCACGGTCGTGCCGTCTCGGAACCAGCCGTCCAGATTGGCCAGCATCAGGTCCGCCATCGCCCGCCGGGTTTCGTGGGTGCCGCTGGCGATGTGTGGCAGCATCACCACGTTATCCATGGCATTCAGGTCGGCGGGCGTGGCCGGCTCGTGTTCGAACACGTCCAGCCCCGCCCCGGCGATACGCTTTTCGCGCAGTGCGGCGACCAGGGTGGTTTCGTCCACTACGGTGCCGCGGGCGATATTGATCAGCCAGCCATTGGGGCCCAGCGCGTCCAGCACGGCGGCGTTGATCAGATGCCGGGTGGCGGCGCCTCCGGGCACGGCCAGCACCAGGAAATCACTTTGGGCGGCCAGCTCCAGCACGCTCGCGCAATATTGATAGTGCGCCGGTGCATCCGCCCGCGGCTTGCGGCTGGTGTACAGAATGGGCATGTCGAACGCCTCGGCCCGCCGCGCGATCTGCAGCCCGATATTGCCCAGCCCGACGATGCCGCAGCGCTTGCCGCTCATGCGGGTGCCCAGGCCGAAGCCTTCCTGCGGCCAGCGGCCCGCGCGCACGAACCGGTCGGCTTCGGCAATGCGGCGCGAGGCAGCCAGCATCAGCGCCAGGGCCGTGTCGGCCACGCAGGCGTCCAGCACGCCCGGCGTGTTGGTGACGAGCACGTTGCGCGCCTGCGCCGCGGCCACGTCGATGGTGTCGTAGCCAACACCGAAACTGAATACGCCTTCCAGCGCGGGCAGGGCGTCGATCAGGGACTGGGATGCGCCGAAACGGCCGCTGGTCGCGATGCCGCGGATGGCCGGGCCGTGTTCGCGCAGCAGGGCGGCTTGGTCGGGCGCGTCCCACCAGCGGTGCACGCGGTAGCGCGATTCCAGGTCGGCGGTCAGTTCGGGCAGCAGGGGGCCAACCATCAGCAGGTTGGCGGCGGGGGCGGTCAAGGTTGAGGTCATGGGGCGTGTTGCGGGTAAATAGCGGTCCGCAGGATCGCGGACCGCAGGGGGAAGAATGCGGCACAGGGCAGGCCCGGTCCGGTGCGACCGGCGCGGCGGACCGGGCTGCCGGCTGTTACTGCACTTGTATATGGCGGGTCTTGATGATCTGGCCGTAGCGTTCACGCTCGCTGGCGGCCAGCGCTTCCAGTTGTTGGGGCGTAGACCCGTGGGCCACGGCGCCTTGGGATTCCAGCTTGGTTTTCATGGCGGGGTCGTCGGTTACCTGGCGGATCGCGGCAGACAGCTTGTCGATGACCGCTTGCGGCGTCCCGGCAGGCGCCAGCACCGCGGTCCAGGAACCGGTCTGCGCGTTCTTCACGCCGGCCTCGTCGATGGTGGGCACGCCGGGCAGGGCGGGCGAGCGCGTGGCGCCGGTCACGGCCAGCGCGCGCAGCTTGCCAGAATTGACGTAGGGGATGGTCTCCAGCACCGATGCGAACAGCATGTCCACCCGGCCCGCCATCAGGTCCGTCATCGCGGGGCCGCCGCCTTTATAGGGCACGTGCATCAGGTCGGTACCGGTGGCCTGCTGGAAGATCTCGCCGGACAGGTGCGGCGCGCCGCCGGTGCCCGAACTGGCGTAGGTGTGCTTGCCCGGCTGCGCGCGTGCCAGCGTCACCAGTTCCGACACGTCCTTGGCCGGCAGGCTGGCGGGCACCACCAGCACGAATGGCAGGTCCGAGAACAGCGACACGGGTGCAAACGCCTTGGCCGGGTCCGAGTGCAGCTTGTAGATCCACGGGTTGATGGCCAGCATGCCGGAATTGGCAAACAGCAGGGTGTAGCCGTCGGCGTTGGCGCGCGCCACCAGGTCGGCGGCGATCTGGCCGCCCGCGCCGGGACGGTTATCGACCACCACGGAAGCAGACAGCTTGTCGCCCAGCGCCGCGGCCAGCAGCCGCGCCGAGATGTCGGTGCCGCCGCCAGGCGCGAAGGGCACGATCAGGTTGATCGGGCGCTCGGGGTACGGGGCGGCCTGCGCCGCGCCCGGCAATACGCTGCTGGCGGCCAGGGCCAGCAGCGCGGCGATGAGCCGGATGCGCGGGCGTGCGGTGTGGTTTGTCTCCATGGCTTTTCTCTTTATGGTGGATGTGTGGTGGGGCGACGTACGGGGGGGCGATTCAGGTCGCGACAAGCGGGGCTGCGACAGGACGCCTCGATGCTTTTGGGACAAGACCCGCTGACACGGCGTGACGCCTCCTTTTGTGTCATCGGGCCTGGGTCTGCCCCTGCGGTCGAGTATAGGAATGCCAGCCAATGGATGACTGTTCGAGCTATAAATAGCATTGATCAATTCAAGGATTGAATCGATGGAATTCCGTCAGCTTGAATGCTTCATCGCCGTGGCCGAAGAACTGCACTTCGGCCGGGCGGCGCTGCGGCTATGCATGACGCAGCCGCCGTTGTCGCGCCAGATCCAGTTGCTGGAGCAGGACCTGGGCGTGACGCTGTTCGAACGCAGCAGCCGCCAGGTGGAACTGAGCGCGGCGGGCCGGCGTTTTCTGCGCGACGCGCGTCACCTGCTCGAGTATTCCGCGCGCGCCGCGGCCACCGCGCGGCGCACGTCGGGCGGCGAGGCGGGTCACATCACCCTGGGGTTCACGGCGGTGGCGTCTTACCGGCTGATGCCGTCGCTGGTGATGCGGGCGCGCAAGCGCTTGCCCGGCGTGGAAATCCAGCTGCGCGAAACCGTCAGCACCGACCTGTCGCGCCTGTTGGTGGCGCGCGAGGTGGACGCGATCCTGGCGCGCAGCGTGCCGCAGCAGGCCGGCATCGAGGCCCGCCTGATCGAGCGCGAGCCGCTGGTGCTGGCGCTGCCGGCGGATTCACCGCTGTGCGCGCACCAAGTCGTGCCGCTGCGCTTGCTGCAGGGGCAGCCATTTGTGCTGTATTCGCCGCGCGAAGGAAAGTACTTCTACGATCGCATCGTGGGCGCCTTCGGGCTGGCCTATGTGCAGCCCGAATACGTGCAGCGCGCCGGCCAGACGCATACGTTGCTGGCCTTGGTGCGGGCGGGGCTGGGGGTGGGCATCGTGCCCGATTCGGCGCGCGAACTGCGCTTTGAAGGCGTCGAATTCCGGCCGCTGGGTCAGCGCGATTTCTATGCCGACATGTATTTGGCCTGGCACGCCCAGCACGACAATCCGGCGTTGGGCGCGTTTCTGACGCAGGTGGCGGAGGCAGTGTAAGCGGGGTGTACCGCCTGCAGGTCAGATCGGCGGCTTATTCATCACGTCAGGATCAGGCCGGCATCTTCTTCTTGCCCATCAGCGCCAGCGTCAGGGCGCGGCCACGGCGCATGAAGGGGTATAGCGCGGCCGACAGGCAAGGGCTGCGGAACACCGCAGCGTTGACCTTATTGAACAGATCATTGTCGGTGCTGATCAGGGCCAGCCGGTTGATGCAATCGGCGCCCCAGTAGGTCTTGCCGTCCAGGCGCAGCAGCATGCCTTCGTTCAGGTCGTAGCCTTGCTTGCGGTAGGCGGCGGCCAAGTCTGGATGGTCGCGCATGTTCAAGAGCGCCACCGGGCCGACGGCTTTGCGCAGTTGCACCATCCGCACGTAGTTCGTGCAGAAGGGGCAGTCGCCGTCGTAAAGCAGGAAGTTCTGGGGGGCGGTTTCCATATAGAGAGCTTACCAGTGTGCGGGGGCGGCCGCTGGTCGCCAAAAGGGGTTCCGGCTTGTCATCGCAACGTGCCGCACAGCGCTATGCAGGCCGCCCTGCGCAGCCCGCCTAATTCCAGTCGATGTCTTCCTGCAGGTACCAGGGGCCAGCCAGATGTGTCACCACCAACTGAGGGTAGGACGACACCAGAGGCGCCTTCGGCGAATACTCATACCAAAGCAGGTAGCGGTCCGCCACATCCAGCGTGGCATGCGTCACGGCGCCGGACGCGTCGTAGTCGATATGGAACGCGTCGATTGCCAAGCCCAATTCCTGGATGCGCCGGCGCAGGTCGGCGTGCTGGGCTGCGGCTTGCGCGTCAAAGGGTAGCGCCGCGGGCTGGCCGGGCAGCTCGCACCGGTTGCCGGCCGGTTCGCAGTATCGCATCGTCGCGTACGCCAACTGTTTCGAGTCGCCTGCCGCATAGCCCGAGATCCGCAGCGGTTGGAGATAAGCGAGCAGGGCGTTCAGCCGCGGCACGTCCGACGCGTCCGGCTGGGCATAGGCGTGCCAACCCCAGGCCCCGGCCAGCGACAGCGCTGCCACGCCCAGACCCCCTAAAAGCCATGTACGACGTTGCATGCCGCCGCCTACGCCGTCGCGTCCGTCCACGCCAACCCCATGGCGTAATCGCGCACGTCCTGCGGCCAGTCCGCCAACTGCCGCGCGAAACGTTCACGGTCGTTGGCGTAGAGCGCACGCGTCGCTTCCTCGAAGCCGGGTAGGTTGCCCGCCATGTTGGACATGAAGTGGTACGCGGCTTCCTGGCGCTGGCGCTGCTGGTCGCGCGCATCGTTGTCGCGGCGCGCTTGTTCCACCAGCTTGCGCAGCGCCACCGACGCGCCGCCGGGTTGCGCACCCAACCAGTCCCAGTGACGGGGCAGCAGGGTCACTTCGCGCGGCACCACGCCCAGCTTGGGCCGGCCGCGGCCGCGCGGGGCGGCGTCGGCGGTATCTGGCTGGTCGGCAGGGGCGGTGTCAATGCTGGCTGGCGGCTGGTAGCGCTGGCGAATCTGCGCGTCGTCGCCGCGCAGGTCCAGATCCACCTGCTTGCCGGACTGGTCGTCGAACACCAGGATCGCGGCGTTTCCGTCCGCGGTCATGGCCTGGCGGACCGCCAGCGCTACGTCGGCAAGCGGGCCGCGCGCCAAGAGGCGGTGGCCTTCAAAGGCGGTATGCGTGGGGGCGGGGTGGGGCGCAGGGGTAGGGGAAGTCGAGGTCATGATGGTGTCGCCAAATTTTGCCCGGATAAATTTTATGGAAGGCATTGTGGGCTGCCGGAAATCGCTTGTCAATATGATCCGGGTAAAATTAGTCGCACTCGCGCCACGCCTATGAAAAAAGTCGCAAAAATTGCACGCCGACCTAGGGTCAACACCTAGTCAAAATAACCAGGCGGCGTATAATCTTGCTTTGCGCCCGGAGTTACCCATGCGTCTCGTTCAAAAA
>JBEBOQ010000142.1:0-12299 GCA_040396375.1 Achromobacter xylosoxidans
GGCCAACGGGCCGCGGCAAACGCCGCGGCCCGGTCAGCCGGTTAAGGCAGTAAAAAAAGGGGCCAATGGCCCCTTCTTGATTGCTGGTCAGGGCCGCTGGGCCAGCTTGTTTTCCAAGTAGTGGATGCTGGTGCCGCCTTCGATGAAGCGGGCGTCCTGCAGCAGTTCGCGGTGCAGCGGGATGTTGGTGGAAATGCCTTCCACCACCATTTCCGACAGCGCGGTGCGCATGCGGGCCAGCGCCTGGTCGCGCGTGTCGCCGTAGGTAATGACCTTGGCGATCATCGAATCATAGTTCGGCGGCACGAAATAGCCGTTGAACGCGTGCGAATCGATGCGCACGCCCGGGCCGCCCGGCGTGTGCCAGTTGGTGATGCGGCCAGGGCTGGGCACGAAGCGGAACGGATCCTCGGCGTTGATGCGGCACTCGATCGCGTGGCCCTTGAAGGTGATGTCGCGCTGGCGCAGCGTGAACTTCTCGCCGGCGGCGATCAGGATCTGCTGCTGCACCAGGTCGACGCCGGTGATCAGCTCGGTGACCGGGTGTTCGACCTGGATGCGGGTGTTCATTTCGATGAAATAGAACTCGCCGTTTTCATACAGGAACTCGAACGTGCCGGCGCCGCGGTAGCCCATCTTGCGGCAGGCGTCGGCGCAGCGGTCGCCGATGCGCTCGATCAGGCGGCGCGCGATGCCGGGGGCCGGCGCTTCCTCGATGACCTTCTGGTGGCGGCGCTGCATGGAGCAGTCGCGCTCGCCCAGCCACACGGCGTTGCGACCGCCGTCGGCCAGCACCTGGATTTCCACATGGCGCGGGTTCTCGAGGAACTTCTCCATATAGACTTCCGGGTTGTTGAACGCGGCGCCCGCTTCCGAACGCGTCATGGTGACGGCGTTCAGCAGCGCGGCCTCGGTGTACACCACGCGCATGCCGCGGCCACCGCCGCCGCCGGCGGCCTTGATGATGACCGGATAGCCGACTTCGCGCGCAACGCGGATGATTTCCTGCGGATCGTCGGGCAACGCGCCTTCGGAACCGGGCACCACCGGCACGCCGGCTTCGATCATGGCGCGCTTGGCGCTGACCTTGTCGCCCATCAGGCGAATGGTGTCGGGACGCGGGCCGATGAACACGAAGCCACTCTTTTCGACGCGATCGGCGAAGTCGGCATTTTCGGACAAGAACCCGTAACCCGGGTGGATTGCCTCGGAATCCGTGACTTCGGCCGCCGAAATGATGGCCGGCATGTTCAGGTAGCTTTCACGCGACGGCGCGGGCCCGATGCACACGGATTCATCGGCCAGGCGCACGTACTTGGCTTCGCGGTCGGCCTCGGAGTGCACCACCACGGTCTTGATGCCCAGCTCGCGGCAAGCGCGCTGAATGCGCAGGGCGATTTCGCCCCGATTGGCGATCAGGATTTTTTCGAACATTTTCAGCTATCAGCCAATGACGAACAGGGGTTGACCGTACTCGACGGGCTCGCCGTTTTCGACCAGGATTTCTTTGATGACGCCGGACTTGTCGGCTTCGATTTCATTGAGCAGCTTCATGGCTTCAATGATGCAGAGCGGGTCGCCTTCCTTGACGGTGGAGCCCACGTCGATGAACGGGGCGGCGCCCGGGTTCGGCGAACGGTAGAACGTGCCGACCATCGGAGCCTTGACCACGTGACCTTGGATCACCGGCGCGGCTTCCGCCACGGGCGCTGCGGGGGCCGCAGGCGCGGCCGGCGCGGCGTGCACGCCGGCTTCGGGCTGGTGGTACGCCACCGGCTGCAAGGTCTGCGAGAACTTGACGATGCGAACCTTGCCTTCGCCTTCGGTGATTTCCAGCTCGGCGATGCCCGATTCAGCCACCAGGTCGATCAGGGTTTTGAGTTTTCGGAGGTCCATAGAAGCTGCTTCCCGAGATAGTGTCGGCGACGTCCCAGCGTCGGGTCCGCGCCGTAAAGATGTAGATGCTGTGAGTTGGTGCGAGATCAGTGCCGCACTGCGTAGCGCAGAGCCGCCTCGTAGCCGTCCGCGCCCAGGCCGCTGATAAGGCCTACCGCCAAGTCGGACAGATAAGAGTGATGCCTGAAGGGCTCTCGCTTATACAGATTGGACAAATGTACTTCAATAAATGGGATCGCGACCCCGGCCAGCGCATCGCGGATCGCGACGCTGGTGTGCGTATATGCCGCCGCGTTGATGATGATGAAATCGGTGCCGTCTTGCCGGGCCGCCTGAATGCGGTCAACCAGCGCGCCTTCGTGATTGCCTTGCCACGCGCTCAGCGTGGCGCCCAAATCACCGGCCAGCCGCTCCAGGCCCTCGTTGATCTGGGACAGCGTGAGGCTGCCGTAGATGTGAGGTTCCCGGGTGCCGAGCAGGTTCAGATTCGGGCCATGCAATACCAGTATGTTTTGCGCCATGCGCTTGCCAATGAGTGGATTGCCAATTGTTGGCAAAACAGCCGATAAACCAGCTTTTTACGCCAATTCCTACTATTTGTCCAACAGACTTACGCCTTCAAACCAGAGAGCGTCCGGTCGAGGTCATCGGGCTGGATTTCACCCAATATCTTCCGGTTAATGCTGCCATCTGCGTTGAAAACAATGGTAAACGGCAGGCCGCCGCTCGGATTTCCCAGCTTGCGCAAGGTATCGATGGCGCCGGCGCCGATGACCCACAACGGATAGGAAACCTGTACTTTCTCGACAAATTTTTGCATGTTGGCGGCAGAATCCACGCCGATGCCGACAAACTTGATTTGCGGATATTTTTTCTGCAACGCGTCGAGTTCGGGCATTTCCTTGACGCAGGGCGCGCACCAGGTAGCCCAAAAATTGACCACGATGGGCTGGCCTTTCCAGGCAGCCAGCGACTGGGTAGCGCCATTCAGGTCAGGCAATTGCAACCGCATCAGCGCGGCGACCGGATCGTCGGCGGCGGGTGCGGGCTGGGGCTTGTTGCGGCCCAGAAGCGTGTAGCCGCCCGCGACCGTGGCGGCTATGGCCACGCCGGCGGAAAGAAGTAGGCGTCGATTCATGGCGCGATCATAACCGCTGCCGCCGTTTTGCGCCGCGCAGGTTTTGCGCCGCGCCGGCCGCGGCGAACCCGCCCTCTATATATATACAATGCAGGACAGGAGAGTTTTCAATGCACCTGCATATTCTTGGCATCTGCGGTACGTTCATGGGCGGCTTGGCGCTGATCGCGCGCGCCGCCGGGCACAAGGTCACCGGTTGCGACGCGGGCGTGTATCCGCCCATGAGCACCCAGCTATCCGAACAGGGGATCGAGCTGATCGAAGGCTTCGGCCCCGAGCAGATGGCGCTCAAGCCCGACCTGTACGTGATCGGCAACGTGGTCAGCCGCGGCAATCCGCTAATGGAAGCCATTCTGGAGTCCGGCGCCCGCTACGTATCCGGGCCGCAATGGCTGGGCGACAACATCCTGCCGGGCGGGCATGTGTTGGCCGTGGCCGGCACTCATGGCAAGACCACCACCAGTTCGATGCTGGCCTGGATTCTGGAGGCCGCGGGTCTGGCGCCTAACTTCCTGATCGGCGGCGTGGCGCAAGACCTGCAGGTGTCGGCGCGCTACGATCCGGCGCGCCGTCCCTTTGTGATCGAAGCGGACGAATACGACACGGCATTCTTCGACAAGCGCTCCAAGTTCGTGCATTACCGCCCCCGCACGGCCGTCCTGAACAACCTGGAATACGATCACGCCGACATCTTCCCGGATCTGGCAGCCATCGAAACCCAATTCCATCACCTGGTGCGCACGATCCCGGCGTCCGGCCACATCGTGCGTCCGGCCCGCTCCGACGCGCTGGACCGCGTGATTGCCCGCGGTTGCTGGTCGGAAACCGTCACGTTCGGCCCTGATGGCGCCTGGCAAGCGGGCGCGCCCGACGCCGACGGCGCCTTCGAGGTGCTGCATGACGGCGCCCCCGTTGGCACCGTGCGCTGGACCCTGACCGGTGAGCACAACCGCATGAACGCCCTGGCGGCGCTGGCCGCCGCCGAGCATATCGGCGTGTCGGCCGCCCAGGGTATCGAGGCCCTGAGCCGCTTTGCCGGCGTCAAGCGCCGCATGGAACTGCGCGGCACGGTCAACGACGTGAAGGTCTACGACGATTTCGCACACCACCCCACCGCCATCGCGACCACGCTGGAAGGCCTGCGCCGCCAGGCGGGGCCGGCCCGCATCCTGGCCGTGCTGGAACCCCGTTCCAACACCATGAAGCTGGGCGCCATGGCGGCCCGCCTGCCCGAATCGCTGGCCGACGCCGACCTGGTGTTCTGCTTTGGCGCCCGGTCCGGCAAGCACGCCCTGGGCTGGAACCCGGCCGAGGTGCTGGCGCCACTGGGCGAGCGCGCTTCCAGTTACGATGATATCGACGCCCTGGTGGCAGCCGTGGTGCGCGCCGCCCGGCCCGGCGACCAGGTGCTGGTCATGAGCAACGGCGGCTTCCAAGGCATCCACGGCAAGCTGCTGGCCGCCCTGGAGCCGCGCGGCTGAGGCCCCAGGCCCCGCCCCGTATTCAGGCCGACCACAGGAAAGGCACGCCATGATCCTTTATCTACACGGCTTTCGTTCGTCGCCGACCTCTTTCAAGGCCCGGATGATGGCCGACGCCATGGCCGAACGCGGCCTGGCTGAGGATTGGGCCTGCCCGCAACTGCCCGCCAGCCCGCGCGAAGCCGCCGAGTTGGCGCTGGGCATCGCCCGCCGCCAACTGGCCCAGGCGACCGATCCCTTGGCGCTGACGGTGTTGGGTTCGTCGCTGGGCGGCTTTTACGCCACCTGGCTGGCCGAGCAGTTGGGCTGCAAGGCCGTGCTGCTGAACCCCGCCGTTCAGGCTGCGCGCGACCTGGCCACCCAGGTGGGCGAGCACCGCATGTATCATTCCGACGCGCCATTCGTGTTCCTGCCCGCCTATGTGGACGAACTGGCCGCCCTGCACGTGGCCCGCATCACCCGGCCGGAACGCTACTTTTTGGTGGCGGCGACGGGCGACGAGGTGCTGGACTGGCAGGAAATGCGCGATCGCTACGTGGGCTGCCGCCAGCGTATCGTGCAAGGCAGCGACCACGGCTTGTCCGATTTCGCCACATGGCTGCCCGAGGTGCTTGATTTCGCCCTTGGCCCCCAGCCGAATGGCCCCAGATAATCCGCTGTACTCAACACTCTATATATAGCTGCGCAAGGCGGCGCGTGCGCGCCGCCCAGGACGACCCTCATCATGTACGTGTTTTACGAAGACGACGGCAGCTTCAAGGCCGGCCATATCATGTCCGAAACCGACGCCAGCCTGCAGGTGGAATCGGAATCGGGCAAGCGCAGCAAGATCAAGCGCGCCAATACCCTGTTCAACTTCGCCGCGCCCGAACCGGCCGCGCTGATGAGCCAGGCGGCCGCGACCGCCGAAACGCTGGATCTGCAATTCCTGTGGGAATGCGCACCGCAGGAAGAATTCGACACGCCCGCGCTGGCGGCGGATTACTTCGGGCACGCGCCGACGCCGGTCGAGCAGGCCGCGTTGCTGATGCGCCTGCACGGCGCGCCCGCGTACTTCCATCGTCGCGGCAAGGGGCGTTACCGCCCTGCCCCGCCTGACATCCTGGCCGCCGCGCTGGCCGCGTTGGACAAGAAGCAGCGCCAGGCCGAGCAGCAGCAGGAATGGGTCGACGAGATGGCCGCCGGGCGCCTGCCCGAGCCGATCGCCCAGGTCGCCGAATCGCTGCTGATCCGCCCGGACAAGAATTCCCAGCAATGGAAGGCGCTGGACGCCGCCTGCGCCAAGCTGGGCAAAAGCCCGGATCGCCTGCTGCTCGAACTGGGCGCCTGGCCGCACGCGCTGGCGCTGCACAAGCGCCGCTTCCTGGCGGTGAACTTCCCGCGCGGCCTGGCCTTCCCCGAGCTGGAACTGCCGCCGATCGACCGCGAACTGCCGCTGTCGGACGCCGAGATCTATTCGGTCGACGACGTCACCACCACCGAGATCGACGACGCCCTGTCGGTTTCCACCCTGCCCGACGGCAACCTGCGCGTCGGCATCCACGTGGCCGCGCCCGGCCTGACGGTGACGCGCGACAGCGAATTCGACAAGCTGGCGCGCGCGCGTCTGTCCACGGTCTACATGCCGGGCGACAAGATCCCGATGCAGCCCGACAACGTCATCAAGGCCTTCTCGCTGGACGCGGGCCGCGAGGTGCCGGTGCTGTCGCTGTACGTGGTGGCCAACCCGGAGACCGGCGAGGTCATCGAATCCGACACGCGCCTGGAGCGCGTGGTGGTGCGCGAAAACCTGCGCCACAACATGCTGGACGCCCAGGTCACCGAAGACAGCCTGAACGACACTTCCACTGACCTGCCCTACGGCCACTGGCTGCGCCCGCTGTGGAAGCTGGCGCAGGCGCTGTCGGCGCAACGCGAAAATGTGCGCGGCAAGCCGGAAAACAATTCCCGGGTGGAATACAGCTTCTACCTGGATGGCAACCCCGACGATCCGGATACGCCGGTACGCCTGGTGCCGCGCCAGCGCAATGCGCCGCTGGACCGGATGGTGGCCGAGTACATGATCCTGGCGAACAATCTGTGGGGCGGGCTGCTGAACCAGCACGGAGTGCCGGGCATTTACCGTTCGCAGCAGGCGGGCCGGGTGCGCATGAGCACGCAGGCGCTGCCGCACGAAGCTATCGGGGTGCCGCAATATGCCTGGAGCACGTCGCCGCTGCGCCGCTATGTGGACTTGGTGAACCAATGGCAGTTGATCGCTGCGGTGGAACACGGGGTGTCCGCACGCCTGGTGGCGCCGTTCAAGCCGCGCGACGCGGACCTGTTCGCGATTATCGGGGCGTTCGATGCACAGTACGCGGCGTGGGCTGAGTTCCAGAGCGCGATGGAGCGCTATTGGTGCTTGCGCTGGCTGAAGCAGAACAACATTACTCGGACGGTGGCGCATGTGCTGCGGGAAGATCTGATTCGTTTTGCGAATTGTCCGTTGGTGACTCGGATTGGGGGGATGCCTGAGTTGGAGCGGGGGACGGCTGTTGAAGTTGAGATTCTGGGGATGGATGAGTTGTCTCTGGAGTTGGATTGTCGGTATGTGGGGGAGGTCAGTATTTCTGCTTCTGCTTCTGAGGAAGCGGGGGGCTGATCTTTTTTGACGTTGGGGTTGCTTGCTGCCCGCCGATGACGGCCGCGCTGGCGGCCGCCAGCGGCTTACGGCCAGGGTTCTTGCCGAATGATGCTCTTTTGAGGGGCTGCCGGTTCATCGCACACGTCTTTCGCCGACCGCGTCTGTTTTTCTCTTCCCCCCACCCCGAGTCGCACTCCCCCTTCTTGCGACTCCCCTTCAATCGACCACTACCCATAAGCCAAAGAAGGCCGCCCGCGCGGCCGCTTTGGCGTCCCCGCAAGATCTTCCATTGCCACTTAGGCGTTCCCCAAGAATGCCAAGCACGCTGTTCGCCCCGCGCACGGGAGACAGCCAACGCCGCGGGCGGCCTCGATAAGAACAACGTCCCAAAAACAGACAGCCTCCCGTTAAACTCCCCAAAAAAACCACAACGAAAACTGGAGGACGGACATGCGCATTTTGCTGGTCGAGGACAACCTTGACCTGGGCGATGCCGTGGAGAGCAAGCTGCGCTCGGCGGGCCATAGCGTGCAATGGGTGCGCGATGGCTTGGCGGCGCTGCGGTGGGGGCTGGACGAGACTTGGGATGCGTTGGTGCTCGACATCAACCTGCCGGGCAAGGACGGGTTCACCGTGATTCGCGAGTTGCGGGCGGCGGGGCTGGAGGCGCCGGTGCTGGTGGTGACCGCGCGTTCTGAGATCGAAGACAAGATCGACATGCTCGATCTGGGTGCCGACGACTATCTGGTCAAGCCGTTTGATCTGCGCGAGCTGGAGGCGCGCCTGCGGGCGCTGCTGCGGCGGCCCGCGGGGCAGACCAGTAGCCTTACCACCTATGGCAATCTCAGCCTGGACCTGGCCAATCGCCATGTGATGCTGTCCGGTGCGCCGCTGGAATTGGGGCGGCGGGAATTCCGGTTGCTCGAGATATTGCTGGGCAAGTTGGGGCAGACCGTGGCCAAGGAGCGGCTGATGAACCAGCTGTTTGATCTGGACGATGGCTCGCTCAATGCGTTGGAGCTGCTGATTTCGCGCTTGCGCAAGAAACTGACGGGCGCGTCCATCGATATCGTCACCGTGCGCGGCGTGGGGTATCAGGCCCGCAGCCATGAACACGCCTGACAGCTTTTCGATTCGCCGGCGCGTCTTCACGCTGGGCGCGGTGCTGTTGGCCTGCGCGTTGCTGGGGCTGGTGTTTTTCTTGCGCGGCTATGCCCAGCGGGCGGCGGAGCAGGCCTTTGATCGGCTGCTGGCGGCGTCGGCGCTGACCATTGCGGGGTCGGTCCAGATCGAGGACAACGGCGTTACCGTGGAGCCGCCGGTGTCGTCGCTGGCGATGCTGTCGGGCAGCGAACGGGTGTTCTACGAGGCCCGCACGTCCAATGGCCGTTTGATCACGGGTTATGGCGACCTGGCGCCGGGCTTGCCGTTGGCGCAGTCGGCCACGCCGGTGTTCACTTATCTCACCTATCACGACGAACCGGTGCGCGTGGCGACCGTGGGCCGGCTGGTGTCAGCCAGCCAGCATGCGGGTTGGGTGACCGTGCGGGTGGCGGAAACGTTGGGCTCGCGGGAAGAATTGGCCGACGAGATATTGGGGCGCAGCGTGCTGCCGCTGCTTGTGGTGTCGCTGGTGGCGCTGGGCCTGTTGTGGTTCGGGGTACAGCGGGCGTTCGCGCCGCTGGCGGTGGTGGAGCGCGAGCTGCGACGACGGGCGCCGGATGATCTGGCGCCGTTGGTGACGCCGGTGCCGACCGAGGTGCGGCGGCTGGTGGAGGCCCTGAACGCCTTCATGCAGCGGCTGTCCGGCTTGATGGACACGCTCAATACCCTGGTGGCCGACGCGGCGCATCAGGTGCGCACGCCGCTGGCCTCGCTGCGGGCGCAGGCCGAGGTGGCGCTGGATGAAACCGATCCCAAGCGGCTGCACGAGCGGCTGGGCCGCATCCACTTGAATGCCATGCACGCCAGCCAGCTCATCAACCAGTTGCTGATGGACGCGACCATTACGCATCGACTGGGCAAAGGGTCGCGCGCGCCGGTGGGCGTGGCCGAGACCATCAATGAAACCCGTCGGCGCATCGGGCCGCTGGAGGCGCGGCGGCTGCGCATCGAGATCGCACCGCAGGTGCGGCGCGCCCGCATCGCAGGGGATCGGGTGGCGTTGCGGGAAATGCTGCGCAATCTGGTGGATAACGCGCTGCGCTATGCGCCGGACGGCACGGTGGATATCCAGGCCACGCCGGTGGCGGGGTTTCGGGTGGCGTTGACCGTGTCCGATCGCGGGCCGGGCATCGCCGATGACGAAAAGGATGCCGTGCAGCAACGCTTCACTCGCGGCCGCACCGGTGAGTCGCAGCCGGGTTCCGGCCTGGGGCTGGCCATCGTGCGCTCGGTCGCCGTGGCGCACGGCGGTTCGCTGTGGCTGCAGGATCGTCCGGGCGGCGGTCTGTCGGCGCGCGTGATCCTGCCGTTGGCGCGCCAGCGCAGCGGCTATGTCGGGCGCACGCTGGTCGGCTGGCTGGGCGCTGTGGGCGCGGCAGCGCTGCTGCTGATTGCAACGCCAGCCGAAGTGCGCGCCGCCGACATTCCGGAAATCGTCACCCGCTATCCCGCGCCGCAGCCGTCGTCGCGCGTGCTGACCATTGCCGGCCCCACCGATACCCCGGTCGTCTCACCCCTGATCCTGGGCTTTCAGGCGCAACGGCCCGACGTGACCGTGGTGTATCGCGAGATGGGCAGCCGCGAACTGTACGAGGCCGCGATCGACAATCAGTTGAAGGACGTGGACGTGCTGATGAGCTCGGCCTCGGACCTGCAGATCCGGTTGGCCAACGACGGTTATGCGCAGCGCTACGCCTCGCCCTATGCGGCCAAGCTACCGTCATGGGCGGTGTGGCGCAACGAGGTGTATGGCTTCACCTTCGAGCCGGCAGTGATTGTCTACAACCCCAAGCGCTACACCGAAGCCACCGTGCCGCGCTCGCGCCAGGACCTGTTGCGCACGCTGGAGCATGACCGCGTACGGCTGCATGGGCGGGTGGGCACCTACGATATCTCGCGCAGCAGCGTGGGCTACTTGATGGCCGAACAGGACGAACTGGTGTCGTCCAACTTCTGGGGGCTGGCCAACGCCTTTGGCCAGGTCGGCGTACGGCTGTCGGCCACCAGCGCCGAGCTGCTGGACGCCATCGAGAACGACGAGATGGACCTGGGCTACAACATCCTGGGGTCGTATGCGCTGTCGCGGCAAGCGGCGGGCAGCAAGATCGGCATCGTGTTTCCGCAGGACTACGTGCTGGTGCTGGCGCGTTCGGTGCTGATTGCGCGCCGCGCGCCCAATCCGGACCTGGGCCGCGCGCTGGTGGACTGGCTGCTGTCGCCGGCCGGCCAGCAGGTGGCATCCAGCCACGCGGCGCTGGGGTCGATCATGGAAGACACCCCTGGGCGCTGGACCTCGGAAGCCGTGCTGGCGCGTTCGCAAGGCATCGTGCAACCGGTGGTGCTGTCGCCAGCGCTGCTGGTGGGCCTGGACCAACGCCGCCATTCGCGCTTCGTGCAGAACTGGATCCGGCTGGTCACCGACACGCCCGAACGGCCGTAGGGCGCGGCGGCCCCGGACTCGCGCGCGGCAAGGCAGGCGAACGGCCGCCCCCAAAAGATCGGCCGCTTGCGCGAACACCGGGATTACCCCTATCCCGGCTGTCGCCCCATGACAGGACGACGACAGACGCCGAATCCTAAGATGGGCGCCAACAGGTCCATGCGCCTGTCGATACCAATTCCAAACGGAGACAAGACATGCTTGCCAAGTCCAGACTGGCGGCCGCCTGCGCCGCTGCATTCGCCATCGCCGCCGGCAGCGCCTACGCCCAAACGGTTCCCGCGGGCTACCCGGCCGATTATCAGAAGATCCTCGACGGCGCCAAGAAGGAAGGCAAGGTCGTGATCTATTCGACCACCGACACCAAGGCCGCCGGCCCCATCATCAAGGGCTTCGAAGCGCTGTATCCGGGCGTCAAGGTCGAATACAACGACATGAACAGCACCGAGCTGTACAACCGCTACATCAGCGAGCAGGCGGCGGGCGGCAGCAGCGGCGACATCGTCTGGAGCTCGTCGATGGACTCGGCCCTCAAGCTGGCCACCGACTACGCGCTGCAGTACAAGTCGCCCGAGATCGGCAAGCTGCCGGCCTGGGCGGTGTGGAAGGATTCGGCCTACGGCACCACCTACGAACCGGCGGTGTTCATCTACAACAAGCGCCTGATCCCGGCCAACGAAGTGCCGACCACGCACGGCGCCCTGGCCAAGCTGATCGCCAGCCAGCCGGACAAGTTCAAGAACAAGGTCACCACCTACGACATCGAGAAGTCGGCCGTGGGCTTCATGCTGGCGGTGCAGGACAAGGCCAACGATCCCAAGTACTTCGAGACGCTCAAGGACATCGCCAAGGGCGGCCTGATCGTGCAGTCGTCCACCGGCACCATGATGGAACGCGTGTCGTCGGGTGAAAACCTGATCGGCTACAACATCCTGGGCTCGTACGCCGAAACCCGCGCCAAGACCGACCCGTCGCTGGGCGTGGCCTACCCCACCGACTACGCGTTGGTGCTGTCGCGCGTGGCGTTCATCAGCAAGAAGGCCAAGAACCGCAACGCGGCCAAGCTGTGGATGGACTACCTGCTGTCGCAAAAGGGCCAGGAAATCATGGCTAACCAGGCCGACCTGGCCTCGGTGCGCGACGACATCGAAGGCGACAACGATGTGGACGGCATGACCAAGAAGCTGGGCGCCTCGCTCAAGCCGATCCCGGTCAACGAAACGCTGCTGGACTACCTGGAACAGAACAAGCGCCTGCAGTTCATCAAGGACTGGCGCGCCGCAGCAGGCAAGTAAGGCTGCCGGCGTCACCGGGGGCCATGCCGCCCCTGGCCGCCAGCACGCGGGAAGGCAGCTAGCCGCCGCCCGCCAGGCCGCCCGCCGGCCGGACTTTCACCCACGGGTGATTGCCGGCGGGTGATCGCCAGCGGGCGCGACCCGCGTCTATCGACACAACAGGATTTCCCCATGCAGTCATTGCGCAGAAAATGGCAGTCCCTGCCGCGCGGCGTGGTGGTGCTGATCACAGCCTTGGCCATCTACGTGCCGCTGTCGTTCA
>JBEBOQ010000143.1:0-12204 GCA_040396375.1 Achromobacter xylosoxidans
GTCCCGATTATATGTCGCTTTCCGCAATGCGCAAAGAAACTTCCTCCCCTATGGCAACCCCTTCCGTCCGCATGGTGGAGGTCGGCGCCGAGCATGCCGGCCAGCGCCTGGATAATTACCTGATGCGCCTGTGTAAAGGCGTCCCCAAAACCCATATCTACAAGGCCATTCGTGGCGGCGAGGTGCGGGTGAACAAGGGACGCATCTCGGCCGACTATCGCGTCGTAGAAGGCGATATGGTCCGCATTCCGCCATTGCGGCTGCCTGATCCCGGTACGCCCAAGCCCGTCCCCGCGGCCGAATTCCCAGTCGTGTTCGAGGACGACGCGATGCTGGTGGTCGACAAGCCCGCCGGCGTGGCCGTCCACGGCGGCAGCGGCGTGTCGTTCGGCGTTATCGAGCAGTTGCGGGCTGCCCGCCCGGACGCCAAGTTCCTGGAACTGGTGCACCGGCTGGACCGCGAAACCTCGGGCCTCTTGATGGTGGCCAAGAAGCGCAATGCGCTGCTGGCGCTGCATGCCATGCTGCGCGAAGGGCGTAGCGACAAGCACTACCTGGCGCTGGTCGAAGGCGATTGGGTCAACGACCGCCAGCACATCAAGCTGGGTTTGTCCAAATGGACCACTCAGTCCGGCGAGCGCCGGGTGAAGGTGGATCCCGACGGCCAGACGGCCCATACCATCGTGACGCTCAAGCAGCGCTTCGGCCGTTACAGCCTGGTGGATGCCGAGCTGCGCACCGGCCGCACCCACCAGATCCGGGTGCACCTGGCCGCCAGCGGCTTTCCCATCGTGGGCGACGACAAGTACGGCCGTGACGAGGTCCGTGCCGAATTCACGCGCTTGGGCTTTGGCCGGATGTTCCTGCATGCCCACCAATTGACCCTGGCCCACCCCCTGACGGGCGAGATGATGACGCTGACGGCCGAATTGCCGCCCGCGTGCCGGAAAATACTGAAACAACTGGAGTCGGTCTGATGTCGTATTCGCTGGTCGTTTTTGACTGGGATGGAACCTTGATGGACTCCACCCACAGCATCGTGGCCGCCATCCAGGGCGCTTGCCGCGACCTGGAACTGCCCGTGCCGTCGGCCTCGGAAGCCAGTTGGGTGATTGGTCTGTCCCTGGAAAGCGCCTTGCGCCGTGCCGTGCCGGAGCTGACCCAGGCGATGCTGCCGCGCTTCCTGGAGCGCTATCGCACCCACTATCTGCTGCGCGATCCCGAGCTGCGCCTGTTCGACGGCATTCCCGAGCTGCTGACGGAATTGGCCGGGCAGAACGTGCGCCTGGCCGTGGCGACGGGCAAGAGCCGGGTCGGCCTGACCCGCGCGCTGGCCGCCACCGGTCTGGGTCCGATGTTCGACGCCACCCGCACGGCCGACGAAACCTTCAGCAAACCGCATCCGGCCATGCTGCACGAACTGATGACCGAGTTGGATGTCGATCCGGCCCGCGTGGTGATGGTGGGCGACACCTCGCACGACCTGCAGATGGCCACCAATGCGGGCGTGCATGGCCTGGGCGTGACCTATGGCGCGCACACCCTGAAGGAGCTTGAAGGTTGTTCGCCCCAGGCCGTGCTGGAAAGCGTGCCTTCGGTGCGCGAATGGCTGCTTAGCCGGACCCTGGCGGCGGCCTGAGTCGGCGTCTCTCAAAGGCGCTGCGGGTTGGCCCGGCGCCGGGCGTCGGCCACCTGGCGGGCAGGCCTCGAAGGGAACGCCGGGTACCTGTCCTGGTCTATCGGTGATGGCCGCCGGCGACGCCGGCGGAATATCATGGGGCCGCGCAACGTCCATGGTTTGCGTGCGGGGTAGCGATGCCCGTGCGCCGGCCCCCAGGAGAGCTCCATGCTGATACGCAAGCCCGATGACATTGTCCCGTCCGATATCACCCCCGAAGCCGTGTGGCGTTCGCGCCGCGAACTGATCCTGCGCGCGGGCGTGGCGGCGGCGGGGCTGGGCTTACCCGGTTGGGCGGTTCGCAGCGCATTCGCCCAGGACGCCGGGGCGTTGCCCGGGCAGCCCAATGCCGCGCTCAGCGTCATGGACAAGCAGACGTCCCTGGCCGACGTCACCTCGTACAACAACTACTACGAGTTCGGGGTGGACAAGGGTGAGCCCGCGGCCAACGCCGGCAAGCTGCAGACCCGACCCTGGACGGTCAGCGTCGAGGGCGAGGTCGGCAAACCGCGCACCTTCGGCATCGAAGAATTGCTCAAACTGGCGCCCATGGAAGAGCGCGTGTATCGGCTGCGCTGCGTCGAAGGCTGGTCCATGGTGATTCCCTGGCTCGGCTATTCGCTGTCTGCGTTGCTCAAGCAAGTCGAACCCACCGGTAACGCCAAGTACGTGGAGTTCGTTACCGCCGTGCAGCGCGAAAACATGCCTGGCGTGCGCGCCGCCATCCTGGATTGGCCCTATGTCGAGGGGCTGCGCATCGACGAGGCCATGAATCCGCTGGCGATGCTGGTCTTCGGCGTCTATGGCAAGCTGTTGCCCAACCAGAATGGGGCGCCCGTGCGCCTGGCGGTGCCCTGGAAATACGGTTTCAAGTCGGGCAAGTCGCTGGTCAAGATCCGGCTGGTGGAAAAGCAGCCGGTGTCCTCGTGGATCAAGGCCGCGCCGCAGGAATATGGCTTTTACGCCAACGTGAATCCGACGGTGCCACATCCGCGCTGGAGCCAGGCGACCGAGCGCCGCATCGGCGAAGACGGCCTGTTCTCGCCCAAGCGCAAGACGCTGATGTTCAACGGCTATGCCGACCAGGTCGCGTCGCTCTATCAGGGCATGGACCTGAAGGCCAACTACTGACGCCGCCCATGACTGAAGCGAGCAGGGTGGCCGGCGCGGCCGCCACGCGCAAGCCGCAGTGGTCGGCCCGGGCGGTAGGGCGGGTCAAGCCGTTCCTGTTCCTGCTGGGGCTGGCGCCGTTTGCTCGCTGGGTCTGGCTGGGCCTGGATAACGGTCTGACCGCCAACCCGGTGGAGTTTCTGACGCGCTCGTCGGGTACCTGGACGCTGGTTTGCCTGCTGGTCACGCTGGCGATCACGCCCTTGCGCCGCCTCACGGGCCAGCCGGCGCTGGTGCGCCTGCGCCGCATGTGTGGCCTGTTCGCGTTTTTCTACGGCGCGATGCACTTCATGGCCTGGGTCTGGTGGGACCGGGGCTTCGATCCGGCGGCGATGCTGCAGGACATCGGCGAGCGGCCATTCATCACCGTGGGATTTGCCGCCTTTGTGCTGATGACGGCGCTGGCGGCCACCTCGACCCAATGGGCCATGCGCAAGCTGGGCAGGCGTTGGCAGCAACTGCACCGTGCCATCTATCTCATCGGCCTGCTGGCGGTGCTGCACTACTGGTGGCACAAGGCCGGCAAGAACGACCTGGCCCAGCCCGCCCTGTACGCAGCCGTGCTCGCATTGCTGCTGGCTTGGCGGCTGGCAGCGTGGTGGCGCCGGCGGGCTTAGGGTTTGCTATGCGTCCCCTACAGCATGGCCAGCATGATCGCTGCGGTTTCGGCGTCAGGCTGACCATCGTGGCGAGCGGGGCGGTAGTGCATCTGGAAAGCGGCCAGCACATTGATGGTGGCGCGATCCAGTGTGCCGCCTTGCGGGCAGGCGTAGCCCAGCCGCTGCAGCTGCTGCTGGAACCAGGCGACATCCGGCGTACCCAGGGCCTGCAACCGAGCCAGGTGCGAAGCGGCGCCCGCTTCGTCGTACCAGCGGCCGATGCCGGCGGCAGCCAGTTGCTTCCAGGGAAATAGGGGGCCAGGGTCCACCTTGCGTTGGGGCGCGATGTCGCTGTGGCCCACCACATTCTCGGGGGTGATGCCATTGCGCTGGATGACGTCGCGCAGCAGCACGGTCAGGGCGCGGATCTGTTTGTCGCCATAGGCGTGCCATTGCGGTTTGCCGTCATTCCCGTCGGTCCAGCCCAAGTTGACGATCTCAATGCCGACAGACGTGCTGTTCATGGCGTTCAGGCCATACCAGGAGCTTTCGCCGGCATGCCAGGCGGCGCGGGTCTCGTCGACCAGCCGGTAGGTGCGGCCTGACGTGTTGATCAGGTAGTGGGCGCTGACTTTGCCTTGCGACAGCAGCCGCATCGACAGGGCGTCGTCGGCCGAGGTGTAGTGCAGCACCACGAAACGCACCCGGCTGCTTTGGCTGACGGCGGTAACTGAGGTGTCCAGGTCCAGGCCGGCGGGGCCGCGGTGGGCGCAGCCCGCCAGGGCCGCGGCGGCCAATAAAACTGCGGCGAAACGGATCATGTCAGCGCGCCAGGTACAGGAACAGCGTGGGCATCTTGTCCAGCTGCGGGGCAGGCTGTTTTTTCCAGTCGGCGATGCTGCGGGTGACGATCCATTCGTCGGATGTGGTCAGGGCGCGCGCGACGCACAGCTTGGTGTCGCCCTTCAGGCTGGCCAGCAGCGTCGCGAACATGGCGGCGTTGCGGTAGGGCGTTTCGATCAGGAGCTGGGTCTGGTTGTGCTTGGCGGAGTGCTGTTCCCACGCCTTGAGCTGCTTGGCGCGTTCCGCCGCGTCTACCGGCGCATAGCCATGGAAGGCAAAGCGCTGGCCATCCAGCCCGCTGGCCATCAGGCCCAGCAGGATGGACGAGGGGCCGACCCAGGGCTTGACCGTCACGCCGAGCCGGTGGGCGGCGTCCACGACCTTGGCGCCGGGGTCCGCGACGGCGGGGCAGCCGGCCTCGGAGACCAGGCCGATATCCGCGCCTTGGCGCACGGGCTCCAGCCAGGCCTTGATCTGCGCCGCGTCGGTCTTGTCCGTCAGCGTGTGGATGGTGATTTCCTGCAGGGGGCGGCTGGTGCCGATCTGCTTGAGGAAAGCACGCGCCGTCTTGGCGTTTTCGGCGATGTAGGTGTCCAGCTGGCCGGCCATTGCGCGGGCATCGGCGGGCAGCCAGCTTTCGGGGGCGGCTTCGCCCAGGCCGACGGGAATCAGGTGCAGCGAACCGCTCATGCGGCGGCTCCCGGGGCGTCCAGCGGGTCCAGTCCGAACAGGCCCAGCATCCGGGTCAGGGCGATCAGCGGCAGGCCGATGATGGCGGTGGGGTCATCGCTCTGGATGCTTTCCATCAGGGCGATGCCCAGGCTTTCCGCCTTGGCGCTGCCTGCGGTATCGTAGGGTTCTTCGGCGCGCAGGTAGGCGTCGATGGCGTGGGCGGACAACTGCCGGAAGCGGCACCGCGTAACAATGTCGGCTTTTTCCACTCGTTGGCCGTCAGTGACCGCCAGGGCGCTGTGAAATTCCACGATTTGCCCTGAAAGTGCCCGTAATTGGGCTTGGGCGCGCGGGAAATCCCCCGGCTTGCCTATCGGCTGGCCGTCAATCGTGGCGACCTGATCCGACCCGATGACAATGCTGCCCGGGTGCGTGGCCGCCACCGCCATGGCCTTGGCCACCGACAGCCGCAGCGCCAGCGCCTCGGGAGATTCGCCCGGGTGTGGCGTTTCGTCTACATCGGGCGAAATGGCGCTGAAGGGCAGCCGCAGGCGGGTAAGCAGTTCTTTGCGGTAGCGCGAGCTGGAAGCGAGGATAAGACTGGGTTGTGAAGGCATGCGGTATTTGACGCTGATACGTAAGTCACAGTATTATCTAACGTTTTGCGGCATTTTTGCAGTGCAATACGTCTGCAAGTTGGCCGCGAATGCACGGGATCCTGTGCGAAAGGACTGATATCAAGCCCATCGACGCATTCGCATTCGCCCATCAGGGCAGGGAAGCGCAAGGCACCATACCTCTTGTGCGGTTGACGCGCGCGGCTGAAGGATTACCCGAACAGCCGCTGGGCGAAGCCGGGCTCGTGACGTGGTCTGCGCGTGGCGAGATGGGCAAGACGGGGCTGGTGCTAGGCCAGCCGCTGTTGCGCATCCGTGTGCAAGCAAATCCGATCGTGGTGTGCCAGCGGTGCAATGCCCCGTTTGCCTATCCGGTCGACAGCGATGTCCTGCTGCAACTGGTCAAGTCTGAAGACGATCTCGACGCCGGCGTTTCCGCCGGCGACCACGCCGGTGGTTTCGGCGACGAGGACGACGAAGACGACGAAGGAAATGGTTTTGCGTCCAACCTGCCTGAAAAGGTGGTGGGTTCGCATCATTTTGATCTGCTGGCCCAGATCGAAGATGAGCTCATTCTGAGCGTTCCGTATGTGCCCAAGCATGATGTATGCCCGGGCGCGCAGGCCAAGGACAGCGAGGCTTCCCAAGAGCCCGTTGTCAAGCGTCCGTCGCCGTTTGCGGTGCTGGAACAACTGAAGCACAAAGATTGAGATCAACATCGGGCCGCATCGCGTACAATGCGCCCCGTTTCTAGGAGTCATCATGGCCGTTCAACAAAACAAGAAGTCCCCGTCCAAGCGCGGTATGCACCGCTCGCACGATTTTCTGGTGAATCCGTCGACGGCGATCGAACCCAACACGGGCGAGACCCATCTGCGTCACCACATCAGCCCCAACGGCTTCTACCGTGGCCGCAAGGTCCTGAAGACCAAGGCCGACGAATAAGGCCCCCGGGCCGAACTCGTACTCGGACCATTTCGGCTGAGCGCTGATACCTGGCACCCGTGATACGCATCGCCATAGACTGTATGGGCGGAGACTTCGGTCTGCCCGTCACGATTCCGGCTGCGATCGAGTTCGCCCGGCAATTTCCGGATACCCGGCTATTGCTGGTCGGGCTTCCCGACGCCATCGAAGCGGCGCTCTCCGAGCACCGCGGCGTGGCGCGTGATCGCATTGAAATCGTGGCGGCTTCCGAAGTCGTCACCATGGACGACCCGGTCGAGGTCGCCCTGCGCCGCAAAAAAGACTCCTCCATGCGCCTGGCCGCCCAGTCCGTCAAGGACGGGCGCGCCGACGCCTGCGTTTCCGCCGGCAACACCGGCGCATGGATGGCCATTTCCCGCTATGTGCTCAAGACGCTGGACGGCATAGACCGCCCCGCGATCGCCACGTCCATTCCGAACCAGACGGGCCGCGCCACCACGGTGCTGGACCTGGGCGCGAACGTGGACTGCACGGCCGAGCACCTGCTGCAATTCGCCATCATGGGCGCCGCGCTGTCGCAGGCGGTGGACCATCGCGACAGCCCCACTGTGGGGCTGCTCAACATCGGCGAAGAAGTCATCAAGGGCAACGAGGTCGTCAAGGAAGCCGCCGAGCTCCTGCGCGCCAGCCCGCTGAACTTCTACGGCAACGTGGAAGGCAATGACATTTTCAAGGGCACGGTCGACGTCGTCGTCTGCGACGGTTTCGTCGGCAACGTCGTGCTCAAGTCCGTCGAAGGGCTGGCGAAGATGCTGTCCAGCGTCATTCGCGAAGAGTTCAAACGCAACCTGATCACGCTGCTGGCCGGCGTGCTGGCCAAGCCTGTGCTCAATCGCCTGCGCAACCGCGTCGACAACCGCCGCTACAACGGCGCGGCGCTGCTGGGCTTGCGGGGCGTGGTCATCAAGAGCCACGGCTCGGCCGATGCCTACGCTTTCGGCTTTGCGCTGCAACGGGCGCGCGAAGCCGTAGTGAGTAAACTGCTTGAGCGCACCGCTCAGACGGTCGCACAGATCAACCAGCGCGTTCAGTCGGGTTCGGGTGCTTCGGCGCTTGAGTCGGGCGCGGCTGGGGACACCGCTTGATGGATACCGCAATGAAATATTCCGTGATCGCGGGCACCGGCAGCTTCCTGCCGGAACGCGTGGTTTCGAATGACGCCCTGGCGGCCGAACTGGCGACGCGCGATATCGCCACGTCCGACGAGTGGATCGTCGAACGCACCGGCATCCGCCAGCGCCACCTGGCCGAGCGCGGCGTGACCACCAGCCAGTTGGCCACCGAGGCCGCGCGCCGCGCGTTGGCCGATGCCGGTGTCGACGCGTCCGAGGTCGATCTGATCGTGCTGGCCACCTCCACGCCCGATTTCGTGTTCCCCAGCACCGCCTGCCTGGTGCAGGCCAACCTGGGCGCCAAGGGCTCCGCGGCCTTCGACGTGCAGGCCGTGTGCAGCGGTTTCGTCTACGCCCTGACCACCGCCGACAGCTTCATCCGCGCCGGCCGCGCGCGTTGCGCGCTGGTGATCGGCGCCGAAGTGTTTTCGCGCATCCTCGACTGGAACGACCGCAGCACCTGCGTGCTGTTCGGCGACGGCGCCGGCGCGGTGGTGCTCAAGGCTTCCGACAAGCCCGGCATCATGGCCGCGCAGCTGCATGCCGATGGCAGCCAGATGAAGATCCTCAGCGCCGCGGGCAACGTGGCCTATGGTGACGTCACCGGCGATCCGTTCCTGCGCATGGACGGCCAGGCGGTGTTCAAGCAGGCCGTCACGGTGCTGGACCGCTCGGCCCGTGATACTTGCGCGGAAGCCGGGATCGAGATCGCCGATGTCGATTGGTTGATCCCGCACCAGGCCAACGTCCGCATCCTGAATTTCCTGGCGCGCAAGCTTGCCGTGCCGGTCGAGAAGGTTGTCATCACCGTCGACAGCCACGCCAACACCTCCGCGGCCAGCGTGCCGCTGGCGCTGGACGCCGCGCGCCGTGATGGCCGCGTCAAGGCAGGCCAATTGGTCCTGATGCAGGGCGTGGGCGGCGGATTCACCTGGGGTTCGGTACTGGCCCGCATGTAAGGGCGAGTCCGGCATGGCGCGGAGTGCCGCGCCTGCCGGATGGCACGCTCGACATTCCACAGACTCAGAATCAATCCACACGGTCAATCATGAAAATCGCTTTTGTCTTCCCCGGCCAGGGTTCGCAAGCAGTCGGCATGCTCGATGCCTGGGCCGACGTCGCTGCCGTGACCGACACCGTGGCGCGCGCCTCGCAGGCGCTGGGCCAGGACCTGGGCGCGCTGATCGCGCAGGGCCCCACCGAACAGCTCAACCTGACCACCAACACCCAGCCCGCCATGCTGACGGCCGGCGCCGCGTTCTTCGCGGCCTGGCGCGCGGCGGGCGGCCGTAATCCCGATGTCGTCGCCGGCCACAGCCTGGGCGAATACGCCGCGCTGACGGCCGCCGGCTCGCTGGCGCTCGAAGATGCCGTGCGCCTGGTGCGCGTGCGCGCCGACGCCATGCAGGCCGCCGTGCCGGTCGGCACTGGCGCCATGGCCGCCATCCTCGGCCTGGACGATGACGCCGTGCGCGCTGCCTGCGCCTCGGCGGCCCAGGGTGAAGTGGTCGAAGCGGTCAACTTCAATGCGCCGGCGCAAGTCGTGATCGCCGGCCACAAGGCCGCCGTCGAGCGCGCCTGCGAGCTGGCCAAGGCCGCCGGCGCCAAGCGCGCGCTGCTGCTGCCGGTGTCGGCGCCGTTCCACTCCAGCCTGCTCAAGCCCGCCGCCGACGTGCTGGCCGGCGCGCTGGCCGCGGTGACGGTGGCGGCGCCGCAGATGCCCGTCATCAACAACGTCGATGTCGCCGCCCCGACCGAACCCGGGGCAATCCGGGATGCGCTGGTGCGCCAGGCGTGGCATCCTGTGCGTTGGGTCGAAACGCTGCGCGCCATGAAGGCCCAGGGAGTGACCCACGTCATCGAGTGCGGTCCGGGCAAGGTCCTGACCGGCCTGACCAAGCGTATCGACCCCGAGCTCACCGGCCTGGCCATCACGGATCCGGCCTCGCTCGAAGCCGCGCTGGCCGCGGTCAACGGAAACTAAGACCATGGAAAACACCTCGATCGAACTGCAGGGCAAGATCGCCCTGGTCACGGGCGCCACGCGCGGCATTGGCCGCGCCATTGCGCAGGAACTGGCCGCGCGCGGCGCGGTTGTCGTCGGCACCGCCACGTCGGAATCCGGCGCTGCCGCCATCACCGAGGCGCTGGCCCCGTTCGGCGGCCGTGGCGTGGTGCTGGACGTGACCAATGCCGAAGCCTGCGACGCCTTGATCGACGCGCTCGGCAAAGAAGGCGGTGGCCCCCATATCCTCGTCAATAATGCAGGCATCACCCGCGATACGCTGGCAATGCGCATGAAAGACGACGACTGGTCGGCCGTCATCGACACCAATTTGGCATCCGTCTTCCGCCTGTCGCGGGCGGTATTGCGCAACATGATGAAGGCCCGTTGGGGACGCATCATCAACGTCACTTCGGTGGTGGGTTCCAGCGGCAATGCCGGCCAGGCCAACTACGCCGCTGCCAAGGCAGGCGTCGCCGGTATGTCGCGCGCGTTGGCCCGTGAGTTGGGCAGCCGCAACATCACCGTCAATTGCGTCGCCCCCGGCTTTATCGACACCGACATGACGCGCGCCCTGGGCGAGAACCAGACCGCCGCGCTGCTGCAGCAGATTCCGCTGGGCCGTCTGGGCTCGCCCACGGATATCGCCCATGCGGTGGCCTTTTTGTCCGGACCGCAGGCGGGTTACATTACCGGCACTACCCTGCACGTCAACGGCGGGATGTACATGCAATAAGTCACGAAGCGCGCGGGCGGCCCAGGCCGCCACGCCGTTGCCGGGCAGCCGGCGAGGCAACGCGCGGTTCACCGGAAACGCCGCACGCCGGTATTCCTGTGCCCTCGGGGCGACAGATCGAAGTGCGCGGTGTTATTTTTGTCACGGCCTGGCGTTTGCAGTACTCTGCGCTTGGCTATAATTCGCGGGATTTTTCCCATTTGGAGATCTGCATGGAAAGCATCGAACAGCGCGTCAAGAAGATCGTCGCTGAACAACTTGGCGTCAACGAAGCCGAGATCAAGAACGAATCCTCCTTCCTTGACGACCTCGGTGCCGATTCGCTCGACATGGTCGAACTGGTCATGGCGCTCGAAGACGAATTCGAGACCGAGATCCCCGACGAAGAGGCCGAAAAGATCACGACCGTGCAACAAGCGATTGATTACATCAATTCGAACGGTAAGCAGTAAGCTCAGCCTATATCCTTCCGGTTGCCCCGAATTCGATTTCGGCGCCAACCGGGAACCGGGGCGGTTTCAGGAATTTGCCGTGTGGTCCACGCGCGGGAAGGGCATTGACGCCCGACCCGCTGTTGCGTGTGCCGCACGCGCAGTGCATCCCGAAAACCGCCTTTCTTTTGTCTGTTTGAGGAGTCATCCGTGAAGCGACGAGTCGTCATCACTGGCCTTGGTATCGTGTCGCCTGTCGGCAACGACCTGACCACCGCTTGGGACAATATCGTCAACGGACGTTCTGGCATCAGCCGCATCACCCGTTTCGATCCCTCGGCCATCACCACGCACATTGCCGGCGAAGTCAAAGACTTCGACATCAGCACCTATATCTCGTCCAAAGAAGCCCGCCAAATGGATACCTTCATCCATTACGGCCTGGCTGCCGGGATGCAGGCTTGGCGCGACAGCGGTCTGGAAGTCACTGACGCCAACGCCGAGCGCATCGGCGTGATCGTGGGCTCGGGCATCGGCGGCTTGCCGCGCATCGAGGAAACCCAGGTCGAGTACATGGCCAAGGGTCCGCGCCGGATCTCGCCGTTCTTCGTGCCCGGTTCGTTGATCAACCTGATCTCCGGCCACCTGTCCATCGCCTATGGCATGAAGGGTCCCAGCTACGCCGTCGTGTCGGCCTGCACCACGGGCCTGCATTGCATCGGTGATGCGGCCCGCCTGATCGAGTACGGCGATGCCGACGTCATGCTGGCCGGTGGCGCCGAGTCGACCGTGTCGCCGCTGGGCATCGGCGGCTTTGCCGCCATGCGCGCGTTGTCGACCCGCAACGACGATCCTCAGACGGCATCGCGTCCCTGGGACCGCGACCGCGACGGCTTCGTGCTGGGCGAAGGCGCCGGCGTGCTGGTGCTGGAAGAATACGAACATGCCAAGAAGCGCGGCGCGCGCATTTATGGCGAGCTCGCAGGCTACGGCATGAGCTCCGACGCGCACCACATCACGGCCCCCGACAAGGACGGCCCGCGCCGCGGCATCGTCAATGCGCTGCGCAACGGCGGCCTGAACCTGGAAGACATCCAGTACGTCAACGCGCACGGCACCTCGACGCCCCTGGGCGACAAAAACGAGACCGACGCGCTGAAGCTGGCTTTCGGCGATCACGCCAAGAAGCTGGTGGTGAACTCGACCAAGTCCATGACCGGCCACCTGTTGGGTGCGGCTGGCGGTATCGAGGCGGTGTTCACGACCCTGGCGGTCTACAACCAGGTCTCGCCCCCGACCATCAACATCTTCAATCAAGATCCGGAATGCGATCTGGATTACTGCGCCAACGAGG
>JBEBOQ010000144.1:0-12129 GCA_040396375.1 Achromobacter xylosoxidans
GGCTTGCGGAGTGGGCGCCCACGATTGCGGTCCGGCGCGCGGGCGCCGGACTTCCCCTTCGTCATTCTCGTCCGCCTTCGGCTCCCTTCGAATTCCCTCGGGCGCATCGAGGTTGCCCACTCCGCAAGCCACCACCGCGAGGGGCTACGTCCTTTGAGATTTGGCACGCTGCTAGACCTGTGGTCGGGGCATGAAATCTGCAGGGCCGCCAAGCCGCGGCCGCGCGGGCGGCCACGTTTGGCATCTGTGTTGTTGACTATGTTGCGGGTGCGCTTCGCGCTGGTGGGGACTGGGTTTCTATTGGTTCGCAGTCAGGGGGGAGGGGCGGTGATGGGCGGCGCGGCAGGTATTGGCTTGCGCATGACGACCCTCTCGCGCGCCGCCCATCGGGCGCTGCGCACTGGCGTAGAACGCCGCGGCATCCGCGCCGCTAGAAGACTCGTGTGGGGTGAGCGCCATTTCACCGTTGAAAACAGCGCGGACGATGATCATCAGATCGCCTGCCCCAACGTTGCCCGCTACCAACCAGCAACGCCACCCTCAACAGAAACCAGCACGGCCGCCCTCAATAGAAGCGAATCCAGCACCCACTCGCGATAGCGGCATCGGCGTACGCAAGACACCGCGTAAGCCTCGTAAGGCCGCCCGCGCGGCCGGCACGAGGCGGGCACCGCACCCTCCTCCAACCCCCCACTGACTGTGACCAACATGCCAAGCAAACGGCTCGCCCCAGGGGCCGACGCTAAGCCTCATCAAGAGCGCGTGGCGGTGTCGGTGTGGGGTGGGCGGGGCGTTAGATGCGCCCGAGGGAATCGGAAGGGAAGGCCGAAGGCCTGGACGACGATGACGACGGGGAAGTCCGGAGCGAAGGCTCCGGACCGCAATCGTAGCCCCGCCCACCCCACACCGACACCGTCACGCGCGGCTTAAGAACCCTAACCGCCCTATAAGCCAACAACAACAACAACAACAACAACAACAACAAAACTACCGCCGAATTTCAGCCAAGAACTTCTTAGCTCGATCACTCCCCGGCCTACAAAAGAAATCCTCCGGCCCCGCCACCTCAACAATCCGCCCCGCATCCATAAACCAAACCGTATCAGCAACCTCCCGAGCGAATCCCATTTCGTGAGTGACGCAGACCATTGTCATGCCGTCTTTGGCCAGGCCTTTCATCACTTGCAGGACCTCGCCCACCATTTCCGGGTCCAGGGCGCTGGTGGGTTCGTCGAACAACATGACTGGCGGGTTCATCGCCAGCGCGCGGGCGATGGCTACGCGTTGTTGTTGGCCGCCTGACAACTGCGCGGGATAGGCGTCGGCCTTGTGGGACAGGCCTACCCGTTCCAGCAATTGCAGCGCGCGGTCGCGTGCCTCGGCGCGGCGGGCGCGTTTGAGTTGAAGGGGGGCCAGCATCAGGTTGTCCAGCACTGACAGGTGCGGGAACAGGTTGAATTGCTGGAAGACGAAACCGATGTGGCTGCGTAGCGTGTCCAGGTGGATCTTGCTGCTGTAGATGTCCTGGCCGTTCACCTCGATCTTGCCCTGCTGGATCGGCTCCAGGCGGTTCACGGTGCGGATCAGGGTGGACTTGCCTGAGCCCGATGGGCCGCATACCACCACGACCTCGCCTTGCTTTACCTGGGCGGTGATGTCG
Source organism: Achromobacter xylosoxidans (assembly GCA_040396375.1). GTDB lineage: Bacteria > Pseudomonadota > Gammaproteobacteria > Burkholderiales > Burkholderiaceae_B > Achromobacter > Achromobacter xylosoxidans_D. The sequence continues at coordinate 1,661 of JBEBOQ010000144.1, forward strand.
GCCAGGGCCTGATAGTCGCCGTACCATTTTTGCACTTCGGAAAATCGGATCATGTCGGCACCACTTTGGTTGCGGGCGCGAGTCCGGCGCGGCGTCTGCCGATGCGGCGTTCGGTCAGGTGCACCAGGGAACTCAGGCCAAAGTTCAGGATGAAATAGGTCAGCGCCAAGAGCGCGAAGACCTCGAAGGGGCGGGTCAGCAGCACGCTGTTGATCTGGTTGGCGGCGTAGGTCAGTTCCTGCACGCTGATGACGTAGGCCAGCGACGTTTCCTTCACGGTGGAGACGAACTGACTGAGCATGCTGGGCAGCATGTTGTAGAGCGCTTGCGGCAGGATGACGCGGCGCATGGTCTGCATATAAGACAGGCCTAGCGCGCGGCTGGCTTCTTGCTGGCCGGGGGGCAGCGCCTGGATACCGGCGCGGATGATCTCGGCCAGGTAGGCGCTTTCGTAGCAGACCAGCGCCACCACCATGGTGGTGGTGCCGGCCACGGGACGGCCGATGAGGATGGGCACGAAAAAATAGGCCCAGAAGATGAACATCAAGAGCGGCAGGCCGCGCACCATGTAAACCATGGCCGAGGCCGGCCAGCGCAGCAGGCGGTAGGGGCTGATGCGGCCCAGCGCCAGCAGGACGCCGCAAGGCAGGGCGAGCGCCAGGCTGATGGCGGCCAGGCCCAGCGTGGCGACCAGGCCGCCTATGGGGCCGTGCGGATATTGGCCGATGAGCAGCAGCAGCCAGTTGTCTTTCAGGATGTCCCACATTCAATGGCCTCCCAGCGGACGATAGCGCCGCTGCAGCAGCGCGCCGCCGCCCATGATCAGGAACGACAGCGCGAGGTAGATCGCCGTCACCACGGCGTAGGCCTCGAAGGTGCGGAACGTGTAGTTCTCGATTTCGCGGCCGGCGGCGGTGAGCTCGGCCACGCCGATGGCCATGGCCAGGCTGGTGTTCTTTACCAGCAGCAGGGTCTGGTTCAAGAGTGGCGGGATGGCGATGCGAAACGCTTGGGGCAGCACGACGCAGCGCATGGTGCGCAGAAAGCCCAGGCCCAGGGCGCGGGCGGCCTCGACCTGGCCGGGCGGAATGGACCGGACAGCGCTGCGCAAGTCTTCGCAGACGTAAGCCGACATCACCAGGCCGATGGCGATGCACGACAGGATGAATTCGCTGCCGTGGCTGTTGAGCCAGTCGGTAGCCGCCTGCGGCAGCAAGGCCGGCACGCCGAAATACCAGAACAGAATGTGCACCAGCATGGGCACGTTGCGATGGAAGGCCACATACAGCGCGATCAGCGCGTTGGCCACGGGCGAGCCCGTCAGGCGGATGACCGCCAGCAGGCTGCCCACCAGGAACGCCAGGATCCAGGCCAGTCCGGCCAGCGCCAGGGTGGTGACGAGCCCCCTGAGCAGCCAGGCCGGGTACTCCCCCTGGAAGATGGCGGAGAAGTCGAAGACGTAATGCATCGGCGAAGGCTCCGGCGCGCGCGGCGCGTCAACCCTTGATCGCTTCGATGCGGAAGTCGCGCTTCATGTTGAACGGGGTGCCGGCGCCGAACCACTTGTCGAAGATCTGCGTCGCCTTGCCCGAGGCTTCCAGGCCGTCCAGCACCTTGTTCACCTGGTTCAGCATCGCGGTATCGCCGCGGCGCACGCCCATGCCCCACGGCTCCACGAACAGCGCGGGTTCGAGGATCTTGGCCGGCACTGCGCTGCTCGCGGCCTGCTGCTTGAGCTTGACCAGCATCAGCTCGGAGCCGACAAAGCCGCTGACCTTGCCCTGCTGCAACGCCAGGAAGGCGCCGCTGGGGTCCTTGAAGGTCACCGGCTCGACGTTGGGGATGAACTTGCGCGCGCCTTGTTCCGACGACGAGCCGCGCACCGCGCTGACGCGCTTGCCGGCCAGGTCGGCGGGCGCCTTCAGGTCCTTGTCCGATTCACGCGCCAGCACCTTCTGCAGGCTCACGAAATGCTGGTGCGAATAGTCGATCTGCTGCGCCCGCTCGGGGCTCCAGCCCAGGTTGGCCGCGACCACGTCGACGCGGCCGGCGATCAGTTCGGGAATGCGGGCCTCGACCGCGATCAGCTTGAGTTCCAGCGGCACGCCCAGGCTGTCGGCCACCGCCTGGCACATGTCGACCTCGTAGCCGACGATGGCGCGGGTCTTGGGGTCCTGGAAGCTGAACGGCTCGGCCGTGCCCATGGTGCCGCAAATGAATTTGCCGCGCGCCTTGATGTCCTGCAGTGTGTCCGCATGCGCGGCGGGGACCAGGGCCGTGACCAGGCCGATGGCGGCCGCGAGAATGGTGATGCGTTGCTTCATGTCGTTCCCTTGAAATATAGGTATGGGGCGGCTTATCCGGCGGTGGTTGGCCGGTGCTGCCCGCTGGTTAATGCCTACTGCGTGGCACCTACTGCCTACTGCTGCTTGCTACCTGCTGCACCGCTGCCGCGACCGAGGCCACGGTATTCAAGCCAACCGGCCGCAAGCCTGGACGATGCGACGGCAGCCTTCGTCGATGTTCTCCATCGACGTCGCGAAGCTCAGCCGCAGATATGGCGACAGGCCGTAAGCGGCGCCGTCCAGCACGGCCACGCCCGCCTCGTCGAGCAGGAACATGACGACGTCCAGGTCCGTTTGCAGCAGCGTGCCTGCCGGGCTGCGGCGGCCCAGCAGGCCCTCGACGCTGGGGTAGACGTAGAAAGCGCCCTGGGGCTGCGGGCAGCGGATGCCGGGTGCGGCGTCAAGGCCTGCCACGATGCGGTCGCGGCGCGCTTGGAACACGGCGGTGGCGTGGCCGACGCAGGCCTGGTCCGCCGTCAGCGCAACGCGGGCGGCGGCCTGGCTGATGGCGCTGACGCAGCTGGTGCTTTGCGAGATGAGCGTGGCCATGGCCTTGATCAACGCCTTGGGGCCGCCGGCGTAACCCAGGCGCCAACCGGTCATGGCGTAGGCCTTGGAGACGCCGTTGACGGTCAGCGTGCGGCTGGCCAGTGCGGGCGCGGCGGCGGCCGGCGATACGTGGCGCAGCTGGCCATAGGCCAGGTGCTCGTAGATCTCGTCGGTCATCAACCAGACGTGGGGATGACGCGCCAGCACGGCGGCCAGCGCGCGCAGTTCAGCCGCGCTGTACATGGCGCCGGTGGGGTTGCTGGGCGTGTTCAGCAGCAACCATTTGGTGCGCGGCGTGATGGCCCGTTCCAGCGCCTGCGGCGTCAGCTTGAAGCCGTCGGCCTCGGGACATGCAACCACGACGGGCACGCCATCGTTGACCAGCACCATGTCCGGATACGACACCCAGTAGGGTGCGGGGATGATGACTTCGTCGCCAGCCTGCACGGTGGCGGCCAGGGCGGTGTAGAGAATCTGCTTGGCGCCCACGCCGACGATCAGTTCGTCCAGCGCGTAGTCCAGGTCGTTTTCGCGCTGGAACTTGGCGCGTACCGCTTCCAGCAACGGCCGCCCCCCGGTCGACGCGGTGTAGCGGATGTCGCCGCTGGTGAGCGCGTCGACGCCGGCCTGCACGATGTGCGCGGGCGTGGGCTGGTCGGGTTCGCCCACTGTGAAGTCGATGATGTCGCGGCCCTCGGCACGCAACTGGTCGACACGGCTCTTGGCCGCCATGCTGGGCGACGGCTTGATGGCGCGGGCGCGTGCCGCCAGGAATTCAGTGGCAGCAATGCTCATGCCAGCCCCTTGGCGGCAAACGCAGCCTGCATCCAGCTCTGGGTTTTCTCGCCGCCGTCGATTTCGGCCATGATGCGCGCCTCTTTCTCGGCATGCGCCCGCGCCGCCGCGATCAAGGCCGGCGCCTCGTCCGCCGGAAAACTGACCAGGCCGTCTTCGTCGCCCACGATGATGTCCCCGGGATGGATCACCTGGCCGCCAATGGACACGGGCACATTGACCTCGCCCGGGCCGTCCTTGTAGGGGCCGCGGTGGATATGACCACGCGCATAGCAGGGAAACGCATCGGCCTCGAACGCACCCACATCGCGAATGGCGCCGTCCACCACCACGCCGGCGCAGCCGTGCGCCTGCAAGTAGCGTTTCATGATCTCGCCCAACACGGCGTTGGTCAGGTCGCCGCCGGCATCCACCACCAGCACGTGGCCGGGCTGCACCTGCATCATGGCCTTGTAGATCATGAGGTTGTCGCCGGGACGGGTCTTGACGGTGAGCGCGGTGCCGACCAGTTTGCCGGTCCGGTTGTAGCGATGCAGCCCGGCGATGCCTTCGCGGCGCGCCAGGTTGTCGCTGAGGTGCGGGGTGACGATGCCGGCCAGCGCTTGCAGCAAGGAAGCGTCGGCGACGGGCGCGGCCGGCAAGAGGCGCGCGCCGGTGAGAATGGTGGCCATGGCGATCTGCGTAGTCCTGATTCGAATGAGTCAGACCGCATGGTGGGCGCTTTCCGCGATGGGAAAAAGGGATTAAATTTCCACGAACTCCATCCCTTTTAGGAATATAAGGGTTAGCCCCTATCGGAAATTTCGGAATGAACCACCCTCTCAACGAACGCGCGCGATGCTGACGTTCAAGCAGATCGAAGCGCTGTACTGGACAGTGCGCCTGGGCACGTTTTCGGCGTCGGCGCAGAAGCTGCACACGACCCAATCGGCGATCACCAAGCGCATCCAGGAGCTGGAGGCAGACTTCGATGTGGCGCTGTTCGACCGCTCGGGCCACCGCGCAGAATTGACGGCGCGCGGCCACGAGGTCTATGCGCTGGCCGAAGAAATGCTGGGCCACCGCGACCGCCTGTTGGTACGCCTGAAGGGCCAGCACACGTTGACAGGCACGTTCCGTTTCGGGATCACGGAAATCACGGCGATGACCTGGCTGCCGGCGCTGATCCGCCTGCTGCGCGCGCACTATCCGCGCATTACGCTGGAACCGCACATCGATCTGGGCGCGGACCTGCAGAAGCGGCTGCAAGCCGGCCAGCTGGACATGGCGTTCCTGCACGGCGAATTCGCGGAACCGGGCCTGCAAGTGGTGGCGCTGCAACGGCTGGAGTTCGCCTGGATGGGCAGTTCAGACCTGATCGACCCCAGCCGCGTATACACCCCGTCGGATATCGCGGCGCTACCGCTGCTGCGCCAAAGCCGGGAGTCGGGCCTGAACATGATCTACGACGGCTGGCTAAAACCCCACACCCCCGCCAACAACCTATTCACGATCAACAGCCTGATCGCCATGGCCGGCCTAACCGCCGCAGGATTTGGGGTGAGTTGTCTGCCTCGTGATTATTTTGCGGAGATGGTTAGTAGTCGGCAGTTGGTGATTGCTCGGACTAGCATTGCGGCGCCGCAGTCGGTTTATTGTGCGATGTTTCGGCGGGATGCTGATGTGGCGTTTTGTGAGAGTGTTGCTGAGTTGGCGTTGAGTTGTTGTGATTTTTCTGCTTCTGGGGGGAGGCATTAAAGCGGATGTTTGACGATTTCAGTTCTTGAGCCGCGCGTGACGGTGTCGGTGTGGGGTGGGCGGGGCTACGATTGCGGTCCGGAGCCTTCGCTCCGGACTTCCCCGTCGTCATCGTCGTCCAGGCCTTCGGCCTTCCCTTCCGATTCCCTCGGGCGTTGCTAGCGCGTGCTAGTACACGGTTGTGTTCAGCCATGAAGAAACACGCCAAATTAGCACGGTCTTCTATCGGCGCGGATGCCGTGGTGTTTGACACTAGTGTGCAGCGCCCGATGGGCGGCGCGCGAGACGGTGCGCATGCGCAAGCCGATACCGGCCGCGCCGCCCATCACCGCCCCTCCCCCCTGACTGCGAAACCATAAGAAACCCAGTCCCCACCAGCGCGAAGCGCACCCGCAACACCATCAACAACACAGATGCCAAACGTGGCCGCCCGCGCGGCCGCGGCTTGGCGGCCCTGCAGATTTCATGCCCTGACCACAGGTCTAGCAGCGCAACGACCCAAGACGCGCGTAGCCCGTCGTGCAGGGCTTCGTGGCAGCGGGCAACCTCGATGCGCCCGACGGAATCCGTAGGGAGCCGAAGGCGGACGAGGATGAGGACGGGGCAGTCCGGCGCCCGCGCGCCGGACCGCAATCGTGGGCGCCCGCAGCCACGAAGCCCTGCCCGCCGAGCGACCTACGAAGCATTACGACCACGCAAAAAACTCAAAGCGCAGACTGAATCGCATCCCGAGCTAGATGCGACAACTCCAACCGAGTAGGCAACGTCCCGTCAGCATGCCTTGCTGCTAAAGGAGGCAGAAAGACAACTTCAACAGACAGCCCCGTAGACCCCATCACTCGCCAAAGATTAGCCACCAGCGTCTCCTCGCCCACGAATGCTGCGAAGCCGCTGCGTTCGCCGTGCTTTAGAAAGCGTAGTGCTACCGGTTGGATTTCTACTGCGGTCGTGCGTGCCGGTTCGAACAGGCTGGCGTGGAAGGGGAGGAGCGTGAAGCCTTCGCTGGTCGTGCCTTCTGGGAAGAGGCCCACGGCGTCGCCTAGTTTGAAGCGGGCTTGCATCGACTCGCCCATCGCGTGCACCGCGTGGCGTTGACCGCGTTCGATGAAGAGCGTGCCCGCGCCCGCCACCAGCCAGCCGATCACCGGCCAGCTGCGGATCTCGCTCTTGGCCACGAATGATGTCGCGCGTGCCGAGTTGAGCACGAAAATGTCGATCCAGGAGACGTGGTTCGCCACCAGCAGCACCGGGCCTGTCATGCGCGGTTCGCCCTTGAAGACGACCCGCAATCCACAGGCCGCCATCAGGCAACGTGACCACGTGCGGTTCAACCAGGCCCGTGCCTTCGGGCGCAGCAGCGGATACACCAGGCCCACGCAGAGCAGACCGAAAACAATCAGCGGCACGACCAGAATAAGCCGGAGGACAAAGCGCAGCAGCTTCAAGCAGGGGTCTCCCAGGCCGGGCTGCCACCCACCAGGGTGGCGCGGACTCGACCGGGCAGCATCATATCCGCGAACGGCGTGTGGCGGCTGTGGCTTTGCAGCGCGGCCGGGGCCACCAGCCACTCGGCTTCCAGGTCCACCAGGCATAGATCCGCGGGTGCGCCCACGCCCAGTTCTCCCAGTCCTGCCCGTGCCGGCGACAGGCCGCGCAGCACCGCCGCGGGGCCTGTCGTCACGCGGGCCAGCGCCAGCAATAGCGGCACCCGGTTGTCGCGGGCCCATTTCAGCGTCAGCGACAGCAGCAGTTCAAGGCCCGTCGCGCCGGGCTGGGACAGCGGGAACGGCGCAGCCTTGGCCGCGCTGTCCACCAACGTGTGGTCCGAGCACAGTGCGTCCACCAGCCCGTCGCGCAGCGCCGCCTGGATCGCTTCGCGATCCCGTTGGCCGCGCAGCGGCGGCGTCAGGTGGAAATTCGTATCGAAAAAGCCGATGTCCACATCCGTCAGATGCAGGCTGTTGGCCGACACGTCCGCAGTGACCGGCAGGCCTTCGCCGCGGGCGGCGCGCAGCAGCTCCAGGCCCTGCGCGGTCGACAGGCGCGACAGGTGCACGCGTGCGCCGGTGGCGCGTTGCAGTTCGAAGATCGTCTGCAGGGCCAGCGTTTCCGCTTGTGATGGCAGCCCTTCCAGGCCCAGGCGATCGGCGTAGGCGCCGGCGGCCGCGACCGTGCCGCGGGCCAGCCACGGGTCCTGCGGGTGGAGCCATAGCGGCAGGCCCAGGCCGCTGGCGTAGCGCATCGCGCCCCACAGCACCCGGGTGTCTGCAATGCCCAGGTCGCCTTGGGAAAACGCGATGCAACCGGCCTGGGCCAGCAGCGCCATCTCGGCCAGGGTTTCGCCGCGCAGGCCGACCGTCAGGGCGCCCAAAGGCAGCACACGGGCGTGACCGGGCGACGCGTGGCGCAGCAGCGCTTCGACCTTGGCCGGTTCGTCCAGGGCCGCATCCAACTGCGGGGGCAGGACCAGCGTGGTCACGCCACCGGCCAGCGCGGCGCGCAGTTCGGCGGGCACGATGTGCGGGTCGGTCGGCGGGATGCGCGAATTGCCCGGCTCGGTCGCCAACGTGCGCGACCCCGTCAATGCCTTGTCAGACCCGGCCGAGGCCATACGCGCCTCGTCAGCCTCGGCGGCGCTACCGCCAGCAAGATCGCGCAGCACGCGGGCCGACAAGTCCACCAGGCCGGGCAGCACGGCCAAGCCGGTGGCGTCCAGGCGACGATCGGCATGAAAACCGTCCGGAGCCTGGCCTGCGGCAACGATATGGCCGTCGGCAATGAAGAGGTCTTGCGGGCCGTCGTGCCCATTGGCCGGATCGATCAAGCGGCCGTTGGCGATATGCAGTCTCATGCCGCGACTCCAGCCAGCATGCTGAGGGCAGCCAGGCGCAGATGCTGTTCGGCTTCGGCCAGTTGGGCCGCGATGCCGCCCAAGCTGGCGGCGACGTCGCCGTCGACTTCAATGCCGGGCGTAAGCGGGCCGGCGGGCAACAGCAGCATGTCGGGCTTGGCGGCGGCCAGCCGGGCCGGCGTCAGTCCGTAGCCGGCGGCGTATTCGCGGGCGGACGGCAGCAGCGCGCCGCTCATGCGCTCCACCCGCAGCGGCAGCGCGATGACCACATCGGCGTCGGCCAGGCATTCGTGCAGCGTGGCGCAGGCGCGCACACCCAGTTGCGGCAGGCCGTCGGGCAGCAGCGTGCGCGGCGCGGCGACACGCACTTCGGGCACACCCAGCGTCGTCAGCGCGTGGATCAGGCTGCGGGCCACGGCGGCGTGGCGAATATCGCCCACCAGCGCGACGGCCAGGTTGGTCAGGTCTTGTTTGGCGCGCAGCATGGCCGCCACGCGTGCCAAGGCGGGCAGCGGGTCGGCGTGCGCGCCGTCGCCCGCGTTGATGATGCGCAGGCCCGGCGTCTGAGCGCCGACAGCGCTGACGGCGGCGCCGCTGGCGGGATGCCGCAGCACCAGGATGCCGGGGGGCAGGCCAGCGGCGATGGCCGCAGGGGCCAGGACCGAGGCGCCCCCCAGATCCATTGTCGGGCCTGCGCCTGAACCGGTACCGGGCGAACCCGCTGCCCGGCCGTCGTCCACCATCACCCGCCGCAAGCCCAGCCGCGTGGCGGCCGCCTCGTAGTCTTGTCGCAAGCCGGCATTGCCGGCCGGTAGGCACAGGAACAGCGGCAGGTCCAGCGGTGCGCCAGAAGGCGAGGCGCCGTCGGCGAAGGTCGCTGCGACGTCCAGCAACCGCTCGACGTGGCGGCGCGGCAGCCCTTCCGTGGTGAGGAGGTGAATGAGTTCGCCGCGGCGGTCGAGTTGGGGATTGAGCATGGGGCGGACCGGATCGCTGGCGTCAGGGCGCCGGCAGTTTATCCAGGTAGCGTTGCAGGATGACGGCAGCGGCCATGGCGTCGTCGGCCTCGTGGGTGCCCAACAGGCGTTGCGCTTCCATGCTGGAGCCGCGCTCGTCGACCAGTTCCACCGTGACGCCGAAGCGGCCGTGCAGTTGGTTGGCGAAGCGGCGGCAACGCGCGGTGGCGGGCTGTTCGCCGCCGTCGGCGTCCAGCGCCAGGCCGACCACGACGCGATGCGGCTGCCATTCCTTGAGCAGTGCGGCGATGCGCGCAAAGCGCACGTCGCGGACCTCGCTGAAAATGATTTCCAGGGGCCGCGCGTGCCCCGTCAGCGTATTGCCGATGGCGATGCCGAGCTTTTTCTCGCCGAAATCGAAGGCAAGCAGGGTTTCTTCAGGCATGGCCCGCATCGCCCGCCAGCATCACGGGATCAATGCCCAGCAGCTTCAGCGCTGCGGGGTAGCGGTCTTCGGGCGGCACGTCGAAGATGATGTGGTCGTCCGCAGCGACGGAGAGCCAGGCGTTCTGGCCCATTTCGCTTTCGAGCTGACCCGCGCCCCAACCGGCATAGCCCAGCGTGACCAGCATGCGGGCGGGGCCGTTGCCGTCGGCCACGGCCTGCAGCACGTCGCGCGAGGTGGTCAGCGCCATGCCGCCCATCTTGATGGTCGAGCTGTAGTCGCCGGCAGGCGCGTGCAGCACGAAGCCGCGGTCGGTTTGCACCGGGCCGCCGAAGAACACCAGGGTGTCCTTGACCGGGCCGATCTCGAGCGCCAGGTCGATGCGTTCGAACAGCGTGCCCAGCGTCAGGTCGGTGGGCCGGTTGATGACCAGGCCCAGCGCGCCGCGCTCGGAGTGTTCGCAGACGTAGATAACCGAGCCCGCCAAGCTGCCCTCGACCATGCCAGGCATGGCGATGAGGAACTGGTTGGCGAAGTTGGCCGCCTGGTTCTTGGGGTCTTCGTGGTGTTTTTCCGTCATGGCAACCCCTGTATTGGCGGAATCGTCGGTGTTACCGATCAGATTTCCATCAGCTCGAAGTCCTCTTTGCGGGCGCCGCATTCAGGACAGACCCAGTTGGGAGGCACATCTTCCCAGCGGGTGCCGGGTGCGATGCCTTCGTCGGGCAGGCCGGCTTCTTCGTCGTAGACCCAGCCACAAATCAGACACATCCAAGTACGCATAGTTCTCT
>JBEBOQ010000145.1:0-11925 GCA_040396375.1 Achromobacter xylosoxidans
GCGATACGGTTGAAATCGCTGAAGGCCGTCCCATCTCGCGCTCGAAGTCGTGGCGTGTGGTGCGTCTGGTTGAAGCCGCACGTATCATCTAAGTAAAGCAGGATTTCAGAACGGCTCGCCGTTCTGATGTAAAACGGCAAGGGCTCATCCCCTTGCCGTTTTTTTTCGTACTTCGCTTCTGGAAATCCAAGGACATCATGCGCGGTTTCATGAGAGTTGCCGGGCGTGGCCTGCTGTTGATCACAACCGGATTGGCGCTGGCGCCGAGCCAGGCCGCCGCGCAATCGCCCGCACAGATACCAGCACCCCTCCAGGCGCAAGCGCCAACGCAGGCGCAGGCACCGGCACAAATACAAGCCTCCGGCCAACCTCCGGGCCTTCCCGCGATGCAATCCGACGTCCTGCCCCCCCTGGGCAGCGCCTTGCCGGCGCGCGCCAAGACGCCCGGCGCCATCGTGCCCGCCACGGATCCGGCGGCCATCGGTCGGAATGTATTGAATGCAGGACCGGACCCCCGCATCCAGCTGGACGGACTATCGCGCGACCACGCCGCTATCTTCGGTACGCAGGACGAAGACGAGCAGGCCCTGTTGGATCAGGAGCGTGCGCTGCAGACGCAGCAAGATCAGATGCGCATGTTGGAACGGCTGCTGACCCAGAAGCCCGTCACGGCGAATGCGCCGGCGGCGGCGACCATTCCGTTGAACACGGGCACGCCCATGAATATGGCGCCGCTGGCCCCTGCGCCGTCCGGGTCGAAACTGGGTAGCGGCGACGCGCAACGCAGCGTGGACCAGATGCAAAAGCGCGTTGACGAGCTGCGACGCGGTGCGGATACGTTGCGGCAAGGCGCAAGGTAGAGGCTGCGCGTCATCGCCTGATGGGTATGGACTTGCGCGCAGATATCTGACGGAACCGATTGAAACCGGGCGACGCATTGGCTCGACTGAAACCCATCCCAACCTGATTTGCCCCTGATATAAATGCCAGCCAGGAAGGGCGATCCGCCCTCCGGTACTTATTCCCTTCAGGAGTTCGGCAAATGCATATCGCAATAAGCAGGCGCAGGGTGGCGCAGGTCGCTTTGCTGGCGTGTGCGGGTTCGGCGGCGTTTGCCGCTTCTGCCCAGGTCGTGTTGAAGGACCAATCGTTCAATCGGCCCTACGCCGACAGCCTCATGGTTGTCGGCAGCGATAGTCGGGTACGCGCCGGCATCGAGGTTCGCGATCTGGAGAAATTGATGCAACGCGTCGCAGAGCAGGGCAACGCGCTGGACGAACTGCGCGGCAAGAACGAAGCGCTGAACCGCAAGGTGGACGAACAGGCCCAGAAGATCGCCAACTTGGAGCGCAAGAAGGGCGATGGTGGCCGCAGCAGCGATAACCAGAAGGGCGACCTCGACAGACTGTCGCGGGCTGTGGACAACCAGAAGAACGAATTGGACAAGTTGTCGCGCAGCGTTTCCCAGCTGAGCAGTGCGGGCAGCTCGGGCGACCGCAAGGTCGACGACCTGCAGCGCCGCATTGATGACGTCAAACGCAGCGTGGACGATCTGCGTAGCCGCGTGAAGTAGCGTTGACGGTGTGCCTGCTCCGGCCGGCACACCTTGCCCGCTCCGGGTTTCGGCTACCGGCGCCGCGCTATCTCCCGCAGCCGACCTGCTACACCTGTCGGAAAGTAATACACCGACAGCACGAACAGGATGCCCAGCCACAGCAGCCAACGGTCGGGTTCGAACAACAGCGCCAACGGCGCCACGCCCGCGACGGCATCGTGGACCACGTGCAGGCCATCCTGCAGGTAGCTCTGCGCGAACACGAACAGGCTGGCGCCGATGATCGCGCCGTACATTGTGCCCATGCCGCCGATCACCACCATCAGCAGGATGTTCAACATGATCTCGAACGACAGCGAGGTGTCCGGGCCGTTGTAGCGCAGCCAGAGCGCGTACATGGCGCCCGCCAGCGTGGCAAAGGCGGCGGCCAGCAGGTTGGACAGGCTGCGGTACAGCACGGTGCGGTAGCCGATGGCCTCGGCGCGGAAGGGGTTTTCGCGAATCGCCTGCAGCACGCGCCCGAAGGGTGAATTGACGATGCGCAGCAGCATCAGGAACAGCACGACGCACACCGCGGCAATCAGGTAGTAGGTGATGATGCGACCGTCGATCGTGACGCCGAACAACGGCTCGGAGAACGGCCGGTATGCCGGGCGCAGCATTTGCGGCACCTTGAAGTTCAGGCCGTCTTCGCCGCCGGTCAGGTCGGACAACTGCGAAACCAGGGTCTGGAATGCCGCAGCGACGGCCAGCGTGATCATGGCGTAGAAAATAGCCCGTACGCGCAGGCTGGCCAGCCCGATGATCAGCGCGAAGACCAGGGACACGACCAGGCCCGCACCCACGCCCGCCAGCACCGACAGCCAACTGGCGTCCAGACGCACGCTGGCGATGGCCACGCCGTAGGCGCCGATGCCGAAGAACATGGTGTGCGCGAAGCTGACGATGCCGGTGTAGCCCAGCAGCAAGTCGTAGCTGGCGACAAGGATTACGAACACCAGGATCTTGGCGGCCACGGCCAATGCCTTGGGGCCAGGAAACAGGAAGGGCGCCGCGGCCAGGGCGGCGACGATGGCGATCAGCAGGATCGCCAGCAACGTGCTGCGCGGTGGATCGCCGGAGAGCAGGCGGAAGGACATGAAGGCAGTTCCTAGCGGTTCGTGACCGGATACACGCCCTGTGGGCGCCACAGCAAAATGGCGACCATCAGCGCGATGTTCGAAAACAGCGCGGCCTTGGGCATCAGGAAGCCGGTGTAGTTGGCCATCAACCCGACCAGTAGCGCGCCGATCAGGCAGCCCACGGTCGATCCCAGTCCGCCGATCATGATGACAATGAAGATCAGCACGTTTACTTGGGCGCCCAGCTGCGGCACGATGGATTGCTGGTACAGGCCCCACAGCACGCCGCCCAGGCCGGCCAGCATCGAGCCGGCCACGAACACGCCGACGAACAGATGGCGGATGCGGTAGCCCAGGCTTTCGACCATCTCGCGGTCCTCGACCCCGGCGCGGATCAACAGGCCGAGCTTGGTGCGGTTGAGCAGCCACAGCATGCCGCCCAGCACCGCCACGCCGACTACCAGCGCGACGAGGCGGAATTTCTCGATGGCGGCGTCGCCGACCAGCAGCGCGCCGCGCAACGCGTCCGGCAACGGCAGCGACAGCGTCTGCGGCCCCCACAGCATCTTGATGATCTCTTCGCCGATGATCATGCCGCCCATGGTGATGAGGATCTGCTTGAGGTGCTGGCCATAGACCGGCCGCACGATCACGCGCTCGAACGCCACGCCCACCGCGCCGGCCACCAGCATGCCGACGATCATGGCGGGCAGCACCGCGGCCAGGTTCAGCCACAGGCTGCCGGACTGGGTCCAGTCGGACATCGCGCCGAGCACCGTGGCCGCCATGTAGGCGCCGATGGCAATGAACAGGCCGTGGCCGAAATTCAGCACGTCCATCAGGCCGAACACCAGCGTCATGCCCGAGGCCACGATGAAGATGATCATGCCCATCGCCAGCCCGGCGAAGGTCAGCGTCACCCAGGTCGAGAACGAACCGACCAGCGGCAGCGCGATGGCGGCCAGCGCCAGCACCAGCAGCACCGGGCGCAGGTCGGCGCGGGTCTGGGGCAGCGGCGTATCGATGTCGGCGGCGCTCATTGATGGGCTCCCAGCGACAGGCCCAGCAGGCGGGTCTGCAACGCGTCGTCCTGCGCCAGCTCGGCCATGCCGCCGGCGTGCACCACGCGGCCGTTGTCCATGACCGCGACGTGGTCGCCCACCTGGCGCGCGAAATTGAAGTTCTGCTCCACCAGCAGGATGGTGGTGGAGGCCTGCTTGAGTTCGATGAAGGCGTCGATCATGTTCTGGATGATGGCGGGCGCCAGGCCCTTGCTGGGCTCGTCGACCAGCAGCAGGCGGCGCGGCTCGATGATGGCGCGCGCGACCGCCAGCATCTGCTTCTGGCCGCCCGACAGCTTGCCGGCGGGGTACAGCCAGAATTTGCGTAGCGCGGGGAAGAAGCCGAAGATCCATTCCAGCCGCGCGGTGTCCAGTTGGGCGGCGCTGCGCGCCTGGCGCGCGGCCAGCAGGATGTTCTCTTTCACAGACAGGTCGGCGAAGATGCCCATGTTCTCCGGCACGTAGGCGATGCCCTGGCGCGCCATGTCGGGCGGCGAGGTGCGCACGCCCGGGCCGCCGACCGCGGCGCCGTCAAAGCCGATGTGGCCCTGCGTCGCCTTCCACAGGCCCATGATGGTGCGCAGCGTGGTGGTCTTGCCGGCGCCGTTGCGGCCCAGCAGCATGGTGACGCCGGCGGCCGGCACCGACAGGTCCACGCCGTGCAGGATGTGATACGCGCCGATGTGCGTGTGCACGTCCTTCAGTTCCAGCAAGGTGGCCGCGCTCATGTCGTCTTCTCCGGCAGGGCGGCGCCCAGGTAGGCCTGCTGCACGATCGGCGAGGCGATCACCTCGGCGGGCTCGCCGTCGGCCATCAATTCGCCGTTGTGCAGCACCACGATGCGGTCCGCCAGCTCGCGAACCACGTCCATCTTGTGTTCCACCAGCAGGATCGTCTTGGATGCGTCAGCCTTGATTTCGCGGATCAGGTCCAGCACCACGGGCACGTCGTCCACGCTCATGCCGGCGGTGGGTTCGTCAAACATGAACACCTGCGGCTCCAATGCGATAAGCATGGCGATCTCGAGCTTGCGTTGGTCGCCGTGGGGCAGGTCGGCGGCGATCTGATCGCGGCGGGCGGCCAGCCGCGTCCGCTCCAGCAGGGCATCAGCGCGCGCAAGCAGGCCCCGGTCGTCGTCCCAAGTGCGCCAGAAGCGAATCTGGCGCCAGCTCAGGCCTTGCTGCCGCGATTGCAGCGCGAGCCGCACGTTCTCGCGCACAGATAGCCGTGGAAACAACTGCGTCAGCTGGAAGGCGCGTCCCAGGCCTGCATGCATGCGGGCCGGCGCCGACAGCCGGGTCAGGTCGCGGCCGTTCAGGCGCACCGTGCCCGCGCTGGCACGCAGCTGGCCGGAGATCAGGTTGAAGTAGGTAGTCTTGCCCGCGCCGTTGGGGCCGACGATGGCCGTCAGGCTGCCGGGTGCGAAGCGGCAGCTGACCTCATTGACGGCCACGTGGCCGCCGAAGCGGATCGTGAGCGATTGGGTTTCCAGCATGTGGGACGGGGCTCAGCGTTTGTTCTGGATGGGCACCGCCATCTGGTCGGGCGTGATTTCCTTGACCAGGTCCTGCACGGCCCACGGCACTGACGGGTCGTTCTTGATGCGGAAGTGATACATCGACTGCATGGCCTGGTGGTCTTCTGGCCGGAACGTCATCTTGCCCTTGGGCGTGTCGAAGCTCATGCCTTCCATCGCCTTGATGAGCGTGTCGGCTTCGGAATTGCCCGCAGTCTTGTTCAAGGCAGTCACCAGTGCGATGCCGGCCGACATGCCCCCTGCGGTGAAGAAGTCCGGCGGCTGGCCGTAACGCTTCTGGTGCTCCGCCACCAACCAGTCGTTGATGGGGTTCTTCGGGATGCCGTAGTAGTAATAGGTGGCGCCTTCCATACCGGCCAGCGGCTTGAGCGGCGTCATCGCGGCCAGGGTGTTGCCACCGGTGGCGATTTCAATGCCGAAGCGCTTGGGATCCAGGTCCGCGATCTTGAACGGATTACCCGCGCCCGCCCACAGGATGAAGATGATCTTGCGCCCCGGCTTGTCCTTGAGCGCGTCGAACAGGCGCTGGGCGCCAGCCGTGAAGTCGGTGGCGTTGGCCGGCAGGTATTCCTCGTGCACGATCTTGGCTTGCTTGAGGGCGCCCTTGAAGGCCTTGACGCCGTCGCGACCGAACGCATAGTCCTGCGCCAGCATGGCAATGGAGGTGCCCGCCTGGTCGAAGGCGACCGCGTTGGCGATGGCGTCCTGCGAGGAATTGCGGCCGGTGCGGAAGATGTACTTGTTCCACTTGTCGCCGGTTATCGAATCGGCGACGGCCGGCTCCACCAGCAGGATCTTTTCGTATTCCTCGGCGATCGGCAGCATGGCCAGCGCCACGCCCGACGACGTGGGGCCCACGGCGATGTCGGCGTTGTCATCGGCATAGGCCGAGGCGAGCTGGGCGCGAGCGACGTCCGGCTTGCCTTGGGTGTCCTTTTCGATGACGCGGATCTTGCGCCCGGCCACCGTCATACTGCCTTGGGTGGCGTACTCCAGGCCCAACATCAAGCCGTTCTGAGTCTGCTTGGCGTAGGCCTCCAATGGGCCCGTCTTGTCATAAACGTGCGCCACGACAAAGTCCTTGGCCGCAGCGGCGGAACTCAGGCACAGGCCGGCCAGCGTGGCAAGCAAGAGGCGTTTCATGGGAGTCTCCTAGTTCCTAGAGGGTGCCGGCGGCTGCGTTGGCGACCGGGGTGGCGAGAAAGCGGCGGATGGCGTCGATCTGCGGCGCGATGTTCAGGGCCGGCGCATGGCCGCAATCGGGGAAGTCGATGCGCTGGGCGTGCGGACCGCGCTGGGTCATGGCGTGAGCGACCTCAGGCAGCAGCAGATCGGAATCGGCGCCACGCAGCAGCAGCAGTGGCATGCGCAGGCTGTCGTACTCCGTCCAGCGCTCGTAGTCCGTCGGGTGGTGGCTGAACTGGCCGACGATGGCCGGATCGTAGTGCGCGGTAACGCGGCCATCGGGCAGGCGGCGCACTGACGTTTCAGCCATGCGGCGCCATTGCTCGTCGCTTTGCCAGCCGTAGGGCTTGTAGGCGGCGCGCAGCCAGGCTTCCAGTTCGGTGACGGTGTCGAAGGCGGGTGGATTGCCGGCATAGGCCAGGATGCGTTCGATGGCCGGTTGCGGCAGCGACGGGCCGATGTCGTTGACCACCAGGTGCGAGACGCGGCCCTTCAGCGTGGTGGCCGCCGCGACCATGCCGGTGGCGCCACCCATCGACGTGCCGACCCAGCGCACTTGCGACAACGACAGGCCATCGATCAGGGCGAGCGCAAGCCGGGCGTAGAACTCCAGCCGGTATTCGGCGACGGGATCCGGGCTCCATTGCGACAGGCCGCGTCCGATCGTGTCTGGGCAGATGATGCGGTAGTCGCCGGCGAGCGCCTGTGCCAACTCGTC
Organism: Achromobacter xylosoxidans; assembly: GCA_040396375.1. GTDB lineage: Bacteria > Pseudomonadota > Gammaproteobacteria > Burkholderiales > Burkholderiaceae_B > Achromobacter > Achromobacter xylosoxidans_D. The sequence goes on from JBEBOQ010000145.1 coordinate 7,178, forward strand.
GAAATCTCGCCCGGTCCTGGCCAGGCCGTGCCACATGATGAGCGCGGGGGCGCCGGGGCTGCCCCACTCGGTGTAGTGCAATTCGCGGCCTTCGCAGCGTAAATAGCGCGAAGCCGGGGCGTGGCGGGCGGCCGGTGTGGGCGCGTTAGCCATGAGTCTCCTCCCGGGTTGTCCAGGTTGTATGCTTATCGGGCTGAATATAGACTTGCGCCGGGCGCGGCCACAATGCGCCGGACTGCCCACGGCAGGGTGAGTCAAGAATATGTAGACGCAAGATCACAAGCGCCCCGCCCGACCCCCGCGAACCAGGAGACCGCGCCATGTCCGACACGGAATTCGCCATTTCCGGCATCGCCGGCGCCGAGCGCTGCGAGCAATGGCGCGCGGCCCTGTCGGACGCTTTCGGGCCGTTCGAGGTGCATCAGGGCCACGCCGGCCATTTCGCCGGCCATGTGCGCTATGTGCGGCGAGCCAGCCTGCAGTTCAACGATCTGCACTATCAGGGACAGAAGCTGGAGCGCACCGCTGGCAATGTGTCACGCCTGGATCAGGAGTTCTACACATTCGGGCTGCCCTTGGCGGGCCCGCTGGCGGTGGTGCAGCAGGGCCGCGAGTTCCAAGTCGAGCCGGGCTGCGTCTACCTGATGAACCAGAGCTTGCCCTATCAGGCCACCGCCCTGGGCGCCGACGGCTATCGCAGCCTGAGCGTGTCGTTTCCACGCAGTGCGCTGTCGCAACGCGATTCGCGCATCGGGCCGTTCTACAAGCTGCGCGTCGATGACGGTTCGCCGCGGGGCGCGATGCTGGCCAGCTACATGGACCATCTGTTCAAGGGTCTAGATGGCTGGACGGCGGCCGAGGCCGCCGAGCTGGGAGAACGGCTGATCGACCTGATCGTGCTGTTCCTGGTGCAGCCGGGCCAAAGCCATGCCTCGGCGTCGGACAGCAGCGTCACGATGGCCCACCGACAACGCGCAATGGCCTACATACGCCAACACCTCGCCGATCCCGCGCTATCGCCCCAGCGGGTCGCACAGGGTTGCGGCTTGTCGGTCGCCTACCTGCACCGCATCTTCCAGGCCGGAGGCGTGTCGGTGGAGAGTTTCGTTTTCGATCAACGCCTGGAGCGCTGCCGCGAATTGCTGCTGAACCCCGCGCAACGCCACCGGGGCATCGCCGAATTGGCTTATCAGGCCGGCTTTGCGCACCCGTCGCATTTCAGCCGGTTGTTCAAGCAACGGTTCGGCATGTCACCGCGTGAATGGCGTACACGCGGCTAACGTTCAGACGGCGCGTCAGCCCAAAAAAAGGCCCGCTTGCGCGGGCCTTGTCGTCTGCGGCCGGATGCCGGCCGGCGCCGCGCCTTAGAAAGGCGAGGGCTGTTTCGACAGATTGACGACGCTGTTGCTCTTGAGGTCCAGGCGGATGTGCTCGGACGGCAGGCCGTCGGCCAGCTTCAGCATGATCGCCATCAACGGCTTGAAGCGTGCCTTGAACATGTCCGCCAAGGTATTCGCATCGCTGACCTTGTCGCCATTGAGCTGCAGGCCGGCATTGGTCTGGCTCAGCGCCTGGGCCAGCAGCTTGTACTGGTTGGCGCGCTGGGCCGGGATGTCGGCATAAGCCAGATCGCCGGCGTTGGCCAGGCGTACGAAATCGCCCGCCAGATCCAGCGCCTGCCATTTGGCGAAGTCCGCCAACTGCATGCCGTGCGCCTGCGCCAGCGCCTGCGCGCGGGTTTCGGCGTCGGCCAGGTCCGCAGCGTAGGCCGGGTTGCTGGCATTGGGGCCGCCGGCCCCATACAAGCAGGCGAAGAACTCGGGCGTCAGCTTGTTCTGATTGCCGGTGTTCTTCAGTTCAGCCAGCGTCACCGTGGTGCGCAGCTGCGACAGGACGAGCATATCGGCGCCGGTCAGCGGGCTCTTGACCAGCTCGCGCATTTCGCAGCGCCAGTCGTCGTTGAGCAGGCGCAGGCGCACTAGTTCGCTCATATAGCGATAGTTGAAGTCGCCGTAGTCCTTGGCGTCCAGGATCGACACGTTCCAGCGCGGCGGCACGTCATACGCGTTCTCGGCGCGGTACAGGTCGAACAGCTCGTCAAAGCGCGGCACCTTGTCCAGACGGATGGTCTGCACCTCGATCTCGCTGGCGCTTTGCATCGTCATGATCTTGTAGGCAGGCACATAGGCCGCCATGGACGGTGCCTGGATATTGAACAGCGCCTTGTCGCCGCCGTAGGTGCGCACCGCCATGTCATTGAAGTGCATGTGGCCACCCACGTGCACCTTCAGGCCGGTCTCGGCCAGCGCGCGTGTGGTGTTCTCCGCCGGGCGGCGCACCATCTGCATCTTGTTGGCGCCCAGCAGCGCCTCGATGTCATCGGATGCACCGTTGAAGAACTCGGTCATCGGGAAATGGCTGAAGGCGATCACCTGCTTGCCCTGCGCCTTGCCGCGGGCCACCACGTCGGCCAGCCATTTGATGACGTGGGACTTGTGGGTGAGCATCTTGTTGTAGCCCTGGTCGCCAGAACCGGTGAAATCATTCGGGCCGTTGCCCGTCGGCACGTAGACGTTCGCGTCCAGGCCCACCAGCCACACGCCCTTGACGGGTTCGACCACATAGGACGTATCTGGCACCATCTTGCAGAACGTGTAGTTCGCCGGCTTGTTGGGGCCGCCGGTGCCTTGCGCGCAGATTTCGTACTGGCGGTTGATCCAGCCGGCCTGCGACATTGCGGTGTTGTAGTTGTAGTCCTCGTACTTGTAGGTGCTGTACGGGGTCTCGTAATACACATACTGCGGCTTGGGCATGAAGCCGTGCTGGGCCAGGGCGTCGGTGATGCCCGCGTAGCCCATGTGCAGCACTTCCTCGGTGCAGTAGGTGTCGCCGACGCGAGCCCAGTCGCCGGCGTACGGCGTGCTGCAGGCGGTGTTGCCGCCGCGGCTGTAGATGGGCTGCGAGAAGCCGATGGCGCCGCTCACCGGGTCCAGGCCCAGATAATCGCTTTTGCCGTTGGCCTGGTTGAAGGGGCGCACCGGGTCGTGGTTGCCGGGGGCGGCGAAGAACTGGATGCCGTACTTGGTCGCGTACTCGTCCATCACCTTGACCAGGCCGCGCATGTGCACCGGTTGGCCATCGTCCGAAAAGTCGCCGGGCAGGGCGATGAATTTGACGCCGCGGGTCGCTGCATCGTCCAGTGCCGCCAGGAAAGCAAAGTAGTTTTCATTGAACAGCCGCGTCGACGTCAACTGCGCGTACATCGTGCGAATGGTGGCGTTGTCGCCGCGCTTCGGGTTGGGGATGCCGGGGAACGACCCATCCTTGAAATCCGCATAGATGTCATGGAAATGGATGTCCGGCATGAAGGCGATCTGGACAGCAGCCGGTTGCGCGGCCGGCGTTTCTGCGACGGGTTTTTTGTCATCGTCGTCGTCCTTGTCGCCGCCGCAGGCGGCCAGGAACGCAGAAAGCGCGATTGCGCCCGCTCCGCGGGCACAACGTTGATATCGATTCATTGAGGCTTCTCTTTTCGGAACAAGTTTTTCTTCAGGCGTCTGTTTCCCCGTTCCTGGGATGTCGCGCCCGCGAGCGAGGCGCAATCCTCGCTGTTCCGGATGACAGGGTGATGAAAGAATGGCGCCAAAATGACTTGCCCGTGGCACGTTGTGACAGGCGAAAAAAAAGCCCCTTGCGGGGCTTTTTTGCTGACGAACGTATCGGTCAGATGTGCGTGATGTACTTCGTGACCAGGTAACCGTCGAACGTTTCCAGGCCGCCTTCGCTGCCGATGCCGCTGTCCTTGATGCCGCCGAACGGCGTCTCGGCCAGCGCGCTGCCGAAATGGTTGATGTTGACCATGCCGGCTTCCAGGCCGTTGGAGACCTTGGTGGCGGTCTGCAGCGAGTTGGTGAACACGTAGGACGACAGGCCGAACGGCAGGCTGTTGGCGCGCTTCAGCACTTCATCGGTATCCGTGAAGCGGACCACCGGCGCGACCGGGCCGAAGGGTTCTTCGGTCATCAGCATCGAGTTGTCGGGCAGGTCGGTCACGACCGTGGGGGCGAAGAAGAAGCCCTTGCGGTCCAGCGGGCCGCCGCCGACCACCACCTTGCCGCCATGCTTCTTGGCGTCGTCGATGAAGGCGCTCATGGCGGGCACGCGGCGCTCGTGCGCCAGCGGGCCCATGTCGGTGCCGGCTTCCAGGCCGTCGCCGACCTTGATGTTCTTGAGCACGTCGGTGAAGCGGGCCAGGAACTGCTCGTAGGCGCCGTTCTGCACGTAGAAGCGGGTGGGCGAAACGCAGACCTGGCCGGCGTTGCGGACCTTGAACTTGGCCAGCATTTCGGCTGCGCGATCGATGTCGGCATCGTCGAACACCAGCACGGGCGAATGGCCACCCAGCTCCATGGTGACGCGCTTCATGTGGGCGCCGGCCAACGCGGCCAATTGCTTGCCCACCGGCACGGAGCCGGTGAACGAGACCTTGCGCACGATGGGCGAACGGATCAGGTAGTCGGAGATCTTGGCGGGCTCGCCCCAGACGATGTTCAGGCAGCCCTTGGGCAGGCCGGCATCGTGGAACATGCGGGCGATGGCCATGACGGCGCTGGGCGAGTCTTCCGGACCCTTCAGCACCACCGTGCAGCCGGCGCCGAGCGCGGCGGCGATCTTGCGGATGGCCTGGTTGTACGGGAAGTTCCAGGGCGTGAACGCGGCGCAGACGCCGATGGGTTCGCGCACCACGA
>JBEBOQ010000146.1:0-11679 GCA_040396375.1 Achromobacter xylosoxidans
TGATCGCGCGCCTGCCGTCGCTGGAACAGGTGCGCCTGGTCAGCTCCGGCACCGAAGCCACCATGACGGCCATCCGCCTGGCCCGCGGCGCCACCGGCCGCGCCAAGATCGTCAAGTTCGAAGGCTGCTACCACGGCCATTCGGACAGCCTGCTGGTCAAGGCCGGCTCGGGCCTGCTGACCTTCGGCAACCCCAGCTCGGCCGGCGTGCCGCCCGAGTTCGTCTCGCACACGCTGACCCTGGAATACAACAACCTCGAAGCGGTGCGCGAGGCCTTCGCCCAGCACGGCGCCGACATCGCCTGCATCATCGTCGAGCCGATCGCCGGCAACATGAACCTGATCAAGCCGGCCGCCGGCTTCCTGGAAGGGCTGCGCGAGGTCTGCACGCAGCACGGCGCGCTGCTGATCTTCGACGAAGTCATGACCGGTTTCCGCGTCGGCCCGCAGGGCGTGCAGGGCCTGTCGGGCGTCAAGCCCGACCTGACCACGCTGGCCAAGGTGATCGGCGGCGGCATGCCGGTGGGCGCCTTCGGCGGCAGCGCCGAGATCATGAAACACATCGCGCCGCTGGGCGGCGTCTACCAGGCGGGCACGCTGTCGGGCAACCCGGTGGCCGTGGCCGCCGGCCTGGCCACGCTGCGCCTGATCGCCGCGCCCGGCTTCTACGACAAGCTGTCGGCCCAGACCGCCAAGCTGGCCCAGGGCCTGCAGGAACGCGCCCGCGCCGCCGGCCTGGCCTTCTCGGCCGACTCGGTGGGCGGTATGTTCGGCATCTACTTCAGCGACGCGGTCCCCACCTCGTTCGCAGAAGTGTCCACCTGCGACACCGCGCGCTTTAACCGCTTCTTCCACGCCATGCTCGACCACGGCGTGCACTTCGCGCCGTCGGCGTTCGAAGCCGGCTTCGTCTCGGCCACCCACGACGACGCCGTCATCCAGTCGACGCTGGATATCGCCGAAAAGGTCTTCGCCTCGATCTGAGGCCGCGCCGCGGGCAGCCGCCAGGCTGCCCGGCTCTCCGGGGCCAAGGGCGGCAGGGCTTGCCGCCCCTAAGGCGCCTTGTAGTGCTGGTACAGCGCCGTCACATCCCGCACGTACTGCTGCGTTTCGGCATAGGGCGGCACGGCGTCGTACTTGCGCACCGCCCCCTCCCCCGCGTTGTAGGCCGCCAGTGCCAGGTCCAGCCGGCCAGGGTACTGGTCGATCAGGCGGCGCAGCAGGCTTGAACCTGCCTTCACATTGGTCGCCGGATCCACCAGCGCTCGTTCGATGTCGTCCGACGCCAGCAAGGCGGCGGCCGTGGCGGGCATCAACTGCATCAGGCCCAACGCGCCCTTGGGCGAGCGTGCGTCGCTGCGGAACCCGGATTCCACCGCGATGACCGCGGTGATCAGCGCCTGGTCCACGCCCGAATCCTTGGCCGCCTGCGCAATCAGGCCATCGTGCGCCGTGGACGGCGGCACCGGCCCCCAGCGCAGCACCCGGCTGCCCAACGCCAGCACGCTGGCGCCGTCACCGGTGCGAGGTTCGCAGTCCAGACAGACCTTGATGCGGCCGCCGCGCAGCGCGGTGCGCACCTGGGCCCGTTTGTAGTACTTGCCGTAGCCGCTGGGCACCTTCATCGCGCGCCAGACACCGAACGGGTCTTTGTAACGGTAGATCTCGTCGGCATGCGCCACGCCCGTGGGGGCCAGCGCCGCCGCCGCGCCGACCAGCGTGGCGGCCAGCGCCAGGCTGGCCACGCGCGCCCATCCGGCGCGCAGGGCCGGCAGCGATAAAAGGAAAAGGCGGAACATGGCGTGGGCGCTCCGGCGGCGTCCAGGGACGCGGAATTGAACGCCTATGCTGAGCCGCCTCACGCGCTTTGTCGCTCGTGCCTATGCCCTAGGATCCGTCGCCGGAATTCGCCGCCGCCTGCCGCGCGAGCCTTCCCCCGGGCAGCGCCGTCCCGACCCACCCGGACAGCGTCATATCTGTAACTAAACCGACCCTGCAAAAATAAGGGACGGCATTACATCTTTTGTATGAGTTTCCCCCGTACTACTACGCAGTAGCACAAGGTTCATGGGTTAACATATGTCGCAATATTTCGTTTAATTACTAAATGAATGAACCCGGTGACAAACACTGGGCGGGAGAGGCGGAGATGGGCGCAGACAACACGCTCCAGCTAGTGCTGGATGCCACTACCAACGTCCTGACGGCGATTTACACGCCGCCACCGTCCCCGGACACCGACGCCCCCCGCGCGGACGGCACGCCGCCCGACAGCGCCGCGGCCACGGACGAAGGCATGACCGCCGGTGCGGCCGACAACCAGTCCTTGGACACCGAAGTCGCCGACCGGCCCGCCCCCGCCCATTTGCCCACCTGGGATTCGCTGGCCGCCCTGGCCACCACCGAAGGCTGGTCCACCGAAGCGCTGGATAACCACGCCGTCATCAGCTTCATCGACCTGTGCCGCGAGGCCACGGACCCCGTCCAGGCCCCCGTGGGCAAGGTGGTCGATGGCTCGTTCGACCTGGAAGTGGACGCCGCCTGCATGTCGGCCCTGGTCACCCTGCATCCGCCCAAGGGCGGCAAGCCGGTGGCGCTGGCCGTGCTGCGCCAGGCCGTGGCCGACCAGGGCATCGTGCATGGCGTGCTGGAGAAAGAGCTGGCCGATGCGGTGGCGCTCGGCGGCAGCGCAACGGTGCTGATCGCCCAAGGCACGCCGCCCACGCGCGGCACGCCCACGCGCTTTGAAAGCCTGCTGGACCGCTTGAAGCCCCGCGCCCAGGAAATCGACGAACTGGCGCAGGTCGACTACCGCGACCTGGGCAGCCTGCTGCTGGTGTCGCCCGGCACGCCGCTGATGCGCCGCATTCCGCCGCTGCCGGGTATCGACGGCTGTGACGTGCTGGGCCAGCCGGTGCTGCCCGAAGAACTGCCCGACACGCCGTTTTCCAAGGACATGTCCGGCGTCGAGGTCGACGCCGAAGACCCGAACCTGCTGCGCGCCAGCATCGCCGGTTCGCCCAAGCTGATCCACCAGGGCGCGCAGGTCAACCCGGTGGTCGAGGTGGACGCGGTGGACCTGTCCACCGGCAACATCAATTTCGAAGGCTCGCTGCAGGTGCGCGGCGACATCAGCGCCACCATGGAAGTGCGGGTGACGGGCGACGTGGTCGTCAACGGCACGATGGAAGCCGCACTGGTGGAAGCCGGCGGCAACGTCACGGTCAAGGGCGGCGTCATCGGCATGGCCGAAGCCATGCAGGACAGCGCCAGCAACACCACCGCGCGCACCGCGCACATCGTCTGCGGCGGCGACCTGAAAGCCCGTTTCATCGCCAACGCGATCATCAGCGCCGGCCAGAACGTGGAAGTCGAGCGCGAGATCCGCCAGAGCAGCATCGCCGCGGGCGGCAGCGTCAACGTCGGCGCGCCCAACAGCCAGCAGACGGCCATCACCGGCGGCCAGACCCGCGCCCTGCAATCGGTGCGGGCCGGCACCATCGGTTCGCCGGCAGGCGTGCCCACGCTGGTGCAGGCAGGCCTGGACCCGCATGCTGACATCAAGCGATCGGCGCTGACGCGCAAGCGGCTGAAGATGAACGAGGAAAAGGCCAAGCTGGAGCAACTGCTGCTGTTCCTGCATTCGCACCCCGAACGCGCCGCCGGCGACGTGGTCGAGCGCGCCCGCAACACCCACACCAAGCTCGGCCGCGACCTGATCCAGTTGGAAGAAGAAGAGACTCAGCTGATCCGCGACCTGCAGCCGCTGCACAACGCCACGATCATCGCCTCACGGCGCTTTTGCGGCGGCGCAAAGATCCAGGTGGGCAACAAGCAACAGGAATTCCTGGAAGACCAGGTGGGCGGCAAGGCTGCCCTGGAAGAAGGCCAGATCGTCATCCGCTGACACGGGAAGGCGGCGCGGCGTCAACCTGACCGCCGCGCCCCGCTCAGGGCGCCAGCTGCTTGAACCACGCACGCGGCGAAATGCCGCGGTCCGGGCCCAGGATGGAGAAGCCGCCATCCACCGGAATATCCACACCCGTCATCCACGACGCGGCGTCGGAACATGCAAAGCACACTGCCGCGGCGATCTCCTCGCCCGAGCCCACCCGCCCCAAAGGATGAAAGTGCGCGCCCACGGCGTCGGCGGCGGCGCGCGAACCGCCCGCCAGCTGTTCGACCGACGGCGACCAGGTCCAGGCCGGCGACACCGCCAGCACGCGGATGCCGGCAGGCGCCAGCTCCACGGCGAAATTCTTGGTGATCTGCAGCAGGGCCGCCTTCGACGCGGGATATAACGCGCGTCCGGCGGCGCCAAACTTGCCACCGGTGCTGCCCAAGTTGACCACCGCGCCACCCCGCGGCAACAGCGGCGCCACCATCTGCGTGAAAATCGCCGCCGACACCAGATTGGTGTCCAGCGTGGCGTGCCATTCCTCGCGGGTGGACGCCAGCCCGCGGTCGGCGTACTGGCAGGCATTGTTGACCAGGATGTCGACCCGGCCAAAACGCGCCAGCGCCGCATCCAGGCAGCGCTGTATCTGGCTGTCCTGGCCGATGTCGGTTTCGCAGAACAACGCCGCCTCGCCCAGCTCGGCGGCCAGCGCCTGGCCGGCCTGGGCATTGCGTCCCACCAGCACCACCTTGGCGCCTGCCGCGGCCAGGCCGCGCGCGATATCGGCGCCCAGCCCTTGGGTGCTGCCGGTGACGATGGCGGTCTTGCCGGCCAAGCCGGGAAAGCCTGAAAAATCCATGGGGAATCCTTGATCAGTGGGGCGCCGCGGCCCAGCGCACAGCTTGCGCCACCGAGCCGGTCTGCGCAATCAGGCGCATGCTGGCCATCGAAGCGTCGTGCACCGCCGGGTCAGCCGAGGCGCAGGCATCTTCGGCAACCATGACGTTAAAGCCGATGTCGGCCGCATGCCGCACCGTGCCCTCAACCACCGAATGCGTGGCCACACCGGCCACCACCAGCCGCCGCGCGCCCAGCAGCCGCAGCGTTTCTTCCAGCGGCGTGCCGTAGAACGCGCTGATGCGGGTGTGCTTGACCACGAATTCACGCGCGCTGCCGGCCAGCGGCTGCAAGCCTTCGTAGAAGGCGCTGCCCCATTGGCCCTCGGCCACCGCGCCGATGCTGGCCACGTTGCGGAAGATATCGCAATTGGGCAGCAGGTCGGCGTAGTCGGGCCGGAACGCGATACGCACATGCACGATGGGCAGCCCGTGGCTGCGCGCGCTATCCAGCAGCGCCGCCGCCCCGCGCAACAGCCGTTGGCGCACGCCGCCGTCGGCATCCAGCCCGACACGGATCTTGCCATCGGGGTGCAGCACGTCGTTCTGGTAGTGCAGCGCCAGCACCGCGGCGTCGGTGGCGCTCACACGAACACCTCGAACACGTCGTGCGCGTCGTCGCAATTCACCAGGTCCACGCGCTTCATGCGAATACGCCAGCTGTCGCCGTCCGCCGCCAGCTTGTGGGTGTAGCGGCCGGCCAACTGGCGCGGCTGGCGTTTGCGCCATTCGGTCATCTGAAAAGCGGAATGCACCACCAGGTTGCCGCCCGCGTCCACGCCTTCGACCTGCACCCCGCCCACCAGCCGAACGCTGCGCGTGGGCGGTTGCTGCGACCAGTTGCGCGGATGCTCTAGCCGGCGGATGCGCACGTCGCGCAGCATGCGGTCTTCCCAGAACAGCGAGATATGGTCGTAGGGGCTGGCCTGGCCCGGCTCGCGCGGCATCCAGTACATGCCATCCTCGGTCCACAGCGCCTGCCAGTCGTCGTAGCGGCGCTCGTCCAGCAAGCGGGCCTCGCGATACAGGAACTGGGCGATGCGGTGGTAGGCCTCGGCCGGCACGTCGGCCGGGGCCAGGTCCGTGGTCGAGACGTCGAAGTCCAGGTCTAGCAGCATGCGCCTTCTCCTTGGGCCGGGGCCGCATTCACCGGTCCCGCCTCCATGTATTGTTTCCAGGCGCGAAACTGGTTGCGCATCGGCAGCTCGCTGGTGCCATTGACCGACACCATGCCGTTGGCATCGCTGCGGTCGGTGCCGTGGTAGCGGTGCATGCTGACCCATTCGCCGCCGCGCGTGGCATTGCCTTCCTGGCAGCGGTTGTAGAGCTCGATGTCGTCCGGCATGACGTTGGACGACGGCGAGTTGATCACGTTGGCGTACACCATGGCGCGCTTGAACACGCCGGCGGGTGCGCCCTTGCAGCGGAAAGTCTGGATTTCGATCAGCGTGCGGTCGACAGCGATCGGGCGGATCACGCGGAACTGCTGGAACACGGTATGGGGCGAACCACTGCCGTAGATCACCGTGTTGTGGCGGTTCATGCCCAGGATCTCGCGCGCGCGATCCGGGCCGTAGGCTGCCGCCAGCGTCTCGAAATGCTCGCGCGAGATCGGATCCCGCTCGGCCGCGCCGGGATTGAAGATGCCTTCCATGTAGCCGTGGCCGTTGTCGTAGGCGCGCAGTTCCAGCTTTTCCCAGAACTCGTAGGGCTCGCCGTTGCCGTCCATGATGTGCAGCTCGAACGGCATCTCGCCGATTTCCTTGGCCTCGTCCCGCGCGGCGGCGAAGGACGATTCGTGCGTCACGCGGGCATGCATGGTGTCGTGCAGGTTCTCGTAGAACACCTTCCAGTTGGACCGCTGCATCACGCGGAAGATGCCGCCGGCCACTTCCACCTCGCCCACCGGCGAGCGGTCGCAGAGGTTGTCGATGGACGAGCGCGCGCCCCCCAGGAAGTCTTCGAGGCCCTGGCCGTCGCGGGCCTGGCTGGCGAAAACGAAGCCCCGGTAGCTTTCCACCCGCGGCAGGCGCCGCATCGAGAAGCTGGGGTCGGTGGGATCGTAGGACGTGCCTTCCAACCCCTGCTTGAGCGGCACGCCCAGGTGGCTGCCGTCCAGCTTGAAGGTCCAGGCGTGGTACGGGCAGCGGAAGAACTTGCCGACGCAACCGTCGCCGTCGGCCACGACCTTGGCGCCCTTGTGCGGACAACGGTTGTACAGCACGTGCACACGGCCGTCGGTGGCGCGCACCATCAGCACGTCCTGGTCGCCCAGCCGCGTGGTGTGATAGTCGCCCGTCTTGGGCACCTGGCTTTCGTGGCCCACGTAGACCCAGGCACGGCCATAGATGCGTTGCATCTCCAGGTCGAAAATCGCCGGGTCGGTATACAGGCTGCGGTGCACGCTGTCGCCGCGCACCATCTCGCCCAATTGTTGATCGCTATACGGCATGGCGGTCTCCTACTTGTTCTGGCTGTCTTGCCAACGCGTCATCAGCGTGTTGGACGGCAAGGTCTCGTCCAGCAGCTTGCGCGCGGTCTCGCGGCCGGCCACCGGCAGGCCCTTGGGGTCCAGCAGGCCTACCTGCACCAGCACGCTGGCCTGGTCCCAATAGATGTGTTCGTGGCAAAGCTTGTCGCCGCGGAACTTCACGATGGCCACCAGCGGAATCTCGACATATTTGCCGGTGGGCGCCACGCCGGGCAGCATCCAGTCCATCTCGGTGGTGTGGGTAAAGCAGAACAGCACCTCGTCCACGATCTGCGTCGCGCCCACCGTGCGCGACAGCGGCACCAACCGCGTGTCGGGCGGATTGCTGTTGACGAAGTGGTGCTGGTAGAAGCGCGACAGCTCGCGGTGGCCGACCCCGCCCGTCATGGTGGGGATGTGGTTCACGTAAGGCTCGGCCACCATCGTCGCCATGGTGGCGGCCACGTCGCGGGTGCCGAATTCGTATTCGCAGTGCTTGTCCCACAGATAGGAATAGTCGAACTGCGGGCCGATCACGCGTTGCAGCGCGGCCATGCTGCGCTGGTGCGCCATCAGCGCGGAGGGCTTGTCGTAGTGCGCGCCGCCCAACCGTGCAAAGGCGTGGTCCATGCCCGGATAGACATAAAGTTCAACGCCCGGCTTGCCGCCCAGCGCCTCCAGGATGCGCTGGCGCGCCGGCGGCGGACAGAAGCCGTCCTGCTCGGCGATGTGCAGCACCAGCCGGCCGCGCAGGCTGGCGGCCTCGTCCAGGCTGTCTTCGATGCCCACGCCGTAGTAGCCAATGGCCACGTCGGCATCGGTGCGGCAGGCGGCCAGGTAGGCCAGCTTGCCGCCCAGGCAATAGCCCAGCACGCCGGCGCCGCCCTGCTGCTCGGGCAGGGCGCGCAGCGCCGCCAGGGTCGCGGCGATGTCCTTGACGCCCAGCTCGACGTCGAAACGCTGATACAGCTCGAAGGCGCGCGGCATGTCGGCCGGGCCGTCGGTCAGCTGGATGCCGGGCTGCTGGCGCCAGAACAGGTCCGGCGCCAGCACCACGTAGCCCTCCTCGGCCAGCGACTGCGCGGTGCGGCGCATGAAGTCGTTGATGCCGAATATCTCCTGGCACAGCACCAGCCCGGGTCCGTGGCCCGAGGCCGGCACGGCCAGGTAGGCGCTGAATGATTTGCCGTCGTGCGAGGCGATGGTCACCTCGCGCGTCGTGATGGTTGCGGTCATGCGTCTCTCCTTGATGCGTGCTGATGCGTGCGTCGCCTGCCTTACTTCATCTGGCAGGCGGCGGCGAACGGGTCGTGATACTGCGTCAGCACCGTGCCCGACAGCTTGTTGGCCAGCTTGCCGTCCGCGCCCTTGACGATGGTGCGCAGGTAGTAGTTCTGGATCGGGTACTGATTGCGATTGAACTTGAATTCGCCGCGCACCGACTTGAAATCAGCGCGGCGCAGGGCCGGGCGCAGCGCATCGGCGCCCAGCTTGCCGCCGGTCTGCCTGACCGCGCTGTCCAGCAGCATGGCGGCGTCGTAGCCCTGCGAGGCGTACAGCGTGGGGGTGCGGTTGTAGGTTTTCCTGAAGTCCTCGACGAACTTGCGGTTGGCCGGGTTGTCCAGGTCGGCCGCCCATTGCGACGAGTTATGCAGGCCTTCGATCGGCGCGCCCACCGCCGCGATCGTATCCTCGTCGCCCGAGAAGCCCGGCGCCAGCAGCGCGATCTCCTTGCCCAGGCCGGCGCCGTTGAACTGCTTGATGAAATTCACGCCCATGCCGCCGGGCAGAAAGAAGAACACGGCGTCCGGCTTGCTGGCGCGCAGCCGAGTGATCTCGACGCCGTAGTCCAGCTGGCCCAGCTGGGTATAGATCTCTTCGGACAAGCCACCCTTGTACAAACGCTTGAAGCCGTTGAGCGATTCGCGTCCGCCCGGATAATCGGGTGCGATCAGCGCCACGCGCTTGAAACCCTGGTCCGCCGCGTACTTGCCCATGGCGGCGGGGATGTCCTCGTTCTGCCAGGCGACCGCGAAGAAATTGGGATTACAGCCCGCACCCGCGTAGTTCTCGGGGCCGGTATTGGTGCTGAGGTAGATGGTACCGGACTGCAGAATGGCGGGCATCACGGGCAGCAACACGTTGGAGAAAACGATGCCGGTCATGACGTCGACCTTGTCGCGCTTGAGCAGGCGTTCCACCGCCTGGCGCCCGGTGTCGGCTTTCTGCTGATCATCGGCCACCACCACTTCGGCCGGCAGCCCGCCCAGCTTGCCGCCGGTATGCTGCAGCGCGAGATTGAAGCCATCGCGGATTTCATTGCCCAGCGCCGCACCGGGCCCGGACAGGGTGGTCAAGAGGCCGACCTTGATCTTGTCTTCGGCCGACACCCCGGCCGCGGCCGTCATGCAAACCAGCGCGGCCAGCGCACGCCGACCCCATCGTTTTCCGTTCATGAGCCACCCCGTGTGTATCCGCCGGCGCCGCCGGCGCAATGCAGGCAGAAGCCGTCTGCCGTCGGTTGCCACAAGCCACGATGAAAACCGCCAGCTTACGCGCCGCGGCGCCGCCTTCCAACAACCCCCAGAGTAGGCCCGCCCGCCTCGCCGCTCTATCCGAATCCACCCACGCTTATCCGGGATTCACTTAATTCCCAAGGCCCACCGATTGCATTACGCTGGGCAGCGATACGGGAGGGTTCCCGTCCCGGAGGCATCCATGCACGGTTGGTCCCGCATCGAGCTGGCGCCATTGCTCAAAAGACGCGTGTTCAGTTCCACCCAACCGGCGGAAACGCGCGAACGCGTGTCCGAGGCGCTGAAGGAACACCGCCTGACCTGGAAAGGCGGCCGCGTGGACGCCGAACTGAACCGAGGCCGCTTCGGCGCGCTGAGTGTCTGTACGCTGCGCTACGGCGCCGAAGTCCACATCGAACCCGACCGCCTGCAAGACTTCATGCTGGTCCAAGTCCCCTTAAGCGGCCGCGCCCGCATCGAATGCGGCGCCGACAGCGTAGACACCCACCCGGACTGCGCCGCCGTCATCGCCCCCAACCGCGCGCTGAAGCTGCATTGGGAAGCCGGCTGCGAACAACTCCTGTTGAAGATCCCCCGCGGCAAACTGGAAACCCTGGGCCGCCGCATCTTCGGCGACGCCGCCACCCGCCCCCTGGACTTCACCCCCGCCCTACGCCTGGACACCCCCATAGGCGCCGCCTGGCGCAGCATGGTGACGAGCCTGATCCACCTGCTCCCCACACTGGACGACGGCGCACCCAAGCCGCCGGCAGCCTGGCTGGAACACCTGGAAGACACGCTGGTGCTGCACCTGCTGTACAACCAGCCGAACACGTGGCAACGCGAGGCAGGCCAAACGCCGGCGCAACCGCGCCGGTTGGCACAAGCCGAGCTGTACATGAGGAAGAACTTGTCAGCCCCGCTGACCCTGACAGAGATCGCACGAGGCGCAGGCGCCAGCGCGAGCGCGCTGACACGACTATTCCAGGAACATCGCGGCACAACCCCAATGCATGCGTTAAGAACGCTGCGGCTGGATGCAGCAAGAGAACGCCTGCAACAAGGCGGCTGTACCAGCGTGACGGAAGTCGCAGTATCCGTAGGAATCGGACACCTGGGAAGATTCTCCGAGTACTACCGCGAACGCTTCGGGGAATTGCCACGAGAGACGCTTCAGCTGCGAGGTTGAGGATTTTTTGGGCGGTTGTTGATCTTCGTAGGTCGCCCGTCGCGGTGGTGGCTTGCGGTGTGGGCGCCCACGATTGCGGTCCGGCGCGCCGGCGCCGGACTGCCCCGTCGTCATCGTCGTCCGCCTTCGGCTCCCTTCCGATTCCCTCGGGCGCATCGAGGTTGCCCACTCCGCAAGCCACCACCGCGACGGGCTACGTCCTTTGAGATTTGCCGCGCAGCTAGACCCGTGTTCAGGGAATGAACCCTACAGGGTCGCCAAGCCGCGGCCGCGCGGGCGGCCACGTTTGGCATCTGTGTTGTTGATGGTGTTGTGGGTGCGCTTCGCGCTGGTGAAGGGTGGTTTTCTAATGGTTTCTCAGTCAGGGGGAGGGGCGGTGATGGGCGGCGCGGCAGACGCTGGCTTGCGCATGCAAACCCTCTCGCGCGCCGCCCATCGGGCGCTTAAGAGCCTGTTGGAATCCTCGGCATCCGCGCCGCTAGAAAACGAACAACAACATCACCGACACGCGATAGCGCCAATGGAGTACGCAAGACACCGCGTAAGCCTCGTAAGGCCGCCCGCGCGGCCGGCACGAGGCGGGCCCCGCACCCTCCTCCAACCCCCAAATGATGCTGGCCAACACGCCAAGCAAACCACTCGCCCCAGGCCCCGTCGTTAAGCCTCATCAAGAGCGCGTGACGGGGCAGGCGGGGTGAGGGCGGGGCGTGT
>JBEBOQ010000147.1:0-11545 GCA_040396375.1 Achromobacter xylosoxidans
CGGCGAACAAACCCATCGCCACCGGCTCGCACTGCGACACCGTGCCCAGCGGCGGCCGGTTCGACGGCATCATCGGCGTGCTGGCCGGCATCGAAGTGGCCCACACACTGCAAGAGCACGGCATCACGCTGGAGCATGACTTCGAAGTCATCGACTTCCTGTCCGAAGAACCCAGCGACTACGGCATTTCCTGTGTCGGCAGCCGCGCGCTCAGCGGCCAACTCAGCGCCGACATGCTGGCCGCCCGCAACGCCGACGGCGAAACCTTGGCCCAAGGCATCGCCCGCATCGGCGGCGATCCCACCGCCCTGAACGCGCCCTTGCGCGGCGCCCATGGCACCGCCGCCTTTGTCGAACTGCATATCGAACAAGGCCCCGTGCTGGAAAGCCGCCACCTGCCCATTGGCGTGGTCACCAACATCGTCGGCATCCGCCGCGTGCTGATCACGGTCGAAGGCCAGCCCGACCACGCCGGCACCACGCCCATGGACATCCGCCGCGACGCCCTGGTGGGCGCGGCCCGCATCATCGACGCCGCCAGCCGCCAGGCCAGCGCCGCCAGCGGCAATCCGCACTACGTGGTCGCCACCGTCGGCAAGCTCGCCATGACGCCCAACGCCGCCAACGCCGTGCCCGGCCGCGTCGAACTGACGCTGGAAATGCGCAGCGACAGCAACGCCGTGCTGGACGCTTTTCCGGAAACCCTGATGGCCGGGGTGGCTGACGACCTGAAGGCGCTGCGCCTGACTGCCGGCTTCACGCAGCTGAGCCGCGCCCAGCCCACCGACTGCACGCCGCTCGTGATGGACGCGGTCCAGGCGGCCGCCGATCAGCTCGGCTATGCCAACATGCGCCTGCCCAGCGGCGCGGGCCACGACGCGGTCTACATGGCGCCCACCGGCCCCATCGGCATGATCTTCATCCCCTGCCTGAACGGCCGCAGCCACTGCCCCGAAGAATGGATCGAACCCGCCCAATTGCTGGACGGCACCCGCGTGCTGTACCAGACCGTACTGGAACTGGACCGGGTGCTACGCGGCTAGTGTGTTGTCCCGTAGATGCGTCCGCATTGCTTGCGGGTGTATCTGCGGGACACCCCACTAGGATGGGCGCGACGGCTCCACCCCACCGGCCACTCGGCGCACCGCCCACCGCGCCGCCACGGCCGCCACCGCCAGTGGCAGCGCGATATCCCATTGGGCCAGGAACAGTTCAAAGGTCGGCTCCCAGCGCGTCCAGGTATTGCCGAACACCACCGGGTCGGGCGGCCCCAAGTAGATGGCCAGCAGGGCCGCGGCGAAGCCGGTCACCGCGAATCCAGCGGTAGACCTGCCCAGCCGGGTGAATCGCTCGACCACCCCCAACGCCAGCCATGCGGCCAGGGCCGCGAAAGCGGCATCCAGGAAGAAGTCCCTGCGCTCATATATATAGGGCGCATCGGGAATCGTCAGGCCGTAGGCCCCGGTCTGCAACTTGGCCGTCAGGCAAGCGCCAAACAGCGCCGCGGCGGCCAACAGCAGCAGGTAATCGCAAAGCCGCAAAAAGAGTTTGGACATGGGCAGGACAAGCGATCAGGAAACAGGAAACAGGAAAGGCTGGCAGCATGCCATAAAGCCGCCTCACCCTGGCACGGACCGCCATGGCGTCGGCTGCCGCGGCATCGGCCGCCTCAGCATCGGCCGCCGCAGCATCGGCCGCCGCAGCATCGGCTGCCGCAGCATCGGCTGCCGCAGCATCGGCTGCCGCAGCGAAGGCTGCCGCACTATCGGCGGCCGCGCTACAGTATCCAACATCCAGACCCTATTCGGGCCCGCCATGCAAACCATCCGGTTCCTCTGCGCCCTTGCGCTGGCCTGCGCGCTGCCGGGCGCCAGCCTGGCCGCGGCACAGAAAGACCTGCACTACGGCCCCGATGCCGCGCAACTAGCCGACGTCTACACGCCCGACGCGGCCAGCGCCCCGCCGGGCGGCGCGCCCATCCTGGTGATGGTGCACGGCGGGTCCTGGCTATACGGCGACAAGGCAGAACCGGTCGTCATCGACCACAAGCTGGAGCGCTGGCTGCCCTTGGGCTTCGTGGTCGTCTCGGTCAATACGCGCCTGCTGCCGGTAGCCCGACCGGAAGCCCAAGCCGAAGACCTGGGCTTGGCCGTTGCCTGGATCCAGCGCCAGGCCCCTGCCTGGAAGGCCGACCCCAACCGCATCCTGATCATGGGGCACTCGTCCGGCGGCCACCTGGTGGCATTGCTGGCTGCCGACAACGCCATGCGCCAACGCACCGGCGCGCATCCCTGGCTGGCCAGCGTCATCCTGGACGGCGCCGCCTTCGACCTGCCCGAAATCATGTCCCAGGAACATGCCTCGTTCTACGAAGACGCGTTCGGCACCGATCCCGCGCGCTGGCTGCCGGCCTCGCCCGCCGAGCACCTGAGTGGCCCCAACCCACCGACCTTGCTGGTGTGCTCGACGCTGCGGCGATTCTCGTGTCAGCGCACGCAGGAATACGCAGACCGGCTGACCGCGCAAGGCGGCCAGGCGCAGGTCGTGCCGGTGGCGCGCGACCACGGGCAGATCAATTCAGACGTGGGCGCCGACAATGCAGAGACCCGGGCGATCATGGATTTCATGGACGCGCAGTTGCGGCGCTAGTCCGCTGTCGAGAAATCCAGCTCGACCCATTCACCGCGTTTCCAGTTCGTCATGCAAGGGGCCATTTTTGGCGTTGTCGATTGTCAGGGCAGAGGATGGGTCGCATGGCGCATGACTCGCGCCATAAATAAATCGGGCATTGCTTGCCAGCCGCCAGCAAAGCTGGCCAGCCGGTTTAAATTGTAGGTTGCGAACCATCGTGCCACCCCGTCCGGCACGCCGCGTTGAACAACCCATCCAGGTGCCCTTTGCAAACCCTTTCCGCCATCCGCCGCCACGTCCGTGAACTGGTCCGCAACCAGGCCTACGCCGAGCTGGACCGCACCTACACCGAACTCGAAGCGCAATGGCGCGACGCCGCCCCCGACAGCCACCCCTACCTGGAAGCCGCGCAATCCGGCACGTTGTTTGACTTCAGCGCGACGCCCCATGTCGACGCCGCACGCTTCCTGCAGGCCTGGATCGCCGCGTGCCCCGGCGCCTATCACCCGCAACTGATCTGGGGCCGCTACTGCTTTGGCCGTGCCACCGACATCCGCGGCTACGGCTGGTCCGACGGCGTCACGCAAGACCGCTGGCTGGGCGCCGCCATGGCCTGCGAAAATTCGGCCGCCGCCCTGCTGGGCGCCATGCGCCTGCATCCGCAGCCGGTGGCCGCCGCGCTGACCTTGATGCAGTTGTCCGCCCACTTCGAAGAGCCCGCCTGGCTGCTGGCGCTATATCGCGGCGAGCCCGCCCTGCCCCTGTCCGCGACCGGCCTGGACCCGGACCTGGCCCGCGCCGCGGCCGAACACCTGGCGCACTATGGCCAAAAGCCGTTGCAACAGGCGCCCGACGCCCTGCCACCCAGCCTGCCGCCACGCGACGCGCATGAACTCGAACAGGGCGAGGATTACTGGCTGCACCTGATCCTGCAATGGCGCCCCACCTGCCTGGAAGCGCTGCTGGCCTACGCCAACTACCTGACACCGCGCTGGGGCGGCAGCTACGAGGATATCGATGGGCTGGCGGCCGGCCCACTGGCCGCGAGCCTGACCGAAGCGCAACGCAACGCGATCCGCTGGGTGGGCGTGTACGACGCGCTGTGCGACTACCCCGAGGCCGGCGAAACCCGCGCCGCGGAAAGCCACCGCCAGCAGTTCGAAGCCTGGCTCAAGCGCGACCTGCGCGCCCGGGAGCGCGGCGACGCGCTGGGCCGCTACGCCAATTTCCACAGCTTCTCGCTGGACGACAATGCGCGCGCCCACGACCTGCACGTCGCCAGCGTGCAGGCCTTTACCGAACCCCAGTACTTCCGCGAGGTCGACGGCCCGTTCCGCAGCTTCGCGCACCTGACCCTGATCCACCACAAGCCCGACACCACCGGTGCGTTCAAGACCGCGCTGCAACGCATGATGCTGATGGACGAACTGGGTACGCCGTTGGCGCTGGCCGCCGCGGCGCATCAGTTCGGGCTGTGGGAATTTCCCCAGGACAGCACGCGCGCCGCCCAGCTGTTGGACCGCGCCACGCAACTGGGCTGCACCCAGCTGGACGACTCCTTCAACATCCTGGCCGCGGCCGCGATGTTCTGGGACGGCGGCCAGCACGAAATCGGCTATTTCCTGACCCGCGAATTCGCCGATCGCCAGGTGCCCGACGCGGCCAGCGCGATGTACGACATTCACCGGGGCTTCCGCGACAATACACCCGACAGCTACCTGGACCCCGTCGTGCGCGACCAATGGTTGCAACGCGCCGTGGACGCCGGCTCGCCCCTGGCCAAATACAACCTGGCCTGGCGCAAATTGTTCGAAGACAACCTGGATTTTTCCGACCGCGCCAACGTCGACAGCGTGCGTCAACTGCTTGAAGACGCCCGCGAAGCGCCGCGCACGGAAGGCTACGCGCGCCTGCGCATCGGCGTGCTGCTGCGCGACCACGGTACCGCGCAAGAACAGCAAGAAGGCGTGCAGTATCTGCGGTCGCTGGTGGAACACGAAGACGACTGGACCGCGGCGCGCGCCTCGGCCGAAATCGCGCTGGCCTACATGCATGGCCGCGGCGCCACCAAGAATCGCTTCGCGGCCATCGAGTGGGCCAGCCATGCATCCAAACTGCTGCCGGACGACGAAGGTATCGACGCGATCGAGGCGCAGGTCCTGAACTCGCACAGCCTGGTCAAGACCGTCGGCACCGTCTTCGGCGCTTTCCTGAAACGCGGTGGCGTCACCGCCGAGGATCTGCCGCCCAAGTCCGTACAAACCTAGGACGCCTGGACATGGCTCGCTTCAGCCTGCAACGGCTGCGCATCGGCGCCTGGCTGGCGCTGGGCGACGGCGCCCTGCTGGCCGGCGGCGCGGCGCTGTGCCTGCTGCCGGTGCTGGCCTATACGCTGCTGCCCGGCGCGGCCGGCGTGCTGGGCGGTGCGCTGACGCTCCCCGCCGCCGTGTTCGGCGTCATCATGCTGCGCGCGCCGTTCAGCGCCCGGCCCGAAAGCGCCGAAGACGGGCTGCGGCTGCAGCCCGTCGATGCGCCGGCACTGTTTGACGAACTCAGCCGGATCCGTACCGCGCTAGCCGCGCCGCCGCTGGACGCCGTCTACCTGGACGGTGAATTCAACGCCGCCATCCGCCAGCACCGCAAGCTGGGCGGCAAGACGCGCAACGTCCTGTGGCTGGGGCAACCGCTGTTGGAAATGCTGTCGCCCGCCGCCTGTTCGGCAATCCTGGCGCACGAATGCGCGCATGTCGCGCAGCGCCATGGCCGCTACGCCAGCCGGGTCTATTTCGCGCGCTTGCAGTGGCAGGAAGTCAGTGACCGACTGGATCGCCATCGCCGCCTGTCCAGCGCCCCGCTGCGGCTGTTCGTCGCCTGGTACGTGCCGCGCTTTCTGGCCGCCAGCCTGGAATTCGCCCGCCAATGCGAATACCAGGCCGACGCCGAAGCCGCCCGCGTTTGTGGCCTGCCCGCGGCCACCGAGGCCCTGACGGCAATGGCGCTGCAATGGCGCGCGTTGCGCATCTGTTGGCCCGCGTTCTTTCCCACCGACGACCACGACACGCCCTATCCCTATTCGGCGCTGGCCGCACACGGCGCGTTGGCCGTCCCCGAAGACGAGGCCGAGGCCCGCATCTGGTTGCACGACGCGCTGTGCGCGCCGACCCACCCAGGCGCGACTCACCCGTCGCTGGCTGACCGGCTGGCCGCGCTAGGTGCCGCGCCCGACCTGCCATCGGCTCCGCTCCCCTGGCAGCGCGCCCACCCCAGCGCTGCCCAGGCCTGGCTGCCATCGCAACGCCAAGCCCTGGCCACGCGCCTGGATGACCACCTGGCCGCCCAATCCGCCGTCCAAGCGCAGCAGGTGCGCGAAGAACAGGGCGCGCTTGTCGCCGAATTGCACGACCTGCAACGCAAGCGCCGCATCCGCGCCTTGTCCGCGGATGAAATCGCGCGCTACGCAGCGCTGCGCGCCGGCGCCAGCGTGCAAGCCGAGCGCTACCGCCGGCAAGCCGATACGTCACACCGCCCGGCGCAACCCCAAGACGCCCCCAACGGCTACGCGCCGCACGACCTGTCCCCCACCGAACTCGCGCGGCTGACCGACACGCTGGAGCCCCTGCTGCGCATCGCCACCGGCGCGTGGCTGCTGCGCCAGCCCGACACCGACCGCTACCACCTGCTGGTGCTGGCGCGGGAATCCGCCGTGCTGCGCGTCGTTGGCCGCCTGACCGGTGAGTCCAGCTATCTGCGGCGCGATTGCGAACAGTTGCTGGCCCGGCTGCTGCCCCGCGTACGGCTGGACGTGGATGCGGCCATCCTGGCGGCGGGCGATCCCCGGCTGGGCGCCTGCACCGACGCCGCGCGGCTAGCGAAACGCGGCTGACGTATCGCGTCGTCACGCAACTTTCGTTGTGGGGCGCTGTCCATCCTGGACATGCCGGGCTTAAACCCCGCAACGCGTAGAGAAAGGCAATCGCGATGATTCTTCCCCTGCACCGGTCCGGCCATGACGCGCCGCCCTCAACCCCGCGCCGGCAAGCGCTGCGCTGGCCCTATGCGGCCGGCCTGCTGCTGGCCCTGCTGGGCGCGCAGGCGCTGGCCGCAACGCAACAGTGCCAAACGCCGCCCCCTGGGCCGCGCGACCTCGAAGGCACCGGCTATTACACCGATGCCGCCCATTCCAAGATCGACCCGCAGTTGCAAGCCCGCAACCGGGCCCAGACCCGGCCGCTGGACGAGTACGCGCAACGCATCGCCGCCCTGTCGGACGCCTACCTGGCCGATGGCGACGCCGCCGCCGGCCGCTGCGCCCAGGCCTGGCTGGCGGCCTGGGCCGAAGACGGCGCGCTGCTGGGCCGGATGATCCGTGGCAACAACGACCAGCCCGACTACATGCGCCAATGGACCCACGGCGCCGCCGCCCTGGCCTACCTGAAGACCCTGCCGCTGGCCACGCCGCGCCAGCGCGACGTCACCGAACCCTGGCTCAAGCAACTGTCACGCGCCAACCTGGCCTACTGGGACGACCCCAAGCACAAGCGCAACAACCACTACTACTGGACCGGCGTCGGCATCATGGCCACCGCCGTCGCCACGCACGATGCCGACCTGCTGCGCACCGCGCAGTCGATCTACCGCAAAGGCGTGGACGACATCCAGGCCGACGGCAGCCTGCCCATGGAAATGGCGCGCGGCGGGCGTGCGCTGCACTATCACGACTACGCCGCCGCGCCGTTGGTGATGATGGCCGAACTGGCCTACGAGAGCGGCCAGAACTGGTACGCCTACCGTGACGGCGCGCTCGGCAAGTTGGCGCAGCGGGTGGCTGACGGATACCGCGACAGCGCCTGGTTCGCACAGCACGCCGGGGTGGCGCAGCAGCCCGAACGCCCCCACGGATCCAGCGGCTGGGTCGAGTTCTATCGCCTGCACGCCGCCGACCCGCACATATTTGACGCCATGCATGCCGACGGGCCCTTCAAGGACCCCCGCCTGGGCGGCAACCTGACCCTGATGGCCCGCCGCGGCATCCTGCCCCAGCCCGCACCGAAACCCTGAAGCCGGGCGTACACTGAATACGCATACATAGGCTGTACGCGGCCGCCGAGGGGCAGCCGCCGGAGATCACCATGAAACCCACTACGACACGCGCGCTGGCTATGCTGGCCGCAATCTTGATCCTGGGCGGTTGTTCGTCCCTGGGCCCCGGCGGCCCGCCGCATCCTGGCGCCGCCAATCCGTATAGCAACGGCGGCTTCCGCGACGCCGGGCCGAACTATCCAGACACCGGTCCATAAGCGTTCGGCTCCCGACGGCAAGCGCCGTCGGTCCGCCGATCAGCTTAACGGTCTGCACACCGATCAAAACACTGCGGGCCCCGGCCCGGCGGCCCCGCCCTTTGCTGCTGCGGGGTCATTGGCCAGCTTGAACCACTTGCGCACGCGCTGCCAGTGCGCCTCGCCATACAGCCGGCGAAAGCGCAGGTTCTCTTCCGCTTGCGGATCCGCCATGGCCGCCAGGCGCTGCGCAATGAAGTCCGGCGTCAGCGCCACCGCGCAATCCACCGTAATGCAGCGATGCCACTGGGCATAGGTTTCAGGAATCATTGCCATCACTTGCGCTTGGCGCCGCCTTGGCGCGCCTTGAAGCGCGGGTTCGACTTGCAGATCACGTAGATGCGCCCGCGGCGTTTGACGACCTGGCAGTCCCGGTGGCGGGTCTTGGCGTCTTTAAGGGAAGAAAGGACTTTCATGCGCGGGCTCCGGGCGAAATAGGGAAAGGCAGGCGCCGCGATCACCACCCATGGCATCACGGCCCAACAATAATGATATGTAATAACATTCTACTTGTCACGTAGCCGGCGAAACCGGGGCTTGCACCCATTTCGCTAGAAAGGTAAATTGTTGACAATCAAGCGCCACAAGGCACTTCAAATCGGGTTTTCACCCGAATTACGAGCAGATTGTTGACACCATGAGCAAAGTGCTGACGCTACCCGGCGCCGCGCCTGCCGATAACGAGACCCTGGCGGAACACATTTTCCGCAAGATCCAGTCCGCCATCGTCAAAGGCGAAATCGCCCCCGGCAGCAAGATCTCCGAACCGGAACTGGCGCGCATCCACGGCGTCAGCCGCGGCCCGCTGCGCGAGGCGCTGCACCGGCTCGAGGGCCAGCGATTGCTGGTGCGCGTGCCGCACGCCGGCGCCCGCGTGGTCTCGCTCAGCCCGCAGGAACTGGCCGAACTCTACGAAATCCGCGAATCGCTCGAAGGCATGGCCTGCCGCCTGGCGGCCGAACGCATGGCGCCGGCGGAAGTCGAGGAAGTGCGCCAGGTGCTGCACGCCCACGAAAAAGACGAAGCCTTCCAGGCCGGCATCGGCTACTACCAGCAGGAAGGCGACTACGATTTCCACTACCGTATCGTCAAAGGCAGCGGCAACCAGATGCTGTTCCGCATGCTGTGCGACGAGCTCTACCAGCTGGCGCGGATGTACCGTATCCAGTACTCGACCACCCCCAACCGCCCGCGGCAGTCGTATGCCGAGCATCACCGCATTCTGGACGCCATCGCCGACCGCGATGGCGAGCTGGCTGAACTCCTGATGCGCCGCCACATCCGCGCATCCCGTCTCAACATTGAAAAACAGATCGCTCAGGGCAACCTGAAGCGCACCGAGGCATGAACAAATCCTATCGCAAGCCCCTGCAAGGCACCCGCCTGGACTATTTCGACGCGCGCGCCGCCGTGGACGCCATCGCCCCCGGCGCCTACGACCGCCTGCCCTATACCTCGCGCGTGCACGCCGAGAACCTGGTGCGCCGCTGCGATCCGGCGCTGCTGACCGACGCGCTCAAGCAGCTGATCGAACGCCGCCGCGACCTGGACTTTCCGTGGTATCCGGCGCGCGTGGTCTGTCATGACATCCTCGGCCAGACCGCGCTGGTCGACCTGGCCGGCCTGCGCGACGCCATCGCCGACAAGGGCGGCGACCCCGCCAAGGTCAACCCGGTGGTGCCGGTGCAGCTGATCGTCGACCACTCGCTGGCGGTGGAATACGGCGGCGACGATCCCGACGCCTTCGCCAAGAACCGCGCGGTGGAAGACCGCCGCAACGAAGACCGCTTCCACTTCATCGACTGGACCAAGCAGGCCTTCCGCAACATCGAAGTCGTGCCCCCGGGCAACGGCATCATGCACCAGATCAACCTGGAGCGGATGTCGCCCGTCATCTACACGCAGGACGGCGTGGCCTTCCCCGACACGCTGGTCGGCACCGACAGCCACACCCCGCACGTGGACGCGCTGGGCGTCATCGCCATCGGCGTGGGCGGCCTGGAAGCTGAAAACGTCATGCTGGGCCGCGCCTCGTGGATGCGCCTGCCCGACATCATCGGCGTCGAACTCTCGGGCCGCGCCCAGCCCGGCATCACTGCCACCGACGTGGTGCTGACCCTGACCGAATTCCTGCGCAAAGAAAAAGTGGTGGGCGCCTATCTGGAGTTCTACGGCGAAGGCGCTGCCAGCCTGACGCTGGGCGACCGCGCCACCATCTCGAACATGGCGCCCGAATACGGCGCCACGGCCGCGATGTTCTCCATCGACCAGCAGACCATCGACTACCTGCGCCTGACCGGCCGCGAGGACGAGCAGATCGCGCTGGTGGAAACCTACGCCAAGACCGCCGGCCTGTGGGCCGACAGCCTCAAGACCGCCGAGTACGAGCGCGTGCTGCGCTTTGACCTGTCGACCGTGGTGCGCACCCTGGCCGGCCCGTCCAATCCGCACCGCCGCCTGCCGGTGGCCGACCTGGCCGAACGCGGCATCTCCGGCGTGGTCGAGAACCAGCCCGGCCTGATGCCCGACGGCGCCGTCATCATCGCCGCCATCACCAGCTGCACCAACACCAGCAACCCGCGCAACGTCATCGCCGCCGGCCTGCTGGCGCGCAACGCCAACCGCGCCGGCCTGACGCGCAAGCCGTGGGTCAAGAGTTCGCTGGCGCCCGGCTCCAAGGCCGTGGCCCTGTACCTGGACGAAGCCGGCCTGACCGCGGACCTGGAGAAACTCGGCTTCGGCGTCGTGGCATTTGCCTGTACCACGTGCAACGGCATGTCGGGCGCGCTCGACCCCGTGATCCAGCAGGAGATCATCGACCGCGACCTCTACGCCACCGCCGTGCTGTCCGGCAACCGCAACTTCGACGGCCGCATCCACCCCTACGCCAAGCAGGCCTTCCTGGCCTCGCCGCCGCTGGTGGTGGCCTATGCCATCGCCGGCACCATCCGCTTCGACATCGAGCGCGACGTGCTGGGCACCGACGCCAGCGGCCGCGAGATCCGCCTGAAGGACATCTGGCCCAGCGACGAAGAGATCGACGCCATGGTCAAGGCCGCCGTCAAGCCGGAACAGTTCCGCAAGGTCTACGCGCCCATGTTCGGCCTGCGCAACGAGCGCGACGCCGCGGTCGAGCCGCTGTACGCGTGGCGCCCGCAGAGCACCTACATCCGCCGCCCGCCGTACTGGGAAGGCGCGCTGGCCGGCGAGCGCACGCTGCGCGGCATGCTGCCGCTGGCCGTGCTGGGCGACAACATCACCACCGACCACCTGTCGCCGTCCAACGCCATCCTGATGGACAGCGCCGCGGGCGAATACCTGCACAAGATGGGCCTGCCCGAAGAGGACTTCAACTCCTACGCCACCCACCGCGGCGACCACCTCACCGCGCAACGCGCCACCTTCGCCAACCCCAAGCTCTTCAACGAAATGGTGAAGAACGAGGACGGCACGGTAAAGCAGGGCTCGCTGGCGCGCGTGGAACCCGAAGGCAAGGTCATGCGCATGTGGGAAGCCATCGAGACCTACATGGACCGCAAGCAGCCGCTGATCATCGTGGCCGGCGCCGACTACGGCCA
>JBEBOQ010000148.1:0-10938 GCA_040396375.1 Achromobacter xylosoxidans
CGTTGATGAACACCAGCAGGCCGGCCATCTTCATCGTCTTGGTCACGCCGAATTCATTGGCGGCCTTGATCGAATTGATGGTGTCGCCGCCCGCGTTGGCCAGGCCCAGGATCTGTGCCTTGGAGGCCTGCGCCTGCAGCAGGAAGGACGAGAAGTCGGAAGCGCCCAGCGGTGCGCGCACCTGGCCCTTGATCTCGCCGCCGGCGGCCTTCACCACAGCCACCGTGTCGCGCTCCAGCGCGTGGCCGAAGGCATAGTCGGCCGTCAGGAAGAACCAGCTCTTGCCGCCGTCCTTCACCACCGCCGAACCGGTGCCGCGCGCCAGCGCCACGGTGTCGTAGGCGTAGTGCACGGTGTAGGGCGAACACTGGGCGTTGGTCAGGTCGGAAGCACCCGCGCCGATGGCGATGAAGGGCTTCTTCTTTTCAGCCGCCACGGCGGCCATCGCCAGGCTAGTCGCCGAGTTCGTGCCGCCGATGATCACGTCGACCTTCTGCTGGTCGAACCACTCGCGGGCACGGGCCGAGGCCACGTCCGCCTTGTTCTGGTGGTCAGCGGACAGCACTTCGATCTTCTTGCCGTTGACCGAGCCGCCGAAATCCTCGATGGCCATGCGGATCGCATCCAGCCCGGCCTTGCCGTCGATGTCGGAATACACGCCCGACATGTCGGTGATGAAGCCGATGCGGATGACATCGTCGGAGATACCTTGCGCGTGGGCGGTTGCCCCAGCAAATCCCAGGCCCGCCATGGCCAGTGCAGCAGTGATGGTGTGCAGCTTCATGGGATGACTCCTCTTCCCTTCGGTGTATGGTGCCGGGATATCCGGCGGGTGACACAGGTTATGTAGGGCGGTAGCCCCTAGGGCCTGTCAACAGGCCCTAAACGCCCAGCAGTTCGTTGAGCGTGTCCTGTTTTTCTGAAAGTTCCGACGCCTCGAAATGCTCGACGATCTGGCCGTGCTCCATGACGTAGAAACGGTCGGCCAGCGGCGCCGCGAAGCGGAAATTCTGCTCCACCATGACGATGGTGTAGCCGCGCTGCTTGAGCGTGGTGATCATGCGGGCCAGCGCCTGGACGATGACCGGCGCAAGGCCTTCCGAGATTTCGTCCAGCAGCAGCAGGTTCGCGCCGGTGCGCAGAATGCGCGCCACGGCCAGCATCTGCTGTTCGCCGCCCGACAGGCGCGTACCCGGCGAATGCCGGCGTTCCTGCAGGTTGGGGAACATGTCGTAGATTTCGGCCAGCGACATGCCGCCGCCGAGCGAGCCCACCACGGGCGGCAGCAGCAGGTTCTCTTCGCACGACAGGCTGGCGAAGATGCCGCGTTCCTCGGGGCAATAGCCCACGCCCAGATGGGCGATCTTGTAGGTCGGCAGGTCGATGGCCTCGGTGCCGTGGATGCGCACGGAACCCTTGCGGGAACCGGTCAGGCCCAGGATGGCCCGCAGCGTGGTGGTACGGCCGGCGCCGTTGCGGCCCAGCAGCGTGACGACCTCGCCTTGCCCCACGCGCATATCCACGCCGTGCAGGATATGCGATTCCCCGTACCAGGCCTGCAGGCCCGAAATTTCCAGTGCCGGGGTGCTCATGCGTGCGCTCCTTGGAGTTCGCCGTCGGTGGTGCCCATATAGGCTTGCATCACGGCCGGATGGCGCGAGACTTCAGCGTAGGAACCCTCGGCCAGCACTGCGCCGCGGGCCAGCACGGTAATCGTATTGGCGATGGAAGACACCACGTTCATGTTGTGCTCCACCATCAGGATGGTGCGCCCGGCGCTGACGCGCTTGATCAGCTGCGTCACGCGGTCGACGTCTTCGTGGCCCATGCCTTGCGTGGGCTCGTCCAGCAGCATCAGCTCGGGTTCCATCGCCAGCGTGGTGGCGATTTCAAGCGCGCGCTTGCGGCCGTAGGGCAGGTTCACCGTGGTCTCGTTGGCGAAGGCGCCCAGGTCCACTTGCTCGAGCAAGGCGCGTGCCGGCTCGTTCAGCTCGGCCAGGCGTTTATCGCTGCGCCAGAAATGGAACGACAGGCCGGTCTTGCGTTGCAGGCCGATGCGCACGTTCTCAAGCACGGTCAGGTGGGGGAACACCGCGGAGATCTGGAACGAGCGGATCACGCCGCGCCGTGCGATCTGCGCCGGGCGCTCGCCCGTGATGTCCAGGCCGTTGAACTTGATGGTCCCCGACGTGGGGGAAAGGAATTTGGTCAGCAGGTTGAAGCATGTGGTCTTGCCCGCGCCGTTCGGCCCGATCAAGGCATGAATCTCGCCTCGCTTGATACGCAAATCGACCCCATTGACCGCGACAAAACCGCGGAATTCCTTGGTGAGGCCTTTTGTCTCCAGGATCGTGTCGTCCATGTCCGCTGCACCGGCGTTGTATTTATTTGGACCCTGCCCGGCGTTATTCGCAGGGCCCCCCGCGGGGTAAGGAAAATCATGGCGATGCCACGGTTTTCTATAAGAGTTGCCGGCGAGTATGCGCACCTCCGAATCAAAATTCCATGAGGGTTTGTCATAGGTTTTGCGGTGCGGAAAGGTGAATTGTCGGATAGCGGACAATTCGCATGGCTACTGGGCGAAAACCCTATATCCTCATGCAATGCGTTGCAGCAAATCCGTATTGACCGTCATCAATCCGTCATCGTTGCAATCATCGGGAAAAACCCGGATTTGCCCATGCGCGAACGAACTTTCCGCGCGAATCCGCCGCGCGGGCGGCGCGGATCTCAGGCGGGAGTTTTGGCTTTGAATTCACAGAGATCCGAAATGCCGCATTGCGGGCATTTCGGCTTGCGCGCCACGCACACATAACGGCCGTGCAGGATCAGCCAGTGATGCGCGTCCTGCAGATACTCGCGCGGCACGAATTTCTCCAGCTTCAACTCGACTTCCAGCACGTTCTTGCCGGGCGCCAGGCCGGTGCGGTTCGAGACCCGGAAAATGTGCGTGTCGACCGCCATGGTGGGCTGGCCGAAGGCCGTGTTCAGCACCACGTTGGCGGTCTTGCGACCGACGCCGGGCAGCGCTTCCAGCGCTTCACGGGTCTGCGGCACTTCGCCGCCATGCTGCTCGATCAGGATGCGGCAGGTGGCGATGGCGTTCTTGGCCTTGGTGCGGTACAGGCCGATGGTCTTGATGTAATCGGACAGGCCTTCCTCGCCCAGCGCCAGCAGCGCCTGCGGGGTGCCGTAACGCGGGAAGAACTTGCGCGTGGCGATGTTCACCGACTTATCGGTGGCCTGCGCCGACAGCAGCACGGCGATCAGCAGCTGGAAGGGCGTGTCGTATTCGAGTTCGGTGGTGGGCTGCGGATTGGCGGCTTGCAGGCGGGCGAAGATCTCTCGGCGTTTGGCGGCGTTCATGGGCGCGGGGCGTTGCGGCGGGCGCGGGCACGGGCCAGCGCGGATTCAATGGCGGCGCGCTTGCGGTCTTCGCCTTGCGCGTCATCGGAAGGGGCGGCGGGCGCCGGCGCGGCGGCGGGCTCGGGCGCCATCAGGCGGGCGTTGTCGGCCGCCAGCCGCTCCATGCGCGCCTGGTGGTGGCGATGGCGCTGGCGGCCGGTGGCGGCGTCAGCGGCGCTCCAGGCGCGGCCGGCGGGGACCATCTCGATGCAATCCACCGGACAGGGCGCCACGCACAGGTCGCATCCGGTGCACCAGTCGGGCAGCACGGTGTGCATGTGCTTGTTGGCGCCGACGATGGCGTCGACCGGACAGGCCTGGATGCACAGCGTACAGCCGATGCAGTGCGCCTCGTCGATGCGGGCCACCAGCAGCGGGCCGGGCTCGCCGCGGCTGGCGTCCAGCGGCAGGGCGGGAGTTTCCAGCAGCGCCGCCAGGGCGGCGATGCCTTCGTCGCCGCCCGGCGGGCAGCGGTTGATCGGAGCGGCCCCGGCGGCGATGGCCTCGGCATACGGCAGGCAGCCGTCGTAGCCGCACTTGGTGCATTGCGTCTGGGGCAGCAGGGCGTCGATGCGATCGGCGAGTGAGCGACAGGACATGGCGGACAACGGGAAAAGCAAAGGGGCCCGCGAGGGCCCCCGTGGACGGACGGTGAAAGGCCTCAGGCCGATTGCCGGATGAATTCCGCGATTTTAGGACAGATCATTTCGCGCCAGCGGCGGCCGGAGAAAATCCCGTAGTGGCCGCAGTTGGGGGCGGTGTAGTGCATCTTGCGGTCGGCCGGGATGTTCTTGCACAGCTTGATGGCGGCGCGCGTCTGGCCCTGGCCGGAGATGTCGTCCAGCTCGCCCTCGATGGTGAACAGCGCCACCTTCTTGATGTCGGCCGGGCGCACCAGCTGGCCGTCGACTTCCCAGGTGCCGTTGGGCAGCGCGAATTCCTGGAACACCATGCGGATGGTGTCCAGGTAGAACTCGGCCGGCATGTCCAGCACGGCGTTGTATTCGTCGTAGAAGCGGCGGTGGGCCTCGGCGTCGCTGTCGTCGCCACGCAGCAGGTCCAGGTAGAAGTCGTAGTGCGACTTCATGTGGCGGTCGGGGTTCATGGCCATGAACCCGGCATGCTGCAGGAAGCCCGGGTAGACCTTGCGGCCCGACCCCGGGTAGCGCGGCGGCACCGGGTGGATGACCTGGTTCTCGAACCACGAGTAGGGCTTGGTGGTGGCCAGGCGGTTCACCTGCGTGGGCGACTGGCGCGGATCGATCGGGCCGCCCATCATGACCATGCTGCGCGGTTGGCAGGGATCGTTGGCCGAGGCCATCAGCGACACGGCGGCCAGCACCGGCACGGTGGGCTGGCAGACGGAAATCACGTGCACGTCCGGCCCCAGGTGGCGGATGAAGTCCTGCACGTAGCGCACGTAATCGTTCAGGTGGAACGGGCCGGCCGACAGCGGCACCATGCGCGCGTCGATCCAGTCGGTGACGTAGACGTCGTGCCCAGGCAGCAGGGCGCGCACGGTATCGCGCAGCAGCGTGGCATGGTGGCCGGACAGCGGCGCCACCAGCAGCACCTTGGGATCGTCCTGCGGCGCCTGCCGCACGTCGCGGTGGAAGTGCACCAGGCGGCAGAAGGGCTTGTCCAGCACGACCGCTTCCGTGACCCGGACCGGCTTGCCGGCGATTTCCGTGGCGGGCAGGTTCCAGGCGGGTTTCTGGTATTCCTTGCCGATGCGCGTCATCAGCTCGTATCCCGCGGCCATCTGGCGCGAGATCGGGGTGTAGGCGAGGGGACTGTAAGGGCTGGAGAACAGCTGGGAACCGGCATCCGTGAATGCAGCGAACGGAGTCAGGAAGGCGCGCTGCATTTCGTGCAATTGGTACAGCATTTGGGGAAGTCCTTCTGGGTCGTGCGTGTGCCCCGATTATTGCGCCGGGGAGTAACGGTATTTCCAATTTGTCTGACGAAAGCGCCCGAAAACCGGATTTTGTGTTGCAAAAATGCGACCCGTCATCCCTTGCGCACCAGTTTAGGGCGCAATCAAGGGGCGGCGGTGGCCTCAAAAGGGGGATTTCCGGCTTAGGCCGGACGGGCCAGGGGCGCATCCGGGCTGGGCGGGGTGTCACCAGTAGTTTTCCACGGCGAGGTTGCCGGGAATGCCGCGGCGGCCCGGCTTGAAGCCGCGCTCGCCCAGCAGCTTGCGGGCGTCCGCCAGCATGTCCGGATTGCCGCAAAGCATGATCTTTGCTTGCTCCGGGTCCAGCGGCACACCGGCCAGCCGTTCCAATCCACCGTCGGCGATCAGCGTGGTCAGGCGCGCTTGCGGCATGCCGGGCAGGGCTTCGCGGGTGGCAATGGGCAGGTACACCAGCTTGTGCGGGTCGGCTGCGAACAGCTCGGCCAGCGCCGGGTCGCGGCGCCAGCCTTCGATTTCGTCGCGGTAGGCCAGCTCTGTCGCGGTGCGCACGCCATGCACCAGGATGATGCGGCGATAGGCGCGCCAGACGGCCGGATCGCGAAGGATCGACAGGTAGGCCGACAGGCCCGTGCCCGAGGCCAGCAGCCAGAGGTCGCCGCCGGGCGCGAAGCGTTCCAGCGTCAGAAAGCCGTAGGGGGTTTTTTCAACGTAGAGCGCATCGCCCGGTTGCAGCCGCGCCATGCGCGGGCTGAACAGGCCCTCGGGGACCACGATGGAATAGAACTCCAGCCACGGTTGCTGCGGGGCCGACACCATCGAGTAGGCGCGCCACAGCGTCGGCGGACCCTCGGGATCGTCGGCGCCCGGCAGGCCGACCCGGGCGAACTGCCCCGGCTGGAACGTATACGCGTCGTCGCGCGTGACGCGTACGGAGAACAACTTGTCGGGCACCCAGGTGTGGACTTGGGTGACGGTCTGGCGCGTGTATTTGGATTCGTCGGTCATCGGGGCATCGCGCGTCGCGGGCCGGAGCAGGCCTCGCGTTCGCGGATTATTTTTCCAGGTATTGCAGCTTGTCCTGCTTGCCGTTCCAGTCGTCGGCGTCAGGCAGCGGCTTCTTGGCGCGGCTGATGCTGGCGAACTCGGGCGAGAGCTCGGCGTTCAGGGCGATGAAGTTCATCTGGTCTTGCGGTACGTCTTCTTCGGCGTAGATCGCGTTGGCCGGGCATTCCGGGATGCAGACGGCGCAATCGATGCATTCGTCGGGGTCGATCACCAGGAAGTTCGGACCCTCACGAAAACAGTCCACCGGGCACACATCTACGCAATCGGTGTACTTGCACTTGATACAGTTTTCGGTGACGACGTGGGTCATTCAGGGACTCCGGGCAGGCGGCATTTGTGTTTTGTTGCGCCGATTTTACCCAATGCGGCGCCAAACCGCCGTGAATACCCGTGTTGACATCGTGGCGCATTGGGGGATTGGGCGGCGCCTTCATGCTATGGTGTCGCGAAACGATACGCGCAATCATGATAATAACCTCGCTGCTCGACACCGATCTGTACAAATTCAGCATGATGCAGGTGGTGCTGCATCAATTCCCCGCTGCACAGGTCGAGTACCGTTACAAATGCCGCACGGCAGGGGCCAATCTGCGTCCCTACCTGGACGAAATCCGCGAAGAAGTGCACCAGTTGTGCCAGCTGCGCTTCACGGCGGAAGAGCTTAAATATCTCGGTGACTTGCGCTTTATCAAAAGCGACTTCGTCGATTTCCTCGAACTGTTCCATCTGCCCGAGCGCTGCATCCACATCAGCGAAGGCGATGCGCCGGGCGAGATCAACATCGACGTCAAAGGCCCGTGGCTGCACACGATCCTTTTCGAGATCCCGGTGCTGGCCATCGTCAACGAGGTCTACTTCCGCAACACCCGCAAGCATCCCGACTGGGCAGAAGGCCGCAAGCGCCTGCAGTCCAAGATGCACCTGGTGCTGGACGATCCGGCGCTGGCCGACTTCCGCGTGGCCGAATACGGCACCCGCCGCCGCTTCTCCAAGGTCTGGCACGAGGAAATCGTCTCCACCATGAAGGCGCAGATGGGGCCGCACTTCGCCGGCACCAGCAACGTACTGCTGGCCAAGCAGCACGAGGTGCTGCCGCTGGGCACCATGGGCCACGAATACCTGCAGGCCTGCCAGGCACTAGGCCCGCGACTGCGTGATTCGCAGGTCTACGCACTGGAAGTGTGGGCCAAGGAATACCGTGGCGACCTGGGCATCGCGCTGTCCGACGTCTACGGCATGGACGCCTTCCTGCGCGATTTCGACATGTATTTCTGCAAGCTGTTCGACGGCGCGCGCCACGATTCGGGCGATCCCTTCGTCTGGGGCGAACGCTTGCTCGAGCACTACCGCAAGAACCGCGTCGATCCGCGCGCCAAGACGCTGGTGTTCTCGGATTCGCTGACCTTCCCGCGCGCCATCGAGCTGGCCCGCCAGTTCTCCGGCCGCTGCAAGGTGTCTTTCGGCATCGGCACCAACCTGACCAACGACCTGGGCCACGAGCCCCTGCAGATCGTCATGAAGATG
Organism: Achromobacter xylosoxidans; assembly: GCA_040396375.1. Taxonomy (GTDB): domain Bacteria; phylum Pseudomonadota; class Gammaproteobacteria; order Burkholderiales; family Burkholderiaceae_B; genus Achromobacter; species Achromobacter xylosoxidans_D. The sequence continues at coordinate 7,913 of JBEBOQ010000148.1, forward strand.
GTCCGCTGCAACGGCCAGCCCGTGGCCAAGGTGTCCGACGCGCCCGAAAAGACCATGTGCGACGATCCGGCCTACCTGGCCTATCTGCGCCAGGTCTTCCAACTGCCGCCCGCCTGAGGCCGCGGCAGGGTAAAGTTCGGCATTCTTCGCATTGTTCCAACCCGTCAACTCGTCACTAGGGGAATATTCATGAGCAGCATCAAGCGCTTCCACGTCGCCAAGCGCCTGTCGGACATGGCCGTGTACAACGGCGTCGCGTACCTGGCGGGCCAGGTGCCGGACGATTCCACGCTGGACATCACCGGCCAGACCGAGCAAGTGCTCGCCACCATCGACCGCCTGCTGGCCGAAGCCGGCACCGACAAGACCAAGATCCTGATGGCCCAGATCTACGTGGCCAACATGAAGGAATTCGACGGCATGAACAAGGCCTGGGACGCATGGGTCGCCGACGGCAACTCGCCTCCGCGCGCCACGGTCGAAGCCCGCCTGGCCAATCCCGACTTCAAGGTCGAGATCGTCGTGACCGCCGCCGTCGCCTAAATCGGCGTTTGCGCGTCATCGAAAGCCCTCCGGCGTGCCGGAGGGTTTTTTCATTTCAGGCGGGGCGTCGTTGGTCGCGCAACGGTTTCATTCCGCGGCCCGGCTGGAAGGCTAGCCAGTTGTCAGCAGCAGCCCCGCCAGCAAGCCGCCGGTTTCCTCGCAGCGCGCCAGGTCGGACGGCGCCACGGTTTTGGGTGCCGCGATCTGCTCTGGCGTTTGCGCGCCCAGATTGACGATCAGGGCAGGCGCCGCCATCCGCAGCCGCCAGCCCGTGCAGATGCGCTCCACCTGGCGGGCGGCGCCCGCGCCGTCGCTGCCGGCGCTGATCAGGCTGGCATAGGGCCGGCCGGGGATGCGGTCCAGCACGCCGTAGTAGCAGCGGTCGAAGAATTCCTTCATCTCGCCGCTCAGGCTGGCCAGGTTTTCCGGCGCGCAAAAGAGGAACCCGTCACTGGCCAGGACCTCGGCCGCCGTGGCGTCCTGCGCGCGGCGCAGCACCACCGCCAGATCATCCGGCTGCTCTAGCAGCACGCCTGCGGCACGGGCGCCTTCGGCCGCTGCCTGCGCCATTTGCCGGGCCGCGCCCGTACGGGAATGCCAGACGATCAGCAGTTGCTTCACGGATAGCGCCTCAGGGTGTCTTGCCGGTAGTAGGTCTGCAGCAGGCCGAACCACTCGGGCAGGGCCTCGGCCATGGGGTGGGGGTCGACGAAGAAATGCTCCGAACTGACCGCGAAGAACTCGGCCTCGTCGGTGGCGGCGTAGGGGTCCAGCGGCAGTTGCCCGTACCAGGCGTCGGCCTCCTCGCTTTCGGGATCCACGTGGCGCGGAATGGCGGCCTCCACCGCGTCCACTGCGGCGATGAAACGGTCCAGGCTGTCCTCCAGGATGCGGCGCCAGTCGCGCGGCGCAAGGTCGCCGTGCGCGGCCAGCGACGGCATGCCGTCGGCGAAGCCCGATTGCAGGTCCAGCTTGTGCGCGAATTCGTGGATCACCACATTGAAGCCGCCCTCGGACAACTGCGTGTCTTCCCAGGACAGCACCAGCGGGCCGCCTTCCCAGGCTTCGCCGGCCGCGTCCTCGAGGTATTCGTGCACCACGCCGTCCTCGTCCTGGCGCTTGCGCGGGATGCGGAACCCGGCCGGGTACACGATGATCTCGTCCCAGCCCTCATACAGCTTGGGCGTCAGGTTCAGGATGGGCAGGCAGGCTTGGGCGGCGATCGACAGGCGCATGAAGTCGGTCACTTCCAGGCCTTGCGCGCCGTTGATGGTCTTGCTGGCCAGCAGCCAGGCCGACCGCGCCAGCAACTGGGCGGTCTCGTCGGCGTCCAGCGCTGCCAGGAACGGGTGGGTCTGCAGCACTTGCCGCCAGAGTTCGGGAGCGATCCGGGCCTGCATGTCCGCCACCTCCGACGGGCGTGCTCCCCGGCCCTTGAGCCAGCGCAACATAAGCTTGGGTTCCTTCTATATATGCCCGGGCGTTGCCGGAGTTTCGGTACTTGTTTCCTAGTGTAGAGTGTCGGAATCTTCTAACACCCTCCCGCAATACGTCCGCGATGTCCGCCCCGCCTGTTCTTGACGCGCCTCTGCCTTTCGACGCTTCCTGGCGACAGGAGGCTGGCGCGGGTCTGGATGCCGACGGCCTTGCCCTTATCGACCGGGCGGTGACCTGGTCGGTTCCCCAGTTCGAGGGCCAACAGGCCCTGACGGGTGAGCCGCTGGCCTCCCACGGCGCCGGCGTCGTGCGGATCCTGGCGGGCCTGCACACCGATGCGGCCACGCGCGCGGCGGCGCTGGTGGCGGCGTTGCCCACCGACCTGACCGCGCCCGCCCCCGCCTTGCGTAACGATCCGGTCGCCACCGCCTTCGGTACCGAGGTCGCCCGGCTCGTCCAAGGGGCCCGTGCCCTGTTGCGGTTGGGCGTGGTGGCGCGGCAGGCCAGCGACGCCGAAGCCGAGACCGGCACGCAAAAGGAAATGCAGCGCAAGATGCTGCTGGCCATGGCGGCCGACCTGCGCATCGTCCTGATGCGCCTGGCCTCGCGCCTGCAAACCTTGCGCTGGCACGCCGAAAGCAAGACGCCATGTTCGGTCGACTTTGCCCGCGAAACCCTGGATCTGTACGCGCCGCTGGCCAACCGGCTGGGCATCTGGCAGATCAAGTGGGAAATGGAAGACCTGGCATTCCGCTTCCTGGACCCGGACAAATACAAACAGATCGCGCGCCTGCTCGAAGAAAAGCGGGTGGAGCGCGAAGCCTTCATCGCGGGCGCCATCGAGCGCCTGCAGGCGGCGCTGGCCAAGCACGGCATCGACGCCGAGGTCAGCGGCCGGCCCAAGCATATCTACAGCATCTGGAACAAGATGCGGGTCAAGCGACTCGATTTCGCCCAGATGTACGACCTGCGCGCCCTGCGCATCATCGTGGACGACGTGCGCGCCTGCTACACGGCGCTGGGCATGGTGCACGAGATGTGGACGC
>JBEBOQ010000149.1:0-10769 GCA_040396375.1 Achromobacter xylosoxidans
ATACCTCGGGCATGACCGGCTTCATCGCCTGGCTGGGCATCGCCATCAGCCACTATCGGTTCCGCCGCGGCTACGTCAAGCAGGGCCGCAACCTGGCGGATCTGCCGTACGTGTCGCCGTTTTTCCCGTTCGGCCCGATCTTCGCCTTTGTGCTGTGCCTGATCATCACGCTGGGGCAGAACTACCAGGCTTTCCTGCAGCAGCGCATCGATTGGGGCGGCGTGGTCGCCACCTATATCGGCATTCCGCTGTTCCTGTTGATCTGGCTGGGCTATCGACTGGCCAAGGGCTCGCGTTTTGTGAGCTACAAGGACATGACCTTTCCGGACGCCCGGGCGCGCAGCGCGTACCTGGATTCGGCGTTGCGGGGGGAGCCTGCGGCAGGCGTTCCTGCGGCAGGCGTCCCTGCGGCAGGCGAGGCCTCCGGCCGCAACGCCTGAGGTGACGCAGGCCCTGCGGGCCTGCTCCCCATGACGGACGCATTGCGCGTCCGCCCACCTGCTTACTCGATGTTCTGCGCCTGCTCGCGCATCTGCTCGATCAGCAGCTTCAGGTCCATGGCGGCGCGCGTGACTTCCATGCTGCCTGCCTTGGAACCCAGCGTATTGGCTTCGCGGTTCATTTCCTGGAACAGGAAGTCCAGGCGCTTGCCGGCGCTGCCGGCGTTTTTCTTGCCTGCGGTCTTGCCGCCGCCGTCGGTGAGCAGGTGGCGCAGTTCTTCCAGGTGCGAGCGCAGGCGCGACAGCTCTTCGGCGACATCGATGCGCAGCGCGAACAGGTTGGCTTCCTGGGACAGGCGTTCGGACAGCTCGGCGCCGGAGATGTGGGTGAAGCCGCCGGGGAAGGCCGATTCGACGCTTTCGCGCAGTTTGGAGGCAAGCTTGTCGCGGTGGTCGGCGAGCAACTGCGGCAGGTGGGCCTGCACCAGTTCGACGATGCCGGCCACGCCGTCGGCGCATTCGCGCATCATGCCAGCCAAGCGTTCGCCTTCGCGGGCGCGGCCTTCCTGCAGTTGGGTCAAGGCTTCCTGGGCGGCTTGCAGGCAGGCGGCGCCCCAGACTTGCGGGTCCAGCGCGTCGTTGCTGCGCTGGCCGGGCCAGTTGAACAGCTCGACCAGGCGCGGCGCGGCGATGTCGGGTAGAACGCGGCGCGCGGCTTGCAACTGCTCGGCCAGGGTTTCGAGCCAAGCCGGTTCCAGCTTGGACAGGTCGGTGCTGACGTTACGGGTATAAGACACCCGGATCTCGACTTTGCCGCGCGCCAGTTGCGCGGTCAGCAGTTCGCGCAGCGGCGTCTCGACGTGGCGCAGCTCGTCGGGCAGGCGGAAATAGAGGTCTAGGAAGCGGCTGTTGACGCTGCGCAGTTCCAGCGCCAGCGTGCCTTGTTCCAGGTCTGCCCGGGCGTTGCCGAAGGCGGTCATGCTGCGAATCATGGTGTCGATATCCTGTTGCTTGTTTTGGATCGGGCCGCGCCGGTTCCGCCTGTCCGTCGTGCGCGGACGCGGGCGGGTATATGCAACCCGTGTATCGCGGCAGGATACTCCAAACCCGGGCGGGGCAGCGACCGGCAACCCGTACAATGCCGCCAACCGAATCTGATTGGAGCCTTGCCATGACCACTGCCAACGCCATTGCCCGCCCGTCGGGCCGCGCCGTCGACGAACTGCGCCCGTTCAGCCTGGAGCGCGGTTTCACGCGCTACGCCGAAGGGTCGGTGCTGGTGAAGGCCGGCAATACGCACGTGCTGTGCACCGCCAGCGTGCTGGAAAAGGTGCCGCCGTTCCTCAAGGGCAAGGGCGAGGGCTGGGTCACGGCCGAATACGGCATGCTGCCGCGCGCCACCCACACCCGCGGCGACCGCGAGGCCGCGCGCGGCAAGCAGAGCGGCCGCACCCAGGAAATCCAGCGCCTGATCGGCCGCAGCCTGCGCGCCGTGTTCGACATGCGGGCGCTGGGCGAGCGCACGCTGCACCTGGATTGCGACGTGCTGCAGGCCGACGGCGGCACGCGCTGCGCCAGCATCACCGGCGCCTGGGTGGCGGCGTCCGACGCGGTCGCGCTGCTGATGCAACGCGGCGACCTGGCCGCGAACCCGATCCGCGACGCGGTGGCGGCGGTATCGGTCGGGCTGGTGCAGGGCCGTCCGGTGCTGGACCTGGACTACGAGGAAGACTCGGCCTGCGACGCCGACGTCAACGTCATCATGACGGGCGGCGGCGCCTTCGTGGAAGTGCAGGGCACGGGCGAGGGCGCCACCTTCACGCGCGCCGAGCTGGACGCGATGCTGGGCCTGGCCGAGAACGGCATCGCCGGCCTGGTGCGGGCGCAGCGGGCGGCGCTGGCCTAAGCGGCCGGCGCGGGCCTCACGGCAGCAGGGCGCCCACCTTGCCGGCCCGCTCCAGGCCCCAGATCGCGTCGATCAGACCGCGCAGTTCGGCCTCGGTGGCGGCGTCGGCATAGCGGCCCAAACTCAGCGTCTTGGTTTCGATCTCGTCGCGCGACAGGGTGTTGCCGGGATCGCCCTTGGGTTCGTCGACGCGGCCGTGCAGCACGCGGCCGTCGCGGGTATGCACCGTGACCTTGCCGATCCAGCGCTGCGGATAGGCGCCGTCGACTTCCGGATCCAGTTCCATCGTGACCCGGCCGCGGAAGTCGGCCACTGCCGGATCGTCCAGCGCGGCGTCGAATTCCGGCAGGCCGGCGCGGCCCTGGCGCGCGATCAGCCCCAGCACCGTACCCATCGAGAACTTGGACTGGTGCACGGTGCGCGGATCGACCACCGGCCCCAGCACGTCGATGGCGCCCTGGTGCACCTGCGCCACCACGCGCGCGATATCGCTTTCGGCCAGCTTGTGTTCGCGCAGCACCTGTTGCAGGGCGTCCGCCGCCGGATGAGTGTGGCGGCACGATGCATGGAACTTGAACGAGGTCTCGGCCAGCGCCCAGCGCGTGCCAAGGCGGTCGGTCAGGCGGGCCGGGTCGGCGTCGCTCGACATGCCGGCGGCCATGCCCTGCGGGCCTTCCAGGATGTGGCGCGCGCCGGTGAAGCCTTCCTGCGCCAGGTAGGCCGCGGCGATGCCGTTGGCGGCGGCGCGGGCGGTGTGCAGCTGCTTGGAATCGGCGGCATCGCGCAGGAATTCCCACAGGCCGGCGGCCTGGGTGCCGGCCGAGCCGAAGGCGTCCAGCATGGCCGCGGGCGACAGGCCCAGCAGGCGGCCGGTGGCCGCGGCGGCGGCCAGCGTGCCGGCGGTGCCGGTGGTGTGGAAGATCTTGTAATGCGAGCGGCCGAGGAATTCGCCGACGCGGATGCCGACCTCGTAACCGGCCACGGCCGCCACCAGCAGGTCGCGGCCGCTGCGGCCCAGCGCCTGGGCCACCGCCAGCGCCGGCGGGAACACCACGGCCGCTGGGTGGAACACCGAACCATTATGTACGTCGTCCTGCTCGACCACGTGGGCGGCGGCGGCGTTGACCATGGCGGCGAACACCGGCGAGGTGCGGCGCCGGTTGATCAGGATTTCGCTGGGGCCATCGGCGGGCCCCATGGCGGCGGCGTAGCGGTCCATGGCCAGTACCGGGCGGGCCGATGCGCCGGCCAGGATCGAGGCCAGGCAGTCCAGCAGCAGGTCTTCGGCACGGCGCAGCACCGGGGCGGGGATGTCTTCGAAGCGCAGGTTGGCCGCAAACGCGGCGAGCTCGGCGCTGAGGTGGGGGGTGTCTTTGGCGGCGGTCATGGTCAGAAGGAGCGGGGCAGGCCCAGGATATGTTCGGCGACGTAGGACAGGATCAGGTTGGTCGAGATCGGCGCGACCTGGTACAGGCGGGTTTCGCGAAACTTGCGTTCGACGTCGTATTCGGTGGCGAAACCGAAGCCGCCATGGAATTGCAGGCAGGCATTGGCGGCTTCCCAGGACGCATCGGCCGCCAGCAGCTTGGCCATGTTGGCCTGGGCGCCGCAGGGTTCGTGCGCGTCGAACAGGCGGCAGGCTTCATAGCGCATCAGGCTGGCCGCCTCGACGTTGATGTGGGCGCGGGCGATGGGGAACTGCACGCCCTGGTTCTGGCCGATGGGGCGGCCGAACACCATGCGCTCCTTGGCGTAGGCGGTGACCTTGTCGACGAACCAGTAGCCGTCGCCGATGCACTCGGCGGCGATCAGGGTGCGCTCGGCGTTCAGGCCGTCCAGGATGTACTTGAAACCCTTGCCTTCCTCGCCGATCAGGTTGTCGGCCGGGATTTCGAGGTTGTCGAAGAACAGTTCGTTGGTCTCGTGGTTGACCATGTTGGGGATCGGGCGGATCGACATGCCGTGCTTGACCGCCTCGTGCAGGTCCACCAGGAAGATCGACATGCCCTCGGACTTGCGCGTGACCTGGTCCAGCGGCGTGGTGCGGGCCAGCAGGATCATCAGGTCGGAATGCTGCACCCGCGAGATCCAGACCTTCTGGCCGTTGATGACGTAGCGGTCGCCGCGGCGCACGGCGGTGGTCTTGATCTTGGTGGTGTCGGTGCCGGTGGTGGGTTCGGTCACGCCCATGGACTGCAGGCGCAGCTCGCCGGCGGCGATGCGCGGCAGGTATTCGCGCTTCTGCGCCTCGGAACCATGCCGCAGCAGGGTGCCCATGTTGTACATCTGGCCGTGGCAGGCGCCGGAATTGCCGCCGCTGCGGTTGATTTCTTCCATGATGACCGAGGCTTCGGTCAGGCCCAGGCCTGAGCCGCCATATTCCTGGGGGATCAGGGCCGCCAACCAGCCGGCCTCGGTGAGCGCCCGGACGAAGGCGTCGGGGTAGCCCCGTTCTTCGTCGACTTTGCGGAAGTATTCAGCGGGAAATTGCGCGCACAGAGCGCGCACGGCTTCGCGGATGTCCTGATAGGCGTGAGAGGCGTCGGGCATGGGGTCGGATGGGATATCGGTGTCGGTGAATGAATCGGTACAGGGTCGAATGTGCCGCAAGGGACGCCGCCTGCCAATTCACGATTCATTAATACGGGGTTTCTGTTCGCAAAAGCGCTTTATGTGACGCCCGTTTGTCATGCGGGGCCGGGGATGTGTCAAGAAATTGCCAAACTGCATCCCCATAATCGCCCCGATACGCCTAGGTGGCGATGCAACAGACGGATGGATATGCGGAAAAATCTCAGGGTGACGACGGCGGTTTCGGCGATTCTGGCGGTGTTTGTGGCGCTGTTCGCGCTGGCGGCGGCGGCCGGTATCGCCGTGCTGCGCGAGAACCGGGCCGATCTCGAGGCGCTGGGCCGGGGCAGCATCGAACGCGCCAGCGACCTGTCGGACATGACCAGCCGCCTGTTCCAGGCGCGCGCCGCGCTGACCGACGCCAAGACCGCGATGGAAGGGGGCCTGGAAGAGGCCCGTGACCAGTCGCTGAACCAGGCCGACGCGCTGCTCAAGCAGGCCGCGGCCAGCCTGGCGCGGCTGCGCGCCAATGCGGACACCAGCGCCCAGGGCGCGCCGCTGTTCGACCAGGCGCTGGCCGCCAATGCCGCGTTCGCCGACCAGACCCTGGCGCCGATGTTCAAGGGCATCAAGGGCTGGAACGGTATCGAGGTCAACCGGCTGGTGGACAAGGTGTTGCCGGTGACAGGGGCCGCCTATGTGAAGCAGGCGGACGCCTACCAGGCCTACGCCCGCGAACAGGGCCAGGCCGCGGTGGCCGATGCCAGCCAGACGATGCAGCGGGTGACGGTGGTGGCGGCGGCGGTGCTGGCCTTTGTGCTGGTGCTGGCGGTGCTGATCCGGCTGGCGTTCCGCCGCCGCATCCTGCGGCCGCTGAACGAGGCCGGCGCGCACTTCGACCGCATCGCCGACGGCGACCTGACGGGCAATATCGCCGTGCATGGCGACAACGAGATCGGCGTGTTGTATTCGGCCATGCGCCGCATGCAGACGGGGCTGTCGGCGGCGGTGGCGTCCGTGCGCCACGGCGTCGAGGAAATCCATACCGGGTCGGGCGAGATCGCAGCCGGCGGGGCCGATATGTCGGACCGCACCGCGCGCCAGGCCGGCTCATTGCAGGAAGCGGCGGCCAACATGACGCAACTGGCGCACACGGTGCAACTGACCGCCGGCAACGCCGACCTGGCCAGCCGCCAGGCGCTGAGCGCGACCCAGTTGGCCCAGCGCGGCGGCCAGGCGGTGCAGGAAGTGGTGACCAGCATGCAGGGCATTGCCGATAGCGCGCGCCGCATCGGCGAGATCGTGGGGGTGGTGGACAGCATTGCCTTCCAGACCAACATCCTGGCGCTCAATGCCGCAGTGGAAGCGGCGCGCGCCGGCGAGCAGGGCAAGGGCTTTGCGGTGGTGGCGGGCGAAGTGCGCTCGCTGGCCCAGCGCAGCGCGCAGGCCGCCAAGGAAATCAAGGGCTTGATCGAGGATTCGGGCGCGCGGGTAGAGGCCGGCGTGCGCCAGGTGAACCTGGCGGGCGACACCATGCGCGACATGTTGGCGTCGGTGGACAAGGTGACGCAGATCGTGGCGGAAATTTCCAGCGCCACCGCCGAGCAGGCCGCCGGGATTGCCTCGGTTAACGATGCCGTGGCCGACATCGAGCGTTCGACCCAGGAAAACGGCGCCATGGTGGAGCAGACCGCCGCAGCCGCGGTGGCGCTGGAACAGCAGGCGCAGGGCCTGCAACGCGCGGTGTCGGTGTTCCAGATCGCCCAGGCGGCCGAGGTGGCCGCCCGGCAGGCGTCAGGGGGAGAACTGCGGCAGGGCGGCGCCGCTGTAGCGCTCGGTCACCAGCGACAGGTTCCCATGCTTGACCTTGTGCTTGACATGCGCAGCGGCCGACGCGATGTCCTCCGGGCGGATGCGCTCGCATAGGGAAGGGGTGACGGTCAGCGCGCCGACCCCCAGCGTCACGAACGGGAAGAAGCGCGGTACGCCGTAACGGTCCTCGGCTTCGATGCCGCCGTTGCGGCGGCCCTGGTCGTCGTACAGGTCGATGGCGCGCTCGTTGAACTCGGCGATGATGCGCTGGATGCGGTCAGCCCAGTCGGGGCTGCGCAGCAGCACCACGAAGTCGTCGCCGCCCACGTGCCCGACGAAATCGCGCAGCGGGTCGCAGTGGCGCTTGATGACGTCGGCGGTCAACATGATCATGTCGTCGCCGCGCCAATAGCCGTAGACGTCGTTGAACGGCTTGAAGTTGTTCAGGTCGCCATAGCAGATGGTGAAATCGGCGGCGTCGTCCAGCAGCGTGGCGATATGCCGGCTGATGGGAATGTTGCCCGGCAGCGAGGTCAGCGGATTGGCGTAGCGGGCGGCCTCGATGCGCATTTCAGTCACCGAGCGCACCAGGGTTTCGCCCGTGGCCAGGCCGTCGTAGCGACCGTCACGGGTGATGATCAGGCCGTCCATCAGGTAGCGCTGGTCCTCCGAGATCAGCACGTGGCTGAGCTGGTCGATGGAGACGTCCAGGTCCACCAGCACCGGCTCGGCGTTCATGAAGGTCGAGCAGGCGTCGCGGCCGAACAGTTCGCGGGTGTAGCGCTGGGCGTAATGCTCGGAGAAGTCGCGCCGGTTGATGATGCCGACAGGCCGGTTGTCGCCATCCACCACCGCCACCGCGTGCTGGCTCTTGTGTTCGATGAACAGCCGGTGCACGTCATCGTTGGTGTGCTTGGTCAGCAGCGCGGCGGGTGCTTCGACCCGCAGGCTGGCGGCGGTGCCCCCGGCCGAACGCTGCGACAACGGCGCCGGCGTGCGCACCCGCAGCGAATCGCGCAGCGGCGGCGTCAGTTCGGTCAGCAGGGCCTCGTCGGGGCGACCCAGCAGCCAGCCCTGGGCGTAGCGGATTTCCAGGTCGCGCACCACCGCCAGGTCTTCGGCGGTCTCGATGCCTTCGGCCACGATGGCGGTGCCCAGGTATTGCGCCACCTTGAGGATGGCGCGCACCATGTTCTGCTTGCGGTCGTCGTGGCCGATGCCATTGAAGAAATAGCGGTCGATCTTGACCAGGTCGGGCTGCATCTCGGACCACAGCTGCAGGTTCGAATTGCCTACGCCGTAGTCGTCCAGCGCGATGCGCATGCCGTATTCGCGCAGACAGGCAAAGGCGCTGCCCAGCGTGGCCATGTGTTCGGACAGGGGGTCCTGTTCGGTCAGCTCGACGATGATGTTGGACGGCGCCAGCGTGCAATCCTTGAGCAGGCGCAGCGGCATTTCGTCGCCCCACAGCGTCCAATAGTGGATCAGCGCGGACCCCGACAGGTTCAAAAACAGCTTGCCTGGCACCTCGTGCTGGTTAAAGCCTTGGGCGCCGGCGCGAAAGCTGGCTAGTTCCAGCTGCGGATGCAGGCCCTGGCGGCGGGCTTCGGCGAACAGGGCGTCCGGAAAGTGCAGGGTCGTGTCGACCGGCCCCCGGATCAGGCTTTCATGGCCGTAGATGCGGCTGTGGGATAGGTCGATGACCGGCTGGAAGCGCGGCCGTAGCAGGCGTTCGCGCAGGATGCCGGCCAGGCTGACGGACGCGGGCGCCGCGCCGCTGGGAGGAGGGGGCGCACCGGCCGCGACCGGCCGTGGCAAAGCGTGAAGTGGGTTCATCGCCGGAGCGTTCAGATACGATCAGTGACAAGATTAGTGATATTGACGACCGAATATTTCTATGTTGTTGCGGTTACACGTAATGAGCAGTCTTAGTTAGCGACCGCGCCCTATACAATTTGGGCATGACTTCCCCCAAAATTCCCGATTCCCTGCGCCGTGTCGTGCTGGCTTCCAACAATGCCGGCAAGCTGCGCGAGTTTTCCGCGCTGTTTGCGCCGCTCGGCATCGAACTGGTGCCGCAGGGCGAACTGGGCGTGCCCGAGGCCGAAGAGCCGCACGTCACCTTTGTCGAAAACGCGCTGACCAAGGCCCGCCACGCCAGCCGTTTGACGGGCCTGCCCGCGCTGGCCGACGATTCCGGCCTGTGCGTGGCCGCGCTGGATGGCGCCCCGGGCGTGTATTCCGCTCGCTACGCCAAGATGCATGGCGGTGAAAAGTCCGACCAAGCCAACAACGCGTTGCTGGTTTCCAAGCTGGCCTCGGCCACCGATCGCAGCGCCTGGTACGTGGCGGTGCTGGCGCTGGTGCGCAGCGAAAACGACCCGCGACCCCTGATCGGCGAAGGCCTGTGGCACGGCGAAATCATCGACCAGCCCGAAGGCGCCAACGGCTTTGGCTACGACCCGCACTTTTATTTGCCCGACCTGGGGCTGACGGCCGCCTCGCTCGATCCCGAGGAAAAGAACGCCATCAGCCACCGCGCCCGCGCCTTGCGCGAGCTGCTGGGCAAGCTGAATCAGGCTTGATGACGCCGGCGCCTACGCCGCGTCCAGGAACACCGCATGTCCATCACCATACCCATCCGCTCTGAAATGGGCGCGGCCCGCCCGCGCCTGGTCACCCCCGCTGGCGCCACGCTGACCAGCCTGCCGCCGCTGTCGGTGTATGTGCACGTGCCTTGGTGCGTGCGCAAGTGCCCGTATTGCGACTTCAATTCCCACGCGGCGCCTGGCGAAATCCCCGAACGCGCCTACCTGGATGCACTGCGCAGCGACCTGGAACAGGCGTTGCCGTCCATCTGGGGCCGCCAGGTGGTGTCGGTGTTCATTGGCGGCGGCACGCCCAGCCTGTTGTCGGCCGCCGGGCTGGACGAGCTGCTGGCGATGCTGCGCGCCTGTCTGAACATGTGGCCCGACGCCGAAATCACCATGGAAGCCAACCCCGGCACCGCCGAGGCCGACCGTTTCCGCGACTACGCGGCCAGCGGCGTGACCCGGTTTTCGCTGGGCATCCAGAGTTTTGACGACGCCCAACTGAAAAAGCTGGGCCGCATCCATGATTCGGCCCAGGCCCGCGCCGCCATCGAGATGGCCCAGCGCGCTGCGGCCCGTGTCAACCTGGACATGATGTTTGCCCTGCCGGGGCAGACGCTGGAGGCCTGTGTGGCCGACCTGCGCCAGGCCATCGGCTTTGGCACGGAACACCTGTCGCTCTATCACCTGACGATGGAGCCCAATACGGTGTTCGCCAAGTTCCCGCCTGAAGACCTGCCGGACGACGACACCAGCGCGGCCATGCAGGACGCGGTCGAGGCCGAACTGGCCGCGGCCGGCTTGGCCCGCTACGAGGTGTCGGCCTACGCCAAGCCCGGGGCGCGCTGCCGCCACAATATGAATTACTGGGAATTCGGCGACTACCTGGGCCTGGGGCCGGGCGCGCACGGCAAGCTGTCGTTCCATGACCGCATCGTGCGGGAGGCGCGGCTGCGCAGCCCCGAATCCTGGATGCAGGCCGCCATGGCCCGCGACGGCAGCCACCTGTCGGAAAACCGCCAGGTGGGCCCGGATGAATTGCCGTTCGAGTTCATGTTGAACGCCCTGCGCCTGAAGGACGGCGTGGCCACCACGATGTTCAGCGAGCGCACCGGATTGTCGCTGGCCGCCATTGCGCACCAATTGGAGGCAGCCTCCAAACGGGGCCTGCTGGACGCCGATCCCACCCGTCTGCGGGCTACGCCCCTGGGCTGGAGATTCCTCAATGACCTGCAGGAAATGTTCCTGTAGCAATCAGGCACCAAAGTGGGGCATCCATGCCCCACGCTTTGCACCAAAACGGTGCTACATTTTTCCCTGACCTGCCAAACCCCCGGGCAATCCCGGGGGTAGAACCTGGCACGCTTATTGCTTCCCTCTTTTATGCCAGTCGAGAGCGGCACAGCCCTCGACCCTTTTATCTAATGGAGATGACATGGCAAGCCCGAA